>NZ_CAMTIA010000032.1 GCF_947072475.1 uncultured Deefgea sp.
GATGCGGGATTAGCTCAGTTGGTAGAGCGATACCTTGCCAAGGTATAGGTCGAGAGTTCGAGTCTCTTATCCCGCTCCAGTTTTTAGTATTAATGAAGTGGTTATTCATTAATCAGTACGACCCCTGGCGGGGTAGCAAAATGGTTATGCCGCGGCCTGCAAAGCCGTTTACGCCGGTTCGATTCCGGCCTCCGCCTCCAAAACTAAAGTGCGAGAAATCGAACTTTAAGAAATGCTGAAGCAGTAATGCACAGCGCTCGGATGGTGAAATTGGTAGACACAAGGGACTTAAAATCCCTCGCCGAAGGGTGTGCGGGTTCAAGTCCCGCTCCGAGCACCACTAATAGAATCAAGGGTTTAGCTGAAAAGCTAGACCCTTTTTTCTTGCCCGCGAGTTAGCCCAAACCCCTCTTGGGACGTGCTTGGGGCATGACCTCAGAGCACAGCAGAATCATCCCGCCCTCCCTGAGTTGACGTTAAAACTGACAAAAATTGCGTTTATTTAATTGATAAAATACAAATTAGCAATCAATTAATTACTAACAATGTAAAATTATTGGTTTTTTTCTTAGAGCTACCACCGTAATGCACTAGATTGATACAAATCCCGTCTGGGTCGGGATATTGATTGAGGTGCACTATGTTTTTTAAGCAAAATCGGTTAATTAGCCAACTAGACAATGCGGCCGAAGCGGCTTTACGTGGCGATATGCCACGCTGGACGATGGATGGCGATGAGAAATGGCGTGCCATTGGCGATAAATTACATCGCATCTGGCATAAAAACAGCGAAGCGCTTTCTGCGGCCCTGCATGAAAAACGCGCTTTACATGATGAAGTAAGCGCTTTGCAGGAAGAACTCGCCAAGGAAAAAACGCAGTACAGTGCTTTAGAAAAACGTTTTGATCTAGTGAATCAGGCATCCAGCGAAGGCCTTTGGGATATGAGCGTGGTGGCGGGTGATCCGATTAATCCCGCCAATGTATTTTGGTGGTCAGCGACCTTCAGGCGTTTGCTCGGGTTTACCGATGAGCGAGATTTTCCTAGTGTGCTGGGGAGCTGGGCTAACCTTTTGCATCCTGACGATAAAGACCGCACACTCACGGCCTTTGCTGATCACTTAAATGATAGAAGCGGGCGCACCCCTTACGATATTGAATACCGCCTGCAATGCAAAGATAAGCAATATCGCTGGTTCCGAGCCAGAGGCGCGACACAACGTAATAGCGAAGGCGTACCGCTCAGAGTGGCGGGCTCTTTGGAGGGGATTTCCCTGCGCAAAAAGCACGAGGCCGAGCTGGATAAAACGCTAACTCGGTTCGAACTCAGCAGCGCAATGCTGTCCGAAGGCTTATGGGATATGGAAGTCGATGTGGAAAACCCAGTTAACCCGCAAAATGCCTTTTGGTGGTCGGAACAATTTAGAGCTTTATTGGGTTTTAATTCGGTGAACGAATTTCCGGATGTGCTAGAAAGCTGGGCCAGCCGCTTACACCCGGATGAAAAGCAAGGCGTACTGGATGCATTTGCCGCGCATTTAAACGATAAAACCGGCAAAACGCCCTACAGCATCGAATACCGCCTGAAGTGTAAAAACAACGAATATCACTGGTTTCGCGCCAGAGGCAAAACCCGCCGAGACAGCAATGGCGCGCCACTGCGCGTGGTGGGGGCTTTGGTCGCCATTGATGCCGAAAAGAAATCCGAGGCGCTCAGCGGTGAAAGCTCGCAAAGGCAGAGCCTAGAAAAAAGCCTTGCCGAAATCGCTACCATTGTCGGCACCATTAAATCGATTGCCGATCAGACTAATCTGCTGGCGCTGAACGCCGCCATCGAAGCCGCCCGCGCTGGCGAGGCGGGTCGTGGCTTTGCTGTGGTGGCCGATGAAGTCAGAAAACTCGCCGAAAGAACCAGCGCAGCAACGCTGGATGTAGAAAGCCTAGTTCGGCAGAGCAAGTAAGCCAGTAGCGTGCAGTGGCATCGATGGCTAGGGTCTGTTGACGTTTGGTCGCCGCTGCTGACGCGCTTTTCGCGGTGAATCAAGGCGTAGTAAGCCATGTTATGTAAGCTTGCTACGCCGCAGAATAACCGCGAAAATAGCCCAGCGTCGATGCCATTCCGGTGCTTGCCGCTCGATAGCAGCATACGCAATGCAGTTTGATGCCCACTTCTGTCAAACAGAAAATCCGACCCAAATCAATACACCCAGCGGATAACAAGGTAGAATTCGCGCTTGAGCTGGGCTGGCCAATTGTCGAACGATTAAATCGCGCCAGCGCCGCAAGAAAGCAAACGCTCACAAACCCTAGACCGCGATGGCGACTGGGGTTTTTTGTTTTGTGATGAATTTAGTCAGTGATACCTTTGGGTATAGGCTGCTAGATCTTGATACACCTTATTTAGCAGCAGATACCCACAGTAGCCTAGGCCCATATGAGCAAGATCGATACCGCCCGCGTTTTATCTATCATCCCACCGATGACGCAATTGAATACGCCCTATCCTTCCACTGCGTATTTAACGGGCTTTTTGCGCTCGCAAGGCGTGCAAGCGCAGCAAACCGACTTGGCACTGGCCTTGATGCTCAAGCTGTTTTCTAAAGACGGTTTACTCGACGTTCGCAAAAAAATCGATAAGATCCCACCCAAAAAACGCACGCCGCAAGTGGCGCTATTTGACGCGACGTTTGATCGCTACCTCAGCACGATCACCCCAACCATGGCGTTTTTGCAAGGCCGCGACTCCACCATCGGCCACCGTATCTGCAGCCGTAATTTTTTGCCTGAAGGCCAGCGTTTTGCCCAGCTCGATGCCTATGTCGACGACGAGGGGGGAGATCCGCTGGCGTGGGCATTTGGCGCGCTCGGCATGCAAGACCGCGCACGGCATTTGGGTACGCTGTATTTAAACGACATCGCCGATGTATTACGTGATGCGGTGGATTCACGCTTTGAATTTGTTCGCTATGCCGAGTCATTAGCGATGTCGCAAGCCACGTTTGATCCGCTGGCGCGGGCGCTGGCGGCGCCCACCACGATGGTCGATGATTATCTGGCCGAACTGACGCTAGAATCCGCCCTTCAGCACCAACCGAATATCGTCTTGCTGTCGGTGCCCTTCCCTGGCGCAGTATATGCCGCTTTCCGAATCGCCCAAACGATTCGCAAGCAATACCCTGATATGGTCATCGCGCTCGGTGGCGGATTTGCCAATACTGAATTGCGCGAACTCAAAGAGCCGCGCGTTTTTGATTACTTTGATTTCGTCATGCTCGATGCTGGCGAGCGCCCCTTGTTGGCGCTGCTGGAGCACTTAAAAGGCAAACGCTCACAACAACGTTTGGTGCGCACCTTTACCCGTGTTGACGGCGCGGTGAAATACATCAACTTCGTCGAGCCTGAAGTGCCGTTTGGCGAAGTCGGTACGCCCACTTGGGATGGCTTACCGCTCGATCGCTACCTATCACTACTCGATATGCTCAACCCCATGCACCGGTTGTGGTCGGATGGGCGCTGGAATAAGCTCACCGTGGCGCACGGCTGCTATTGGAAAAAATGCAGTTTTTGCGATATTACCCTCGATTATATTTCGCGCTATGAAACCACCACCGCCGAAGTATTGGTCGATCGCATCGAAGCCATCATCGCCGAAACCGGGCAAACTGGTTTTCACTTTGTCGATGAAGCAGCGCCCCCCAAAGCGCTCAAAGCACTGGCCGAAGAACTGATTCGGCGCAATATCTCGATTTCGTGGTGGGGCAATATCCGGTTTGAAAAAACCTTTAGCCCGGATCTTTGCCGATTGCTCGCCGAAAGTGGCTGTATCGCGATTTCGGGCGGGCTTGAGGTCGCATCCGATCGTCTGCTGACCTTGATGAAAAAAGGCGTGTCCGTTGAGCAAGTGGCCAAAGTGACGCAAAGTTTTACCGAGGCCGGCGTCTTGGTGCATGCGTATTTGATGTACGGCTTCCCGACGCAAACGGTGCAAGACACCGTCGATGCGCTCGAATACGTGCGGCAGCTATTTGATAATGGCTGTATTCAATCGGGATTTTTCCATCGTTTTGCCTGCACGGTGCACTCCCCAGTTGGCAAAAATCCAGAAGAATTTGGCGTTACGCTGGAAAAACTCCCTGAAATCAGCTTTGCCACCAATGATATTGGCTTTATTGATCCAACCGGGGTTGATCATGATGCGCTTGGTCGTGCGCTGAATAAAGCGCTGTATAACTATATGCACGGCATTGGTTTAGATGACGATGTGCGAGTGTGGTTTGATAGCAAAGTGCCACGCACCACCATTGCCAAACATCGCCTGGCCAAAGCATTGCAGCAATATTAAGTCGACGGGCCATCGTTGGCTATCCAGTCATCAAACGATGGTCGGTCTGAAACGCGCAGTAGCAAGCGGCTAAATGCTGCGTTGAATCGACAGCAAAGGAATGCGCTTTCTTTGCTCGATACAGTCGCTGTCACCCGCTTCGTATTCACGGCAAATCCAAGGACGCTGCGCATAAATCGTACACAGCATATTGCTACGATTAAGCGCCGCGCACCAACCATCGGCCAGACGATGCATAATCTCGCCGCCCCAAGCATCCACTTCAATGAACTCGGCGGGCACATCATCATCACCCGCAATCAGCATCACTTCTAATTGGCAACAACAGGCTTTACAACTACTACACGATACAGCGTCAGACATAGACCTCCATGGGTATATTATTACAACCTATATTAAATAAAGCTTACCGCCACATACCCAGAAAGAACGGACAATGTTCAAACTTGGTGTTGGTGCAGTGCCGCGATAGTCGATCTGGGGCTTAAAACCCGTCCAAGCGCACCGAGTGCGAAGTGAGACAAACAGTTATATCGTTTGGCTCACGACAATCGAGGGCACAGCGGAGCTGGGCGAGATCAAAAGCGCCTTTCTTTCCCCCTCTTTCTTTGGCGAGACAAAGAAAGAGGGTCCCCGTCGCGGACTGCGACTGTAAAACAATGTGCCGCAGGCACTTAAAATCATCAACACGTAATCTAAACATCACCAACGATGAAACAATCCGCTGTTTAGCGAATATACGGTAAAACAATTTCATCACTGCGGCGAGCGCCGGCGGTCACGCTACGGCAAAGCTCTAAAAAAGCCGTAATCCCTGCGGTGCGATATTTTTGTTTGTGCAACACAAAATGAAACTGCCGCGCCAAATCCAAACCTGCTACAGGTAACTCGATCAAACTGCCACGGCGAAACGCTTCTTTTAGCGCCAACCGCGAAATACAACCAATGCCCAGACCCGACTCCACCGCGCGTTTAATCGCCTCGGTATGCTCTAGCTCCAGCCGGATATCGAGCTTAGATTGCACATGCCGCATGGCGTAATCAAAGGTTTGCCGAGTGCCCGAACCGGACTCCCGAACAATCCAAGACGCGGCGAGCAAATCAGCAAAATCGATCACCCCGCCTTGCTGTAATTTGTGCGCCAAGGGATGCTCGGGCGCAGCAAATACCGCTAACTCATCGGCAATCCATGGGATGACATCCAAGTCGGCATGCTGGCAATCGCCTTCAATCAAGCCCAAATCCAGCTCATAATGCGCCACTTGCCGCACAATATGCGCGGTATTATGCACCCCCAATGAAACACGGCAGCCCGGATGCTGCCGCATAAAATCACCAATGAGTAAGGTAGCGAGATAATTACCAATGGTCAGCGTCGCACCGACACGCATCGGGCCAAAGCCTGAACGCCCGGCCAATAAGGCGTCAATTTCTGCCGCATGATCGAGTAATTGGATGGCTTGTGGTAATAAAGCTGCGCCCAATTCATTGAGCTGCAAGCGTTTGCCAATCCGATCAAATAAGCGCCGATCATACACCCGCTCTAATTCAGATAGCGCGGTGCTGGTCGCCGATTGCGATAAACCCACGCATTCTGCGGCCCGCGACACGCTCTCGCCACGACCTACGGCCACGAACACCTCTAATTGGCGCAGGGTGAATTTCATTTCGATGCCTTCAATAGATTTTGAAAATTCAATCGGCACTATAAATATCTGATCGGCTGACAGCAAGCGTTTAAACATTTTAAGCGGCCAACATCGATTGACGGGGCCGATGCCGCCAAAGCAATGCGCTCAAACCTGACGTGGTCCAGCGCATTGCAGTCATGCCGAGCACCGACTTTATAGCGTTAGCACGATGGATTCATCACACGGTGCGCACACACTAAAACATCACCGCAGCACAGGCCCGTTTGTTGCCGATCAACCCAAAGCGTCGCCATTAGATTGCCCCTCATTGGGTAGGCAACAATCAGCACAAAGCCGAAACATGGCCGCCGTTTCACAACAACAGCGCCATCCAGCCCAACTTAAATTGCGCCAAACATTCAGCCAATCACCAGCAATCCAAATCAGCGCCCAATACTCAACCCCATGGCAATGGATAAATAGCCGAAAGCTGACAAAAACTGTATGACTTCTAGTGCGCCCTGATAAGCTATGATGAATACAAATTAAATAACTCATCATTTTGGAGCCCGTTTATGCAACTAAAAACATGTTGGTTAGGCTTGGCACTGCTGCCGCTCAGCGTTTCGCTATGGGCGAGTGACAGCCAGCCGCTCGAAGTCGCGGTCAATCCATTGGTGGTTGCTAAAGCAGTGGAAATCGGAAAGAACTTGCGTAGCCTGCCCAAGGCCGAGGTGAAAGCCGTCATCACACAAGATATTCTGTCGCCATCAGGCCAAATGATTCAGGCAATGGGCAAGAGCACGATGATCATTGATGGCCACAATAAACTGTATGTAAAAATCAATAGCGACAATTTAAATCGCGAATATTTTTATAACGGCCAGCAATTAACACAATACTCCCCCACCTTGCATTACTACACCACCGTTGACGTGGCCAGCAATACCAGCGATATGCTCAATCAAGTCAAAAACGTCTATGCGCTCAATATTCCACTTAAATCGTTATTTGATATTGGCAAAGACCAAGCCGCACTCGATAAATTAACACTCGCCGAATACGTTGGCGTCAGCAAAATTAATGGTCAACTGTGTGATCATTTAGTATTTGCTCAAGCAGAATCAGTGTGGCAATTATGGACTAGCCGCAGTAAACCATCGCTACCTTGCAAGGTGCTCATTACCGATAGCAGCCAGCCCAATCGCCCGACACTCTCTGAAACCTATACTTGGAATCTGCAGCCAAAACTCAATAACAGCGAATTTACCTTTAAAGCTAAATCAGGTGATATGGCGATTCCATTTAAAAAATCAGCAGAATAAGGGGCATTGATTATGTTTAAATTCGCATCAAAAGCCAGCATTTTGGCACTGAGCACCGTGGCTTTAATTAGCATAGGCATGCCAATTCAAGCACAAGCGAAAGGTGATCACCAAAAAGGCGCTCGCCCTGCCGCGAGCAAAAACAATAAAGTCATGGACAACCGCAGTAACAATAATAAAAACGATCATCGCAAAAACAATAACAATATTAAAAACACCAATATCAGCAACAATAACGTCAATGTGAATGTCGATAATAACGGCGGCTATCGTCATGGTGATCGTTACGACAATGACTACCACCCTGTTGCGACCGCAGTGGCCGTCACCGCCGCAGTCGCGGTGACTTCGGCAGTGATTGGTAGTATTGTGAATGCCAAGCAAATGCCGACTAATTGCGTGCAAGTGATGCGTGGCAATATGGCGTATATGCAATGCGGATCAACTTGGTATCAACCGCAATATCAAGGCAGTAATGTGACTTATATTGTGGTCAATCAACCGTATTAATTCGCGGGATGCGGTGCTGATTCACGATCAGAAATGGATGATTAATGCATTTTTAGATAAAAAAATAGGCCATTTCATTTGGCCTATTTTTAATTGCAATGGATTGTTACTCATCTTGATATTTAACCGAAAAATACCCCAAAGCAGCGACTGATATTACCAAGCCGATGCGTTGGATTTTTTAGCCCGGCACTCAGCCTTCATTTTTTGCTTGGCAGCGGTTCGCTCAGCAGGGGTCATCACGCCATTTTTATCGGCGTCGACAAAATCAAAAAAAGCTTCCATTTTTTTAAGATAATCCGTTTTAGTCACTTCAACTTTTGGCATCACGCGTGGACCATCATCACAATCGGCGTAAGCCATGCTAGATCCCAAAACGGCGGTGGCCAGCAATGTGGCTTGAATCAGATGACGCATTGAAATCTCCTATTTAAACCGCTAAATACGGCCTGTTTTGAGTATAACAAAGCAAATCTAACACTCAAGCCATTATTTGCTTTATTTGTTAGTAAAAATAACCATTGTTATTTGTAATAAACAAGCGATTCATTGCTTATTGCTTCACCATAGAATGCGTCAGCAGTTTTTGATTAACAAATTGCGCGGTGATTTGCACTTTGCCGTCTTGCCAGCTGGCCGTCTCACCTTGAATCCCTAAGAAACCACCCGATTCACTCTGCGTTGGCTCGCCTAAAATCGCCACCACTTCAGCCCGGCTCATTCCCGTGGTGACTTTGTTGTAATTCTCGGCAGTGATTTTGCTACACGCCATCAGCAGCACCAGCAAAGATAAAATGAAGTAACGTTTCATACTGTTTGTCCTTGATTCCAAATAAAAAAAAACAAGCAGCCCGTAGGCTGCTTGTTATCGTAGCAATGACCGAGCGGATTAACCGAGGAAAACGCGCGCATTGCGGAACATCCGCAACCATGCGCCATCTTCTGACCAATCTTCCGGATGCCATGAGTTTTGCACCGTACGGAATACGCGCTCTGGATGCGGCATCATAATGCTAAAACGACCATCTGGCGTGGTTACACCGGCAATCCCGTCGGGCGAGCCATTTGGATTCATCGGGTAAGTTTGCGTCGCCTTGCCGTGGCTATCGACGTAACGCATCGCCACCAATGCCTTGGCTTTATCGCCTTGCTGGCTAAAATTCGCAAACCCTTCGCCGTGGCTCACCACCACCGGCATTTGGCTGCCTTCCATACCGGCAAAGAACAACGACGGCGATTTCATGACTTCGGCCATCACCAAGCGCGCTTCAAATTGCTCACTTTGATTGCGGGTAAATTTCGGCCAGTGTTCAGCGCCAGGAATAATGCCTGACAAATTGGCCATCATTTGGCAACCATTACACACGCCCAAACCAAAGGTATCGGCACGGTTAAAGAACGCTTCAAATTGTTCACGCGCAGCGCCGTTAAACAAAATCGATTTCGCCCAACCTTCACCGGCTCCGAGTACGTCGCCGTATGAGAAACCACCGCATGCCGCCAAACCATTAAAGTCAGCCAGCTGCACACGGCCGGCAATCACGTCGCTCATATGCACATCAACTGCCGAGAAACCCGCACGGGTAAACGCCGCGCCCATTTCCACATGGCCATTCACGCCTTGCTCACGTAGTACTGCAACGCGGGGTTTAACGCCCTTGCTGATATACGGTGCCGCAACGTCGTCTGACGGATTAAAGCTCAATTTGGCAAACAAGCCTTTGTCGGCTTTATCACCAATGCGCGCGTATTCAGCGTCGGCGCATTCTGGATTGTCGCGCAGACGTTGGATTTGCCAGCTGGTGTGGCTCCAAGCGCGTTGCAAATTGACGCGAGTTTCATCCAACAACAGGCGATTGCGTTTTTTGATTTTGAGCTTGTCGTCATGGTTGGTCGAACCAATCACGTGCAATTCACCCGCCAAACCGGCATTCATAAACGCCGCAATCACCGCAGCAGTATCAGAACGACGCACTTGCATTACTGCGCCGAGTTCTTCGTTAAACAACACGCCCATCACCCGGCCGTTTTCGGCGCGCTCGATGTCATCGGATGAAATTTCGTCCAATTGACGTTGACGCAAACGGCGCTCAATACACAGCTCGTCGATTTCTAGCGTGACACCGCAGTGGCTAGCAAACATCATTTCTGACACGGCAGAGATCAAACCACCGTCAGAACGATCGTGATAAGCCAGCAACTTACCATCGGCATTCAATTGCTGAACCGTCGCAAAGAAAGACTTCAGATGATCCACACTCACCACATCAGGGGCAAAATTACCCACTTGGCTATACACCTGCGCCAAGGCCGAGCCACCTAAACGGCACTTGCCAGTCCCCAAATCAATCAGCAATAAATCAGACTCAACGTCTTTGAGCACCGGCGTCAACGTTTTGGTGACGTCAGTGACCGGCGCAAAACCCGAAATCACCAAAGACAGCGGCGCAGTAACGGCTTTCGCTTCACCATCATTCCATACTGTTTTCATCGACAACGAGTCTTTACCGACTGGAATCGACACGCCCAATTGACGGCACAATTCCAAACCAACGGCAGCGACGGTATCGTATAAATTGGCGTCTTCACCCGGATGCCCAGCAGGGGCCATCCAGTTGGCTGACAATTTAACGTCGGACAATTTAGCGATTGGCGCTGCGGCAATATTGGTTAACGCTTCACCGACCGCCATGCGACCAGATGCTGGGCCAGAAATCAAAGCAAGAGGGGTACGTTCACCCATCGCCATGGCTTCGCCGCGTAGCGTGTTATACCCCATCGTAGTGACAGCAACGTCCGCCACCGGTACTTGCCACGGGCCGACCATTTGATCGCGCGCGGTGTAACCACCGACGGTACGGTCACCGATATTAATCAAGAACGATTTGTCGGCTACGGATGGCAAAGCTAAAACGCGGTAGAGCGATTCTTTTAAATCCAGCGCCGCTGAATCAAAAGTTTGCAATTCTGGCGCAACCCGCGTGACATCCCGCGTCATTTTGGGTGGTTTGCCGAGCAACACATCCATCGGCATATCGACGGGTTTATTGTCAAAGTACGGATCTTCTACTGTCAGCTGACGCTCGTCAGTCGTGCGACCAATCACCGCAAACGGGCAACGCTCGCGCTCGCAAATCGCTTCAAAGGTGAGCAAGTCGTTCGGATGAATGCCGAGCACATAGCGCTCTTGTGATTCGTTGCTCCAAATTTCTTTCGGTGCCATGCCCTTTTCTTCGATATTCACTTTACGTAAATTGAAGACCGCGCCCATGCCCGCGTCGTTCACTAGCTCTGGGAAGGCATTTGAAATCCCACCGGCACCCACGTCATGAATCGACTGGATTGGATTGTTACTGCCCATTTGCCAGCAGCGATCAATCACTTCTTGGCAACGACGTTCCATTTCTGGATTACCGCGCTGCACCGAATCAAAGTCCAAATCAGCCGCGTTTGAGCCGGTTTCCATCGACGAAGCCGCGCTGCCGCCCATACCGATTAACATGCCCGGGCCGCCGAGTTGAATCAGCAATGAGCCATCAGGCAAATCATTTTTCTTCACGTGCAAGGCGCTGATATTGCCCAAACCACCGGCAATCATGATCGGCTTGTGATAACCACGGCGCTCGCCGTTGAAATCAAGTTCAAAGGTACGGAAATAACCCGTTAGATTGGGGCGACCAAATTCATTATTAAATGCTGCCGCACCAATTGGGCCTTCGATCATAATATCGAGCGCGCTGGCGATACGATCAGGTTTGCCGTATGGCGTTTCCCACGGCTGAACATGGCCAGGTAACAACAAATTTGACACGGTAAAGCCACACAAGCCGGCTTTAGGTTTCGAGCCACGACCAGTTGCGCCCTCATCTCGAATCTCACCGCCCGAACCAGTGGCTGCGCCCGGGAATGGCGAGATCGCGGTTGGATGATTGTGGGTTTCCACTTTCATCAAAATATGCGTTTCTTCCTGCGTGAACGCATATTCAGCGCTGCCATTTTCTGAGATGGGCGCTGGGAAGAAGCGTTCAGTTAACGCGCCTTCAATCACCGATGAATTATCCGAATACGCCACCACCGTGCCTTCCGGCGCGGCTTTATGCGTTTCGCGAATCATGCCAAACAAGCTGTAGTCTTGCGCTTGGCCATCGATAATGAAATTGGCGTTAAAGATTTTATGGCGGCAATGCTCTGAGTTCGCTTGCGCAAACATCGTTAATTCCACATCGCTTGGGTTACGACCCAGCTTGGTGAAGTTCTCTACCAAGTAATCGATTTCGTCATCCGACAAAGCCAAACCATACTCGCCATTGGCTTTTTCGAGTGCCGCTTTACCACCGTTTAATACATCGACGGTTTCAAGTGGTTTTGGCTCAAAGTGACGGAATAATTCATTGCCCGCCGCCAAGCCATCAAACACTTGCTCAGTCATTCGGTCGTGAATCAGCGGTAGCAGAATGTTTTTTTCTGCGCTCGACAAAGCAGAACCATCGGCTTTGCTGGCATAAACGGCGATACCCCGTTCAATCCTTGCCACCTTGCCCGCTAAAGCGCAATGCAAGGCAATATCCGTCGCTTTAGAAGACCATGGTGAAATCGTGCCCAAACGTGGCAAGACCAAAATCGGCGTACCTTGCGCCAAATCGACTTGAGCTGGTTCTCCATAGCTCAAAATTTGCGCCAAGATTGCGGTATCGGCCTCACTCAAATCCTGAGTTTGCTCAATGAAGTGCCAGAATTCGGCGTACAAATTAACCGCAAGGCCTTGCGCAGCAAGTGCCGATGATAATTTTTCAATCCGAAATGGAGAAAGCGCGGTACCGCCGCGAAGTTGGAGCACATTGGCCATGTTTGAAATTAACCCAGAAATGTGGCAAAAAGTACGTAATGATACCGAAAAACCACCCACTTTAGGAGAAAGAAAGCGAGGAATTCCCTGCCAATATGCCCAGATTGCCGTAACCATTGCGCAATCGAGCTGACCACACCCATGCACGATTAATCAGGCCACACTGTTTTTTTAGGATTTTGCCAAGGCGAAAACCAGCGATCAGCGGCAGCTAATTGCAGCGCACTATCTAGGGTCTGTTGACGTTTGGTTTGCCAGCCGCGTTTGCGCGGATTTTGGCCTGACGCCGAAATGCACGCGGGCTCAGTCCAAGTCGGACACTAAACTGCTGATAAAAATGACTCAAACACGGATAACCGCTTTGATTGGCCACCCAATCAATACCTCGATCAGTGGTAAGCAATAAATGGCTGGCATGGGCGATGCGTAAACGCATGAGCTCTTGGCTAAAACTCGATTTCATTTGCTGCAAAAATAAGCGCTTGAGCGTCGTCACACTGCATGCGGCGACTTCGGCCAATTCGCCCAAAGTCACCGATTGTAGATAATGGCTTTGTAAATGCGTCATGGCTTTAATTAAACGGCGATCGGGCTCTAATTGCGCGACTTCGCAATCAATAAAGCGCGCGGCGGTGTCTTTTTCTAATTCAGACAAAATATCCAGCACTGCAATCAAGCGCTTTACGCCTGTGAGTTCATGTAAACGCGCTAATCGCGGTGCCAGCAATTGGCTAAATGCCGGGCTAAACACCACCCCTTGCCGAATTTGCGCCAGCCATTGGCACAAATGGCGTAATTCTGGCATGCCGTGCTCGGTCAATGCCACCAGCCAATCCAGTCGAAACAACACCACTTGTAATTCCAGCGCCGCGCCATCGCTGCGTACCGGAGCTTGCCAGCTATGCGGTTGATTGGGGGCCACCAAAGCTAAATCACATTCAGTGATGCTTTCTATATCATGCCCAATATGGCGTTGCCCGCCCGCACCCAGCGTTAAAGTCAGCTCATATTCGGGATGAAAGTGATAATTAAACGCAATATGCTCCGCCACATGATGATTTAAACGCCATGCATGGCCTTGCGAATTACCAATCCATTCTCTAATGAGCATCTGTCACCTTTCGTTTGAGCCAATCATATACTTTATTGAGCCAATAGCAGATAAAATCAGCGGAACTCGCGGTATAACTGCACTATCGGTGCGTTGTCGCAGCATCCGAACGACAGCCCACCGGCAATGCTCGCATTGTACGGGTGGCGCTTTTACACTGTCGCATGGGCAAAAGACCCACTTCAACCAAGCAAAGGGAGAGTTAAAACAATGAGCAATCCAGCTGGCGCACACCTCAAACTATCATGGGCCAATAAAACCAACGCCCATAACGGCGATAATTTTCTTGCCGAGCTTCGCCTCGTCAATCTCTCTGATCAAATCTTGCCGGCATCGGGCTGGGCTTTGTATTTTAATACTTGCCGCAAAATCAAACCCGAAACCGTCGGCGGTGATGTTGAAGTCACGCATGTGAACGGCGACTTTTGGCGCTTGGCCCCTAAAGCCGGTTTTGCTGCGGTAGCCCCGGGCGAGACGCGCACCTTTACCTATGAAGGCCTGTATTGGGTGATTGCCGAAACCGATGCGCCACTGGGTTTTTACATTGTGTATAACGACGGCCAAGAGAACGCCTACCACGAAACGATGGGTGATCCTGAAATCGCACCGTTTATTACCGAGCAGCAACGCCATCGTAAAGCCGATGATTTAGTGCCGCTGAGCACCCCAGCACTGACGTTTGAACACAACCAAGATTTGCAGCAACTGCCGATCGAGCAAGTTGGCAAAATCACCCCAAGCCCATTGTCGAGCGAATGGCTCAGCGGTGCGTTTTGCATCAACAAAGACACCTTAATTGTTCACAGCAGCCAATTGGCCACCGAAGCGCGCTTTTTGCGCACTGCGATTCATGATGTGAGCCGCGTTTATTTACAGCAAGCCGCCATTCGCCCAACAGGCAGCCAAGCGATTGTGTTGCAAATCGGCGCCGTCACGGTCAATGACACCTTAGCGCCCAACGAAGCGTATTCATTGCAGATTAATGCCAATGAAATCATCATTACCGGCGCGAGCGCGCACGGCGTGTTTAATGCTTTACAAAGTCTGCGTCAGCTCCTGCCGGTCGCTGCCTTTCTCAATCCACAAGCGGAACTAAGCGTCCCTTGCTGCCGAATTATTGACGCGCCGCGCTTTGCGTATCGCGGCATGCATTTAGACGTTGGCCGTAATTTCAGCAGCAAAGACAGTGTCTTGCGCCTACTGGACTGCATGGCGCTATATAAACTCAATCAATTTCATTTTCACATCACCGACGATGAAGGCTGGCGCCTAGAAATCCCTAGCCTGCCAGAACTCACCGAAATCGGCAGCCAACGCGGCTTTACTCAAACTGAAACCGACCATTTAGTGCCGTGCTTTGGCTCTGGTGGTGATGTGAGCAACCCTGCTGGCAGTGGTTTTTACAGCCGTGCTGACTTTATCGAAATTTTGCAATTTGCCACCGCGCGCCACATCGAAGTCGTGCCAGAAATCGACGTTCCTGGTCATGCCCGTGCGGCAATTAAGGCGATGAACCTGCGCTACCACCGCTTGATGGCGCAAGGACAAACCGAAGCCGCCAAACACTATTTGCTGTGCGACTTTGACGATGCATCCGACTATGAATCAGTGCAATTGTGGCACGACAATGTGATCTGCATCGCCCAAGAGTCTTGCTACAATTTTATCGAAACAGTACTGCACGATTTACAAGCGATGTACCTTGAAGCAGGTGCGCCGCTAACCACGATGCACACCGGTGGCGACGAAGTACCGCACGGCGCATGGGAAAAATCCCCGGTTTGCCAAGCCTTTATGCAAGCACAAGGCATGACGCAAATCGTTCAATTACAAAATTACTTCCTCGCCCGTTACCGTGATTTATTGAAAAAGTACGGCTTGGTATTTGGTGGCTGGGAAGAAATCGCCTTAGTCAAAACCGAAGTCAATGGCGAGCACACCCATGGGCCAAATCCAGAGTTTGTAAACGCCAACTTCCGCCCTTACGTATGGAACAATGTTTGGGGCTGGGGGCAAGAAGACTTTGCTTATCAATTGGCCAATGCCGGTTATAAAACCGTGTTATCCAATGTGACCAATTTGTACTTTGACTTGGCCTATAGCAAAGACCCTGCCGAGCCCGGTTACTACTGGGGTGGCTTTATCGAAACCCGTGGCGCATTTGAATTTTGCCCCTTGGATATTTTCACCACCGCCACCGTCGATTTAATGGGCCACCCGCTCGATAAAGAAAAAATAGCCAGTAAAGTGCGCTTAACGCCAGCCGGGGTGAACAATATCATCGGGATTCAAGGCCAGCTGTGGGCCGAAAACATCCGTGATGCGGCCCGTTTGGAATACCTAGCCATGCCACGCATGATCGCCTTGGCCGAGCGCGCTTGGGCGCGAGATCCAAAATGGACTTTGATCGCCGATGCAGAAACGCGCCAAGTCCAAATGGATGCCGATTGGAATGAGTTTGCCAATCGTCTTGGCCAACGTGAACTAGCGCGTTTGGATGGATTTTTAGGTGGCTATGGCTACCGCATCCCATTGCCGGGTGCCAAAGTTGTAAATGGTCAATTGCTCGCCAATGTCTCAGCACCGGGTTTAACCATTCGCTACACCGTTGATGGCAGCGAGCCCACCGCCCAATCGGCGCAATACACCAGCGCGCTCGATTACGCGGCGCTCAGCCAAGCCGCTGGATTTACTGGCGTGAAGCTGGCCACCTTTAGCAGCAGCAATCGCAAGAGCGCTACGGTTGTAGTCAACTAAAGCAGCAGTATTTCTGATTAGGCCCCGCATGACGCGGGGCTTTTTTGCGTCGAAATTCAATCAAGCGGCAGGCGTTTTCTTGCTGTGGCCTTGACGGCTGGCCATCAAACGCTTGCGCTAAGGCGACGAATAGCTCGCAGATATAAGTATAAAAAACAGATGTATATTAATGCAGCCCTTTGTATACATCACTCAAATCAATATACCCATGCATTTAGTTGAGTTAAGTGTTCTTAATAACGCCCCCCTTGCCGCCTTATTAACCGCTACCGCCCTATTGCACGCTTTGCTTCACGCATTCAGGCTGATGGCACAGCGCGTCTTGTTAGCCTCAAGGTCAAGCAACCATCTGCCAAAAACAATCCAATGCATCTATTACAAAACGATGCAGCCGTAGCATCGCGCATAAAAAAGCCCCATCAATCGATGGGGCTTAGGCATTCAAACCGCCAATTTAATTTATTCAGAAATGAACAATTCAATTTCAACGTTTTCTGCCGAATATTGAATCTGCGCCAACAAGACCGCATCAACAAAATTAGCAAACCGGCGCAATACAATCGAATTGGCTAACGCTGGGCCCATTTCAGAGCGGAACTCGCCCACATACTGCAAAGCGCCAACGTGATTGGTTTCTAGCTCATCTTCATTATCACTAATAATGCTCTTAATTTTTTTGCGAATTTCTTTTACTTCTTTAAATAAATCACTTGAAATTTCGCACAATTGAGCAAATTGAATCGCAATATCAATCTTGCTGCCTGGCACTAAAAAGCGACTTAAAGTACGCGATGCATTCTGCAATAATTCTAATTCCAAATCATCCACATACAAATCCATCGGGAAATGACCATCAACCGCCTTAAGCGCCTGACGAATTCCTTCATTCGACTTTAATGCTTCAGGTAAACGATTGCTCGCCCGGGCGCCGACTTTATAACGACCTTTATTGCTCATTTAATGCTCCTAGCTTTCGATTTACAAAAGAGTGTATCTCAGCAGTGTGACGCCCCTTTTAATTAGCATCAAGTATGAAGTACATCCCACGACAAAAAGCCATCAAGTCCCATCAAGCCAACACCAACACCACGCGCCCTAAGCTCATCCTCCACGCCAAGCACCGCCAAACCAGCGATTAAATTTTGACGTCAATTCAATCATTTATCCGAAATACCAGCAAAAAACAGCACGCAGGGGTTTACAAAACCGCCTAGCCTAGCTAGAATTCGCCACCTCACTGAATTGAGCAATCTATTCAGTATGTAGTGCGCGATTGGTGGAATTGGTAGACACGCAGCGTTGAGGTCGCTGTGCCCTTACAGGCGTGCGAGTTCGAGTCTCGTGTTGCGCACCACAAAAAACATTAACCCCGACCAGCTTTGCTTTGCGGGGTTTTTTGTTGTCTGCAGCACCGCAGGTGAGTCAAATTTCAATCGGTGAAAACAAGCTAGATAAGCTTGTGGATGTGACTCACAATCACAGCGTTTATTACAGATTGAGTCATTTTGATAAACCCACTATGCCTCTTTATTCCGATTTAAGATTTGTTACGGGCTTGCTACCAGACGTAGTCTGGCTGCGTGTTGTGTACCCAGCCACTGGGTAGATCCACTGCCAAAATGCAATATCAATGCTTCTGTTTTGCCATTGTTGCTTGGTCGCACATCCGCAGTCCAATAAGGGAATCGGCCGGTGTGTGGGAAAAATCCGCTGGCAATTCGTGGGTTACCCACAAAACCGGTATCAAGTAACAAACTGGTCAGCTCTTTCGCGCTGGGCACACGCCAATTACTGACACCGCACCAAGCTTGCTGATTCGCTAAAACCATTAAATCGCGTGTATCGCAGGGACTTACTTTCATGCTCGCATCGCTGCAACTGCCGGCTTTTTCTACGCCAAGGCGATGCGTCGCATCAAACCAAGAATACGTTGCCGCATTAAAATGTAAGCCTTCATTATCGCTTTTATTTTCCCAAAGCAAGCCGGTATTCAGGTCGCGTATACATGACCAAGGGCCTGCGCTTACTGGCAGAGCACGACCTTGCGCGTCTGTTTTCTGCCAACGATCACTGGCATTGGCCTGCATACCGCTCAACAGCGCCAAACAGAAGATAAGATGTTTCATGATTGACCCTCAAAATGGAGTTGCAGGGGGCGCAAATGATAGCTGTGTTGGGTTTGCTGATGATCAAAGACCGCCACCCACATAAATAAGCCTTCATTCAAGGCTAAATCAAAGGGGGATTCGGTTTTGATGCCGCGTACCGCCTCGAGTGTCCACACGCCCTTATGCCAACTCGCCATCGCCCGCACATCACCGCGATCACCTTCAAACATCGTGGTCCACAGTACCGATGGCATCCGAGTGCCGACTGGGTATTGATCCGCTGCTGACGAGTACGGCAAAGTTTCGTACCATGACATGCCCCAAACGAGCTGGGGATCGTTGGGTTTGGCAGCTTGAAAACGCGCTAATTGTGCAGGATCACGCGGCAGTCGCTTGGGCGTCACAATGCCATTGCTTGGCCAAGCCCAGTTTTCGCTATAACCACCCGATTGCAAGGGATCTGATTTGTAGCCTGCGGTATAGCGAATCTCGCCGGGTACCTCAGGGTAAGCCGCTGCAAAATGGCTATCATCTAGCTGCTTAGTGCCATGATTGCGTACCGATTTCCAGTGCCACACATCCAGCAGTGCTCCTTGCGCCGCATGGTAACCACGCCCTGTCCTATTGGCTGCGTATCCTGCCAAGGGCTGCGAGCCCAAGAGCATACTGCCCGCGCCTGCTGCGTCGGGGGCACGAGCCAACATCACCGCAAACTTGTCTTCATAAAACTGAGTTTCATCATTGCGCAGCAAGCCAGTTTGTTCGATGCGCCAGCCTTGTGCAGTTTTAACTAAGGGCAAATGCTGCAAACTTGGCGTTGTATCAGGCCAGCTAAAGCGAAAATAAACAACTTCACCCTGACGCAAACCCTGCACGGTGACCGGAGTTTCTGCGGCATTTGCGCCAATATTCAGCGTTTTAACGGTGTGTAATGGTGCGCTTTGCCAAGCACTTTCGTTAGCCAGCCCATCAATGACAATCTCTTGATCCAGTGCCAAATTAGCAATTCGTAATTGCGGCGTTAAATACGGCATGATCCACGCCGACCCTAGCCACAACACGGCCGCGAGCGAGACAGGAAGCCAGAATTTCCACCCGACCTGCCGCACAACCTTCAGTTTGGGCAAAAGAATCGCCCGAACCTGTAGCCAAGGTGAATAGATCATTTGAGAAAATGCATGAACAATGAGGTATACGAACGCAGAGTAGGCCAAATAACGATGCAGAAGCAATACCCACCCATCTAATGCAGCACTACCGCCAAAATACAAAGCCCCACCGAGGATGAGCAGCGATAAAAATAAATAGCGTGCGAAATGAATCAAATATCGATTCCAAGTTTCCGCCAGCGTGCTACTTGCTACGCGCGCGGGCGCATGCCAATGATGCCAAACAAAGATCAATGCCAATACACACCAAGCAAAGCCCAAACTCAAATGCAATCCATGCATACCGCCCTGCGGCAAATAGGCATTGAACACGGAGAAAAAATCACCTCGCCCTGCGCTCAACGCCAAGCGCAGTCCACTCAATACACTGCCGAGCAACAGCAAAATCGCACAGCAATGCAAAACGACGACCCGCGAATAATATTTTGCGACCGACATAAAATCACTTTCATCCTAACGATTGAAAAAAATCACCGCCCGTAAAGGGCGGTGATCGATTGCACAGGCTTAAGAGGGCTTAAGGCGCAAAGTTCAAAATCAATTTCGCTGGATTACCACCTTCACGAGACGTTATATCAACACCATCGCTGGTACCGCCGCTGAGCATTACGACGCCATTATTGGGCGTGCTGCCGTTTAACCAGCCTTGGATTAAAGCCAGACCCGCGGCATTCAAAGTGATACTTGCAGTACCTGTGGCGCTGGGCGTAAAGCTACCCAGTAAATTACCACCACTGGCTTGGCTAAACGCCGTACTGGTCTCACTCCAGGTATTGCTCATTGCGTACAAGTTATACATGCCCTTGGATAAATTACTGACATTAAATTGCACCGTCGCCGATTTTAGCTGACCCGTTGTGCCCGCTACATTCCAGCCAAACAAAGCGCGTAATTGAGCACCGGCATCATTACCGTCGGCATAGACTGTTGCACCATTACTCAGCGCACCAGTGCTGCTAATGGTGACATCGCGTACCGCCAATAAAGTTTTGCTGCTGGTCGGTGTGGTGCTGGGTGTTGCTGTAGCCGTTGGTGTCGCAGTGGGTGTAGCAGAAGGTTGAATCGTTGGCGTTGCGCTGGGTACTGGGGTCGGCGCGATGACTTCATTTAATTCAGTAAAATTATCACTCGCCAATTTCAAGCTATACACATCACCCACTGTTGCGGCATTCCACAAACTCCAACCCGTAGGCAACGTTAATGGGTCAGCATCACGGTTGGCTTTACTCACCGTGCTCGTGCTCGCCTCGCTATTTAAGTAAACCGTGCGAATATTCATCGCAGCGGCACTCACTTGAATCACATTGAAGTGTGCAAAACTACCTTGATCCACAATCCATGGCGAAACACGGTCGGCAGTCCGTACCGGAGCACCCCAAGCACCTTCGCCGATATAAACGGTTCCCGTCGCCGATTCTTGGTAATTACTTCCCAACGGGCGAACAGGTTTGGTGAGTTTGGCAATATGCGTGTCAGATTCATTCACCAAATTCATGCGGTAATCTTGGAATGTCGTAGCCCAATCCAGAGCGATTTGCGTGATCGCCGGTTTGCTCGTACTGCGTGGGAACATCGGTCGATGATACTGCCCAAAGCGCCAACGCGTGCTGCTGTAAAAAGCGGGCATATCGCTTTTCAGCCAAGCTAATTGTGCCGTCCGCTCATTGGCATAGCTCGACGACTCTAGCTCCGTATTCAAGGTATACACCCGCATTAAGGTGCCGATATTGACGCCAAAATAAGTATCTCGCAAAGAACATAGCCCATTGCGATCAGCATCTACGCCAAATACCGAGCACATAAAATTCATATCTGAAGCTTCATGATTGCCCACTGTTGGAATGATCGGGTGAACTTGCTTCACGGTGATACCGTTAACTGTGGTCGGAGAAAAAGTCAGATTCCAATCATCAAGCCAGCTTTCAACTTCGCTGGCGCTGTGGTTATCAGTAAAATCGCCACTAAACAGAATGAAATGAGGGCGAATTTTTTGAACCAAGCGATTACCCTGCTGGCGTACCGCACGGTCTGTACGCGAATCACCACCCGCAATCGCGGTAACGCTGCGATCATCCGCTGCTGCCGTTCGGAAAAAATACATTTCACTACAACCGGCGCTATCACATGCACGGAAAAAGTAATCGGTATTTGGATTTAAGTTTTGTAAGCGAACGAAATAATTATCCAGCGTTGATTTAAAAGTACGCGGCACAGCACTACTACTACTCAACCAAGTGCTTTCAGTCGTACTCGTACCATACTTGATATATTGCCCAGTCGATGTGGTAGTACCGCTTTTAGAAAACGCGACAACAGCTTCATTCGCTGGATTGGCATCCCACACCACCCGAACATTTTTAACGCTGGCAAAACTAGTGCCCGCCAATAGAACGGCACTAAGGCACGCCAACTTCATTACAGCAAGAGTCATGATTACGTCCTTTTTTAATTGAGTCTCCACCAAAAATCAGGATCGTAACGAGCAACTATTACGCTGACGTTGCATTGAGCAAGCCAAGTAATTAAGCCCCTTATAAACAACAACTTTACCCATTCGCATTACAAATAGGCTTTCTTGCTAGGGTCTATTGACGTTGGGTTTCCCGTCGCCGCTTACGCACTTGTCGCGGAGAATCAAGGCGTAGTTAGCGACGCAAGTCATGCTATGAGAGACGGCTACAACGCTTAGTCGCCGCCCAAAGGCCCAGCCCGCAGGGTTTGCGGCGACTTGTTTTAAAGATGTCAGCCTGATGCTGCGTTACAAAGCGCTGACTTAACAATTTGGATATTCAAACCCCAAGTCAAACCCCAAGTTGCGCGCGGCATGCCTTGCCTCAGGCCCAAATCCGCACCAACGCGGCTGGCCAACCAAACGTCAACAGACCTTAGCATGGCATTGAGCACCGTCCCTGCCGCTGGGTGTGATTAAAAGATACAGCGACTGTAATCGCCATGGTATTAGCAAATACTAATACTGTAAGATGGCGTTTTATATCTATTGATTGCGCGCACAATGATGTTACGTAAATTAACCAGTTTATTCGTGTTAACGCTGATGCTAGCCGCTTGCGGTGGTGGCGGAACTGGCGGTGGAACTAGTGGCGGAACTGGCGGTGGAACTGGTGGCGGAACTGGCGGTGGAACCGGCGGCGGCACTGGCGGTGGAACTGGCGGTGATACCGGTGGTCATCCTGCAGTCGTAGAGCGTAGTGTTAAATTACTCGATCAAGCTCAGCAATTAAATGCCAGCAGCTTTGGGCTGGACGATGCCGCATTCTCGCCCAGTGCGGTGGTGCTCAAAGATAATATTCTGTATATAGCTAATGACCTTACTGCGGCTGCGGCTTCTGTTTTGCGTTTTGATCTTAAAGCCAACAAAGCATTAACGCCGATTAGTAATTTTTCCAGCAATGGCAGCACCGATGGTTTTAAGCGTTTATACGATATAAATCAGTTTCAAGATCGGCTTTACACCGCGTCTCTTTCGTCCAACCGCGTGGATATTTTTGATATTAGCCAGGACGAACCGCGCTTTATTACCGCGCTAGGCACAGGAGACTGGAGAGGCCCATCCAATCAAGTCTTAGTTCATCCGATTGCGGTGGCGGCCAATGCCAACTACATCTTTGCCGCCGATACAAACCAAAGAATTTCGGTTTGGAAACAAAGCGACGCCACCCCAGCAAATAATAAAAAAGCCATCAAGCATGCTTACCTTAGCTTGCCTGACTGCGCTAGCATCAGCTGTGATATCAAGCTATCTACCGTGGGCGAGCGGCTTTTTGCTAGCTTTGGTAATGGTAAAACCTTGGTTTACGACGTAAGCCAGCTGGCTGAATCGACTACCATGGTGCAAGCCATCATGCAGCAAGATAGCGAAAGCAATACGCTCATCCAAGGCGACAATGGACAGCTGTATGTAAGCCGCACCGGAGGCGGTATTGATCGCTTTGCATCCAGCAACTTACCAGCCAGCGGCGCGCAAATTTTACCCGCGACACCACTCGATCAATTTCGCCAAATCAATCTGGCCGATCAAGCCACACCACAAAATTTGCTCAAAGCAAAAGACATTGGTTTTAATCAGCAAACCATTGCCGCAATCCAAAATAAAAACATCTTGATCCTGCCACAACGACAAGTGGACGAACTACACCACATCGACAAGGCAACAACGCA
This sequence comes from uncultured Deefgea sp., assembly GCF_947072475.1. GTDB lineage: Bacteria > Pseudomonadota > Gammaproteobacteria > Burkholderiales > Chitinibacteraceae > Deefgea. The sequence goes on from NZ_CAMTIA010000032.1 coordinate 23,978, forward strand.
GCAGTATCAGTATGCCGCCATGCCTGCAGCGCAAAAAGGATTGCTATTACAAGACAGCGACAGCTGGGAGACATTAACTAATCCACAACTGCGCAGCTTTGCGATCAACAAAATTCTCAGCGGCAAGCTCGATCAGCGGCAATTGGCATTAAGCAGCTACAGCGCTATCCACGTTCGCAATCTAGAAATTCAAGCCCGCCTTAAAGGCAGTGAACAGTGGTTTGTGCTTGGGTCGCTAGATCTGCTACCGGCATTTAGCACCGTTCGCTTTGATGTCGCTATCATCGATGGCCGTACTTTTCAGCGGGTTGACGATAAAGGCAGTGTGCAATTCAAAGGTTTAGACGCACTCAGCGTACTGCCGAGCGATTTGTTTGAGATTCGAATTGATTCCAAAACCGATGCGCACGTGCAAAAAATCAGCAATTTCAAAATGAAATGGCAACTTTCATTTGGCACATACGATGCTAATGGCAGTGATGCATCTTGGGGGAAAATCAATCCGATTTACGCCCGCGAATGGGTCATCATGATGACCAATTTTGCGTATGCATTAAACAGCCCCGAATTTGAGCATGTTTGGTTTAACCATAAACAAGTTATGGGCCATGATTTCTTTGGTAACGCCGGTCAAATTAATGCTCCGGGTGGATTTTTTACTAGCGACGATTACCGCAATAACTATCAAGCGATCATGAATCGTGGCGGCATTCGTTTGGGGGTCACCACCATGGGCGGCGGGCTCGGTGGAGGAGATGTTCTAGGTATCGACACCTGGAATTACTACCAACATTACTTTAAAAATAACGGCATTATCGGCCATGAATTCGGCCACCACTTTGGTAGTCATGACAGTGCTTGGGCCAATTCAAGCTATGGTTTACAAAGCAGCAGCGCCCAATTGCTGGACTACTTCCTCAGAAAACAACAGCTCCCGTATATGGATCCAAACATCAATGGCTTTCATTTAGCGCCAAGGGAGATGCTTTACAATGGCATTGTGGAAAAAATGCGCGTGCCACGCGAAGATTCGGAGGTGAATAATCTAGAGCGTTATTTCAGTGCCAACCCACTGTAAACTGAGCCTACTGCGTTAAAAACAGCGCTCCATCGCCAATACTGGCCACGCAAGTGGCCAGTATTTTTTTTGCCTCACTGGGGCCAGCCAATTGCGGTGCTTGGACTCGTTCAATACCCGATAAGCCTCATACTGATGCCGCTGTAATCGCCAACGGTCATCAACTCACCTTTAGCCTTTCTTGAGTACACTGCCATCGTTGCCACAGCGCCCTTGCTGAACAACTCTCGTGCCTTGCTGAGCCGCTGTAGCTATTTTGGTTTCGCGGCTGTGGCGACTTCCAATACGCCAATACCCATTGTCGATGGGCTTCAAGCACCAGGCATAACTACGCCGAGTGTCATTCCACTTGCGCCAAGCAATGATCGTAAATTGTTCGATGAGTCCAACATCAGCAGATGAAGTAAGAATTTTGCTTACTTTATTTCGCGCCGTTTCGGTGCTCAGTTTGCTGTGATTGATGCTCAAAGCAGGCACAGCACAGCGGTGCCAAGCGCGGATTCAAGGCAAGAATGACGTGCAGTCATGCTTTTAATATTTACATAAAGCTTAAATACAAAAACCATACTAACATCAGCAAGTAGAAAGCAAACATTGGTTGAAATCATAATGATTTTAGAGCACCTAAAATTAAAAACTCGCAAACAACACTCACGCCTTCATCAACACCCTCTTCTCATAGGGATTACCCAGTCTGGGTATTCTCTGGCACGCTATATTCAATTATTAAAAGCTTACTACGAAATCTATTCCGCCATTGAAACCGTGCTTTTGCAACGTCAAAGCCAATTTAAGCTAGATTTTGATTACCAAGCTCGCTATAAGCTGCCGTGGTTACAAGCCGATTTAAAAGATCTTGAATCGCCGCCCACCATGAACCACCCTACTCTCGCTAATGAAACATCTGCCATCATCACCACGCCAGAGCAATGGTTAGGTGTGGCGTATGTGCTTGAGGGCTCAACCTTAGGTGCCCGCGTTATTAGCGCTTGTTTACAAAAATCACTGCGTATTAGCCCGCAGTTTGCTGGGCATTTTTTTAATGCCTATGGTTTAAACACCGCCAAATACTGGCATGAATATCAAACATTCTTAACCCGTCATCCAATTGTGGCAACAACAGAAATCACCGATGCCGCCTCACAGACCTTTGGCTTATTTAATAAAGGTCTTGATCTTTATGCCCAATAAAACATTAAGTACACCAGAATTTGAGCAAGCTTTGCGCAACTGCGCCACTGAGCCGATTCATTTAATCGGCTCGATACAAGATCATGGCGTATTATTGGTTTTAGATCTAAACGATGAGATCGCCCACATCAGCAGCAATACCGAACATTTTCTGGCATTAGACCCGAATGAATTACTGGGTAAAAAAATCAGCAACATCCCTTTGTTACGCCCAATATTAAATTTGCTTCTAGAAAAAAAATCAACAGCACATTACCAAAATATCGCCATCGGTAACCAATATCAATTTGATATCAACGTATCCATTCATGACGAAAATTTATATCTCGAATTAATCCCCAATACCATCGAAAAAGACCATCAGTTTAAAATTGAAAGCATAATCAAAGCGCTATTATCCGTCGATAGAACGGCCAATCATTCTGATTATTTCAATCTATTAGCACAATATATTCAAGAGATTAGCGGGTTTGATCATACGATGATCTATCGCTTTGATAGCAATTGGGATGGTGAGGTCATCGCAGAAAATTGCCACAATACCTCGGCCTGCTATCTGGGCTCTCGCTTTCCTGCGAGCGACATCCCTGCGCAAGCCAGACAGCTCTATACTAAAAATACCATACGTTATGTCGCGAACGTCGCTGCGGATCAAATTCCGATGTTATCCGCGCCCTTATATCGCCATAAAACGCCAGATTTAAGCGAGATTCAATTACGTTCATTATCGCCAATACATCTGCAATACTTAAACAATATGGGCGTTGCCGCTTCTCTTTCTATTTCTTTGTTACAAGATCAACGTTTATGGGGCCTGATTACTTGTCACCATAGAACCCCCAAATTATTAAGCGCTCAAGCTTTACTCCGGTGCGAATTAATCGGAAATTTAGTTTCAGAACATTTAAATACCGATCAAGTGCTGGAACAATTTTCGCTAGATGAACAAATCATTGTTTTATTTGGTAAGTTATCGCAATTTTTATGGTTGCCGCAACAAGGCATACCCGACCAGATTTTAGAAGAAATTCAACATTTAATGACGGCAGACGGGGTGGTGTTATCCTTAAATAACAAACGCCATCACTTTGGCAAAGTACCAGAACCGGCGGAACTCGAAGCATTAATTCAGTGGCTACATACGCAAGAGGGTGACAAAGCCTTTGCCTGCGATGATCTGAGTCTTCGCTTTGAACCCGCTAAAGCCTATCAGCATCTGGTTTCTGGGGTTTTGGCCGGGCCTTTTCCATTACGCAATGGCAGTTATGTGCTGTGGTTTCGCGCCGAATATCCGCGTCACATTTACTGGGCTGGCGAGCCTAATAAAACCCTCTTTCATGCAAGCGATGGCTCGCACAGACTGATCCCTAGGACCTCTTTTTCGGAATGGATGCAGATGTGGCCAGGGCATGCACAAGCTTGGCTTCCGGCCCAAATCATGATTGCGCAGCGTTTTGGCTCCGCCTTACTCAATCAAATTGAATATATATTTAAGCTAGAAAAAAATGAGCATGAATTAAATGCAGTCACCGAAAGATTAGAACAAACGCAAGAAATAATGTCGTCAATTATTCGACATATTCCAGCGATAGTGACCTTAAAAAATGCCGACAATTTAAGCTTTAAACTACTTAATCCTGCCGGATGTGAATTTTTTGGTATTCAAGAAGCCGACATCATCGGCAAAAATGATTTTTATTTATTTCCAAAAGAACAAGCAGAACGCTTTATTCAAAGTGATCGTCAAATTTTAGCCAAAACTTGCATCGTTGAAATCAACACCGAAGATATCTGTACTCGTAATGGCGAAATTAAAACTTTATTAACACGTAAAATCGCCCTCACCAATAAAAAAGGCGATGCCACTCATTTGCTGGGCGTATCAATTGATGTGACCGAAAAACGTGCGGCAGAACATGAAATTGAAAAACTCGCTTTTTATGACCCACTAACTGGACTCGCCAATCGTCGCCTCATGCTCGATAGGCTAGGCCAAACTCTTTTGGGCAGCGCCCGATCGGGCAAACATGCCGCGCTGATCTTAATTGATTTGGATAACTTCAAATCACTGAATGATATCCATGGCCATGATGCCGGCGATTGGCTACTCAAAGAAGTGGCCAATCGGCTAATTAGTGTAGTTAGAAAAGGCGATACGGTGGCCCGACTGGGTGGCGATGAATTTGTACTGATTTTGGATGAACTGAACGCCAATGAATCGCATGCGGCACAAGATTTAGAGTGGATTGCTAAGCAAATTTTAGAGCAATTTATTCATGAATTTCATATTCAATTACCCAATGAAATTGACGTTGCAAATCAATCGGTCATTCAACATCGTTGCAGCCCAAGCATTGGCATTGCTTTATTTCAAGGTTGTACCTTAAGCGCAGAAGAAATACTCAAGCGCGCCGATACCGCCATGTATCAAGCGAAGAGTGGCGGGAAAAACACCTACCGCTTTTTTGATCCGGAAATGCAAAAAGCGGTTTTAACTCGAATTAGACTAGAAACTGAATTACGCCACGCCGTAGTTCGAGAACAATTTATTCTTTACTATCAGCCACAGATCAATCATTTAAATCAATACATTGGCGCCGAAATGTTAATTCGCTGGCAACATCCCAGCCAAGGCCTGATTTCGCCTGCCGAGTTTATTCCTTTAGCTGAAGAAACCGGATTAATCCTACCGATGGGATTTTGGGTGCTGGAACAAGCCTGCCAACAGTTGGCTCGTTGGGCAATCAATCCTTTATTTGCACACCTCACCCTATCGGTGAATGTCAGTGCCAAGCAATTTGGGCTGCCTAGTTTTGAGCATGAAATTAAGCAATTACTCGCGACGTATCAAACCAATCCAAATCGACTCAAAATTGAAATCACCGAAAGCTTATTATTAGCCAACACCGAAAGCGTGATAAAAAAAATGAATGCCATCCGCCAACAACAAGTCTCTTTTTCAATCGATGACTTTGGGACTGGATTTTCTTCGCTCTCCTATTTAAAACGCTTGCCACTCGAACAATTAAAAATTGACCAGTCTTTTATCCAAGATATATTAACTAACCCCAAAGATGCCGCGATTGCATCGACCATTATTGCATTAGGCAAAAACCTTTGTTTAACCGTCATTGCCGAAGGGGTAGAAACCCAAGCGCAAAAAACATTATTAGAAAGCATGGGCTGCCTGACTTATCAGGGCTATTTATTTGGTCAACCGATGAAAATGATTGATTTTGAGCACCTTATCAACACATCGGCCATCGCAAAATACAGCCCGATTGAATGCGATGAAAGCAATTTAAAATAAAAACTTTTTCACTCGCATGAAACTGGCATTCCCATTCAACGTGATCTTGGTAAAATCAGCTTTTGCCCACGTCAAAAGATCAAAGCCATGAGCCTTTTTTGGAGCCCTATTGTTCACGCCCTTACGCCGTATACGCCGGGTGAGCAGCCTAAAATCACCAATCTGATCAAACTCAATACCAATGAAAACCCATATGGACCATCGCCCAAAGCCATCGATGCGATGCAGGCTGCAGTGAATGATTTATTACGGCTGTATCCAGACCCCAATGGCGATGCGCTGAAAGACGCAGTGGCGCATTTTCATCACGCCGATGGCATTACTCGGGCCAATGTCTTTGTGGGCAATAGTTCGGATGAAGTGCTGGCGCATACCTTTCAAGCACTGCTAAAGCACGATGCGCCGCTATTATTTCCTGATATTAGCTACAGCTTTTATCCGGTGTATTGTGGCTTGTATGGCATTGAATATCGCAGTGTGCCGCTCAACGAGGCGTTTGAAATCGACACCAACGATTACACCGGCGGTGGCGCGATTATTTTCCCCAATCCCAATGCGCCGACGGGTATTTTGCTGCCGCTAGCGCAAATCGAAGCGCTATTAAAAGCGCATCCCAATCAAGTGCTGGTGGTGGATGAGGCGTATATCGACTTTGGCGGCACCAGCGCGATTGCGCTGGTGAATCGATATGACAATTTGCTGGTGGTGCAAACGCTGTCGAAATCTCGCTCATTGGCCGGCTTACGCGTCGGCTTTGCCGTGGGGCACGCCGATTTGATCGCAGGGTTGGAGCGGGTTAAAAATAGCTTTAATTCCTATCCGCTGGATCGCGTTGCACTCGCCGGTGCGGTGGCGGCAATCGAAGATACGGGGTATTTTAATCAAACCTGTACTGCGATTAATACTACGAGAGATACCCTAACTAAAAATCTCAGTGAATTGGGGTTTGAAGTTTTGCCATCGCACGCTAATTTCGTTTTCGCGCGTCACCCACACCATGATGCGGCCAAGCTAGCACAGTCATTACGCGAGCGCGCCATCTTGGTTCGCCATTTTAAACCAGCGCGCATTGCGCAATTCTTACGAATTTCGATTGGCAGCGATGCTGAATGCGCAGCATTGATGAATGCTTTGCAAGCCATTCTAAACGCATAATTTGCATGACATAAGGCCAGTGCAAGTTTGAGATCAATCTTGCACTGGCTCTAAAATATTACTTTTCTTGCTGTACCTACCTTACACCAATACTGTACATTAGAAATCTTTAATGATTGGACCAGACAGAACAACGTCATCCCTCGTCGGTCAAACGGACCAATATCCATGCATTCATTTTTTGCCACACCCATGTTTGGCCGCGCCAAAGTATTTCGCGTGCTGCTGATCGCAGCCTGTAATTTAAGTTTTATTGCTTTAGTTGCACTCTTGCTCTGGCAAGTGGCGAGCTATCAATCGCGACAATCGATTCAATTGCTGACCGAACGTGGCGCGTCGATGATTGAGCAATCTTTACGCAACGCCTATACGGTGCTGGACCAAATTGCATTAGCCCCTGCCGAGCCTTGCCAAGCTATCTATGCTGATTTACAAAAAATCAGCGCGGCGACGCCCTACTTTCGCGCGATTTATATTGCAGATAGCCAAACACAACGTATTTTTTGCTCATCCGCTCATGCACTCGGCAAAATAGACTCGCCGATACAAACACTGATTAGCGACGGTGCCACGCAGGCCAGCGGCATTGCTTGGCATGAAAAAAGTTTAATTTCAGATCGAGAAGCCTTAATCATTTATCGCAAACTGGATAATGGCCGGGTACTCATCGGGGTGCTCGATTCGCAATATTACAAAGACATCTTGCAACTCGTGATGGGATTGCGCGTCAAAACCATTACGCTCAGAGTGGGTGATTTACAGCTCGTTAATCAGGGCAATGATTTTATATTAATGCCATTCACCGCCGCCAAAAATAATAGTACCGCCATTTCAATGGATCAATTGCCGGTGAGTGTGACGGCACAGCATAATCATTTTCAATTAAGAAAATACATTGAAACGAATTTACCCTTGGCTATTTTACTGTCTGTTTTGTTTTTAGCGTGGAGTAGTCGCTGGATTTGGTTACGATTTGGAGAAAACAACCATTTTCGTCAGCACGTGATCGAATCGATTCAGCAGCAGCAATTTAAGCCGTATTACCAGCCTGTGATGGGGCAGCAAAATGCCATTTGTGCCGTAGAAATCCTTGCGCGCTGGCAACATCCTCAGCACGGTTTATTAACTCCGGCTTTATTTATTCAACAAGCCGAAGCCCAAGGCCTACTGACGCCAATGATGCTGAGTATTATTGAGCAAGTTGAAATCGATTTAAGTACAAAACCCATCCCTGCACAATCTCGGGTAGGGATTAATATAACCGCACAGCAATTAAATGATCAATCTATGCTTAATGCTATTTTTGCACTCAATGCAAAATTAAAATATCTTGATTATCAATTGGTGGTTGAATTAACTGAAGAAGGATTAGTGAGCGATCCAGATTTGGCGAACAAAATCATTACCGAGATTGGGCAAGCCGGCATTATGGTGGCAATTGATGATTTTGGCATTGGTCACAGCTCGCTAGCGTCTTTAAGCCGCTTTCCATTTCATTATTTAAAAATCGACAAAAGCTTTATTGATCACATTGTGAGCCGAGAGAAAGATCAGATTATCGTCGCCAATATGGTCGATATGGCAAAAAAACTGAATTTAAATATCGTTGCTGAAGGGGTAGAAAACAAAGATCAAGCTGATTATCTTGCCATACTGGGGATTGATTATTTGCAGGGATTTTATTTCTCAAAACCGTTACCGATTGCTGAGCTGAGCGTGTTTCAATTTAACACTGAAAATACGGCGCAATTTCCTTATTTTCATTAACGCTACAAAGCATAAAATCGCCATCAACTGACGTTGGCGGCGATTTTTTACTGTGAATCACTCTTTCTAGCGCATTTTTTTGAAGCACCGATTAAATTGCGCTGATGAATTAAGGCGTTTTCACCGGCAAAGGCAGCCCTGCCACCATCAACACCACTTCGCTCGCCTGAGCCGCCAGTTGTTGCATAAAGCTGCCGTGTAAATCAACAAAATGCCGGCCCATCGCCGTTTCGGCGTGCAAGCTCCAGCCAATTTCATTACCTACGGCAATCACGATTTGCGGGGTACACGCGGCAAAGGCGGCCCAGCGGGTTTGCGCTTCAAGCAGTGTCGCGTCGCGATCGTAGCCACAATCGGTATACAGATTGGTCAGCCACAAAGTAATGCAATCGAGCACCATCACCGCGCCGCTAAAACCATGTGCTGCCAGATCAACCTCTTGCTCTAAATTCACCCAGCGCGAATCACGCTGCGCTTGATGCCGTGCAATGCGCTGGGCAAAGTCGTCATCCCAAATACGCGACGTGGCCAAATACGCCGGCCGCGTAGAGAGCGCCAAAGCACGCTGCTCTGCATAGCGGCTTTTACCGCTTTTTTGCCCACCGCTAATTAAAATCAATTGCATAAAAACCGACCTGTAGATGTGTTGGCGGCAAAAAAATGGCGACGCAAGGGTGGATTCAGCATTCAAACACGCTATTTTCCATGCGCTGTTCAGAATTACGTGTTGATCGTTTTTTAAGTGCCTGCGGCACATTGCTTTACAGTCGCAATCCGCGACGGGGACTTACTTTCTTTGCGTCGCCAAAGA
>NZ_CAMTIA010000033.1 GCF_947072475.1 uncultured Deefgea sp.
TTGTGCAGCAGAAGCTACAGAAGCGCCAGAAGCTTTTTTAGCTTGTGCTTTTTGTACAGTCGATGCTTTTTGTGCAGTAGAAGCTTTCTTAGCGTGTTTTTCAACTTTCACTTCTTTTACTGCAGAAGCAGAAGAAGCTGGCGCAGCAGCGATAGCAACAGTAGAAGACAAAACAGCAGCTGCAATGATAGCGAGGAATTTGTTCATTTTGATCATCTCTTAAAATTGGGGTTAGCTGGATTTGTATCGCAGCTTTGACGGAACGGATTATGCGTTGGGCGTACCAAAGAGAGAAGTGGACCTTGGTTGCGTCTTGTAACTGAAAGTACGTAGTTAAGTTACATAACTTGCAATTCACTTACAGATCAAACCGTAAAGCACAAGGCCACGCCAAAATAATCCGCGCCCCGCCCGCTGGCGCACTCTCAATGCTCACCTGCCCACCATGACCGCGCAAAATCATCGCCACAATCGCCAAGCCCAAACCAAAACCACCGGTGGCTTTATTACGGCTGCCTTCCATTCGCGTAAAGGGTTGCAATAAACGACTGCGTTGTTCCTCTGGAATCCCCTCGCCATTATCATCAATCAGCAATTGCGCCATGCCGTCATGCCATTTGAGCGTCATCAAAATGGTATCGCCCCCATAGCGGCGGGCATTACTTAAAACATTACTCACCGCACGGCCAAAGTAATAACTATCTATTTCCAGATGTGGATCAATCAGATCAATTTGATTCACAACCACTGGCGCTTTGCCACTCAAGCTAAACTCGGCGGCGATTTTACCTAGCCAAGGCAACATCGCTTGCGGCTGGATATTCATCTGCATTTGCGGGCTATCCAAGCTCGACATCGTTAGCCACTCTTCGATCAAGGCGTCAATCTGACCTAAATCGCGCTCTAATGCGGCCACTTGCGGGCCACTGTCGGCACCGGATTTAATCGCCTCTAAGCGATAACGCATCCGCGCTAAAGGCGTGCGTAAATCATGCGATACCGCATCAATCATGGCGCGCCGCGAAGTCGTTAGCTGCTCAACGTCTTGCGCCATACTATTAAAGGTCACGCCCAAAGAAGCCAAGGCCGAACTTTCGTCGAGTTTGACTCGGGCAGCAAAATCCCCTTGCCCTACGCGGCGGCTTTGTTGAACGATTTGCAATAGATCACGCCAAAATGGCCGCAGCCAGAGCCAGGTTGGCAAACCCAGCGCCGCCCCCATCATCAATAAGGCTAAGAAATCGAGCCAAGAAATATTATCCAAATCGGTCAAAAATGGAATCGGCCCCAACACCACCATTTGATCGGTTTTGTGAATCCGATGAATATAAAGCCCTTTATCGAGCAATAAAATAATATCGCCCTTTTCTAAAGACTTTTGATTCTCGACGCTTAAGCTGTATTCGCCGAGCTTTTCAATTTGCACCGGCACCGGCAATTTACCGCGCAAACGCGATGCTTCGTCATGCCATAAAGACGGCGGCAAATCACCAAGTTCTTCTTCAATAATCGACACCGTCGATTTAAAAATATCGGTGAGGTAACGCTGATTAGTGCGCTCGATGAGCTGCTTATAAATGCCGCCAATGAGTAAAGACGTGGCTAAAAAACACACGACAACGGTCAAATAAAATCGCAAAAAAACTTGGCGCATGAAAAATCCGAGGGGCGAAATATTAGAATATGGCTAGAACAACCTCACCACAGAGGCACAGAGACGCAGAGGAAAAACACAAGACATCTTTGAACAAAATCAGTTTTGGTTTCGCTACAGCACCCAATCTAATGGTTTTCTCTGTGTCTCTGTGACTCTGTGGTAAATCGTTTTTTTACCCTCGTATTTAGAATAAACATGAGGGTATATGATTACTCGTCTTGCCAAATGTCACTCGCAAACAAATACCCTTTGTTTCGGATGGTTTTGATTTTGCGGGGGTCAATCGGATCATCGTCGAGTTTTTTACGTAAGCGCGAAATCGCCACATCCATACTGCGATCAAGGCCATCGTATTCAATACCGCGCAGTTTTTTCAGCAAATGATCACGGCTTAAAATCTCGCCGGCGTGGCTGGCCAATTCCCACAGCAAATCAAAATCGCTGCTCGACAAACCCATTTGCTCGCCGCGATACACCGCACTGCGATTGCGGGCATCAATTTGTAAACGACCAAAGTTAAGCCGTGACTGATCTTGCACCGGCACCGCCGCCAGCAAACTACCACTACCGGCGTGGCGTAAATGAGAACGAATCCGCGCCAATAGCACTGAAGGCGGCGTGGTTTTAACCACGTAATCGGTCGCGCCGATTTCAAAGCCCAAAATCTGATTCATATCGCTATTGAGCGAGGTGAGCAGCACAATCGGCCCAGTATAAAATTCACGCAGTTCGCGGCAAATGGTCAAACCATCTTTGCCGGGCAACATAATATCGAGCAAAATCAAATCAGGGGGATTGGCTTTCACATTGTCATTCACCCCTAAACCATCGCCGAGTACTTCGACGGTAAACTCAAACGAGCGCAAAAAACCGCCAATCAATTCGGCCAATTCAGCGTCGTCTTCAACAAATAATACTCGGGTACTCATGGTTTATCCTTTGTCTTACCTTGGGCAGTCATGCCCGAATCACTGCATCCCGAATCACAGAATCAATCGCCACGCGTAGCGCAGCCAGATCGAAACAATCGCAATGCAAAATATGCCGTTCCAGCCGTCCATTGCGGCGCACATCACAGCCAGCCCAATCAACACCAATCAATTCACAACCCTCGGGCTGCTGGGTGCTCTGAATGAGTGCAGCTTCATCGGCCAAACTCAGCTGGGCTGCAGTCTGCCACTCTTCCCCTGCTATCCAGCCCATTTTGCCAAATCCGGCGATATAGCGCGCTCGGCGCGGCCATAAACGCCACACCGAAAAATCAGCCATCGCCAAATAGCTGGCTAATTGCGGATTTTGCCGCGCCAAGCGCGCTACCAGCAATGGATCATCCGGCACCGGCTGTAAATCACCCAAAATCGTCAACCGAGCACCCGATAATGTGGCGCTTGGCTCATGAACTAAAAAGCTGACTTTTTCATCCAATAACACATTCTGCGTGTGCTCAGCCAAACGGCTTATTACTAGCACAATGCGTCCAGCCTCATCCAATATAAACGGCAACCATGAGGCATGCGGATAACCGGGCAGCACCAGCGATTGCGTCGCCAATACGCCATGCTGAGTTTGCCGCAATAAGGCCAGTGCCGATGAAAACAAGGCCGATGATTGGGTCATAATGAGGTATGCGCTCGATGGAGGTTCATCGGCGATGATTTTATACTAAAAAAAGCCGCAATTTAAAAAGCAGCGGCAATCGATGCCAATAAACCTCAAAAAAACAAAAGGGTATTGAACGCTAGGCTTATTAAAATAAGGCCTAGCGTTCAATACCCTTTGCTATTTTAAATGCAGTGCATCGTAATCCAGTGGATCAATTGCCAAATTCTTTGTTTTAAGACAATTTAATCAACGTCGATTTCAACTCGGTGTATTTTTCTAATGCGTGTAGCGATTTATCGCGGCCATTGCCCGATTGCTTATAGCCACCAAAAGGCAGATTCATATCCCCCCCTTCGTCGTAGCAATTAATCCATACGGTGCCAGCGCGTAATTGTTTAGCCATGCTGTGCGCGGTATTTAAGTCGCGAGTCCACACCGCAGCCGCCAAACCGTATTCACTATCATTGGCAATGGCAATGGCTTCAGCTGGCGTATCAAACACGATCACCGTACACACTGGGCCAAAGATTTCTTCGCGCGCAATGCGCGCTGATGCGCTGGCTTTAAAAATAGCCGGGGTAATAAACCAGCCCGTTGCCACTTGCACCGCTTCGCCACCGCCCAACCATTCGGCCTCTTGCTTAGCGATATCAATCCAAGCCAACACTTTTTGGTATTGAATCTCATCAACGATGGCACCCATTCTGGTTGCCGGATCGAGTGGATTGGCTGGCGCGTAATCCTTAGCGGCGGCTTGCAAGGCCGCCATAAATTCAGGGTAAATCGCCTTTTGCACCAAAACACGCGAACCAGCGGAGCACATTTCGCCTTGGTTATAAAAAATCCCACCCGCTGCAGCCGCGGCGGCAGCCCCCACATCGGCGCAATCGGCCAAAATAATATTCGGCGATTTGCCACCCAACTCAAGCCAAACGCGTTTTAAATTACTCTGTGCTGCCGCCTGCATAATCGCTTTGCCCACCGCGGTTGAGCCGGTAAAGGTAATGCAATCGACGTCGAGATGCTCAGCCAATAAGCGCCCGGTTTCGGCCGCGCCCGGTAGCACTTGCAACACACCATCGGGCAGTCCTGCTGTTTTGGCTAAAGCGGCAATATAAATTGCTGTTAATGGCGATTTTTCGGATGGTTTTAAAATCACCGAATTGCCCATAGCCAAGGCGGGGGCGATTTTCCAGCTACTCATCAACAGTGGAAAATTCCAAGGCACCACCGCAGCCACTACGCCCACTGGCTCTCGGGTCACCATACCCAGCATATTGCCCGCCACGGGCACCACTTCACCGCCGACTTTATCAATTGCCTCGGCAAACCACTGAATGCAATACGCGCTACCCGCAATATCCACCGCCAAAGCGTCCGAAATCGGCTTGCCGGTGTCGAGGGTTTCTAGCAGCGCCAACTCATCGGCGTGCTCGCGAATCAAAGCGGCTAAACGCAGCAAAATACTTTTGCGCGCAGCTGGGGCTAAGCCTGCCCAACGCTGATCATTAAACGCTGCGCGTGCCGCACGCACCGCCGTATTCACTTCAATGTCCGCGCACCGGCTCACTGCGGTCAAAACCTGCCGCGTTGCTGGATTAATACAAGCAAAGGTGTTCGCGGTTTGGCAATACGCACCATCAATAAAAGCGCGCCCTTCAAACTGCAACTGCGCGGCGAGTGCCGACCAATCTTGCTGAGTTTTTGCCATGATTTTCTCTTATAAAGTGGCTTTATCAATGCGGCGCATATTGCGCGATTGAGTATCGAGCAACGCGGCCGAGTGAATTCGATTAACTGGCATCGATCTCGATCCAATACCGTATTCATCTGCCGGGTCAAACCCAAACGAGCTGACTTTTAGCATACACCATGACCAGAAACTGTTGACGCGGGTTTTCTAGCGCGCTGACGCTAACGCGATTAGTGCCCTACTAGCCCCTCAACCCCAAAGTCGCTTTGTCAATAAATCGTCAGCAGAGTTAAGAAACCAACCTTGGAAAAGGCAATTACCTAGCTACACTCTAAGTAAGCTCGTTAAAAATAATCATCGCCATTGCGCGCCAAGGTGAATCAGATGTTGATCGGCATACCGAAAGAAATTAAAAATCACGAATATCGGGTTGGACTTACTCCCAGTGGGGTGAAAGAACTCGTCAAACACGGCCATCAAGTGTTAATCCAGCAATACGCAGGCGACGCGGTGGGTTTTACCGCGCACCATTACATCGGCGCCGGTGCGCAGATTGTCGATTCGGCGCAAGAAATTTATCAACGCGCCGAGATGATTATCAAAGTCAAAGAGCCACAAGCCAGCGAAATTGCCCAACTGCGGCCCGGGCAGATCCTGTTTACTTATCTGCACTTAGCTGCCGATCCCGAACAAACCCAAGGCTTGCTGGCCAGCGAATGCATTGCCATTGCCTATGAAACCGTCACCGATGCACGCGGGGGCTTGCCATTATTAGCGCCGATGTCCGAGGTCGCTGGGCGAATGTCGATTCAAGCTGGCGCGCACTGCTTAGAAAAAACCCAAGGCGGCTCAGGGATTTTGCTCAGCGGCGTACCCGGCGTCGCGCCAGCCAATGTGATCGTGTTAGGCGGCGGTGTGGTCGGTATCAATGCCGCCAGAATGGCGCTGGGTTTAGGCGCCAACGTGTCGCTGTTTGATGTGTCTTTAGCGCGACTTAAAGAGCTAGACGCTCAATTTGGTCCGCAACTGACCACGCTGTTTTCGACCACCGACGCCATCGAAGTGGCGCTCGCCAGCGCCGATTTAGTCATTGGCGCGGTACTCATCCCCGGCGCTGCAGCGCCAAAATTAATCTCGCGGCAAATGCTCAAGTTGATGAAACCGGGCTCGGTGTTAGTCGACGTGGCGATTGATCAAGGCGGCTGCTTTGAAACCTCTCACGCCACCACGCATGAGTCGCCAACGTATGTGGTCGACAATGTGATTCATTATTGCGTCGCCAATATGCCCGGCGGCGTGGCGCGGACCGCCACCTTGGCGCTGACCAATGCCACCTTACCGTTTGCGCTGGCTTTGGCCAATCAAGGTTGGCAACGCGCCTTGCAAAATGATGCGCATTTACGCAATGGCCTCAATATCTGCCATGGCAAGCTCACTTATGCGGCGGTGGCGCGGGATTTAGCGCTCGATTACACCCCGAGTGAACACCTCTTAGCCACATTGATTTAAATATAAAGAGATCGTTATGGGTCTACCCATCATTGGTATTGTTTGCTGTCGTTGGCGCTTAGAAAGTGGCCATTTTTATCATCTAGCCGGAGAAAAATACCTCGCCGCCATTGCCGGAACCGGTGGCTTACCGCTGTTGATTCCCGCCTTAGGCGCTCGTGATCATGCGCAAATTTTAGCGCTGGTCGACGGGCTGCTGTTTACCGGTAGTAATAGCAATATTGAACCCGAACATTATGGCGGTACGCCCTTAGCCGATGACTTTAATGACGCAGCGCGCGACGCCACCACCCTACCCTTTATTCGCGCCGCGATTGCGGCCCACATCCCGATTTTGGGCTTATGCCGTGGGGCGCAAGAAATCAATGTCGCTTTCGGTGGCAGCCTGCATCAACAAATTCAAACGCTGGATCACATGCTCGATCACCGCGAACCTAAAGGTGATATCGACGCTATGTATGGTGCTGCTCACCCCATCGAGCTGGTGCCTGACGGCTTACTCCACCGCCTATATGGACAGCCACAGGCAATGGTCAACTCGCTGCATCAACAAGGCGTCAAACAATTAGGCCACGGCTTAGTCGCTGAGGCGATTGCCCCCGACGGCTTAATCGAAGCGTTTCGCTTGGCCGACGCGCCAAGCTTTAATCTGGCCGTGCAGTGGCATCCAGAATGGCAATACGCCGACAACCCGCTATCGATGGCGATCTTTAACGCTTTTGCTGCTGCCTGTCAGGCGCATTACCAACATAAACATTTCGCTTAAGCGGGTAAGACAATCCGCCCTCACCCAAGCGCAGCACTTTTGTTTGAAGGAATGATGATGAGCTTAATTAGCGAATGGCTGCGCGAGCGGCGAATCACCGAAGTGGAATGCGTAACCCCAGATTTTACGGGCATTGCCCGTGGCAAAATCGTTCCGCGCGAGAAGTTTAACGAAGACGACGGCATGCGCTTGCCGCAAGTGGTGCTGGTGCAAACGGTGACCGGTGAATACGCCGAGGGCATCACCCCCAGTACCGATCCCGATATGGTGCTGATTCCCGACCCCAATACCATTCGCCTCGTGCCTTGGGCCAAAGACCCGGTGGCGCAAGTGATTCATGATTGTTTTCATTTTGACGGCACCCCCGTTGAGCTATCGCCCCGCTATGTGTTGCGGCGGGTATTAAAGCTCTACGAAGATCGCGGCTGGGAGCCGGTGGTTGCCCCCGAAATGGAATTTTATTTGGTCGATATTAATCGCGACCCAGACCTGCCATTGCAACCGCCGCTAGGGCGAACTGGACGGCCCGAAACCGGACGCAAAGCGTATTCGATTGATGCGGTGAATGAATATGATGATTTATTTGAAGACGTGTATGACTATTGCGATGCCCAAGGATTACAAATCGACACCTTGATTCATGAAGTCGGCGCTTGCCAAATGGAGATCAATTTCTTGCATGGCAACGCCTTAGAACTCGCCGATCAGATTTTCTTATTTAAACGTACGGTGCGCGAAGCGGCGATTCGCCATCAAATGTATGCCACCTTTATGGCCAAACCGATGGAGCACGAGCCCGGCTCGGCCATGCATATTCATATGAGTGTGGTGGATAAAACCAGCGGTAAAAATATTTACTCCAATGACGACGGGCAACCGAGCACGGTGTTTTATCAATCGATCGCTGGCATGCAAAAATACTTTCCGGCAGTGATTTCACTGTTTGCGCCGTTTGTGAACAGCTATCGCCGGCTCACTCGCTATTACGCCGCCCCAATCAATGTGCAATGGGGTTTTGATAACCGCACTTGCGGCATTCGTATTCCGTATTCCACCCCTGCAGCACGGCGAATTGAAAATCGCGTTCCCGGGGTCGATTGCAATCCCTACTTGGCTTTGGCCGCTACTTTGGCCTGCGCTTATTTGGGCATTGTCGAAGCGCTCGAACCGACCGAGCCACTCACTGGCGACGCGTACAGCCTGCCGTTTGCCTTTGCCAGAGAGCTCGAAGGCGCGATTAACCAATTGGCAGAATGCGCGCCGATTGCCGAGGTACTGGGTGAAAAATTCATTACCGCGTATTGTGCCGTCAAACAATCGGAATATATCGAGTACGCCAAAGTGATCAGCCCGTGGGAGCGTAAGCACTTGCTATTGCATGTTTGATGCTGTTTTGCCAACGGATACCCTATGAGTCAAATCAAGCACGCCGCCTCGTATTACGCCGCCAGCGCCCACCCACAACCGGCAAGGCCTGAGCTCAATCGCGATTTAGACGTCGATATCTGCATTATTGGTGCCGGATTTACAGGATTATCGGCCGGTCTGTTTTTAGCAGAAGCGGGTTATAACGTGGTTATTTTGGAGCAGGCACAAATCGCTTGGGGAGCTTCGGGGCGCAATGGCGGGCAAATTGTGAATTCGTATTCGCGCGATATGGATGTGATTGAACGGCAATATGGCAAAGCCAGTGCCGACGCTTTGGGCGCGATGGCGTTTACTGGCAATCAAATTATTCGCCAAAGAATCGCCCACTATCAAATCGATTGCGACCTTAAAAATGGTGGCCTGTTTGCGGCGCTTAGCAACAAACAACTGGGGCATCTGGCTGCACAAAAGGCACTCTGGGAGCGCTACGGCCATACCCAGCTAGAAATGCTAGACCAAGCGGCCATTGGCCAAGCCGTTGCCAGTGAGCGCTATGTTGGCGGATTAGTTGACCATAGTGCCGGGCATATCCATCCGCTCAATCTGGCGCTCGGTGAAGCCGCGGCTTTTGAATCCTTGGGCGGACAAATTTTTGAGCAATCGGCGGTAACGCAAATTCAACGCGGCACCCGCCCGGTGGTGCAAACGGCGCAGGGCTCGGTACGTTGCCAGTTTGTGATTGTCGCTTGCAATGCCTATTTGGGTGATTTAATCCCAGAGCTCGCCGCCAAAACCATGCCTTGTGGCAGCCAAGTCGTCGCCACCGAGCCACTGGGCGCACTGGCTGAAGAACTGATTCCCAGCAATTATTGCGTCGAAGATTGTAATTTTTTGCTCGATTATTATCGCTTAAGTGCCGATCGGCGCTTAATTTATGGCGGTGGCGTGACCTATGGTGCACGCGACTTAGCGCATATTGAAGCGGTGATTGTGCCGAATTTACGCCGAACGTTTCCTCAGCTCAGCCATATTCAAATCGACTATGCGTGGACTGGGAATTTCTCATTAACACTATCGCGCTTACCGCAAATGGGCCGACTGGGCAGCAATCTGTATTACTCACAAGGCTGCAGCGGCCACGGCGTGACTTATACGCATTTGGCAGGGCGCTTATTGGCGCAAGCCATACAAGGGCATAACAGCCAATTTGATGCTTTTGCCAAACTGCCGCACCACCCTTTTCCCGGCGGGCGCTTATTGCGCATACCGCTCACCGCATTGGGCGCTTGGTATTACGCCCTACGCGATCAATTCGGTATTTAAATCGCCCAAAAAGCTTTAAACGCTCAAAAATAATAAATAAATCACAAAATAGAGCGTTTAAGGATAAAATATGAGCTTTGCTGAACCAGCAATCTTTAAGATGCTGCGTATGATGGCTTCTCAACAACACGGAGAGCAATCATGAAACTCATTAGCACCGCTTTATTTATGGCCTTTAGTCTGCACACTGCCTTTGCCGCTGAGTTCCAACTCAGCAGCCAAGACATCCAAGCCAATACGCCAATGACTCAAAAACAAGAATTCAATAGTTTTGGCTGCAGTGGCAGCAATATTTCACCGCAACTGAGCTGGAAAAACGCCCCAGCCGGCACCAAAAGCTTTGCCGTCACCGTGTTTGATCCAGACGCACCAACGGGTAGCGGCTGGTGGCATTGGAATGTAGTGAATATTCCGGCCAAAGTGCAATCGATTGCCAGCGGCGCAGTGCCTGCCGGCGCACTTGAAACCCGCACCGACTTTGGCCAACCCGGTTATGGCGGCGCTTGCCCTCCTCCTGGCGATAAAGCGCATCGCTATATTTATACCGTTTGGGCTTTAGATACTGAAAAACTCCCAGTCGATGCCAATGCCAGCGGTGCCTTAGTCGGCTTTATGCTTAACCAACATCAACTGGCTAAAGCACAACTCACTGCCACCTATCAGCGCAGCAAATAATCCACGCGGCAAACTGCCGCCAGCACATAAGAGCCAGCGGCAATGCCTGCATTACAAACTAAACAAATCAAATTGAGCCAAATCCAAGCCAAATCAACGCAATCTTTGCGCCAAATTTGCTGCTTGCAGCCCATGCTGATGCGCGTGCGCCAAGGTGAAAAACACCTCTTTATTGGCGAGAAGCATTTCATTGCCCGTGAGGGCGATTTGGTCATTGCACCCGCCGGGCTAGAAGTGACGCTGCGTAATCAAGCCGATCATTCTGGCTATGCCTGTGATGTGGTATTGCTCGACCCGCAGCTGATTGCGAGCTGTCGGCAGCAATACCCCGAAGTTTTGCGGGCGGCACTGCTGCTGCCTGCGCAGCTTTGCGTCAAGCTTGATCCATGGGTCGCCATGCAATGGGATCAGTTATTTCAAGCCAGCGACGCAGAACCAACTCCTTTATTACATCATCGCGCCATCGGCTTACTGCTCGCTCTAGCTATGGCGGGGCAAGGACAAGCGATTTTTATCGATAAAGGCGATTCAATTAGCCAGCGTGTGCAGCAATTATTATTGCTCGACACCAGCAAGCCGTGGACGGTTGAGCAAATGGCGCAGCAATTACATTTAGGCGCGTCGACATTGCGCCGACAATTAATGCAAGAAGGCAGTTCATTTCGGCGTTTACTCGAACAAGTGCGCTTAAATACCGCCTTAGGCATGATACAAAGCACCTCACACAGCATCGGCAATATCGCCCAGCAATGTGGTTATGCCTCGGCCTCCCGTTTTAGCAGCCGTTTTAGCCAACAATTTGGCGTCAAACCGCTGCAACTCCGAGCCACCGTTGCCTCAGGTGCTGCACTGGCTGCCCGCAATTAAAATTATGTATTCTGGCAATTTGCTATTGATGCTGTGCCGCGCTCGTCGAGCTGGGGCTTAAAATCCCGTCCAAGCGCACCGAGTGCGAAAGGGAGACAAACGGTTTTATCGTTTGGCTCACGACAATCGAGGCGACGCCAAAGCTTAGCGGCTTTGCCGCTTAGCGACGCGGGGTGCAGGGCTCACAGCGGAGCTGTGCGCGCCCGGGGCGCCTTTCTTTCCCCCTCTTTCTTTGGCGAGTCAAAGAAAGAGGGGGTCGCCACTGACTGCGACTGTAAATAGCCGTGCCGCAGGCACTTAAAACCATCAACTCGTCATCTAAACATCGCCACTAAAAAAGAGCCAATTTAAGGCAACCAACTCACTCGTTTACTCATTTTGCGGGGGATTTGAATTTTCCAATAATGGGCCTGCGCTCGGCTAAATATCAAATGCCCAGGGCTACTTTGTTGCACAGGCAACACCTGCCGAGGCTGTTGCAACAGCGCGCGCGCCATTGTTCCGGCCGCTGCGCCATGCTCAAACCCGGATAACACCATCCCGCCAGCAGCGCCCTGCCGACTAATGGCCACATCCCAAAAGCTAAAAATCGGCACCGGGCTGTGCGCGCGCGTCCACGACATCACCTCATCGGCGTCCACATGCTGGCCATCGGCCCCAATTAAGGCCTGATAAGTGCCCAATACAATGGCATCGTATTGCAAATTGGCATTCATCACTTTATTTTTCCAAATCGAATAATGATTCACCAACACCACATCAATATCATTGTGCTTTAAACGTTGAATATCGGCCTGTAAAAAAGATGCGCTCCGATCTTGATCTAATAACACTAAAATATTTTTTGCTTGCGGTAATAACTCACGAATTAAATTAAAGTTTTGCTGATACAAAGGGCGCTCAATCACCCCAGTGATGCTTGCGGGTAATTTACCGCCAAAATACTGTGCCGGATCGGCATTGACCCCTAAAAAGACCACGGGCATTTTCATTCTGGCCAATCTAGGCCCCAATAAAGCCAAGGCGGCATCATCACCCAAAACCACTAAATCAGGCTTTTTTTGCTGAATTTCATAAAAAGCCAAATCAGCTTGTTCCAGATGCGCGCTGGTGGGTAAACGCTTAGTATCTAAAGCAATAAAATCCAGCTCAGCGACGCCATCTAATTTACTGCGTAAACCATTTAAATACGCTTTATCCCAAGCATTTTCTGGATGATAACTCTCCACCACAATCACTAAGGGATAAGCCATCACGGAGGACGCCAGAAAAAACAGCAGCAACGCCAAATAACGTAAATAGGACATTAATCCGTCCACTCGACGATTAAATCATCAGCAATACATTCTAATTGACGATGCACTTGGTCTAAATCAACGTCCAACGGCGCAGATAAGATTAATTGCGCATGAAACATCATTTCGCCCGACATCGCGGCACTCGATAACCAGGTATCTAGTTTTTCAATATTCACCGCAAACCGCGCCAAAATCGTCGCTACATCTTTAACAATCCCAACGCGATCATGGCCAACTAAACTTAAGGCTACACTTTGCAACATCAGCGCCGTCTCTTCGCGCTCAATATCCAATACCCCACGAATATCTAAACCGGCGATTTGCTGCAAAGCCAATAACACCTCTTCACCGGCACCAGTGACTGCAATTTTAATAATTCCCGAAAACTGCCCGGCTAAACGAGAAAAAGAAGACTCAAGCCAATTGCCATTTTTAGCTGCAATCGTCGCCGACAATTGCTCAACCAATCCCGATCGATCTGGGCCAATCACTGAAACAATCAATACATTATTCATGATCTACCTTTGCCAAATCACCATAGAGACTTAGCTTAGCCGATTTCTAAAGCCAAACTAACAATTACCCGAATTACGCAGCGAAATTCCCACAACAAACGAAATGAGGCGCACTACGGCCAGCATACGGATGCGTATGTGACGGCGCAGCATTCACCTTACCCAAGCAGCAACCAATAAAAATGCCTGATTTAAAATTATTTCATTCACGGCATTCAATCCTTATTTTTAATCCGTCATCACCAATAGCAATCGGACCATCACGCAGTCAATGCATGGCGCTAATACCCATTGATAAATGCAGTAATTAGCAATCCATAACGATGAAATCCACATTTAAATCACCAATAATCTAGCGCCACTTAAATTGACGCGTCGCCGCTTTAGCGTTAGCATCGCCCCTCCTCGCGGGAGAGAAAGGCATCTGCCTTCGCCGAAGACGCAAGCTCCCAGAATCGCTCAGGCCCATGTACCGCAGGAATTTTGATTCAGCCAATTGGAGAGCGGTTGCTTAGCGCAACCCACCGAAGGGGCAAGTGGCACCCGCCACGCAACTCTCAGGTAAAAGGACAAAGGGAGAGGCTATTCCAAGACTTGGAATTCACACTAGGAGCCCGCCTTGTCCGCAATCTATCCGCACCAACCCAACCAAGCCCCAAGCAATACACCGCGAGCTCGCCCATGCTCACTTTGATCTATTTACTGGCCATTTCGGCCGAAGCCATGACCGGCGCCTTGGCCGCAGGCCGGCGCAATATGGATATTTTTGGCGTATCGGTCATCGCTTTTTTAACTGCCTTAGGCGGCGGCACGGTGCGCGATATTTTGCTCGGCCGCTACCCCATCGCATGGACGCAGCATCCTGAATACGTGGCTTTAGTGATCGCCAGCGGCATCGCCGCCGTTTTGATTAGCCGCCATATGAAACGCCTCAATCGGCTATTTATGTTCCTCGACGCCCTTGGCCTTATCGCCTTTACCATCATCGGCTGCGACGTGGCTTTGGCCATGAACTACCACCCGCTAATCGTTTTATTATCTGGCATGATTACGGGTATTGCCGGCGGCATCTTGCGCGATATGCTCTGCAATCGAGTACCCATCGTTTTTTTACGCGAGCTCTACGCCAGCGTCTCGATGCTGGTCGGCTTACTGTATATCGGCCTATTCACGCTCAAGATCGACCACGACCTCAACGTCGCCGCCTGCTTCGCCCTTGGTCTACTACTAAGACTCACCGCCCTCAAACGCGGCTGGCGACTCCCGGCATTTAATTATCGACACGATATGCATTGATCTCATTCGATCAAAATCAAAAAGGCCGCAAAGCATTGTTTGCGGCCTTTTTGATTTTGGGTACATCAATATCGTAGGGCGGCTTAGCCGAAGGCGTAAGCCGCCAATTTGATGCCAACATCACACATCCCTACCGTAGCGCCGATAAAGCATCGCGAAATCGGCGTCATCGCCGCGTTATCCCAGTCGATTAATCACAATCAATTCATACGTGCGATTACGCTGCGCTAATCGCACCTACAGTTCTGCAACTCACTGGTTTATTTTGCTTGCTTGCCTCACGAGGCCGGCAGTTTCAAATATGTGCTTAACAAAAACTTCACCTTGCCGTATCTAAACTGAAAGAATGTAAGCTTATGCTCTCCTCAATTTTTACGAGGTGAATGCAATGAAAATTCGTGCTTCTGTTCAAGCGGTACTGGCAATTTGCGCCATGCCGCTGTTTTTAAGCGCTTGTGGAGGCGGCTCGCTCACGGATCCGACGCTGACAACACCAGCCGCAACAACAACGCCTGCTTCTGCAACACCGACTCCCATACCGGTGGTTAATACGGCGCCGATTGAAGTTAAAATGCTGGCGATTAATGATTTTCACGGCAATCTAAAACCTGGTGGCACGGTAACGATTCCCGACCCTGCCGATGCAACTAAATCCATCAAGGTCGCCGCAGGTGGTAGCGAATATCTGGCAACATGGTTAAAAACGCTGAAAGCCAAAAACCCGAATAATATTATTGTTTCCGCTGGCGATTTAATTGGCGCTAGCCCGCTGCTATCGGCGCTGTTTCACGACGAACCAACGATTGAAGCCATGAATGAAATGGGTCTGGAGCTCAACGCGGTTGGCAATCATGAATTTGACGAAGGCAGTACCGAGCTATTGCGGATGCAAAGCGGCGGTTGCCATCCAAGCGATGGTTGCAAAGCGGGAACGACATTTGGCGGTGCAAAGTTTAAATTTTTAGCGGCGAATGTCGTTGATAGCAAAACGGGCAAAACACTGTTTCCCGAGTATCAAGTCAAAGAATTTAGCGGCGTTAAAGTCGCATTTATTGGCATGACGCTCAAAAACACACCGGGCATTGTGACGCCATCAGGCGTGGCAGGCTTAACGTTCAAAGATGAAGCCGACACCGTCAATGCACTGGTGCCTAAGCTTAAAACACAAGGCATCGAGGCCATTGTGGTGTTGGTGCACGAAGGTGGTACCCAGCTTGGCGGTTTGAACGAATGCAAAGGCGTATCGGGCGCGATTGTCGACATCGTGAAACGCCTTGATCCGGCGGTTGATGCCATCGTTTCTGGCCACACGCATCAAGCGTATAACTGCCAAATTAATGGCAAATTGGTCACCAGCGCCAATCAATATGGCCGAGTTATTTCTGAGATCGATCTGACATTAGATCCTAAAACTCGCGATGTGATTAAATCATCGGCGAAAAACATCGTCGTGACGAATGATGTCGCTAAAGACGCTGTACAAACTGCAATCATCACCAAATACGATGCGCTGGTTACACCACTGGAAAATCGCATTGTGGGTACGATTGCCGGTTCTTTGCTGAAAGCCACCAATCCCGCCGGTGAAAGCACACTGGGCGATGTGATTGCCGATTCGCAATTGGCCGCCACCACACCCGCCAACATGGGCGCAGCGCAAATTGCGTTTATGAATCCGGGCGGCGTGCGTGCTGATTTAGTACCGGTTGCCTCGCAAGTGACTTATGGCCAGCTCTTTACCGTGCAACCGTTTGGCAATACTTTGGTATCGATGACGCTCAATGGTGCGCAAATCAAGGAACTACTCGAACAGCAATTTATGGGCTACAGCAATAATCAGCCATTTAACCGTATTTTGCTGGTCTCCAATGGTTTTAGTTACAGCTGGGATTCAACGCTGGCGGCGGGGCAAAAAGTCGATGCAGCCAGCATCAAGCTCAATGGCGTGGCGATTTCCAGTGTGCTCAATTACCGAGTGACGGTGAACAATTATCTTGCGTCCGGCGGCGACGGTTTTACCGTGCTCACCAAAGGCACGAATATCCTTGGTGGTGCGCAAGATGTTGATGCGTTCGAAGCGTATATCAAAGCCAATCCTAACCTTGCCGTGCCTGCACTCAATCGCGTGGTGAAAATTAAGTAATCCAACTTAATTCGTTAACAGCCGCCCAGATTTTGGGCGGCTTTTTTTATGCGAAGTCGTGAAAGCATCTAACTTAATGAATCGTCAGCACAGGGCATTGTGGCTAGAAGGCTGATTTCAGCTTTCTAGCCGAAACGGCAGATGCGTGCTCATTTCCAATTGGTATTGCTCGGTGGCGGCGGCTTCGCGGGCGATGAATTGGGCGACACTGTGGCGCATGCGGGGGTTGGCGATCCAATAGCTGCCCCAAGTCATCACTGGTTCAAAGCCGCGCGTTAGCTTGTGTTCGCCTTGTGCACCAGGCTCAAAAGTTCGCAGTCCATGTTCAATCGCATAGGCGATGCCTCGGTAATAGCACAGCTCAAAATGCAGGCCGGGGCATTCAATATCCGCACCCCAATGGCGGCCAAACAGTGTCGTGTCGCTGCGATAGCAAATCGCCGACGCGACCAGATCATCGCCTTGGTAGGCAACAAACACCACCATTGCACGGCCAATTTGCGCGGCGAGTTGCTGGAAAAATTCGAGTGAAAATGCCGGATGATTGCCATAGCGGCGGAAGGTGTCGGCATATTGCCGATAAATGGCTTGCCAGCTCGCCGCGTCGATTTCGTCACCATGCAAAGTCGCTAAACGTAAACCCGCATCACTGACATAACGGCGTTCGCGCTTGAGTTTTTTGCGCTTCATCGCGGTGAACGTCGCCAAAAAATCGTCAAAATCGGCGTAATTTCGATTTTGCCAATGAAATTGCACGCCGCCACGCAGCAACATCCCCGCATTTTCCAGCGCGGCGCGATCGCTCTCTTGCACAAACAAGCATTGCCATGACGAGGCTTTGAGCTCTTGCGCGACATGAATCGCTGCTGCAATTAGCTCATCTCTCGTGGATTCAGGCTCGCCTTGCGCCAAGACACAGCGCGGCCCCGGCGATGGTGTAAATGGAATTGCCGACACCAATTTGGGATAGTAGGCCAGCCCTGCGGATTGCCAAGCTTGATCCCATTGCCAATCGCGCGAAAAATCACCAAAGGAATGCTGGCGCAAATACAGTGGCAAAAAAGCGCGCGGTGATTCGTCTGCCGCTTGCAGCACGACATGCACAGGCTGCCACGCTAAATCAGCGCTGGCCGCGCCAGTGCTTTCGGCAAGCCCCAAGAATTCTCGACTCAAAAATGGATCATTGCCGCGTGCCAACTGCGCCCATTGTGCGGGGCTGAGATCGTTGGCGGTATTGAGTAGGCCAATACGGGTCATGACATCACTTGCCAGATTGAATAGAGAATGATGCTAGCACAATGGATTGCCCCGTTCGTTTGGATTTGGCAGTCATACCTGTTATTTGTACTATCGGGTTTGATTTGCTTGGATGTGGGCAGGTACTTTGGCGACCCTTTTGCCATTGGCGGCGATTGGCTTGATGGTGGCTAAACCGTTTTGATGTATTGGGGCTAACCTGCGACGGCGTACTGCGCTTCGCTTCGAGTACGCCCTACTTGCTCGGAGCGATACAAGGGATCTCGCGCAGCTCAGCGAGATTTGAAATTTGGTCGATGTATTGCCAGCCACGCATTGATAATAAATGGCTGCATTCAAATACATCGACATTGTAGGGCGGGTTAGCCGAAGGCGTAACCCGCCAATTTGATTCTGAAACCACACGAATCGCGATCTGACATCTTTATTTGCTTGCTTACATAAAAGCAAGGACAATCCATACATTATTCTGTAAGTTGATGCCAATGCGCCTCCTATGTTTTCTCTTTGTTTTTCTATCCACGGTCTGTTTTGCCAACGATGCAATGCGCAGCCCCGAACAGCAGAAAATTGAATTCTTAGAGCAAAGAGTTCAAGAATTACATGCTGAGAATCAGAAACTCAACACCAAACTCGACGGCATCGACGACATAATCAAAAAGTCGGTTGACGAAAAAACTTCCGCCTACGACAAGCTCAACAGTCAATCAGTAGCTAGCTTCAACAGCCTCGTTTCCCTATTGCAAGCGGTGCTGATTATTGCTTCATTTCTGATTGCAGTAATGACATGGGTGGGATGGAACAATCTAACAACATGGATACAAAATCACGTCAAAAATGAAGCAGAAAAACAAATCAAAGACCGTGTTACTGATAATTTCCTAAAGCAGAAAATAGACGAACGAGTCAGCGATGACTTTTTGGCAAGTAAAATTGATGCTAAATCGCAAGCTGCAATGGAAAAACTCGATACCGATGTCGCAGCAAAGGCAGAACAACTCTTTGTTCGCTATGAAACCGACTTGAAAATACGGTTAGCGGAGGCCACAAAAGACGCAGAAGAAATTGCAGTGCTTAGACGGCAGAATATTCAACAGCCACTCAGTACTCAACAACAGGCCAGCGCTGAGCGCTTGGAAGCTAAAGCAGAACAGGTCCCAGAAGCCGAACGAACAGAGGACGATTGGTTTCTACTTGGCCTTCAAGCTACATATAAAAGTGACCATCAAACTGCACTGGAGTGTTTTGAAAAAGTTCAAACCGCTGGTGGACTAGGTAATGCTGCGTTGGCAGCAGAGAAAACCGGACAAAATGACAAAGCGGAACTGCTATATCAACATGCAATTGAACTTGACCCAATGTTTGCCCATACGCTAGCTGGTTATGCAGGCTTTTTAGTAGATTTTCGAGAGGACTACACAGAAGCAGAAACCCTATATCTTCGCGCACTTACGTCAAACCCTCTACACTCGAATACCAGAGGAAATTATGCGCAGCTATTATTTATATCAGGGCGCAATGAAGAAGCAAAAGAACAATTAAAACAAATAGAATCAAATAAAAATTACGGGGTGGATCTTGACCTAGAGATCAACTTTTACCGCTATGCACACCTGCCCGAGGAACGTGACATAGCACTAACCAAGTTAAAAGCTATTTTAAATTCAGACGCTCGTTCGCAGGGCTGGGATTTTTCTAAAAATATTATACGTGCCGAGCAAGATGCACATCCTGAACTGAAGTTTATGGAACGCTTGGCGGATGTAATAAATGGGAAAGAATCAATTGAGATTTTGAATCAATTTATGCCATGGACAACAGCAATTACCAACTAAGCTATACAAACAAGCATGCTGTACTTTTGATTTTTGGAGGCGCAGCATAGTTGTAAGTTGGAAAAGTCAAAGGGGTCAGATTCGATTGATTCCACGGAAAACTAGAAATCAATCGAATCTGACCCCTTTGATTTTCTGACCCCTTTGATTTTCATCGTAGTCGTTTTTTGCTGTGCAAATCCCGATGGGATTTTCACGGCTTTGTTC
The DNA here is from genome assembly GCF_947072475.1 of uncultured Deefgea sp. Taxonomy (GTDB): domain Bacteria; phylum Pseudomonadota; class Gammaproteobacteria; order Burkholderiales; family Chitinibacteraceae; genus Deefgea. Next base: position 20,012 of record NZ_CAMTIA010000033.1, read on the forward strand.
AGATTTGATGTTGATAGGCTATATCACAAGTGCTTGAGCTGATCGACTTCAACGCCTTCCCCCTCGACGGGGGAAGGTTGGGATGGGGGTGTTGAGCTTAAAATATACGCCGTAGTATCACCCTCACCCTAGCCCTCTCCCATCAAGGGAGAGGGAATGCCGCGAAGCTTTAATCATGATCAACACGTAATTTGAACATGCCATTTTCACACCCTACTCGCCCCACTTATTGATATGTATTGCCACACAGCCATTAAAAAAATAAGCTTTTCATGTTAATACCCACCAAAAACCATGATCAGTAAACCATCTCTGCAAGCAAAAAACTGGCACTTGTAGGCGCAGGCTTACCTACAAAAGTGTCGTCAATTGGGGAGATTCAGCTGATATTGGCATTGCTTTCGCGGGCAAGCCCGCTCCTACGAGATTGTGCTGAGTTGGGTCGCTAATCAAAGCATCACTATGCAGTCATTAACAAATAAGCCTTGCATGGCAATACCCAAGCAAACAAAAAGCCACCGCATGCGGTGGCTTTTTGGTACTGACTAAAAAATATTTTTTAAACGTCGAGATTGCGCGCTACGAGGGCGTTTTGTTCGATGAATTGACGGCGGGGTTCGACTTGGTCGCCCATTAATGTGGTGAATACTTCATCCGCAGTAATGGCGTCGTCGATGTTCACGCGCAGCAAGCGGCGAACGGTGACGTCCATGGTGGTTTCCCATAATTGTTCTGGATTCATTTCACCCAGACCTTTATAGCGCTGAATGCTCATATTGCGGCGCACTTCGGCGAGTAACCAATCGAGGGCTTCTTTAAAGCTTTTCACTGGCTGCTCGGCGGTGCCACGGCGAATCACGGCATCGGCGTGGATAAGGCCGATTAAGGCGTCGGCCGTGCGGGCAATTTGGGCGTAACCACCCGACAACAAGAAGTCGCTGTCGATGTATTGCATCGTTACCACGCCATGCAAGCGGCGCTCGATGCGAATTTGCCAGCCAGCGTCCACCGATTCAGCGGCAAACTGAAATACCGGATGATTCACTGCGGCGCTTAGGCGAGCGATGCTGTCGTTGGCGCTGGCTTCATCGTCCAAAACAAGGGCTTTAATTTTGAGCAAGGCGTTCAAAATCATTGGATCAAGGAAACGGCTTTCGCGCTCAATCACGGACTCGGTCAAGATAAATTGCTTGGATAGCGTTTCGAGTGCTTCACCGCTAATGACAACATCATCAGCGCCAGTGGATAACTGCGCGCCATTCATTGCGGCGCGGAGCAAGTGCTGTTTGAGCTCTTGTTCGTCTTTAAGGTAAGTTTCGTTTTTACCTTGTTTGACTTTAAATAGCGGCGGTTGCGCGATGTAGATATAGCCACGCTCAACCAGTTCTGGCAGCTGACGATAGAAGAAGGTCAACAGCAAGGTACGGATGTGCGAGCCATCCACGTCCGCATCGGTCATGATAATGATGCGGTGATAGCGCAGTTTTTCGATATTAAAATCGTCTTTACCAATGCCACAACCGAGCGCCATGATCAATGTGCCAATCTCTTGGCTGGCGAGCATACGATCAAAACGAGCGCGTTCAACGTTGAGGATTTTACCTTTGAGTGGCAAAATCGCTTGGAATTTACGATCGCGGCCTTGCTTGGCTGAGCCACCCGCAGAATCTCCCTCAACGAGGTAGATTTCTGACATTGCAGGGTCTTTTTCTTGGCAATCGGCCAATTTACCCGGCAGGCCTAAGCCATCGAGCACGCCTTTACGACGGGTGATTTCACGCGCTTTACGCGCCGCTTCACGCGCTCGCGCTGCGTCGACAATTTTGCCGCAAATGATTTTGGCGTCGAGTGGGTTTTCCATCAAAAAGTCGGCTAGCGCGCCGCTTAAGACTTCACTGACCACCGGGCCGATTTCGCTCGAAACCAATTTATCTTTGGTTTGGCTAGAGAATTTTGGATCTGGCATTTTAACGGATAGCACGCAGGTCAAGCCTTCGCGCATATCGTCACCGCCGGTTTCTACCTTGGCTTTTTTGGCAAAGTCATGGCTGTCGATGTATTGATTCAGTGTACGCGTCATGACTTGGCGCAGTGCCGTCATATGGCTACCGCCATCACGCTGCGGAATATTATTGGTAAAGCATTGCACTGATTCTTGGTAAGAATCATTCCATTGCATCGCCACTTCCACACTCATGCCGTCTTTTTCGCCCAGCGCGTAAAAGATATGTGGATGCAAAACTGATTTAGTGCGGTTGACGTATTCAACAAAACCACTGACACCACCGGTGTAATTAAAGGTTTCTTCTTTGCCGCTACGACGATCCAATAGCTGAATGTTGACGCCATTGTTCAAAAACGACAGTTCGCGAATTCGCTTGGCTAGAATTTCAAAGTGAAACTCAACCACGCCAAAGGTTTCTACCGAAGCCATGAAATGCACTTCAGTACCACGGCGCTCGGTATCACCGACTTCTTTTAACGGCGCTACGGCTTCACCATGACGAAACTCCATCGTATGTTTTTTACCATCACGACGAATTGTTAGGCGCAACCAATCAGACAGCGCATTAACAACCGATACCCCTACCCCATGCAAACCGCCCGAAACTTTGTAGCTGTTTTGGTCAAACTTACCGCCCGCGTGCAATTCAGTCATGACGATTTCAGCGGCTGAGCGCTTAAATTCGTCGTCTTCTTTAATTTGCGTTGGAATGCCGCGACCATTGTCTTCAACACTCACCGAGCTATCGGCGTGAATGATGACGCGAATGGTGTCGCAATGCCCGGCCAATGCTTCATCGATGGCATTGTCGAGTACTTCAAACACCATGTGATGTAAACCAGTACCGTCTTGGGTATCACCGATATACATGCCGGGGCGTTTACGAACAGCTTCGAGACCTTTCAGAATGCGAATGCTATCTGCACCATAGTCAGCTGACTGGGCGCTCTCTGGGGCTTGCGGGAGGTTTTTTTCTTCGTTCATGGCTTTTTTGGAGTATGGGGATTAGGAAGTGGGGATTAGGGAGTGAGGCGCAGAAAACTGGGGCGAGAGCCCCATTCCCTACTCCCTACTCACCGCAGCCTAGATACGCATTGGCATCACAATGTATTTGAAGTGCTCGTTATCTGGAATCGTCACCAGCACACTCGAATTGACGTCGCCAAAATAGCAATGCAAGTTTTCAACCGACAGATTGGTCAATACGTCGAGCAAATACTGAATGTTAAAGCCAATATCCAGCGTATCTCCGCTGTATCCGACTTCGACTTCTTCTTGCGCCTCTTCTTGCTCGTTGTTATTACACAAAATCTTTAAGGTACTGTCGGTGAGTACCAGACGAACACCACGGAATTTTTCATTCGACAAAATGGCCGCACGTTGCATCGACGACAATAAAGCCTGACGATCAACGGTTAAAAGTTTGTCGTTATTTTGTGGAATCACGCGGTTGTAATCGGGGAATTTTCCGTCAACCACTTTGCTATGAATCACAATTTTGCCAAAGCTGAACTTCACTTGATTGCTGGCGATATCAATGGTGACTTCGTCATCCACATCCGACAGCAATTTAAATAATTCCAAAATCGTTTTGCGCGGCAAGATGACTTCGTTTTTTTCAAACGAGGTGCTCAATTCAGTAGAAACAAAGCCTAAACGATGGCCGTCCGTTGCCACCAGTTTGAGTAAATTACCGTCAGTAACCATAAACAGGCCATTGAGGTAATAACGAATATCTTGATGCGCCATCGCAAATTGCACGCGGCCGAGCAAGGCTTTTAACTGGCCTTGTGGCAAGCGAATGGTTGCGCGCAGATTGGTATCAACGGCTAATTCAGGAAAATCAGCCGCTGGCAAAGTTTGCAGCGCAAAGCGGCTTTTGCCCGCTTTAATGGTTAGGCGGCCTTCGGCCTCTTCGAGCGTAACCACCGTTTTATCGGGAATCGCTCGCAAAATGTCCGACATTTTTTTTGCCGCAACGGTAATCGCAAAATCGCTACCAGAAAAGCCTTCGGTTTGTTGGCTACTGATTTGGATTTCAAGATCGGTACCGGTAAAAGACAAGGCGTCGCCGTCTTTTTTAATCAGTACATTCGACAAAATAGGCAAGGTGTGTCGACGTTCGACAATACCCGTTACAGTGGCCAGTGGTTTTAGGAGCGAATCGCGTTCAGCCTGCAGCAGTTGCATTTACTCTCACCCAAGTTGTTTATTTAGTTTATCGGTAGCATCCGCGATTCTACCTCAAATCGAGGCCAAAATCAGGAATGCGAAAGCTTTGCAGCATTGGCGATGCCGCTTCAAGGTATAAATACACTTAAAGCAAAATAGCGTATGGCATATAACGAGGGTATATGGCTGTTGGCAATTTTGCTAAAGCCTCACACTCACATACCCCATTCAATATATATTCGCTATAAATCTGCCGCCCGGATCAAGAACGCAACATTTGCAGCAGCACGCTGTACTGATGCGCCATTTCGCTGTCGTTTTTACGGAATTCTTCAATCGTGCGGCAAGCATGCAAGACAGTGGTATGGTCGCGACCGCCAAATGCATCACCAATCGCTGGCAAGCTCATCTGGGTTAATTCTTTAGTCAGCGTCATCGCCATTTGTCGTGGCCGCGCAATATCTCGCGTGCGCTTTTTGCTGTGCATATCGGCGACTTTGATTTTGTAAAAATCAGCGACCGTTTTCTGGATATTTTCCACCGAAACTTGGCGGTTGCCCGAGGCTAAAATATCGCGCAGCGCTTCTTTGGCCGATTCAACGGTGATCGGTTGATTAGTAAAGCGCACATATGCCAGCACGCGCTTGAGTGCACCTTCGAGCTCGCGCACGTTGGAGCGGATGTTTTTCGCCATAAAAAAGGCGACATTGGCATCGAGCTTGAAATGCTCGGCTTCGGCTTTTTTCAGCAAAATCGCCACGCGCATTTCAGTTTCTGGCGGCTCGATCGGCACGATCAAACCCCAAGAAAAACGCGAAGTTAAACGCTCTTGCAAACCATCAATTTCACGCGGGATTTTGTCCGAAGTGAGGATGATTTGTTTGCCACTTTCAAGTAGCGCATTAAATAGATAGAAGAACTCTTCTTGCGTGCGGTCTTTGCCGACGAAAAACTGAATATCATCGACCAACAGCAAATCGAGCGAATGGTAGTAGCGCTTAAATTCATCAAACGATTTATGTTGATACGCCTTCACCACGTCTTGCACGTATTTTTCGGCATGAATATAGCGAATTTTGGCCTGTGGATTGTGCTGATGCACAAAATTACCAATCGCTTGAATCAAATGGGTTTTCCCCAAGCCCACACCGCCATATACAAACAGCGGGTTGTAGCTCACGCCGGGATTTTCAGCCACTTGCATTGCGGCGGCGCGCGCCACCTGATTGGCTTTACCCGTTACCAAGGTATCAAAGCTATGCGATGGATTCAGGCGAGTGGTTTCATGGCTCGCGCCACCAGCATCAAAGCGTTTGCCTGATTTAATCGGCGCGGCGCTTGATGGCGCAGTCGCATCAGTACTGGCATTGACTGAACGCGCAGCAACGCGCGGTGCAGGGGCGCTCATCTGGCCGACTTTGAGCTCAATCGGCGGCGGAACGCCGGCACATAATTTGGCGGCGGCCATTTCGATCATACCCAGATAGCGATCGCGGATAAATTGCAGAAAAATCTGATTGGGCACTGCAATCACTAAAGTGTCGTCAATCATCTGCGCCGACAAAGGCTTAATCCAGATATTAAATTGACTAGCACCTAAATTTTGCTGCAGTTCATTCAGGCAATGCGGCCAGAGTGTTTCTATTTGCATAGGAATAAATTACCACGGCTTAGGGTCAGCGGGCACCAGATCAAGGCCAAACTCGGCGATGTTATTTTATTTATTGGCATGGAATTTGAGGCGCACCGCGCAAAGCCTTGAATGAGATAAACCAAGTTTCACACGGCCTATATTGGCCACTGAGAGTTACCGAGAAGTGGGGCATTGTACTCGCAAGTGCAATACTTATCCACAAGCACGGTAGGCAATCGATCCACGGTTAATTACGACTCTCACTTGACAAGCTACTAGCAGTACTGATTAAATCGCGTGTTTACTGCCCATTTAGCACTTAGGATTTAGTCATGAAACGTACTTTCCAACCTTCTGTAATCAAACGTAAACGCACTCACGGTTTCCGTGCTCGCATGGCAACTGTTGGTGGCGTTCGCGTTTTAAACGCTCGCCGTGCCAAAGGCCGCAAAGTTTTATCGGCTTAAGCTGTTGCGAGCTAACGCCCCTGCTTCCGATTCACTCGGCATGCAGAGCGAAAATCGCTACCGCTTTGCGCGTGATGCACGCTTACTAAAAACGGATGATTTTTCATCCGTTTTTAGTTTGCGTGCTTCAGTGAGCAATGATTACTTCCAAGTTTTAGGTAAACCCAATCTAAGCCAGCAGGCTCGCTTAGGGTTGGTGGTCGGCAAAAAAACCGATAAACGTGCCGTAGGTCGTAATTATATTAAGCGCACTGTCCGCGAGCTGTTTCGTCAAAATACTGAATTGCTACTCGGTCTGGATGTGGTCGTTAGATCGCGAAAACCGTTTGCACGTCAGGACGGGGCCGCTGCGCGTGCCGCGTTATTGAGTTTATTTAAACGAATCAAGCAATGTCGCGCCTTATCATCACGCTGCTGAAACTTTATCAGTTGATGATCAGTCCACTGCTAGGTCCTCGTTGCCGCTTCACGCCGACTTGTTCACAATACGGTATTGAAGCGGTGAGCCGATACGGGCCAATAAAAGGCAGTTGGCTCACGACAAAACGTCTGTGTCGATGCCACCCCTGGGGCGGCTGTGGGCATGATCCTGTTCCGTAAATAACCCACCGAGTTGGGAGCTCTTCCGTTCAAATGGATACTAAGAGACTAATCCTCTTTATTGCGCTGTCTTTCAGCATTCTGTTTTTCTGGCAAAAATACATGGAGCAGCGTTATCCGCAGCCCACAGTAACGGCCAGTGCCACAGCCAGTGCCGCTTCGGCTAGCGCAACAACGACCAGCAACACCACCACCAACACTACGCCAGAAAGCAATGTCGCCAAAGGACAGCGGATTACCGTCGTTACCGACTTATTCCGCGCTGAAATCGACGCCAACGGTGGCGATTTACGCCATGTTGAGCTGCTTAAAGTCGGTGCCACCGATGATCCAAGCAAACCTTTTGTCTTATTACAAGATGAAGGCGAGCATGTTTACATCGCGCAAACCGGTTTACTTGGCGAAGGCATGCCAACGCACAAAAGCGTTTTCACTGCGGCACAAAGCAACTACACCTTGGCTGAAGGCCAAAATGAAGTTGTTGTTCGCTTAGAAACGCCCGGCCCGAACGGCGTCAAAATCGCCAAAATCTACACCTTCCAGCGCGACAAATACTTAGTCGATGTGAAGTACCAAATCGTTAACGCGGGCACCACGCCGCTAACGACCAGTGCTTACTATCGCTTGGTGCGTGACGGCAAAGTAGAAAACCCGGGCATGTTTGGTACGCATACCTTCACCGGTCCTGCGGTCTACACCGAAGAAGCTAAATTCCAAAAAGTGGATTTCGATAAGATCAGCAAAGGTGAAGCGAAATACGTCCCTTGGGCCAAAGACGGCTGGATTGCGATGATTCAGCACTACTTTGTTTCGGCGTGGATTTTCTCGCCAGAAGCCGGTGGTGATGCTTGCGCGCCAAATGCCTGCCAAATTGAAATGAAAGCCCTGCCGGATAATTTATTCTCCGTTGGTGCCATCATTCAATTGCCAAGCATTGCAGCTGGCCAAACGTTTGAAAAATCGGTGCCGATCTTTATTGGTCCACAAGAAAGCAAACGTTTAGACACCGTGGCACAAGGCTTTGATCTGGTTAAAGATTACGGGATGTTCACCATCTTCTCGAAACCTTTATTCGCCGTCTTGCAGTTTATCCACGGTCTTGTTGGCAACTGGGGCTGGTCGATTATCATCGTGACCCTCTTGCTTAAAGCCGCGTTCTATCCATTAGCTAGCGCCAGCTATCGCTCAATGGCGAAAATGCGCCTGTTAGCACCACGGATGGAAGAGCTGAAAAAACGTCACGGCGAAGACCGCGTGAAATTCCAGCAATCTGTGATGGAAATGTACAAAACGGAAAAAGTGAATCCGCTCGGGGGTTGTTTACCGATGCTGGTGCAAATTCCGGTGTTCATTGGCTTTTACTGGATGTTGTTGGCCGCAGTTGAATTGCGCCAAGCACCGTGGGAATTCTGGATCCATGACTTATCGGTGAAAGATCCACTCTACATCTTGCCACTGATTATGGCGGTATCGATGTACGTGCAAACGACCTTGTCGCCACCACCGCCGGATCCGATGCAAGCGAAGATGATGAAGTTTATGCCATTGATTTTCTCGGTGTTCTTCTTCTTCTTCCCAGCTGGTTTGGTGCTGTACTGGGTTGTGAACAATATCTTGTCGATCATTCAGCAATATGTGATTACCAAGCAAATTGAACGACAAGCTAAAGCAGCGAAGAGTTAAAATAGATCCGAACATCATCAACGCCATCGCCTCATGCGGTGGCGTTTTTTTATTTACTAGGTATATAAATGAGCAATATATTAGAAAGTAGTTGTAACTCGATACCCCTCGACATAACTCATTTCTTTGATAGCTACTGCTTAAGCTATAACCAACTTAACGCTTCTAGTATCGCGGCTCATTTTTCCAAACCATCTGGCATAGCGCAGCAAGGACAATATTCTCATTTCGCGGAAAATGCTGCCTTACTGAATAATATGCAAGCGTTATGTGAGCACTATCGTAAAGATAATTTCATTAATGCGTGCTACCAAATCAGTGCATTTCTTCCACAAGGGCCGTTTCATTGCATCGCCAATATAACTTGGACAATTACCCGAACTACACCTCATCTGCCAACACAATTCCAGACCACGTATAATCTCATTAAGCAGCAAAATGACTGGCGCATTCAACTATGCACCGCTTACCAAGAAACCTTTTAAACACACACCACGAGCCCATCATGCTTTATACCCCCGATACCATTGCCGCCATTGCTACCGCACCGGGTCGAGGGGGCGTTGGGGTGATTCGTATTTCTGGCAAAGACATCCAAAGCATCATCTCCGGCCTCATTGCACGCCCGCTCAAACCGCGCTTTGCCCACTTTGCCCATTTCCAAGCCGTTGATGGCAGCACCATCGACGAAGGCATTGCCCTGTTCTTTCCTAATCCAGCCTCCTTCACCGGTGAAGACGTATTAGAGCTCCAAGGCCATGGCGGCCCAGTGGTGATGAATATGCTGCTCAAACGCTGTATTGAACTGGGCGCACGCCACGCCGAGCCGGGTGAATTTACCAAGCGCGCTTTTTTGAATGGCAAACTCGATTTAGCGCAGGCCGAAGCCGTCGCCGATATTATCGACGCACAATCAGAGGCCGCGGCCAAATCCGCCATCAAATCACTCGATGGCGCCTTCTCGCGTGAAGTGCATACGCTAGTCGACGCGCTGATTAATCTACGCATGCTGGTTGAAGCCACGCTGGATTTTCCCGAAGAAGACATCGACTTTCTGGAAGCTGCCGATGCGCGCGGTAAATTACACACCATTAGCGCCCAACTCGCGCGCGTCATGGACACCGCCACGCAAGGCAAATTACTGCGTGAGGGCATGCATGTAGTACTGATTGGCCAACCCAACGTCGGCAAATCCAGCCTGATGAACGCGCTGGCTGGCGAAGACGTGGCCATTGTTACCGACATTGCCGGCACCACCCGCGACACTGTCCGTGAGCTAATTCAACTCGACGGTATTCCGCTACACATTATCGACACTGCGGGCTTGCGCGACACCGATGATACCGTAGAAAAAATCGGTATCGAGCGCACCTGGGCTGCAGTAGAAAAAGCCGATCTAGCACTCTTGCTGCTCGATAGCCGCGAAGGCATCACCGAGCACGACCAACAAATTTTAGCCAAACTACCCGATTCATTAGCCGTATTGCGCGTGTTTAACAAAATCGATCTTACTGGCGATCAAGCCGGCGAAATCGCTGACGATGAAATCCATGTTTCTGCCAAGCAGGGTATTGGTCTGCAAGAGTTAAAACATAAGCTGTTGAAGAAGATAGGTTGGCAGGGTATGAACGACGGGGTGTTTATCGCTCGCGAGCGCCACCTCGCCGCGATTCGCGTAGCTAGAGAGCACCTCAACACTGCGGATGCCTGCTATTTGCAAATTGAAATCTTGGCCGAAGAACTGCGCTTGGCCCAACTTAGCCTCAACGAAATCACCGGCGAATTCACCTCTGACGACCTACTCGGCGTGATTTTTAGCCGCTTTTGTATCGGCAAATAACCATGCCTCGCCATGCGCCATTGTATTGCTTAAGCTTACTTTGCTACCTGAGCCCGAGCATGGCCAAAGAGCTGATTTTGCACGCCAAAGTCGTTGAGCAATGCCAAACTGCGTGGCAAAGCGCCAGCGAGCAAATGCCGCCCAAGATCAAACTCAGCTGCCGCTCAGTGCAAGCAATGGCAACCCGAATCCATCAGGACAAAACCGCGTCATGGCCAAATACAACTTACGATTTTTAGTGGCACTCGGCATGGCGCTCACGCTAAGCGCGCCCAGCTTCGCCTCATCGGGCGGTAGTATGCGAGTTCGCATTTTTGTTGAATCTGCGTGTAAATTCATCAATAGCAATGCCATCAATATGGATTTTGGCGATTTAGCCAACGGCAATAAAAGCATCAATGCCAACACACAAATTAATTGCGTGAGTGGCACGCCATTTAAATTGCAATTGAACGATGGTTTATACGCAGCAGGCGCGCAGCGACGAATGAAACATGCGACCCAAGCCGCATGGCTGCCGTATGGACTCAGCGTCAACCCGAGTGCAGGCACAGGTAATGGCCAAAATATCAATATCACCCTCACTGCCACAGTACAAGAAAGCGACTATCAAAACCAAATCATCGGTCGCTACAATGACGTTGTTATACTTACAATAAATCCGTAACAACAAAAGATAATTGAAATAAATCCACCTTAATTAATTGAATTTAATTTCAAGCAACTTTCAAATTAAATTTAGCTTAAGAAAATAAATACACCTCAATCGCCAAAAACAAAATAAGTCATTGTAAACAAGGGTATTTTTACAAAGTCTTATGATGGCAATCCTATTAAAATAGGCGGATTCAACTAGTAAGTGCAACGGCGATGCAGGTCACTAAATGGGTGAAAT
>NZ_CAMTIA010000034.1 GCF_947072475.1 uncultured Deefgea sp.
GCGCGACGGCCAATTTAATATCGCGCTGATAAAAATACGCCACATTATCTAAGGCGTGATCAAGCTGCCCGGTGGTTTCGCCAATATGCAACATCCGCAGCACCAGCGGCGGGAAAAACCGCCGCTGAGCAAAGCTGGCGGCCAGCCCTTGCCCCTCGCTCATCGATTGCGTAATCCGCTTTAATGCCGCAGCCATCACCCGATGGCCCACCACGCCTTGGCAAATTCGTAAGCAATCCAAAATAGGAATCCCTGCGCGATACAGCAATGCAAAACAACTCGCAAACCGCGCCAAAATGATTTTTTGTTGAATCGGCCCCAACACCGGTATTTGCAATTGCCAAGCCGCAAACCGATCGGCCCAACGCGAGTCATGGCGCAGCAACCACGCCAGTCCGCCATACACCGCAGCGGCAATCACCAGTAGCAGCCACCAAAAATGCTGTAAAAAATCCGCCAGCGCCAATAATAGCTGGGTATGCCAAGGGATTTTTTGCTGCATCGCTTGCAAAAATCCGAGTAATTGCGGGACTAAATACAGCAATAAGAACACCCCTACCGCCAAAACCAAGCCGGCGACAAACATCGGATACAGCATGATTTTCTGACTGTGTTCAAGTAATTCATCTTGCCACTGAATCGACGCGCTTAAGCCGTTTAATACCGTCACCAATTGCCCGCTCACTTCGCCAGCGTGAATCAATTGCACAAACACCGCGTCAAATACCAAAGGATGCGCTGCCAAGGCTTGCGACAATAAACGACCGCCTTCAATATCTTCGATCAGTGTCGCGAGCACTTCACGAAATCGAGGCCGATCTAGGCTATCGCGTAAATCAATTAAACCGGCCAGCAAGGGCACACCCGCGCCGAGCAATTGCTCAAGATGAAAAGTAAACAGCATTAAATCACGACGACTAATCCGATCTCGCCGCCAAAGTCGGCGTCGGGCGGCACTGGTTTTAGCGTCGATCAGCGTTAAACCCAGACGCGACAAACGCGCTTCAATCTCGGCCAAATTGGCCGCATCCATCGCGCCACGCTCGATATGCCCTTGCTCATTCGCGGCACGATATTCAAACTGCATCAGCTTAAGCGCTCGCTCAAGTCCACCACCCGGCGAATTTCGTCCAGCGTTGACAGCCCTTCGCGAACGCGGCGGCAGGCGTCATCGGCCAAGCTGGTAAAGCCCTTACTGATGGCCAACTGGCGGATTTCTTTGAGCGTGGCGCGGCGAGCGATCAGCTCGTCTAAATCAGCGTCGAGTTTTAAAATCTCACTCACCGTACTGCGGCCTCGATAGCCTTGCTGTGCACACGCCGCGCAACCGACAGCACGATAAAGCTGCATATCTGGGGTATCAATCTGCAATAATTGCCGTTCATCCGCATCAGGGCTATACCCCTCACGACAAACCATACACAGCGTACGAACTAGGCGCTGTGCAATAATCGCCAGCATATTGCCCGAAAGAATATCGGGCAGCACGCCAATATCCAGTAAGCGCGGTAATGCGCCAATGGCTGAATTACTGTGCAAGGTTGAATACACCAAATGCCCGGTCATCGCCGCTTGAAACGCCATGTCGGCGGTGGCATGATCGCGAATTTCACCCACTAAGATCACGTCGGGATCTTGCCGCATCATCGAGCGAATGCCGTTGGCAAAATCCATTTTGGACGCGTCGCTAATCGACGTTTGCCGAATCAGCGGCAAGGGGTATTCAACCGGATCTTCCAGCGTCATGATATTGAGCGCGACTGAATTGATGTGATTCAAAATCGAATACAAGGTGGTGGTTTTGCCCGATCCGGTGGGGCCGGTGAGCAAAATCATCCCGGCTGGCCGGCGGATCATTTGCTGCAAAAGGGCTAAATTGGCGGCACTTAAACCCAGCTCCAGCAAGCTGAGCAAGCCTTGCTGACGGTCTAAAATCCGCAGTACCAGATTTTCACCCCAACGGGTCGGCTGGGCCGAAACCCGAAAATCAATGGCTCGCCCAGCCAAAGTCAGCGAAATTCGTCCATCTTGCGCAGCACGCGTTTCGGCAATATTCATCTGCGCCAGCACTTTTAGCCGCACCACCATCGCTGGCCAATAGGTTTTGTGCAGCGCCCGAATTTGCCGCAAGACGCCGTCAATTCGATAGCGAATTCGGACAAAAGACGACTCCGGCTCAAAATGAATATCCGACGCGCCACAGCGCACGGCGTCAGCCAATAAGGCATCAATCAAACGCACCACCGGTTGCGAGTATTCAAATTGCGTGTGATTTAAGCTGCTGTAATCAATTTCACCGGTTTCGATTTCGCGCAAAATGCCATCAATCGATAACTCAAAACCATAATATTGATCAATGGCGCGGATTAAATCCGACTCGGCGGCCAACACCACCTCGATTTCAAACTGACCTTCGGTATGTAGTCGTAACTGATCAATCTGTAATAAATGATTGGGATTGGCCATGGCGACAGTCAGTTTGGTCTGCGCTGGATTTAAGCCTATCGGCAAAATCAATAAGCGCTTGGCCATCGCCTTCGGGAGCAAAGCAATCGCTTGCGCATCGCAAATCACCCGATTTAAATCAATACTGATTTGGCCTAGATTTTCAGACAGTGCTTCGCGCAAAACGTGATCGGATAAAAACCCCAAGTCCACTAAAATTTTGCCCAATAACAGCCCCGATTGGCGCTGCTCAAGCAAGGCGATGCGCAGTTGATCGTCAGAAATCAAGCCTTTATCGATTAATTGCTCGCCCAAGCGCCGTTTAGTGCTGTGCGACATATTGCGCCTCACTCGACACTGGCTGCGCGCTTAAGGCCGCAATCCGTTGCTGCACGGCCGAACGATCAAACGCCCCGACCCCTTGTAAGGCTTGTCGATAATATTGCAGCGCCAATGTGGGCTGCTGCAAATGATCCAAGCTCACCGCTAAATTAAATGCCGCCGTGGCGCTGGGGTTTTGGCTATAGACGATAAAAAACTGCGCCTGCGCTTGGCTCCAGCGCTGCTCGCTGGCATAAAACTGCGCCAAAATCTGTGGGTCGGCTTGGCCGCTTTGCTCTAATTGCAAAACATCTTGCTCGGTCACCGCTTGCGGCAAAGCCAATAACGCCTGTTTGGCAGCGGTATCTGCCGGGTGTTGCTGCAAGATGTGGCGATACAGGCTGTGTGCGCGCGCTACATCACCGCGAATTTGCGCGATGGCCGCCAAACCCAAAGCGGCATCGCGCTGCCGAGGATTTTGCTGCATCGCTTGCTGGTAATACTGCTCGGCCTGGGTAAATTCACCCCCTTGGTAGGCTTGCCATGCTTGCTGTAATGGATCCGTCGTGTTCACCGGCATTCGTTCAATCTGCATGACGCTGCGCGGCGACCCGATGGGCAGTACTGGCTGCACGCTGGCGTTAAATTGTGCTTGAGGCGCTGAACGAGTAAGACCAATCACCGCTGCTGCTGGCGATTGAATTAGCTGGGTATTTATACCCAGCGCTTTGTTTGATGGCTCTGCATTAATATACCCAGCTAACTGAGTATTCAATGGCCATGCCGCCATCGTGACAACGGCGGCACTGGAGATCGCTTGACTAGAGACCGATTCACTAGAGACCGCTTCACTCGGAGCGGAGGCACTCGGGGCGGACTCACTGGGTAGCGATGCGCTCGCCATCATCGGTTTTGCTGAGATTTGATACGGCAAAAACACCACCACTAGCCCCAAGCCAAGCAAGACGCCACCACCGACAATCAGCCACGGCAAGCTTGCCGCCAGCATGCGCTTGATTTGGCTGATGCGGTTTTTTTCTGCCGAATTGACCATCGTGGCCGCCGGATTGAGCGCGCTTAAATCGACCGCCAATTCAGAGGACGCCGCCATCGGCGCGGCAGAGTGCGCAGCATCCCAATCGAGCGCCGCTACCTCGTCCTGTCGCTCGGCAACGGGCTCTTGCTGGGCGTAGTCTAAACTTGGCAAACTCATTGCGACTGCCCCGTCCAAGGCATCAGCCCACTGTGAAACGCCGACAATTCTGGCGCTGATTTTGAATCAAAAAAATCAGCGCTTGGCAAAATACGCGGGTCAACGCCTTGATCTTTAATCATGATCGGGCGCAAAAACACCACCAATTCTATTTTGCTGACTTTGTCGTCGCGATAACTAAACGCATCGCCAATCCACGGCAAGCGCGATAAACCCGGCACGCCTTGGCGTAAATTAACTTGCTTGTCTTGAATTAAGCCACCCAAGACAGCGATTTGACCGCTGGCAATTTTGAGCGTCGAATCAAACTCGCGCACCTGCAATTCCGGCACCAAGCTTTTTAATGCCACCTTGGTGGTCGACGCAATAATCGCCACCGCCGGATCTTCGACATAACCGCTGACATTGGTAATAGTCGGCCGCACATTCATCGAGATCGCGCCCGATTCAGAAATCTGCGGCGTCACTTGCATCACCAAGCCCACCGGCACGGTATGCAGCACGCTCTCATACGCCGCAGGGGTAATGATGCCATTGGTGTCGGATGTGGCAGGTGTGACGGTGATGGTGAAATAAACCAGCTCTTCCACGACTTTCATCACCGCCGGTTGATTATTCAGCGCGGTAATTTTGGGGCTAGAGAGCACTCGGGTTTTGCCAAATTGCTCGAGTAATTTCACCGTGGCATTAAAGTTATTACTCTTGTAAGCCAATAAACTCACCGGTGCCGTCGCCAGATTATTCGCCAGTACGCTTTGGCCAAAACTCCAACCGGCACCAGTGGCGATTTGCGCCCAATCAATGCCCGCCTGATATTGGTCACTGAGCACCACTTCAACAATCGTGGCCTCAATCAAGACTTGCCGCTGCGCTGAGGCTTGAATTTTGGCCAGATACTCGGCGATTTTTTGCTGCGATTTTTGCGTTGCCCGAATGCTAATGGTGCCGGTTTCGGGATGGATGACCACCAAATTTGACACCGGTGTAACGGATGAAGCCGCCTGTACGGCTTGCTGCTGGATGGCGAGGGTTTCGGCTTGGATTTTGTCGATTTGCGCCAGCGTTTTTTCTAGCTTGGCGCTGTTTTCAATGGCGCTCGTTGGTGCCTGACCTGGCAGCAAAGCTTGCTGGGCGGCGTATTGACTGAGTTTGCTCGTTGCGGCGCTCGTTGGCGTTGGCTCAATTTTAATGTCGAGGATTTCTTTTAAATTACTTTCTAAGCGCTGCCAAAAGAGATTTTTCGACTCGCTATCAATCGCCGAAAACGAGGTACTACCGGTGCTATTGCTGGCATTACTCGGGTCTGAAACCGATTTCACTGAATTTAAAATATTTAAACTCGAGCGCATACTCCGCTGCAAATTAAAATAATCCAGCTGATAAATGCGCAGCGTTGGCGTGTCGGGCACCACGGTGAGCACGCCATTGACCATGCTCCAACGAATATCGGTTTGCGCGGCAATCCGCTCCAAAATCTGCGGCAGCGTTTGGTTAATCGCATTCAACGTCACCACGCCACTCACCGCCGGATGCACGTCGATATTGATGCGCGCATCTCGCGCCAAGGCAAACAATAAATCGTGTACGCCCAGCTGGCTCACCACCACGCTATACAGTTCGAGTTGCTGACGCACATTGGGCTTGGGTAAAACCGGAATCGATGGCACCAGCTGCGGAATCGCGGCGATAGGCTCTGAAGCGACGGGGCTCGTTTGACTGATGTGCCCAGTGGTTTGTAAACCGTTGGATGTTGAGCAAGCACTACCCAATAGCAAGAAACATCCTGCGATACACAAAGCCTTTTTCATGCTTGATTCTTTTTGTTAACTTACCTCAAACTAGCATAACTTTTAAAAATTCAAAGTTTCAGCGACGCGCAATTTCATCTAGTCGCGTCGCAACAACATTTCACCGCGCAACACCCAGATAACACTTAAAAAGCAAAATAATCATGAAATGCATTTTGATCTCGGACATCAACAACAAACCGATGTGCGGTGGAGAACTGGCCTTACTGCTGCCAAAGGATATGCAGCTACATCTATTGTCACTAGCTAACCTTGTCGGAAAGCCTGATCTATCAGGTATGGAGTTGCACGATCACCTTATACATCAAGGCGGCATGACGCGAGCCGTTCAACAACTATTGAAACAACATCAAACGACGGATATTGCTATTGGATACAGCGCAGGGGGCACCGTATTATGGCGGGCGTGTTTAGCTGGGCTAAACTGCACCGATCTGTTTTGTCTGTCATCCACTCGGCTGCGTAATGAATCCAATAAACCAACTGCGCGAACCCATATATTCTTCGACCAAGGTGACATCACCATTTCAAGTCAAGAAAAGCTACTACAATTATCCGACCATTTTTACCTGATTGGTCACGATGGACACACAGCCTATTTGAACCCAAATAGTAAAATGAGCCAACTCGCAAGACGGCACGTTCACGAAGCAATCGCAGAAAACCCGTCAAAACCAAGTTGTATCAGAATCATCTAGTCGCGCAGCAACAACATTTCTCCGCGCAACACCCCGATAGTCTGGATTTTGCTTTTACGCTGCGGATGCGCGCGCTCAAGCCGTTGCCTCATGGCTTGCGCTTTGTTTGTATCGGGATAAAGCCCAGCCAAAACGCCCCATGCCAAGTTGCCATTGAGTAAAGTCGGATACACCAACACCCGATTAGCCCCCAGATGGACTTCTAAATCGCTAACTAACTGCTCTAAACGCAATAACTGATTTTGCGGCACTTTGGAGACCAAAATCGTCACGCTACTGGCATCCGCAGCGATCAATTGCTTATTTGAACGCATCACTCTTTCATTGAGCAACACCGGTGCGGTGGCGGCACGCGCTTTGATTTCAGCGTTTTCACTGAGCGAGGCGAGCTTTTCCGTTGTAGGCCACAGCAATGGCGCATTGATTTGCGGTGCATTGGGATAAAAATACCAAAACAGCAGCGGCAAAGCAGCAATGAAGAGCATTGCCAGCCATCGCCCAATCGGGCTAAAACAAGGCGGCGATAAAGACCGATCTTGCAATACGCTTTGCACATGCTTGGCCTCCACACGAACGGCATGATCAGCACATGCCGCAAGCATGGCCTGATCCGCAATCTGATTAATCTGCCGGCTGAGCCCTTGCGCGCCTTTGGCAATCAATTGCACCGCCGGCGTACTAAACAAGGTTTCCCCTTGATAACCCGCCGCCGATAAGCGACAAGCCAAATACTCAGAGACCTCTTCGGCCGTGAGCAAAGGCAAAACCAAGCGCTGACTCACTCGTTCGCGCAAAGAACACCAAGCCGTATTAGCCCACTGCTGCTCTAGCTCTGGCCGCGCAAACAGCACCATCTGTAATAAGGGCTGCGATCTAACCGTCAAATCACTCAGTAAGCGTAATAGCTCAAACGATTCAAGTGGCATCGCATGCGCAGCATCAAGCAATAACACCACGCGCCGGCCAGCGACATGCCGACGGATCAACTCAGTTTCGATTTGATCCATGACTTGATCGCGACGGCTTGCGCTGCGTTGGATCTGTAATTGCGCTGCAATCGTGAGTAAAAATTCATGCTCAAGCGCAGTTTGGTGAGGCAAAAATATCGCATCAACTCGGCTCGATAGCCGTGCGAGCAACATTCGGCACAAGAGCGTTTTACCCGCACCGATTTCAGCGATCACTTGGATCAAACCTTCTCCCGCCTCAATGGCACTCAATACGGTATTGAGCACCTTGCCACGACCCGCACCCAAAAAGAAAAAATCAGGATGCGAGGTCAAACGAAACGGTGGGCTATGTAAACCAAAATACGTTTGATACAAAATGAAACCCCATGCCATGCGCCGTATTGCAGCGGATAAAAAACAAGATTTTGCCTGTCACACAGCATAGCTTTTGTTTAATTAAATTGTAAGTAAACGTAAAGAAAGAATCTACGCCAGCAACACTGGCCAAACATTGTGGGCCCGCCACCGCAAGAGATAAGTCAATTAGTCAGGTGTGCGAAAATATATACACGGTATAATCCGACTTTATGATTGAAGAAGCGGCAAGCCAGTCATCAGCGCAATGACGGTGACGCGAGTTCTTTTGCTGCAACGCAGCATCAATAATGACCTCTAGCCTGTATACTTAGAAAGCCATAAAATTCGTTTTCAATCACTCAGTTAAAATCCATGAACCTGCTTGAATTTCAAAATGTCAGCTTTTCCTATGCTGAAAACCAGATATTGCGCGACGTTTCTTTATCGGTACGCCGTGGTCAACTGGTGGCAATCATGGGTGGATCGGGTTCGGGTAAAACCACGCTGCTCAAATTGATTGGCGGCCAATTACAGGCCCAACAAGGCGCAGTCTGGCTCGATGGGCAAGATGTGGGCCAACTCAACGAGCACGATCTGTATCAAATGCGGCGTAAATTGGGCATGTTGTTTCAATTTGGGGCGTTATTTACGGATTTATCGGTGTTTGATAACGTGGCTTTCCCGCTGCGCGAGCGCACTCAATTGCCTGAATCGATGATTAAAGATTTGGTGTTGATGAAGCTTGAAGCCGTCGGTCTACGCGGCGCGGCGCAGCAAATGCCGCATGAATTATCTGGCGGTATGGCAAGACGCGTGGCTTTGGCACGCGCCATTGCTTTAGACCCTGCGGTGATGCTGTATGACGAACCGTTTACCGGTTTAGACCCGATTTCTTTGGCCACGGTGGGCAAATTAATTCGTGAACTCAATGATGCTCTTGGTACGGCGTCGATTGTAGTGACGCATGATGTGGCCGAATCGCTGGCGATTGTCGATTACGTGTATTTCTTAGCCGACGGCTGCGTGGTGGCCGAAGGCACGCCGGCAGAAGTCAAAGCGTCAACGCATCCCTTTGTGCAGCAATTTATCAATGCACGCCCCGATGGCCCTTTGCCATTTCATAAACCCGCTGCGCCGTATGCTGAACAACTGGGTTTGTCATGATCACGGCGCACACACAATCGCCGCACAATGGCGGCAGGAGGTAGGGCTTGCTGTTTAATTTTTTTAGTCGTCTTGGCGCGCCACTGACCAACGTCTTGATTAAGCTGGGTTTTGCTTGCCGATTTTTAATCGCGATTGTGCGGCATTCAGGCAGCTGCCTATTGCGCCCGCAATTGACGATGCGTGAGATTTGGTTTGCTGGCGTGTTATCGGTATTGATTATTTCGGTGTCGGGATTGTTTGTCGGCATGGTGTTGGCGTTACAAGGCTATGACACGCTGCAACGCTTTGGCGCATCGAGCTCGCTCGGGATTTTAGTCGCCTTGTCCTTGGTGCGGGAATTAGGCCCAGTGGTCGCCGCGCTGCTGTTTGCCAGCCGCGCGGGTAGTGCCATCACCGCTGAAATTGGCTTAATGAAAACCACCGAACAATTATCGGCGATGGAAATGATGGCCGTTAATCCAATTGCCCGCGTGGTTGCACCGCGCTTTTGGGGTGGAGTGATCTCCATGCCTTTGCTGGCAGCGATCTTTAGCGCCATGGGTATTTTTGGCGGTTACTTGGTTGGCGTGCACTTATTGGGCTTGGACGACGGGAGTTTCTGGTCGCAAATGCAAGGCGCGGTCGATTTTCGCCTTGATGTGATGAATGGCATCATCAAGAGTGTGTTCTTTGGCTTTGCAGTGTCTTTAATCGCCGTGTTTGAAGGCTACGATGCACCGCCAACTGCAGAAGGTGTGTCGCGGGCAACGACGCGCACGGTAGTCACGAGTTCTTTAGTTATTTTGGCGCTGGACTTTATTTTGACCGCGTTTATGTTCCGAGGGGTTTAATAGTGAAACGAGGCATGATTGATTTTTGGGTGGGCTTATTTGCCGCAGCTGGTATTGCCGCCCTGTTGTTTTTGGCGTTACAAGTCAGTAGCTCCAGCAGTTTACCCGCCACATCGAGCTATGAATTAAGCGCTGACTTTGAAAACATTGGTGGGCTCAAACCGCGCGCACCGATCAAAAGCGCCGGGGTAGTCGTTGGCCGCGTCAGCAGCATTAGTTTTGATAACGAGCGCTATGTCGCTAAAGTCGAAATGGCGATAGATAGCCGTTACCATTTTAGTAAAGACAGCTCGGCCGAGATTCTAACTTCAGGTCTATTGGGCGAGCAATATATCGGCATCACCCCAGGCGCAGACGAGAAAAACCTCGTCAATGGCGATCGCTTTAAAGTCACCTCTTCAGCCATTGTGCTGGAGCAACTCATTAGTCGCTTTTTATTTAGCCAAGGCGACAAAGCCAACAACTCGGAGCAATAAATATGTACCCGCTTTTTAGTAAATTATTATTAATTATCACTTTGAGCTTTACCGCTGCGGTCAGCGTTGCTAACGATAGCCCAGAACAAATCGTGCGTAGCACCAGTAAAGACGTGCTCGATATCATTAAAAAAAATGAGAAAGACAATAGCAAAATGCGCGACTTAGTCGATCAACGTCTGTCGCCATTGGCCGATTACAATCGGATGACTTCGCTAGCGGTGGGCCGTTACTGGAAAAGCGCGACCCCCGCGCAGCAAGATGCGCTGAGCAAAGAATTTCGCACCATGATGATTCGTACTTATCTATCGGCGCTGACTTTATACAAAAATGCGCAAATCAATGTGCGCGGTACGCGTGCTGGTAACGACGCCAGCGAGCAAACCGTGCGCACCGAAGTGAGCTTACCGGGCCAAAAACCGATTCCGCTGGATTTTAGCTTTGAAAAAATCGGCAGCGAATGGAAAGTATTTGATATCAGCGTTGAAGGCATTAGCTTTATCAATAATCATCGCAACCAATTTGGCGCAGTGATTCGCAAAGATGGGATTGATGGTTTGATTAAATCGCTGAGCGAAAAAAATAACACTTCACGTCAAAACAAATGACGACCGCAATCCGTATCGGCGCTCAATTAAACTTTGCGAGCAGCCCTGCTGCGCTCAATCTGCTCGACGCCTCATTGTCGCAATCCGAGCTCACGCTCGATTTTAGCGACTTAAAGCAAGTCGACTCGAGCGCTGTTGCCGTGCTGCTCGAATGGCAGCGCCGTGCTAGCGCGGAGCAATGCACATTACGGCTGATTCATTTACCCGCTAATCTGCTGCAACTGATCGCCGTTTATGGCTTAAGTCATTTTTTTTATAATGCCAGCGAAAGCGAATCAAGTTGCTAAAAATGCTCTCTATACTTCATCCATCTAACTTGCTTTTTGAGTCTGCCATGTTACGCCGCCTGATTGTGTTTCCCTTATTGCTGCTCGGTGCTTGTGCAACACCGCAAAATAATTACGACCCACTCGAGCCGATCAACCGCCCGATTTATCAAATGAATAAAGCGGTCGATGATGCAGTGCTACGTCCTGTCGCCAAAGGCTATGTGCGCTTTGTGCCGCCGCCGCTACGTAAAGGCGTGGATAACTTTTTTGAAAATATCGACGATTTATTCAGCATTCCCGCCGCCCTATTGCAAGGCAAAGCCACGCCAGCGTCCAAAAGCTTTGGCCGAGTTTTGGTCAATTCAACCGTGGGTGTGGGCGGTCTAATTGATTGGGCCAGTGATTTACCGATTGAAAAACAAAATGAAGACCTAGGCCAAACCCTCGGTTATTGGGGTCTGCCTACAGGGCCTTATTTGATGGTGCCATTTTATGGCCCGACTACCTTACGCGATAGCGTAGAGCCCTTGTCGCGCTTTATTTGGGGGCCGATTGATTATGTCGATGATTTAGCCGGACAAATCACCTATTACAGCGTCTACATCGTCAATGCTCGGGCACAAATCCTACCGCTAGACAAAATCATCAACGAACAAGCGGATCCTTACGCGTTTATCCGCGACAGCTATTTGCAACGCCGCTGGTTTAAAATTCACGATGGCAATCCACCGTTTCCTTTACCCATGGGCTCAGCAGAAGACTTAGACGCAGATGCTGACTCAGAAGAAGCAGCACCGATCGCCAGCGCCCCCAGCGCAGTCAACCCGGAAACCCCATGAGCGCAATTACTTTTGACCACGTAAGCAAACAATTTGGCGACTTTACCGCACTGAACGACATTAGTTTTCGCGTTGAAGAAGGCGATTTCTTTGCCCTACTTGGCCCGAATGGGGCGGGTAAAACCACGCTAATTTCTATCCTTGCTGGCCTGAGTAAAGCCAGCCAAGGGCACACCAGAGTCATGGGTTACGATGTTAGCAGCGATTATCGTCAAGCGCGGCGCGCTGTCGGCATCGTGCCGCAAGAATTGGTATTCGATCCTTTTTTTACTGTGCGCGAAACCTTGCGATTTCAATCGGGCTATTTTGGTTTAAAAAACAACGGTGCTTGGATTGACGATATTCTCGAAAACCTCGGCCTAACAAGTAAAGCCGACGCCAATATGCGCACCCTTTCCGGGGGTATGAAGCGCCGCGTTATGGTAGCTCAAGCCTTGGTGCATAAACCCCCAGTTATCGTGCTTGATGAACCGACTGCTGGGGTGGACGTCGAATTACGGCAAACATTGTGGGCCTTTATTCGCAGCCTCAATCAAGCTGGCCACACCATTGTGCTCACCACGCACTACCTCGAAGAAGCGCAAACGCTGTGTAATCGCATCGCCATGCTCAAGCAAGGCCGCTTACTGGCGCTAGAAAACAAAGAACAAATCATGAGCCGAGGCGCAGCACGCACCGCGCTGATCAAACTCACTACCGGGCAATGGCCAGCGGCTTTGCAATCGCTGTTGCTGCGCGAGCGGGACAATGGCTTTGAAATCAAACTCGCAGACTGCAATGCACTTGAGCATATTTTAATGACCTTGCGCCAAGCGGGCCTTACGCTCAAAGACATCGAAATTGCTCAAGCTGATTTAGAAGACATTTTCGTTCAAATGATGAGTGCTTAAACGCGCGCCACCGTCCCCTTACCGCATCACCTTAGGCAACGACAATGACCGGTTTTTACACGCTGTTTTATAAAGAAATATTACGTTTTTGGAAGGTTGGCTTTCAAACCGTCGCCGCGCCGATTTTGACGGCATTGATGTATTTATTGGTGTTTTCACAAGTATTAGCCGATCGCGTCCAGCCCTTAGCAGGCGTGAGCTATACCGCGTTTTTGATTCCCGGTTTAATGATGATGAGCATGCTGCAAAATGCTTTTGCCAATACCAGCTCGAGCATTATTCAATCCAAAGTCACCGGCAGCATGGTGTTTGTCTTGCTGCCACCGTTGTCGCACTTTGAGTTTTTCTCGGCCTATACCTTGGCCGCAATTGTGCGTGGGCTAGTAGTGGGACTAGGGGTATCGCTCACCGCACTAATATTTGATATGCCTAGCCTTAAATACCCCTTATGGATTTTGATTTTTGCACTATTAGGCTGTGGCATCATGGCGGTATTGGGCATGATTGCTGGGATTTGGGCCGAAAAATTTGATCAACTGGCCGCGTTTCAAAACTTTTTGATTATGCCGCTGACTTTTTTGTCTGGCGTGTTTTACTCGATTCATAGCTTGCCGCCATTTTGGCAACAGGTCTCGCACTTTAATCCGGTTTTTTATATGATTGACGGCTTTCGCTACGGATTTTTTGGTCAAAGTGATGTTAATCCATGGCTTTCTTTGTCCGTAGTCGGATTTAGTTTACTTATTCTCGCCGCAATGGCCTTCTCCTTGATAAAATCGGGATACAAAATTCGCCGCTAACTTTTTACTCCAGCGATAATTTCATCGCCTAGAGTCGATTTGACCCCCTAAAGAGCATCATGACGCCAGAACAAGTACAAGCCCTTATTGCCCAAATCCTACCTTGCGAACAGCTGGATGTAGAAGGCGATGGCCATCATTTTTATGCCACGATTGTCTCAAGCCGCTTTGAAGGTTTGGGTTTACTGGCGCGGCATCGCTTAATCAACGACGGTTTAAAATCCTATATCGACTCGGGCGAGCTGCACGCAATTTCAATGCGCGCGACCCTCACTCCGGCTGAAATGGCCAAACGTTAATGGCCGACCCCGATAAACGTTTTAATTTATCGGCCATTGATGACGCCAAAGCCGTTATTGAACAAGCCAAAATCGACGCCAGAAAACCCCAAGATCGCCGTAGCATGGGCCGTTTAGTTGCACTGAGCAATTTGCCATGGCTAATGGGTATTGTCGCTTGGGTGTGGTGGACTTGGTTTAAATAAAACTTCACCGTCGCCAAGCCACTGCCAGCATGCGATCTCGCATTCGATGCTGCGCAAGCCATGCGCCGACGGATTTCATTGCCTATTTCGTTTTTAGAGAATTGATACATCATGGACAAATTAAGAATTATCGGTGGTCAGCCACTGGCGGGTGAAATTACTATTTCTGGCGCAAAAAACGCCGCACTGCCGATTTTATGTGCCTGCTTGCTCACTGCTGACACATTGCGCTTGACCAATGTGCCGCAATTGGCTGATGTGAAAACCACGCAAAAATTACTACAAGGCATGGGCGTTCGCGTGATGACCGATAACGTCCACGAGTACGAGCTCACTGCTGCAGAACTCACTAGTCTCACTGCGCCGTATGAATTGGTTAAAACCATGCGCGCTTCAATTTTGGTACTCGGCCCAACACTGGCTCGCTTTGGTGAAGCGCAAGTGTCTTTGCCTGGCGGTTGCGCCATTGGCGCGCGCCCGGTTGATCAGCACATCAAAGGCCTTGAAGCCATGGGCGCTGAGATCACCATTGAGCATGGCTACGTCAAAGCCAAAGGCCGTCTCAAAGGCGCGCGCATTGTATGCGATATGGTCACCGTCACCGGCACAGAAAACCTATTGATGGCGGCCACGCTGGCCGATGGGATTACCGTGATCGAAAACGCGGCACGTGAACCCGAAGTCGTTGATTTGGCAGAATGCCTGATCAAAATGGGTGCCAAAATTACCGGCCACGGCACTGATACCATTACCATCGAAGGCGTTGCTAGCTTGCATGGTGCAGAACACGCCATCATCGCCGACCGTATCGAAACAGGTACTTTCTTAATCGCCGCCGCCGCCGCGCAAGGCAAAATTTTACTCAAAAATACCCGCACTGATATTCTCGACGCCGTACTGGATAAATTACGCGAAGCCGGCGCTTATATCGAAGCCGGTGAAACGTGGATTTCACTCGAGATGAAACACCGCGCTCGCGCAGTGAATTTACGCACGCTGCCGTATCCGGCCTTCCCAACCGATATGCAAGCGCAGTTTATGATGCTCAATTGTATTGCTGAAGGCACCGGCGTGGTGACTGAAACGATTTTTGAAAATCGCTTTATGCATGCGCCTGAATTGGTTCGCATGGGCGCAAAAATCAATACCGAAGGCAATACCGCCATCATCACCGGCGTTGAAAAACTCTCTGGTGCCGTAGTGATGGCCACTGATTTACGCGCTTCTGCCAGCTTAGTCATTGCCGGTTTGATTGCCGAAGGCGAAACCATTGTCGATCGCATTTACCATCTTGATCGCGGCTATGAGCACATTGAAACCAAACTCGCTGGCATTGGCGCAAGTATTGAGCGATTCCATTAATGTTCAATATCAACCCCAAACCGGCAGGGCAAGATAGCGACGGCAAAGTCAAACCTCCGACGCAGGCAGAAAAAACCAGCGCTGTGATTTTGCATTTGTCCGGCTTATCTTGGTTGCCGATTATGCCGCTGCAAGTATTGGCGCTGATTGTTCCTTTTTTAGGTTTGCAATTTGCCCGCGCGCACTCCGAATTCGTTGAACAACACGCGGTGCAAGTGTGTAATTTTCAAATGTTAATGGCGTGTTTTTATGTCTTGGCGCTGATTGCGACCTTGTTCTTTAAAACACCCATCTTTATTTGGTGGGTGGCCATTGGGGCGTCTTTGTTTTCAGTTTGGGAAGCGGCTAAAGCAATGAATGGCTGGCCTGCTAAATACCCGGCCGGCCTCAAATTATTTAAATAAAACCGTGGCGCTTGCGCCACTGCTGGAACCCTAATGATTACGATCGCGCTATCGAAAGGCCGTATTTTTGAAGAAACACTGCCACTATTGGCTGCGGCAGGGATTGTGCCCAGTGAAGCCCCCGAAAGCACCCGCAAGCTGATTATCGGGACCAACCAAGCCGATGTGCAGCTGATTATCGTTCGTGCTTCCGATGTGCCCACTTATGTGCAATACGGCGCGGCCGACTTAGGCGTCGCCGGTAAAGACGTACTAATCGAGCATGGCGGCCAAGGTTTGTATCAGCCACTGGATTTAGAAATCGCCAAATGCAGTCTGATGGTGGCAGTACAAAATGGCTTTGATTATGCCGAAGCGGTGAAACAAGGTGCGCGTTTACGTATCGCCACTAAATACACCGAGCAGGCTAAAGAGCATTTTGCCAGCAAAGGCGTGCATATCGATTTAATCAAACTGTATGGCTCAATGGAATTAGCGCCCTTAGTCGGTTTGGCTGATGCCATTGTCGATTTGGTTTCGACCGGCAGTACGCTCAAAGCCAATGATTTAGTCGCAGTTGAGCATATTCGCGATATTTCGAGTCGTTTAGTCATCAATCAATCGGCACTCAAACTCAAGCAAGCGCGGATTCAACCCATGCTCGACGCGTTTACGACCACGGTTAACAGCCGGAAAAACTAAGCACCATGCCGTGGCGAAATTGGATTAGTTGGCGCAAAGCGCCATTTTATGCGCTGGCCATGATGTTTTGCTGGCCATGGCTATTACAACTTTTCACCTTTACTCATATTAATGAGCGGCTGATTTTTTTTATCGTTGCCATTTACGCCAATTATTTTTACTTTATTTTTAGTATTGCTAAAGGCCAGCGCCTAAGCGAAGGCGTGACGCCCGAACATGCAGTTTGGTTGTTTGTCTTAAGTAATATCATTTTGGCCATGGTGTTTGCGATCGGTTGGCATCATTTTGCTGTATTTGGTCCACCGCTGCATTGCCTGAAAGAGCCGACGTTACTACAGGCGATTTATTTTTCAGCTGAAGTTTTTTCTACCGTCGGTTTTGGCGATTTACTGCCGTGTTCTGATCAAGGGCAAATGCTATTTATTGCCGAATCACTGATTGGGACCACGCATTTTGGCGTGTTTATGACTTTAATTTTTAGTCGGGTGATTTTTCCGCAGTCCAAACCCAAAACGCCGCGTAAGCCCAAAATCGAGCCCACAACCGAACTCAACGACGATCACGCGGTCAGTCAAACTGACCACCCCACTTCTTCGAATTTATGAGACCTTGTGAGATGAAACCCTCAACAGCATCCAATCTAAAAACACCGTTTATTTCAAAAATCATTTTTAGTAGCCGCTGGCTACAACTGCCGATTTACTTAGGGCTGATCATCGTACAGGGCGTGTATGCCTATAAGTTTTTAGCGGCACTATTTAATATGCTGATGAATCTAACTTCATTGAGCGAAACCCAAATTATGCTCGCCGTATTGGGTTTGATCGACGTGGTGATGATTGCGAATTTATTGCTCATGGTGACTGTTGGCGGTTACGAAACCTTTGTTTCTCGACTGCACATTGATAATGATCCTGACCAGCCTGAATGGCTAAATCACGTGAACGCGACGGTACTCAAAGTCAAACTTTCGATGGCGATTATCAGTATTTCATCGATCCACCTATTGCAGACCTTTATCAACGCCGCACAAACCTCAGAAGCCACAATGAAATGGCAAGTGATTATTCATTTGTCTTTCCTCGTGTCTGCTGCGGCGCTCGCCTACACCGATAAACTGCTGCATTCGGTATCTAATCCGCACTAAGCACTGCGACCTTCATGCTCAGCGCCGTCCAATATGGGCGGCGTTTTTTATTGCTATCGAGCTCTAAATCGAAAAGCAAAAATTGCGCCTAGCGCGGTCACTTCCCTGCGTTTTCAACTTGCAGCCTTAAATGACAATTCGCTGGATCGCTGCCGATAGACGGATAAGTCAGGGTATAATCAAGGCCATTCTTTCTTGCTTTGGGTCTACGCCATGATTCGCCGTTTTGATTCTACCTCGAACGATTTCCACGCCGAGCTCACCGCACTACTGGCATTTGAAACCTCGCAAGACCCGCAAGTTGACGTTCGCGTAGCGGCGATTTTGGCTGATGTAAAACAGCGTGGCGACGCTGCAGTGATTGAATACACCAATCAGTTTGATGGCACTGCAGCGCAAACCATGGCCGATTTGGAGCTAAGCCAAGAAGAACTCAAAGCCGCTTTTGAGCGCCTACCACAAGAGCAAGCTGCGGCATTACAAGCCGCTGCCGCGCGCGTGCGTAGCTTTCATGAAAAACAAAAAATGGCCTCATGGTCGTATGAAGACGAAGACGGCACGCTGCTCGGCCAGCAAGTGACTGCACTCGATCGCGTTGGGATTTATGTTCCTGGCGGCAAAGCGACTTATCCATCGTCGGTACTGATGAACGCCATTCCCGCCCACGTTGCTGGCGTAAAAGAAATCATCATGGTGGTGCCAACGCCACGTGGCGAGCGCAATGATATGGTGCTCGGTGCGGCGTATGTTGCAGGTGTGAGCCGGGCATTTACCATTGGTGGCGCGCAAGCCGTTGGCGCACTGGCTTTTGGCACGCAAACTGTGCCGCAAGTCGATAAAATCACCGGGCCCGGCAATGCCTACGTGGCTGCTGCCAAACGCGCCGTGTTTGGTATCGTCGGTATTGATATGGTGGCCGGCCCATCCGAAATTTTAGTGATTGCCGACGGCACAACGCCTGCCGATTGGGTGGCGATGGATTTGTTTAGCCAAGCCGAACACGACGAAATCGCTCAGTCGATCTTGCTGTGCACCGATGCCGCTTACTTGGCTCAAATCGAAGCCAGCATTGCTAAATTACTACCCACCCAACCACGCAAAGATATTATTAGCGCCTCACTAGCCAATCGCGGCGCGCTCATTTTAGTCAAAGACTTGGCTGAGGCGTGCGAAATTAGCAATTACATCGCACCAGAGCATTTGGAATTGTCCGTTGCCGATCCTGACGCGCTATTGCCGCAAATCCGCCACGCGGGAGCGATTTTTATGGGGCAATTCACTTCAGAAAGCTTGGGCGACTATTGCGCAGGGCCCAACCATGTGTTGCCAACCGCCCGCAGCGCGCGTTTTTCTAGCCCGCTCGGGGTGTACGACTTCCAAAAACGCTCGTCAATTATCAAAGTATCTGCAGCCGGCGCGCACAAGTTGGGCAAAATCGCTAGCGTTTTGGCGCACGGCGAAGGGCTAACTGCGCATGCCAATGCCGCTGAACTGCGCTTTAAAGCCTAAAGCAAACAGCCCCACAATCACGATTGTGGGGCTGTATATTGCACATTAAAATAACAAGGTATTGCTATATAGGCCAATACAGATAAATCCTGCAGCCATATACCCTAAATAAGTAATTCACTTAAACCACTCAAATCGGGTGCAATATGCTGCACCATCGCCGCATTTAAATGCAGCAAAATAAAATTCACTCGGCGCGCTAAATCATCGGCTAATTCAAACTGCTCGGTACTGCGAGCATAACGCTCAGCCTGTTCGCTTAAACGCATTTCTATATGCCGTAAACCATCTGCTTTGGCAATCAGCAAGCCACGCTGAATCATGGCCAGCGCCGATAAAGGCTGCCCTTTTTTCGCCATTAATTGCGCAGATAAAGCCAATAAATTGGCCTCGGCCCAATGATATGGCGTGCTAGCGACAATGGCTAAACCATCGGCAATCAAGCCTTCGGCACTGATTAAATCCCCGGTTTCTAGTTTGATTTCAGCCAAGCGATATAAGCTGGTCGCCGCATAATGCGGTAGTTTTTGCTGTAAACACCGCTGTAAAGCGTCGCGTAATAATGCGGTCGCCGCCGCAATTTCACCGATTTTTTTTAAACTAACTGCCCAATTAATTTTGGCCTTCACCAATAAGAACACCTCCGAATGGCCCGTCAATAGGCCATGGGCAAGACACTGCATTTGCTCAGCCAAAACATAGTCACCACCAGCATCGCAAATCTGCCCCAAACCCATCAGCGCCAAGCTGCGCGTTTTTAAAAACGCGGTTTGTTTGCCACATATCACTGCGCATTGCTGCCAATGTTCCAGCGCCTGGGGATAACACGCTTGCGAGTAATAACAACGGCCGATTTGTTCGAGGATCTCTGGCATGCGCTGCGTTTGCTTAAATTCTTCGGCATACACCAGCGCCTCCGTTAAACAACGAATTGCATGGTTTAAGTCGCCGAGCTGGTCTTCAATTTGTGAGAGCAATACCGCGCAATCAATCAAACATGGCGCATCAAATACCGCTCTTGCCTCATCCAGCAAAGCAAGGCACTGCGAGCGCGCGCCAACCGGCTCAAGGAACATCGATTGCGCAACAGCCAACACCCGCTGTTGACGCATCGCTTGCTCAGTTAATTGCAGCTCAATCACAGAATGGATTCACCTATTGTTTAGAACGAAAAATCAAATCAGCAGCACCCGATATGACAATACGTCATCAACAAATCCCCACTTCACGGGGGATGAACGCATTGATGACTGACTTGCTATCGTCATCAATGGCCCAATACTTGAGCGCGCTCGAAAGATAAATGACATCAAAATAAAATCTAGCGCCAGATTGAGCATTGCGTTTCAACCGTCGCTTTGCAACTATGCGAAAGAAAGCGCGTGGCATCAGTAACGATTCGGCGGATTCTGATAGAATAGTGCAACATCATTTTGGTCTGCGCATTTCTGCTCAATGCCCTTGTCCATTGCCAATCTCGAGAACAAATTCATGCGCCAAGTAACAGTTAGCCGCAATACCTTAGAAACTCAAATCACCATCACCCTCAATTTAGATGGCACTGGGATCAGCAAATTTGATACCGGCGTACCTTTTTTTGAGCATATGCTCGACCAAGTCGCTCGCCATGGCCTATTTGATATCGAAATCAAAGCCGTTGGTGATTTGCATATTGACGCCCATCACACGGTTGAAGATGTTGGCATTACCTTGGGGCAAGCTTTTGCTCAAGCCGTTGGCGATAAAAAAGGCATTGTGCGCTACGGCCATAGCTATGTGCCACTGGATGAAGCGCTGTCTCGGGTGGTCGTCGATTTATCGGGTCGCCCCTGCTTGGAATACGATTGCGAATACACTCGCGCGATGATTGGCGGTTTTGATGTCGATTTATTTGGTGAATTCTTCCGTGGTTTTGTCAACCATGCCGCGATTAGCTTACACATCGACAATCTCAAGGGCAAAAATGCCCATCACCAAGCCGAAACGATTTTCAAAGCACTAGGTCGCGCTTTACGCATGGCGGTTGAACACGACCCCCGCATGGCCGGTATCACGCCATCGACCAAGGGCACGCTAGTCGGCTGATTGGGCTAAAAACATTAACCACAGAGACACAAAGGCGCAGAGACCAACCAAGACGAGCAATGAGCACTCCGTCGTTTTTGTTTTTACACTGTTCCCTCTGTGTCTCTGTGCCTCTGTGGTGAAATATTTAAAATGAAAATAGCAATCGTAGATTACGGCATGGGCAATTTGCATTCGGTGACCAAGGCTTTGGAATTTGTCGCCCAAGCCGATGCCGAAATCATCCTCACCGCCGACCCGGCTGTGGTGGCCAGTGCAGATAAAGTGGTCTTTCCTGGCCAAGGTGCCATGCCCGATTGTATGCGTGAACTCGAGGCCAGCGGCTTAAAGCAAGCGGTACTCGATGCTGCGGCCAGCAAGCCTTTTTTAGGCATTTGCGTGGGTGCACAGTTGTTGTTTGAACATAGCGAAGAAGGCGATATGGATTGCCTTGGGGTATTTAAAGGCAAGGTGATTAAGTTCAAGCCAGAAAACATGCACGATGAGCAAGGCCAAAAGCTCAAAGTGCCGCATATGGGCTGGAATGAAACCTTCATTGTGCAAGACCACCCACTATGGGCTGGCATTGCTGACAAAGAGCGCTTTTACTTCGTCCACAGCTATCATTTTTCGCCGACCGAGCCACACGACACCATCATTGAAACCGGCTACCCAAATCGCTTTGCCGTGGCGATTGCTAAAGACAATATTTTTGCCATCCAATGCCATCCCGAAAAAAGCCACACTGCGGGACTGCAATTATTAAGAAATTTTGTGCATTGGGATGGTAAGCAATAAGCTAAGTTGATGTGCTGTTTTAAATCGCTTCGCTCAGTGCAGTTGGTTTTAACCTATACTGCTTACTTGGCTTTGACCTATTAACGACTCTTTTACTTTTATACGCTAACATCATGCTGATAATTCCTGCAATTGATTTAAAAGATGGCCAGTGCGTACGCCTGCGCCAAGGTGAAATGAACGATGCCACCGTATTTTCTGACGATCCAGCAAGCTTCGTCAGTCATTGGCTCGATCAAGGTGCGCGTCGAATGCATTTAGTCGATTTAAACGGTGCATTTGCGGGTAAGCCAAAAAATTTGGCAGCGGTAAAAAAAATCCTCGCGGCCATCAATGGCGATGTGCCGGTGCAACTAGGGGGCGGTATTCGCTCGCTGGAAACCATCGAGATGTATCTGGATGCCGGGATTGATTACGTCATTATTGGTACTGCCGCAATCAAACAACCGGGGTTTTTACACGAAGCGTGTGATGCCTTTCCGGGGCAAATCATCGTCGGTCTCGATGCCAAAGACGGCATGGTGGCCACCGATGGTTGGGCCAAAATCACCGATCACAATGTCATTGACTTGGCCAAACGCTTTGAAGGCTATGGCGTTGAAAGCATTATTTACACCGATATCGGCCGCGATGGCATGTTGTCTGGGGTGAATATCGAAGCCACGGTCAAATTAGCCCAAGCTTTAACCATCCCAGTCATTGCCTCTGGCGGCCTGACTAATTTAGACGATGTGCGTAAATTATGCGCAGTGGCTGATGAAGGCATTGAAGGCGTCATCACTGGCCGTGCCATTTATGAAGGCACCATCGACTTTGCCAAGGCACAAGACTTAGCGGATGAACTTTCCGCCTAAATCATCAGCGAGGGCGCATGGAAAAACCAGACTGGTTCAATTGGGCAAGCGATGAGAGAAAAACCGGCGAATGGATCCGCACGAATAATCCCGAATGGTTTGCCGAGGTCTGCCAGATCTTGTTTGAATATGACCCGATGACGATTTCGCTGATTAGCGAGCCGGAAGGCTACGCCCCAGAAGTCGGCAGTATTCTGCGCAGTCTACCGCAGTGCTTGAACGTCGATGACGTACAACAACTTCTTTTTAATGTTTTCACCCAATGGTTTACGTCCGAATTTGCTGGCAGCCGCAGCCAATACGCTGAAGCGGCCGCTGCCATTTGGGAAAACTGGAAACAGCAACAACTCGATTAATCTGCGGTGCCTCACCGCACGGAAATAAAATGCCTTTAGCCAAACGTATTATTCCCTGCCTTGATGTCACCGCTGGCCGTGTCGTCAAAGGCGTCAACTTCCTCGAATTACGTGATGCCGGAGACCCAGTCGAAATTGCGCGCCGTTATGATGCACAAGGCGCTGACGAGCTGACTTTTCTCGACATTACCGCTTCAAGCGACAACCGCGATTTAATTTTGCACGTCATTGAAGCCGTTGCTTCACAAGTTTTTATTCCGCTCACTGTTGGCGGCGGCGTTCGCGTTCCTGACGACGTGCGTCGTTTGCTCAACGCTGGCGCAGATAAAGTCAGCATCAATACCACGGCAGTCACCAATCCCGAAGTGGTCGAACAAGCTGCGAGTCGTTTTGGTAGCCAAGCCATTGTCGTCGCCATTGACGCCAAAGCCACCGATGCCACCAATAGCCGTTGGGAAGTCTTTACCCACGGCGGTCGCCGCGCAACTGGGCTTGATGCGGTGGAATGGGCGCTGAAAATGCAGCAGCTAGGTGCCGGTGAAATTTTACTGACCAGCATGGATAGAGATGGTACCAAGATTGGCTTCAACCTGCCGCTAACACGTGCCGTATCCGATGCCGTCAATATTCCAGTCATCGCCTCAGGTGGCGTGGGTAATTTGCAGCATTTGGTCGATGGCGTAATCCAAGGCCATGCCGATGCGGTACTGGCGGCGAGCATCTTCCATTTTGGCGAATATTCAGTCCGAGACGCTAAGCTGGCGATGCAAGCGGCGGGTATTGAGGTGCGTTTATGAGCCTCCCACTTTGGCTGGATGAAATCCAGTGGGATGACAAAGGTCTAGTGCCGGTCATCGCCCAAGATGAAACGTCAGGACGAGTAATGATGTTTGCGTATGCCAATAAAGAGGCCGTTGCGCTTACCGCCGAGCGGCATACCGCCCATTATTGGACTCGTTCACGGCAAAAATTGTGGCATAAAGGCGAAGAATCAGGACATTTTCAACACGTATCAGCAATTGAGCTCGATTGCGATGGCGATGTACTGATTTATAAGATTCGCCAAGAAGGTGGCATCGCTTGTCATACCGGCCGTGAAAGCTGCTTTTTCCGCACTTTGCAAAATGACCAATGGATTGTTTCCGAAGCGGTTTTAAAAGATCCGAAGTCGATTTATGGTGCGAATCATCAACATTAAATAATCTCACACCGTTACAATTGCCACGAACTTGTAACGTAAGCGCAATATAATCCCTCATGTTTGCTGTATGGAGCTCGCTATGGTTTCCGCTGAAATTCTTGAACGTCTATCGACTACGCTGGCTGAGCGTCGTTTAGCTGATCCAACTTCGTCATACGTTGCCAAGCTGTATCATAAAGGCACCGATGAAATTCTCAAGAAAATCGGCGAAGAAGCAGTTGAAACCATTATGGCGGCCAAAGATGGCGACAAACTGCATTTGGTGCGAGAAGTGGCTGATTTATGGTTTCACACTATGGTTTTGCTGGCACATCAAGGCTTAAGCCATGAAGATGTACTGGCCGAATTAGCAAGACGTGAAGGCATTTCGGGTATTGATGAAAAAGCAGCACGCAAATAAGTCCTCGTGTAAGCGTTAGATCGCAAAACTGCGATGCACGAAAACTTTTGCTTATCTATTTGAGTCTAATGGGAAGCACAATGAGCGATTGTTTATTTTGTAAAATTGTTGGCAAACAGATTCCTGCGAAAATCATTTATGAAGACGATGATGTCATCGCCTTTAACGATATTCGCCCAGCAGCCCCAGTGCATTTTTTAGTCATTCCGAAGCAACATATTGACTCTTTACTCGGCTGCACCGAACAAGATCAAGTTTTACTGGGTCAGCTTTTGGCACGAGTACCAGACATTGCGCGTGAACAAGGCTTACAAGCCGGCTTTAAAACAGCGATCAATACCGGTGAAGCGGGTGGGCAAGAAGTGTATCACTTACATTTACATGTCTTGGGTACCCCACAAGAGTCATAGACGCTCAGACGCAGATTAATTACCCTGTAGCAATATATCTACTTGTATTGATACAGAAATTTTGCATTTATCGGCGATCAATCGCCCTCTACTTATCGAGGCATATCATGGGTTCATTTAGTATTTGGCATTGGTTAGTGGTACTGGTCATTATTATCTTGGTTTTTGGCACCAAAAAACTAGGCTCAGTCGGTAAAGACTTAGGCTCTGCAGTCAAAGGCTTTAAAGATGGCTTAAAAGAAGGCGAACAAGCGGAAGCAGACGCCAAAAAACCAGCCGAAAAAGAAGTCGGTCGTGTCATTGATAACGACAAACCTTAAGCGTGCTTAGCACTCAGGTTTTCGCTATTTTTATTCACCCCGCTTTTTTCGGTAATGCCTGTGCTTGACATGAGTTTTGGTGAGTTATTAGTCATTAGTGCCGTCACTTTGATCGTGGTGGGGCCTGAACGCATGCCTAAAGTTGCAAGAACGGCCGGCATGCTGCTGGGCCGCTTGCAGCGCTTTATCGCCAATGTGAAATCTGAAATTCACCAAGAAATGCAAATGGGCGAGCTTGCCAAGCTAGAGGCCGAGCTGCGCGAAGGGACCGATGATTTACGCAATTCAATTCATCAGCCCTTTGCCGATGCTGCTGCCATGCTAGCCGAGGGCGCACAAATGCCGCCAACAGGCAGTGACGAGGACAGTCACGCCATCCATACGCCTGAGCAGGCCATCGACACTTTGCCAGCACTCCCCAATAGTGCCTATCGCGATCGGCGCTAACCTCAATGAACGATGAATCACTGGGTTCATCACCTTACGGCGGTGAATAAACCCACCCCTTGCCGACAGCGAAAAAGACATGATCGATAATCTACAGCCTTTATTTAGCCATTTATTAGAACTGCGCACCCGCTTGGTTCGCGGCGTGCTGGTTTTTTTGCTGGGCTTTATCGTGGCCTTTGCTTTTTCGGCGCAACTTTACGACTTGCTCGTTGCCCCGCTGGCGACGGTACTCCCCGGCCAAAAACTGGTCACAATCGGCATTGCTTCACCGTTTATGGTGCAAGTGAAAATCGCCGCCTTAGTGGCGTTTGTCATTACCTTGCCGCACACTTTATTTCAAGTCTGGGCTTTTGTTGCGCCCGGCCTGTATCAGCACGAAAAAAAGCTGATTATTCCTTTGATTATCGCCTCCAGCTTGTTGTTTGTTCTGGGTATGTCTTTTGCTTATTTTCTGGTGTTTGGCGTCGTTTTTAAGTTTATCGTCTCGGTGGTGCCAGCGAGCATGCAATGGTTACCGGATTCTGGCGAATATCTGGATTTTGCCATTGGGATGTTTTTGGCTTTTGGCGTGACTTTTGAAGTGCCGATTGCAGTCATTGTCTTGGTCAAAATGGGCGTGGTTTCCATCGAAAAATTGCGTGAAATCCGCTCTTATGTCATTGTCGGCGCCTTTGTCATTGCTGCCATCGTCACGCCACCCGATGTGGTATCACAATTGATGTTGGCGATTCCACTGTGTTTGCTCTACGAGCTGGGCATTTTTATCGCCGCCATGTTATTTCGCCCCAAAGCGGTCGTACCCGTTTGATTTTTCTCTGAGTTGATTATGCCGATCCAACTGCGCCTATTGCAGACCCTATTATTTTTATTTGCCGCCGTGCCGTGCGGGATTCCTTTTCGCTGGAATCCCAATCCTGTTTTCCCTTCTGAATTAGCCGCTTTTGTTTTATGCGTCTTGATTACGCTCACTTGTGCTTTTATTCCAAGTGATCACAAAGAAAAAATCAATCCGCCGTGGACCAGCGTCTTTTGGTTGGCTTTTGCCAGTTTTATTGGCGTGCAAGCGGCCATAATTCAGCCGTATTACGCCACCGAAGTCGTTTACCCTATTATTTATGCGCTAGGTGCCGGGATGTTGGCGTGGTCTTTATCACGCGCCATCGCGGTGTATGGGCAAAAAGACATTGTTACCATGTTTGCTTGGGGTTTACTCGCTGGCGCCATCTTTAATTCTGGCCTGGCAGTGCCACAAATCATGCAATTGGTGCAAGAAGGCCCACGACTGATTTTTGGCAATATCGGCCAAAAAAATATGTATGGGCATTACCTGGCTTGGGGCTTGGCTAGCGCGGCGTATTTAGTCACGCAAAAGAACGAACTGCCCAAGTGGATGTTTTGGATTGTTGCACCGTGGTTGGCATTGTCATTGGCATTTTGTGGTTCACGTTCGCCATTTTTGTACGCCATTGCGTGGCTACCGGCCGGTTTATTCTTATGGTGGCGCGGTGGCGAGATCGTTCGCCAATTTGGTAAAGCGCTGAGTATTGCCGCCGTTTTAATCATTGTGATGCAATTTTTAGCGCCGCTAGTGAATGAATTACTGCAAGCGCTACTGAAAGCCAAAAATGAAGTGCCAACGGGCTTGGATCGTATTGATTCCAATGGCTCACGCCGCTTGGTGGAATGGGAAAAAGCCTGGTTAGCCTTTTTACAGCATCCATGGACTGGGCTGGGCTGGGGCGCTTATGGCGCGCAAAGTATTGCGCTGCAAGTTCGCCCTGAATTTGCCATCGTCTCAGAGAGTGTTTTATTTACCCACGCGCATAATTCAGTACTGAATTTACTCGCTGAAACCGGCATTTTTGGCACTGCGATCATCGTCGCGGGGATTACTTGGGCGTTTGCTAATTTATGGCGCAACTGGAATCAACCGGTGGTGGTGTTTGGCGCTTCACTGGCTATTGTGTCGATTTTGCATAGCTTGGTGGAATATCCACTGTGGTATTTCCACTTCTTAGGCCCCTTTGTCGTCGCCCTGCTCTTTTTGCGCAGCGACGGGCCACAATGCCAAGTGCCAGCGATCGCAGCGCGAATCAGCTGGACCATCTGGGCAGCGATTGCGCTGACAATATCCGTACTCGGCGCGCAGCTGTATCTCAAGATTTACCCGATTATGGATCCAGCCAAAGACGAAAAAATCAACGCCACGCGCATTCAAACTTTAGAAGGGATGCGCAGCAATCCATTAATCGACTTTTATGCTGACTTTGGTTTATCCAATTACATCGTCGCTAGCCAGAGCGAAATACCTTGGAAGCTCGGCATCTTACGTAATATCAACGCAATTCGCCCTTACCCTGGGCAAATGACCGATCAAGCGGTGATGGAAGCACTCAGTGGCAACCAAGCCCTCGCCCAACAGCTGATGCGCCAAGCAGCTTTTGCTTACCCAGAAAGCTATGATTATTTCTACGAAACCTTATTTAAATTTAATGAGCCGGCAGTACGCGCCTTAGTAAAAGAAGTCGATGAAGGACGCGAGTTTTTTAATCGCAACCTCGATTTCAAATTAAAGCGCCCTACACTGCCTGAAGATGAAACCGTCAATTAATTGAGCAATTAAGGCTATTAAGCACAAGGCAGATCTTATTGATCTGCCTTTTTTACGACTACCTGCAAGTCACTCGATCTGCTTTTTTATCACTGACCGCTGATCACATACTGTCTTTTTTGTGGCTGCCCGCCGTGCAATCTGTTGTCTTTTCAGCCTTAGCCGCCAACCTTGCGCCTTATTTCATCAGCCACCCACATCCTTACGGCATAATTTACGTCAATAGCGCATCGACGCTAAGCCGCAACTTAAATCATGGATGAGACAATGTTGATCACCACCATCGCGCTACTGGCGTTTGTTCTGCTACTGGCCTATATCGCCTTACGCGGCGTCTATGAATTTGGCTTATCTCTAGGCGAAAGCGCTGACGAGCACATGCCTTTATTTGCGCCGCACACCTGTACTACAACCCCTTTTCAACAACGTCACCCGATTTACGCCATTGTTTTGCTAGTGCTCGGTGCGCGCTTAGCGACTTGGCTATTGGCTTGGCTGTTGTTTATCTTTCGAGAAAATCAGGTGGTCGGTTTTTTTGACAGCCTCAAAACCATTTGGTGGCGCTGGGATGCAGTGCATTATCTGAATATTGCGGCGCATGGCTATGTCACCGACGCGATGCCAGAAAAGCTCAACCTGGTGTTTTATCCACTCTACCCAGCCTTGGTCGCGCTGATTGGGCTCAGTGGCATACCGCTGTTTGCGGCCAGCTTAATCGCCTCATTAGCCGCCTTTTGTGCCGCCACCATCGTGCTCTATCGTTTGGTCGAGCGCGAAAGCCAAAATCCGCAATTGGCTTGGGATTGCTGCAAAGTCTTAGTGATCTTCCCTTTTTCCTTCTTTTTTGCCATGCCGTATACCGAGAGCTTATTTTTACTGCTCACTTTGCTGTCATTTTGGTATTTACGCGGAGGGTATTGGCTGCTGGCAGGCTTATTTGCTGCGCTGGCGGGCTTTACCCGCAATCAAGGGATTTTATTACTGATTCCATTTGCCGTTGAAATCCTATTGCGCTGGCGCAATGGCGAGTTCAACCGTCCTTGGCGCGCACTACTAGGGCTGGCGTTGGTGCCGTTGGGTTTATTGGCTTATTTAGCCATCAACCACATTGTGACCGGCAATTGGCTGCAGTTTTTAATCTATCAACAGCAAAATTGGTCACAAAGCTTTGGCTTTATGCCAAGTAATGTCGCCAATGCCTTTAGTAATCTGCTGCAAGGCGATTTAAACCTCGCACTAGGCACTTGGCTGCCCACCGTGCTGTGCTACTTTGCCGCGATTGCCTTGCTACTCACCAGTGGCCGACAACTGCCACTGCCGTATTTGGCGTACTCGGCGGTGTATTTATGGGTGTCGTATTCACCAAGCTGGTTATTATCCGGCCCACGCTATTTGATGAGCTTATTTCCGCTGGTGATTGCCACCGGTATTTTGATGCAAAAAAATCGTTACTGGCATCAAGCCATCGAGCTCATCATGCTCTTCGGGCTGGGGTTTTTCTTGCTGATGTATATCCATTACCAAGTTTATTGATAGGGTCTAGC
The DNA here is from genome assembly GCF_947072475.1 of uncultured Deefgea sp. Classification (GTDB taxonomy): domain Bacteria; phylum Pseudomonadota; class Gammaproteobacteria; order Burkholderiales; family Chitinibacteraceae; genus Deefgea. The sequence continues at coordinate 30,267 of NZ_CAMTIA010000034.1, forward strand.
GAGCTATACCCTGTCAAGATAGGCAATATTCAGATTACATGTTGATGGTTTTAAGTGCCTGCGGCACGGCTGTTTACAGTCGCAGTCCGCGACGGGGACCCTCTTTCTTTGACTCG
>NZ_CAMTIA010000035.1 GCF_947072475.1 uncultured Deefgea sp.
ATTGGCCACAATCACCTCATCGACTTCCAAAAAGCCACCTTGGCCTTTTAACCACACGGTGGTGCTGCCATTGCTGTATTTGGCGCCAGACGCCGAGATCACATGCGGTAGTTTTTGGAATGTCCAGCCATTGAGTAATTCAAGCGAGTCAGGTGTCGTCATTCTGATTGTAAACGATTGGCCTTCATCACATTGATAGCGCTGTAATGGCGCATCGCTGGCGGCCATTGTGAGTGAGCTGGCAAAAAGTAGAGGGAAAATAAAGGCTTTCATGGCTTGCTCACGTCATATTTTGAGCTGATATTGTGGTCATAAACTGACGAACAATAAAGGTGAAAATTCCCTTTGTTCGTCAGTTTGTATTCAAGATCTCAAAAGATGACTTGCTCAGAAAATCCGCGTTTCTCACTTGGGGCTTGCATTAACGGGCGTGGTACTGCCATTAAAATAATCAATTTTTCAATCGGCGGTTCGCGCTGCAAGATCAGCTCCGGCAAAGCAATGCGCTGATTGTCGCTACTGTCACTATCGATAATGCCCATTCGATCGACATTACAATAACGAACTTCGAGCCGTAAAATATCGGGCGTTGCCGCCAATTCGGTAATGAGTTGCTCGCACAAGGCGTCTGGATTGAGCTGTTGATGAATATCTTGTAATTCGGTGGTGAGATTTTTGATGCGTGTTTGTTGTTCGATTTGCTCTGGGCTGGGCGTCATGCTGCTTGAATTTTGTATTCTCAGCATAGTTCGGGCATTCATGAGGCTACTTTCGAGCTGCTTTTTTTTATTCTCCACGTTAGCGATGGCCAGCTGCGCTTGAATCGCCACCGTATCTAAAATCCGCTCTGCACCCAGTTGCACCAAGGCATCGGGCGATTGAGCGGGTTGGCCCAGTTGGTAATTAGACAATATCAGTAATGTTTGCGGTACGTCTTGGCGAATTTGTCCGGCGTGCTCACTCATGCCGTAGCGTACTTTCTCATGCGCGTCGGCAATTAAGCCCACATAGGCCATGTCAGCCAGCGGCCATGCGGCAAACCAAGCTTGTAAGCCGGGGTCACGACCGACAATGTCACTCATTCGATCTGGCGTCGCAAATAGCAGCTGCAAAGTGCGATCTTTGCGCCATGATTCGTTATTGAGCTCAATCGGCGCAGGCAATTGAGCCGCTAAGGCATTGGCGTGAGTGTGTGCCCAGCTCATATAAGGGGCTAATCGGGTTAGGTAATTGCGCGCCAAACGAATGTGCGGATGGGCAATATCGACTAAACGTTCGATGCTTGCCTCATCTTCCGCGCTGAGTTTGGGTTTGGCGGTAAACCAAGATCGGATTGTGCTCCACATCGTAAGGACTCTGTTCGGTTAAGAATGAATACAAATATACGCTCAAGCCGCTCCGCAGTTATGGATTTAGCGCATATAAAGTGCTTTCATCCGGTGGGGTTAATTCACGAATCACGCGCGCGGGATTGCCGCCAACCAGCACGCAAGATGGCACATCGCGAGTGACAATACTGCCTGCGCCAATCACGCTATGGTCACCAATGGTCACTCCGCCACAAATAATCGCGCCCGCGCCAATCCAGACGTTATTGCCGATGGTAATGCCTTTGGCGCAATACGCCCATTTTTGGCGTTCCGTCGGGTCGACTGGATGCGTTCCGGTTTGAATTTGCACATTGGGCGCGATGATGGTGTGGTGGCCAATCGTGATCGGCGCGCCGGGCGCTGCGGCGATTTGTGCGTTGTAATTAATAAACACTTTTCGTGAGAGTGTAATTAAATGGCCGCGGGCAATCGCCAGCGGTGGCGAAATAATCACCTCATCGGCTTGTGCAAACAGTGCTTTGAGCAGCTCAGGGCGCTCATGCTGGGCTTCTGGCGGCAGATGATTAAAGCGCTGGAGTAATTCGCCTTCTCTTTGCCAGTGCGTTTCAGAGCCTAAGTCGCTAAAGGGGAAACAAACAAGATCATGATTCATACATCACCTAGAGACAATCAGTCGTTGATAATATGCGTGAACAAAGCTTACGGTATATTATAAGGAAAATGACGGCGTGAATAATGCCAATAATGAAAAATTAAAGGGTGGGTATGCATAATTGGGGCGTAAAAACACGGCTTTTAGCTGGTTTTGGGGTGGTTTTATTGTTGTTAGCGATTGTGGCGATGGTGGCTTTATTGAGCCTGACACAGCTGCGCGGCAAAGTCAGCGAGCTGGTGGATGAGCGTTATCCCACGGTAGTGAAGTCCAATCAATTGATTGCGATTGCTTATCAAACCGATTTAACGCTGCGCAACGCCGCTTTAGCCGAAACCACGGGTGATACCGATGCGATTTTGACGCAATTAGAGTCCGAAGCCAGTGCCGAAGCAAATCAAATCAGCGCGCTTAAAACTCTGATCGGTGGCGACACTCAGGCCCAAACCTTACTCGCTGATGTGGTGGCAAGCAATGCCGCGATGGATTTGCAAAAAACCAAATTGGCGACCTTATTAAGACTCGATCGGACTACGGGTGGGCATTTTATTACTACTGAATATGCCAAAGTCAGCAACGCCTATCGGGATGCTTTGCTTAAATTAGCCGCCTATCAAAGCCGCTTAATGGATGAAGATAAAACCTTGGTACAAAGCAGTGTCAGCACCGCGGTCAATAGCATTTTATTGGTGAGTTTGTTCGCCATTGTATTGGGTTTAATTTTGGCTTGGTTGATTGGCTCAAAAGTGATTGCCGCTTTGGATTCGGCCAGCCGTGTTGCCAGCAAAATTGCCAGCGGCGATTTAAGTCATGATTGGCGCGGAACGCAGTTTGCGAATGATGAATTGGGTCAATTACAACGCGCTTTGCAAACGATGCAAGAAAAACTAGTGCAGATTATTCGCCAGATTCAAAGCAATGCCACAGAAGTCACGCAAGCCGCGCGGACCTTGTCGGCAGCGTCACAGCAAATTACTTCGGGCTCTGATTTGCAATCGTCGTCAGCCAGCTCAATGGCGGCAGCGGTGGAAGAGATGAGCACCAGCATGGATCAAGTAGCTGACAATACTAATGATGTTGAGCAAAAAGCGCGTGGGGCGGGTGAATTAGCCAACGAAGGCAGCAAAGATGTTTCGGCGGCAGCGCTTGAAATGCAGGCGATTTCTGGGGAAGTGCTAGGCGCATCCGAACAAATTACTGAATTGGGTCGAAATATCAATGAAATCGGCACGATTGTGGTGGTGATTAAAGACGTTGCCGATCAAACCAATTTATTAGCGCTGAATGCCGCGATTGAAGCGGCTCGTGCTGGCGATATGGGGCGTGGTTTTGCCGTGGTGGCCGATGAAGTACGCAAACTGGCTGAGCGCACCGCGCAATCGGCCAGCCAAATCACCAAGATGGTCAGCAATATTCAAAGCAGCGCACAAGATGCGGTGACCCGCATGAGTAGCGGCAGCCAGCGGGTTGGCGACGGTTTGCAATTAACCACTCAAGCGAGCGAGAGTATTGGCCGTATTAATCAGCGCAGCGGTGAGGTGGTGCGTTCGGTGCACGAAATCAGCGAACAAATGCAAGAACAACGCTCAGCCGCGCGCGATATCGCCGTTAATGTTGAGCGCATCGCGGCGATGGCCGAAGAAAACTCAGTGGCGGTCCGCAATATGGGCGATTCGATTGGCCAGCTTGAATCTATGGCCGAGCAACTGACTGCGACGGTGCAGCGTTTTAAAATGACTTAATCAGTGCGGATAGAGATCCCGCTGGTGAAGACGCTGTGGCGACGGCTGCGGTCTATTAAGTTGATCAACAGTGCGCTGATCAGGCTGATTTGCTCATTTAAGTGGGGCATTACCAACCGAATCTGGCGCTGATTTTTGCTTTTTTGTTGAGGTGGAGTATGACTGAATTGATTGCCTATATTGCGCCACAAAATGTGTTGCCGGCCTTGTCTGACTGTATTTTGATTTTAAACAGCAGCAATACGCATTTGAATTTAGTCATGGAAGAACAGACTAAGAGCACGCAAAAGCGTTTGGTTTTGCCGCAACCGGTGCAACGCTTGTCGATTGGGGCTGAGGCTTGCCATTGGTTGATCGCGAGTTTGCATCATGAGCCACAAGCTTTAACGCCGACCAATCGGGCCGGTTTACAGATTCGGGCGATGGGGCATTGCCTGAATCATCAGGATTTGGCGCACAGCCTTAATTTGGGCGATGCGTGTAGTTTGAATGAGTTGATTGCGGCGATGTTACAACGACAAATTGACGATGGCGCGAGCTTGACCGAGGCGATGCTGATTGCCAATGCGCAACTCAAAGGCCCGATCAGTTATCTGTGTCACCAACAAAGCCAAGTACAGTTTATGTTGGCTAGTTGTTTGGGCCAGCCCTTGTTTGTCGGACTAGAATCGGGCTTGCGACAAATTTGCTGCAGTAGTTTACGGCTGATACGCCAACGCGCTAATCAGGTGTATGCGATGAAAGACGGCGACATTGTTCGCTTTGGGCTAGATACCCCGTTGTTAGTTATGGGGGATGGCTTTGAGCAAGTGTTAGAGATGCCGGCCGTGACCAAGAACCAAAGTGTGCCGCATTTTATGCTGGAAGAAATTGAGTCTCAGCCCGAAACGCTGGCGATTTTGGTCCAAAAATACCATGCTGGCTATATCTTACCCTTGGCATTGCGCGCCAAACTATCCAGCATTCGCAGCGTGACTTTATTGGCCTGTGGTTCGAGCTATCACGCCGCTTTGATTGCGCGCTATTGGTTTGAAACCTTGGCCGGAGTTTCGGTGCAAGTGGGCTTAAGCAGTGAATATTGCGATCGCGATGTGCGTGCTGATGATCATGATTTGATGATTGCGATTTCGCAATCGGGCGAAACCACCGACACCATTGCGGCGTTAAAACACGCGCAAGCATTGGGCCGCCCCCGCACGGTGGCTTTGACCAATTCTCCCGGTAGCACCCTCACCACTTTGGTGGATCATCATTTGCTCACGCACAGCGGTGCCGAGCAATCGGTGAGCGCGACCAAATCACTCACCGCCCAAATCTTGCTGCTGTTTATGCTGGCCAATGCGCTGGGTCAGGCGCGTGGGCATATCAGTGCCGAGCAAGTGGCAAGCCATGATGAAGAGATGTTGCTCTTGCCCAATGCGGTGGCGCAAACGGTGCTGCTTAATAAAGAAATCCGCCGCTGGGCGAATGCTTTGCATCGGAAAAATAATTTATTTGTGATCGGTCGGCACACGCATTATCCAGTGGCGATGGAAGGCGCGTTTAAGCTTAGAGAAGTGGCTTATCAGCATGCCGAGGCATTCCCCGCTGGCGAGTTAAAACACGGGCCAATTACCTTGGTGAATGATGACTTGCCGGTCATTGTTTGCTTGCCGTGGAATCAACAAGCGCAAAAAATGCTCGATGATTTAAAAGCCATTCGTGCCAATCATGGTGAAATTTTTATTTTGTCCAACGGCAATATTGCGTCGGTTGAGGGCACGAGCGTGATTCGGATGCCGAGCGGTTTAACGCACTTGAGCCCGATTATTTATATCGTTGCGCTGCAAATGCTAGCGTATTACTGCGCTGTTCTCAGTGGCAATGCCATCGATACGCCACGCAATTTGGCTAAAGTGACGATGGACTTTTAATGACACCATTCCCAGACGGCGTGGCCGTCTGGGAATGGTTTATTTTTTGCTGACCATCCACACGCCACTGAGCACAATGGCCGCGCCTAGCCATTGCACGGCGCTGAGGCGCTCGTTCAAAATCCCCATGCTCAGCACAATCGACAGCACCGGGCCAAAACTGCCAATCACAGCGGTGCGCCCAGCGCCGATGCGTTTCATGGCATTGGTCATGGCATACACCGGCAAGACGGTAGAGAAAATCGCAATCGTCAGCGCATAGGCCCAAACCGGCCACGGCTGATCCACGCTGCTCAGTGGATGACTGATTAACCAGTGCACTAAAATCCCCAAGCCCGACACCGTGAGCGCCAATTCAGTAAAGCGCATTGACCCCACGCGCTCGATCACCGCTGGGCTCCACGCCATATACAGCGAAAAAGCCAAAGTACTGGCCACCACAAAACCAATGCCAACCCAATCGGCGTGGGCATTCATTAGCTCCGGCGCTAATACCAACACCATGCCCAAATAAGTTAACGGTAGTGCGCGTTTGATTTTGGGTGGGATCGGCTTGCCGCTAAACCAAGAAATTAGCAATACGGTAAACGTGGGGTAAAGACATAAAATCAGGCGCTCTAGACTAGCGCTGACGGTTTCAAGGCCAATGAAATCGAGCACGCTGGCTAAGTAATAACCCAGTAAACCCAGGCCAAACAGTTTGACCTTATCTAAAGGCGCGATGGGTGTTTCTGGCTCGTCGGTATTGGCATGCAGTCGCCACAATCTCACCAGCCACAGCAAAGCAATCGCAAATATCAGGCGCAGCATCACCAGTGTGATGGCGTCGACGCCATAAGGATAAGCCAGCTTAATAAACACGCCTTTCATGGCAAAGCCGGTGGCGGCAAAAGCGGCTAAGAAAACCCCGATGCGGATTGATTGGGCTGAATTGGGCATGGTTTCATCCTTGATGGGCGGAAATCCCGGCTTAGGATCGCTAGCACCGGTGAAATCGCGGGTGTTGTTTGCGTCGTTCCGACGCTGATGGCCATCGTGCGAGTGAGCGCTCAGTGACTAGAAAAAGAGGACTTTGCTGCGGTACGAGATGGTTTTTGCTGCTTTGCATCACGCCTTATGATGCTTTCTGGATGATTGTCGCGTCAACAGACCCTTGTAACCAAATGTTTGTATTGACTGGCTTGCGCCTTGCCGCATCAGGGCTCTGCCAGCACAATAAGCGCTTCAATCAAGGGGTGGCTTATGTCGGTGTGGCGAGATAGTTCGGTTTCTGCGGTGGTGGCGGGCTTGGTGACGGTGTTGGTCGGCTTTACTAGCTCGGCAGTGATTGTGTTTCAAGCGGCGCAGGCTTTGGGCGCTAGCCCAGCAGAAATCGCCTCGTGGATGTGGGCTTTGGGTTTGGCGATGGGGGTGAGTTGTATCGGTTTATCGCTGCGCTACCGAGTTCCCATCGTTACGGCATGGTCAACGCCGGGTGCGGCTTTGCTGGTGACCAGCGCGGCGGGCGTGAGCATGCCCGAAGCGATTGGGGCGTTTATGGTGTCCGGCTTGTTGATCGTGCTGATGGGCATCACCGGGTGGTTTGAGCGTGCGATGCAGCGAATTCCATTGGGTATTGCTTCGGCGATGTTGGCGGGGGTGTTATTGCGCTTTGGTTTGGGCGCATTTAGTGCTTTGCAAACCGAGTTAGTTTTGGCCGGTAGTATGTTGCTGACTTATTTGCTATTGCGCCGATATTGGCCTCGTTATGCCATTGTTGGGGTATTGCTCTGTGGCATGCTAGTGGCTGCGTGGCGCGGGCTATTACATCTAGAGGGTATTGAGCTAACGCTGGCGATGCCGATTTGGACCACGCCAGAGTTCAGCTGGAGTAGTCTGGCCAGTGTGGCCCTGCCTTTATTTATGGTGACGATGGCCTCGCAAAATGTGCCCGGCGTGACGGTATTGCGCGCCAATGGCTATACGCCACCGATTTCTCCTTTGATTGGCAGCACTGGTCTACTTACGGTGTTACTCGCGCCATTTGGCGCTTTTGCGATTAATTTGGCGGCAATTACGGCGGCCATTTGCATGGGGAAAGACGCACATCAAGACCCGAGCAAACGCTATATTGCAGCGATGGCTGCTGGGGTGTTTTATCTGCTGATTGGCGTCTTTGGCGCGACGGTGGTGGCGGTATTTGCTGCTTTTCCTAAAGAGCTGGTGCTGGTGGTGGCCGGTTTGGCACTGATGAATATTATCGGTAGCGGTTTGGCACTGGCGATGCGCGATGAAAAACAGCGCGAAGCGGCAATCATTACTTTTTTGGTCACCGCTTCAGGCCTGACACTATTGGGTGTTGGCTCGGCTTTTTGGGGGCTGGTCGCCGGTGTGGTCGCGGCGCTGGTGCTGCGTAAAAAATAAGCAGTAATACTTAGAGTCTATTGAGGTTCTCACCTCGTCTCTGGCATTAACTTCCCGCTCAACCGCTCAACCGCTCAACCGCTCAACCGCTCAACCATGGCGGCTTGGCGGGCGCTGGATTTAAGGATTTTCCTTGAGCCCCGCTTGCAATAGTCGATAAGCAATACTGCTGGCGCTGGGCAGCAGCGGTAAATCATCGGGGCTAAACCAGCGTGCGTCTTCGATTTCATCGGCTTGGCAAACAATCTCACCGGAAACGTAATCGGCAAAAAAAGCCAGCATCAAAGAATGCGGAAACGCCCAGCTTTGGCTGGCAAACCAGCGCAAATTGGTGATTTCAACGCCGACTTCTTCGCGTACTTCACGATGCGCGCATTGCTCAAGGCTTTCGCCGGGCTCAACAAATCCAGCGACGGCGCTATACATGCCGCTGCGAAAGTGCGGCGAGCGCGCCAACAACACCTCGCGGCCACGTTGAATCAGCACCATCACTGCCGGTGATAAGCGCGGCCAAACCCGCTGCTGGCAAGCAGTGCATTCGCAGGCGATTTCATGTTCAAGCGCCAAGGTTGGCGCGCCACACACACCACAAAAGCGATGCGTGCGATAAAAAGTCGCAATCTGGCTGGCGCGGCACGCCAGCGCCCACAGCGTTTCGCCGAGTAAATCAAAGCTAGCGCGTAAATCCATCGTGCTCAGTGTTGTTGGTAATGGCGTTGCGGCATCCCAAAGCGCCATTTGTATTTTTTGTTGTTCCATCTGGCCAATACCCAGCAAGGTGTGTGGCGGTGCCAGCACGGCAAGCTCGCTGGCGGTGGCTAAAGTGTCCGAACAAAAAATCAAGGTATTGCCATGCAGCGCAATCACAATAGCGCTTGGATCAAGATACCCATCTTGTTGATGGACTGCTGTGAATGCCGTGGGCAACATAAAGCGACAACCTTGTTGTGCAGAAACCGTAGAAAAATAAAAACCACAATGGCCTGAATTAAACCATTGACGACGCAGCACAGCAAGGCACAAGCGCAGAGACACTGTTGCTGATTTGCATTTGTCATAAGACTTAAACATTTCTGTAATGTAATGCTCTTAGAATCAGCCATATAAAGCGCTAAGCACGAAGCCATCGCCTCTAAGCAGCGCTGTTTTTAATTAATTTAAACGGATGAGTGAAAATCATGAAAAAAGTATGCCTGCTTGCTACGCTGCTGTGCGCCGCAGTATTGTCGACCGCGTGTAGCTCAACCGCTCAAAAAGTCGCCGCCCCGGCTGCGCCAGCTGTGAAGCCAGCAGCGGATGCCGTTGCGGTTGCTAATCATGTCAAAAAAGCCTTGGATGCTGAGCCTGCATTGAAGCCATTTGATTTGCAAGTCAAAGGCGCGAACGATAAAAAAGACCCAACTAAAGTCGATGTAACGATTGTTGGCGTGGTTGAAATCGGTGAGCAAATGGCGCAAGCCGGCATGATTGCTGAGCAAGTGAAAGGCGTGCAATACGTGTTTAACAATATCCAGCCAAAAAACTAACACCGCACTCGGTCATTGTTGAGATGCCAGCCAGTCGTTGACGGGTTGGCGATCGCAGCCAGCTAGCCTCGGATTTCCAATGTGGAAAACGAGGCTTTTTCATGTTTAGCGCGGTACTGGCGGCGCGGTTTGGCCGATTTGCTGCACGTGATGCTGCAACGCCAGATGCGCTAACTTGTCCATTGGCAGGGCCGCCAATAAATCAATCCGATGCTTGATGAATAAAAACACATCATGAAATGCTTTGCGGCGATCGGCTTCTTGGTAGCGCAAACTCGGGTCTGCCACATTCCAATGCGCGATCAGCGGTCCACTGGGCCAGTTTGGACACGCTTCGTTGGTAGCGCGATCATCCAGCGTAAAAATAAAATCCATTTCAGGCGCCCCAGCCAGCAAAAAAGTATTCCAGCTTTTGGGAGGGCTTGGCGGCGTTAGGCCAAAATGCTGTAAGGTCGTGATGGTCAACGGATGGAGCTCGGCTAGCGCATGGCTGCCCGCGCTATAGGCCATAAATCGATCGGCGAAAAAATGATTCATGATCGCTTCGGCGATGGGACTGCGAATCGCATTGTCAGTGCAGATAAATAAGACGGAATAAGGTTTCAAACGCTAAGCTCCTATGCATGATGGTCGTGAGTCTTGTTGTTGCGCAGTGTTTATTGCGGCAAAAGGCGACGGTGCCCAGTCATTGATTATTACGCGGCAAGATGACAAATGATGTGGCGTTGCTGTATTGATTGGCTACGTGCATCTTGGCAAGATGCAGTGAAAAATAAATCGATAGGGGCTTGACGCTGTCGTGAGCCAAAGGCATAATTGCCGTCCTCGTGGAGGGGTTACCCCAGCGGTCAACGGGTCCGGACTGTAAATCCGGCGGCTCAGCCTTCGAAGGTTCGAATCCTTCTCCCTCCACCAGTTTCCCTTTGTTGTTTTCTGTTTTACCTCTGGTTTTACCTCATCCTCTGTTTCAAAGTAGCCACTTACCCTTACAATGGTGTATCCATTCGTATGAGTTCTGATCATGAAAAAACTATCGCTCGATAAAATTTTGCAAAGCCAAGGTTTTGGTTCGCGTAAAGGCTGCCGTGATTTAATCGAAGAAGGTGAAGTTTCGATTGATGGCGTCGTTATCCAGAAATGGAAGACCGAATACCAGCCCGAAGGCTTGGTGTTTCAGGTGTTTGACGAAACCTGGGAATATCGCGAAAAAGTCTATTTAGTCCTGAATAAACCCAGTAGTTACGAATGCTCGCGTAAGCCCACGCATCATCCGGCGGTATTAACGCTGTTTCCGCAAAACATGGAATGGCGTGATGTGCAGCCGGTTGGGCGTTTAGATCACGATACAACGGGTTTATTATTGCTATCGGATGATGGGGCTTTTATTCACGCGCAAAGCTCACCCAAACGTCATCAGCCTAAAACCTATATTGCCACTACCGCTGAGCCCGTGACCGATGCTTTGATCGCGCAGTTATTGTCTGGCGTGCAATTGATTGATGAGTCTGCGCCGATTGCAGCCTTGGTCGCCAATAAAGTCAGCGATAATGAAATCGAAATCGTGCTCGAGCAAGGTAAATATCATCAAGTGAAACGTATGTTGGCTGCGGCAGGCAATCATTGCAGTGCTTTGCGTCGCGTAAAAATTGGCGGTTTGCAACTGGCCGATTTAGCTTTGGCTGAAGGCGAGTGGCGCTTTTTAAGTGCTGATGAATTGGCTTTATTGCAGGGCTAAGCACGCCATTCACCACAGGTTTGTTGAGTAAACCCTGAATTATTCGCAGCCTACGTATTGCTATCTATACTAGACATATTCTAGTCAGCTTTGGTTTGGATGTGATACAGCGAATGTGGGTTTCTTGGCTGCTGGCCTTGATCATCTTGCTACTGGCGGTGACGGCGCTTAGCTTTGGCGTTTTGCACTATGCCGAAAAGCAGCAAATAGCGCAGGCATTGCAGTCGCTGCAAGCGCAGTCGCGAATGCAATTGTTGCGCTTAAACCAAATCCTTGAGCATCATGATCTGCAGCGCGTGCCGTTTTCTGCTGTGGATATCGATGCGGTTTGGCCTCGGGTCAATGGGGATTTGGCAACGACGCCCGCCGCTTTACAGCAATTGGCGCGCGCTTTGCAGGTCGATCGCGTGTCGATTTACTATCCACAAAGCGCCTTGATGATTGGCGCGGCAGTCGGTGAAAACACCGATGAGAGTTGGCAAAAATCAGCGTTATTGACAGAACAATTACGCCAAAAAGCCGGCAGCGCAGCAGTGATTAAAAATCATTTGGCCGTCTCTGGCAGTAGCGGCAAGCTGACGGCCTATCATTTTTATTCGCCATCAAAGCAAGCATTTTGGCTCATTGCGAGTGCGGCGCTCAAGCCTTTATTGCAAGGCCAAGAAGGCGATTCGGCCGCCTTATTTGATGCCTTATTTCATATCCCCAGCTCGAATTTAATCCCCAACGAGGTGGATATTTTGCTGCAGGGGCCGGATGGTTATTACTCCATTTTTACTGAACAGCGCGTGCTCATTCAACCACCGCTATTGGGTAGTCAGCCAGTGCAAGACGCGCAAGGGCGGTATTTTCTGGCTTTGGCGCTTGAGCCTCAGCTGTCGTATAGCCATATGGTCATCGCGGTTGATTTTGATTTAAGCATTTTTCACGTGGCCAGACAGCGACTGGGTTGGGGGCTGGCGTTGATTTTTATCTTGGCTTTACTGGCGACGTATTATTTAGTTCGAAGACATACGCAAAACTGGCAGGCGACGACTTTACAACTGTTACAGCGTTACGAAAGTGCGGCGCATGTTGCAGCCTCGAAAGATCCTGTCTTGCAGCCTTTGGAAGACTTTTGCTTGGCGCGGCGGCAGGCTAAGCAAGATCAAACGCTGCAGCAGCAAGCTGAATTAAATACGGCGAAAGACGTAGGGCTGCACAAAGCGCAGTTGCTCGCGGTGCAAACCAGTTTGCGCCAGCAAAGTGAAGCGACTTTATCTGAGTTGCGGATTGCATTTGAGATGGTGAATTCGCGTTTGCTCGAGGCCAATCGCAGCTTGGCGCATGACGCAGAAACCGACGCCTTAACCGGTTGTGGTAATCGGCGGCAGTTTGAGCAAATGGTGTCGGCCGAAATGTCTCGAGCGGTTCGCTATGGGCAACAAGTATGCTTATTAATGCTCGATATTGATTTTTTTAAGCGGGTGAACGATGAATTTGGCCACCCAATGGGCGATTTGGTGTTGGTGCGTTTAGCTGAATTGATCAAGAGTCAGATTCGGCCTAGCGATACTTTATTTCGCTGGGGCGGTGAAGAGTTTGCACTGTTAGTACCTAGTGTGACGCAGGAGCAAGCGGGTTTATTGGCCGAAAAATTACGCCAATACATTGCCAGCGCACATTTTCCGCATCGACATACTTTAACCATCAGTATTGGTTTGGCGGCGTTTCGGGTGTCTGACTCGTTTGATGAATGGATGCAGCGGGTGGATGCGGCGCTGTATCAAGCCAAAAGCAATGGCCGCAATCGCGTTGAGTCGGCTGCAGAAAATAAAAAATAAGTGGCAACGCTGCGGTACAGCATCAACATCATATCGAAATATACATGGGTATTGCTTTGTAGCTAATGATATATAAACTCTGCAGTTAAATACCCTTGTGTTAAGCAACTTCAGCCGGGGAAATTGGTGCTTTATTGAGGCGCGGCTTGGTGTTTTTGTGTTGTTCAATTGCGGCTTGCAGCGCCATCAGCAATGGATTGGCCTGATCGCCGTCCACACCGGCACGCACGACGTCAATCACGCTGCCTAGATGAAAGCTGCTATCGCCATGCTCAATTTGTAAGTGCTTAATTGCGAGCTCGATTTCTAGCATGGTGTTGCGCACCTGCTGAATCGGCATATTGCTCAAGACCAAAATAAAATCATTGCCGGTAAAGCGCCCAATGCCGCAGGGGTAAGTTGTGCCGACGATCGCTTTTAAGCTACGCGCGACTTTTCTGAGCGCCAAGTCGCCAGCGGCAAAGCCATAGCGCTGATTGATTTCATGAAATTGCTTGATATTTACGCCAATTATCGCCAATGACTGACGGTATTTTTGGGTGCGACGCAGCTCGCGTACGGTGTATTCCTCAATGCCGCGCCGATTAAATAAACCGGTTAGCGCGTCGTAACGATTGAGCTTGATTAAACGGGTGTGTAGTCGATGCGACAGCAAATTGTGATAACAATAGGGCAAGGCCAAATTGCTGATGAACAAGCTGATCAACAGGGCATGCTGAAAAGCGTCGGCAGGCAGGAAGATTAAAAATACCACCATGCCGGCATAGCCCAGCCAAATGAAAATTAACACCTGCCGTGGTAGTCGCCAATGTTCGTCGTTATCCGCGTGGCGTGCTTCGTAAGCAATTCGCAGTAACAGCGGTAACAAGGTGGCGCACTGTAAGGTCCACGTTTGAGATGGATTGAGGCCACCTAGCCATTGGCCGCCAAGGAGTAGCACACTGATTAGTAAGCTCCATGCCCAATGGCCCAATACGGCAGGTCGAGCAAAAAACCGCCGTGTTCCGGCGAGTAAAATGAGCAAACCGGCGATTAACACCGGCGCAACAGCGGTGTTGTAGGCGCTATTTAAGGCAAAGGCATAGCCCAGAGTCGCCAAAGCGTGCAGCGCGCCGCCATAGGCCAAGGTAGCCAATCCTCGCTCAGAGTGATGCGCTCGAACCAGTAGCGCGTATTGCACAATGGCGAAGACGCTGCTCACGCTAGCGATTATTAAAATAACAGTTGATGAAAGAATAAGTTCCATGGCATAAAATACCTGAAAACCGACAGAACATGCACGAGTAATAAAAGCTTGGTATATGAATACAGACAGAATTCACTGGCGAATGACCAACGCCAAAATGTTTTTGGCCGTTGCATAGTGGTGATGAAATCCGTTTAATTGATATCAGGAGAGCAAGATGGCAGCGTTAATTTGTGGCTCGATGGCTTATGACACGATTATGGTTTTTCCCGGTTATTTTAAGCAGCATATTTTGCCCGAGCAGATTCATATTTTATCGGTGTCATTTTTAGTGCCAGAAATGCGCCGCGAATTGGGCGGCTGTGCCGGCAATATTGCTTACACCCTTAAAATGCTCGGTTCTGAGCCTTTGATTATGGCAACCGTAGGGCAAGATTTTGGCCCTTATGCGGCGGCTTTAGATCGGCAGCATATTCGCCGCGACTATATCCAAGTGCATGATGGTTTTACGGCGCAATGCTTTATCACTACTGATTTAGACGACAACCAAATTACCGCCTTTCATCCGGGTGCGATGAATCTTTCACATCGGAGTGCGGTGAGTCGGGTTGCAGAGCCAATCGAGATCGCCATTGTTTCGCCCGATGGTAAAGAAGGGATGCAGCAGCATTGTGAACAATTGGCTGCGGCCAATATCCCATTTATTTTTGATCCCGGCCAAGGCTTACCGATGTTTAACGGTGACGAGCTCAAAGCCATGCTGGCTTTAGCCAGTTATGTCACGGTGAATGACTATGAGGCGGAAATGCTGTGCGCTCGCACTGGCCTCAGCCTGCTGGAGATTGCCGCGCAAGTGCGCGCGCTGATCGTCACCTTGGGGGCGCAGGGCGCAAAAATCTATACGGCGGGTATTTGTCATGCCATTCCTGCGGTGCCCGCCACGGCGACTTTAGATCCCACCGGTTGTGGCGATGCGTTTCGAGCAGGGCTGCTTCATGGATTGAGTCTGGGCTGGGATTGGCCCCGCATCGGTCGTTTGGCCAGTTTGTTGGGGAGTTTGAAAGTCGCCCAGCAAGGGGCGCAAAATCATCATTTTACTGCGCGCCAATTGGCTGAAAAATATCAGGCGGCCTTTGCTGAGCCGTTGCCGGATTTTCTGTATGAAGTGCAATAAATGAGTTTAAGTGGCTGTTGACGCTGGCGGTTTGTCGTCAACAGCCGACGGTGATTATTTGGCGCGGCAACCCAGGCAATCACCGGCTTGTTTATCGACGGTGAAGTCTTTGCGGATGGTTTCTACTGGCCATGGATCGCCCATCTGGCAGAAGTTGTCCGACAAGCTACCTTGCCATGCATTGTATTGATTTTTACTTAATGGCTTCCACTTCACTTGCGTGCTTTTTTGCCATTCATTCTGGTTGGGATTGCCCCAAGCATAAGTGCGGTATTGGTTGCTTTTGCAATCAATGCCTTCAAATAAGATGTTTTTTGGGCCGCCGGCTTTGGGCGTGACGACGATGACATAACGCACAATCCGATCTGGCCCGAGGCTGAGGCTATCAAGCGACAGATAGTAATTATTGTTTTTAATTTCTTGCGCAAATTTAACCGGAGCCCATTGTTTGAGCGTGGCTAAATCGGGATATTGAATTTCTTGCTCAGTCGGAATCACCGGGGCTTTATTTTTAAAAAAGCCCATTAAGCCATCGCCTTCACCGGCTTCAATATTGTTCGGAGTGTGGGTCTCGTATTCTGCCGCCTGCACCAATCCAGCAAGCAAACAAGTCAACAGCAGGATTTTGTGCATCGTCGTGAGTCCAATCGAGAGTAAAGGCAGCATCGTAACAAGTTCAGCGAGTCGCCTCAATGCTGTTTATTGCAGTTCACGGCGAAAGCCGATCTCGGCGCAAAATCCACCTGCGGCGCGGTTGCTGATTTTGAACTTCGCGAGATGCAAATCGGCAATCCGGCGCACAATCGATAAACCTAAACCGGCGCCGGGCTGGCTTTGCCCGGCAGGGCGATAAAAACGTTCACCAATGCGGGCTAAATCATCAATGCTCACGCCTGGGCCATTGTCGCAAACGCTGAGTGTTGCGCCGCGAATCTGGATCACAATCTCGGCGTCTGGGCCGGCGTAATGCTTGGCATTTTCCAGTAGATTCCTCAGCAATAATCCCAGCAATAGCGGTTGGCCGATTAAAGCGCAGGGCTGCTCAATGCTTAAATGCGCTTCATCGGCGGGCAAATGGGCTTCCAGCAAGGCGCTACGCGCTAGATCGCTGAGTGATATCGCTTCAAATTTCGGCGTTTCACCATGGTCTAAACGAGACAGCGCCAATAGTTGGGTCACCAAGCGCGTGGTCCGATCAACGCCGTGTATGGCTTTGCCGAGCGCTTTTTCCCGCGTTTCTGGCCGTGGGCTACTTTGCGCTAATTCAATTTGCACCCGTAAACCCGCCAATGGCGTGCGTAATTCATGCGCGGCGTCGGCGGTAAAGCGGCGCTCGCGGGCGAGCGTTTGGTTGACTTGGGCAAACAAGGTATTGAGCCGGTCACGCAGCGGGGCAATCTCACTGGGGACGACAATATTGAGCGCGTCCAGATTATTCGGCGCGCGGCGCGCTAATTCGGCATCAACGATTTTGAGTGGTTTAAGTCCCTGTCGAATCGCCAAATACAATAGCGGCAATAACAGCAGCAGCGCCCACAGCGCGATTTCGAGCAAATGCTCGCTGAGTTCTTCAGCAATTTTGAGCTGATTTTTTAGCGGTTCACCGACAATCAGTTGATGATTCTCGCCTGAACGCACGGTAATTTGCCATTCTTTACCGTTTAAGTTGATTGAGTAGGGTTTTTTCGACGCACTGGGCTGCAGTGGGAAAGGGCGTTGTTGGCTGGCCGTGACTAGCCGACCATCTAAATGGTAAACCGCAAAAGCCAGCTCATCGTGGTAATCATTGTCTTGATTATTATTTGAGCGCAAATCATCTTCGCCGCCTAAGTTTTGCCATAACAAATCGGCGTAGGCGGTGAGTTGATCGTCGAGCACTTCGGCGGTTTCTTTGCGTGCTTCGTAAAGTAAGACGGCGCTAAAACCACTCCAAGCGATGATGGTCGCCAATAAAATCAGCAGCGTTAAGCGCGTTGCGAGTGAATGCTTTAACCAGTGTTGAATGCGATGTATCAATTGGACTCCAAGCGCCAGCCAAGATTACGGACATTGCGGATGACCTCGCTGCCGAGTTTTTTTCTTAGGTGAGATAAATGCACATCCAGCGTATTGCTTTCAATTTCGCCTTGCCAGCCGTAGAGTTTTTCGTCGAATTGACTGCGGGATAAATAATGCGGGTAGTTGGCCATCAGTAAATGCAGTAGTTTAAATTCCATGGCGGTTAAATCGAGCGAGGCTCCGTCTTTGCTGGCGGTTTTGTGCACGGGATCGAGCACAATGCTGTGCCAAGTCAGGCTGTTTTCGCTGCGGCCATGGGCGCGGCGTAATAGGGCGTGTAAACGCGCGATCAATTCACCCAGTGCAAACGGTTTGACTAAATAATCATCGGCACCGGCATCAAGGCCTTTGATGCGATCTTCTATCGAATCGCGCGCGGTCAGTAGCAATACTGGCAAATCGCCCAAGTTGCGGCGTATCCATGCCAATAAGCTCAGGCCATCGAGTCGTGGCATCGCAATATCGAGAACCACTAAGTCAAAGCTATGCTCGGTTTGCAGTGCGGTACGACCGGCCTCGCCATCTTGAAACCAATCAACGACAAAGCCCGCGTCAATCAGGCCGTCTTGTATGCCTTCGCCAAGTAATAAATCGTCTTCGACTAATAAAATACGCATGTTTGAGTCCAGTATTGCCGATTGCGACTGATGAAATCGCCGCTTTATGGTGTTAAATCGCGCTCTTTTGCGGGGGTATTCGCGGGTTTATCACCATGCTTCGCCCCAAAAACAGGATTGCCCATCATATCGCCTTACTTGTTTCTAATTACGTTTTAATTGTGCTGACGATCTTGATTAGAAGGGCGCAAGCAAACGCTTGCGCGCTGAGTGGCGTTAATCAAAAAAGTTTTTGTGCTCGAACTCAACCATTTCTAAAGTTTTTGGATCAAACGAGACTTTAACGCGTTGATTGTCTTTATTGCTGCCTCGGATTTCGTAGCAGCCATCGGATACTCTCAGGCTAGTAATGGTGTAGCCCTGCGCTTCAATTTTGGTTTTCGCTTCAGTGGCGCTGACCCATTGCTCGCGGGGGTGCGGGGCGCAATCATCATCGCGGCTGGCAAAGCTGAGTGTTGAGGCGAGGAGTGTGGCAGCGGCGAAGAAAGTCATGAGTTTCATAATGTGTTTTCCAAAGTGGTTTTGATTTGATGACGCTATTTAAACAGCGTTGTATGAAGCGAAACTTAAGCGCAGCAAATTTGCCCAAGCTTGAGCTGGGATTGATTGCAACAGGTAGGATTGACTTCGGTACAATGGCGTTTTGTTCGCTTGGACCTGCGCTCATGACTGCTCGCATTCACCCGCAATTAACGATTGATTTGTCGGGTTTAAATTGCCCACTACCGATATTGCGCACCAAAAAAGCGCTGGCCACCTTGGCGGGTGGAGAGATCGTTCAAGTGACCTGCACCGATCCAGCCACGCCAACCGATTTCGCCGCATTTTGCCGGCAAACCGGTAATGAGTTGCTCGAGCAATGGCAAGAAGAAGCCCGATTTTTGTTTTTGATTAAAAAACGCTCGGAATAAAAACAGCCATTGTTTACTTTGTCTGGCTAGACATCCGCTAAAACCGAGTTCGAGCGATGTTGAATTACCCAAATTGAGATGAATAACGGCTTTATGTGGATTTGGAGTTGATATTTAAATTGCACGCGTTTAAACAGATCGACTGCAGCCCCTTCCCCCTCGATGGGGGAAGGCTGGGATGGGGGTGTGAGCTTAAAATGCACTTCGTTGTATCACCCTCACCCTAGCCCTCTCCCATCAAGGGAGAGGGAATGCCGCGATGCTTTAACCACAATCAACACCCAATCTGAATATTGCCTGAATAACGTAGGTATTTGATTGCAGCCCTTATCAATCAAGGGTGGCCTGCCAATACCTTGCTATATCACTCGCTGCCGCAGATGGATCAATCCTGCGGCGGCGGACATTGACTGTTAAAAGGAAAAAACATGACGCAAACTATTACGATCGCTCGTCCTGATGATTGGCATTTACACCTGCGCGACGGCGCGGGTTTGGCTAGCGTTTTGCCGCATACCGTGCGTGAATTTGGCCGCGCTATTGTGATGCCTAACTTAAAGCCGCCGGTGACTAATGTGGCTTTGGCTGGCGAGTATCGCCAGCGCATTTTGGCTGCGGTGCCAGCTGGGCAATCTTTTCAGCCCTTGATGACTTTATATTTAACCGATAACACCACGGCGGACGATATTGTCGCCGCCAAAGCCAGTGGCTTTGTGCATGGCGTTAAGCTCTATCCAGCAGGCGCGACGACTAACTCAGATGCCGGGTGTACCGACGTGAATAAGGTATTACCGGCGATTGAAAAAATGGCTGAATTGGGCCTACCGTTTTTGGTGCATGGCGAAGTGGTCGATAGTGAAATCGATATTTTTGATCGTGAAGCGGTGTTTATCGATCGGATTATGCAGCCGCTATTGGCCAAATTCCCCAATCTCAAAGTCGTTTTTGAGCACATCACCACCAAAGACGCTGCTGACTTTGTTACTAGTGCGCCAGACAATGTAGCCGCAACGGTGACGGCGCATCATTTATTGATGAATCGAAACGCCATGCTGGTTGGTGGCATTCGCCCGCATCTGTATTGCTTGCCGATTTTAAAGCGTGAAATCCATCGCCAAGCTTTGGTAAAAGCGGTAACCGCCGATGATAACCATAAATTCTTTTTGGGTACCGACAGCGCACCGCATGCCAAAGGCGCGAAAGAAACCGCCTGTGGTTGTGCCGGCATGTATACCGCGCACGCGGCGTTGCCACTGTATGCCGAAGTGTTTGATTTAGCCGGTAAGCTCGATCGTTTAGAGGCGTTTGCCAGCCAGAATGGCCCGGCATTTTATGGCTTGCCAGTCAGCACTGAAACCGTGACCTTACGTAAAGAAAGCTGGGTCGTGCCGACTGAATACGCTTTTGCCGATAGCGTCGTCGTGCCATTGCGCGCCGGTGAATTGGTGCAATGGAAGCTGGCGTAATGGGCGACGCGACGGTTGTGCAGCGTGGCGTGAGCGCGCCAACGTGGTGGATCACTGGCGCTGCCTTATTTGCAGCAGGTATTTGGGGTCTGCCATTGATTGAATCCACGCAGTTTGAAAATCACTTTTTTGGCCTGTTTTATTACTCGATTTTGGCGGGGATTGTGCTGTTTTGGGCGCTGCCTAGCGAGCAGCGCTTTGAAAACGGGCAGCTTGAACGTCGTTTTTGCCTATTTGGCCTGCTGGTGCTGTGGAAAAAAACCACCCCTTTGAGTGCCTTTAGCGAAATTCATTTTGAGCAAGACCCCAATTTATTTCGTAAAGACACGGTGTGGGTGATTCTCTCGGGCGCAGAGGGCGAAGGCGAGCGGTTTGCCTTTGCTAATTTTTCAGCCACGGCAAGTAATATCGCCAAGGCGCAGGCACTGGCTGAGGCTTTGTCGCAAGCCACGGGTTTGCCGATTAAAACGCATGAGTCGGCAGGGCTGGCCGAATAATTGGTTTGAGTTTGTGGCGAAATCTGAACGCTTTGCAGCGTAGCTACGCGTTGTAAAGCGCTCGATGTTATGATTTTTGCACAATTGAAATCACACCCTTGCTGGCCGAGGGCTTTAAGGTGAAAGATGAAAGCAATCTTGAGTTTGGCCGCCTTACTGGCCGCTTCGGCACACGCGAATGATTTGGCGACTTGCCAACAGATTGCAGACAATCAAAATCGTCTGGCTTGTTATGATCAATTGGCGCAGCCGCTGGCACCAATGGCAGTGGCGCCGATTGCTGCGCCGGTCGCGCTGGTCGCGGCAACGATCACTACGCCCGATCAGCCTGTTGCCACAGCAGAAACGTTTTCTCAGCGTTGGGAGTTATCCGCGCAAGACAAGGACGGCGTTTTTAATATCAAGCCGTACCAGCCGGTGTATATCTTACCGGTGTCTTGGCGTAAAAAAGTCAATAACGATCCGTGCTCACCGAATCCACTGAATTGCTCGCACCGTGGCGATCAAGATTATGGCAAGGTAGAAGCTAAGTTTCAGCTCTCGTTTAAAACTAAATTGGTGCAAGACGCTTTTGGCTCCGATGTGGATGTGTGGGGCGCTTATACCCAGCAAAGTTATTGGCAGGCTTACGATAGCCAGAATTCTTCGCCGTTCAGAGAGACCGATTATCAGCCCGAATTATGGGCGACTTTCCCGGTGCAAGCTGGGCCAGAATGGCTCAAATTACGCATGATTAATTTGGGTGCGATGCATCAATCCAATGGTCAAACCAATCCACTATCGCGCTCGTGGAATCGCTTATATGCCAGTTTTGGCCTGACTTCGGGCGACCTATCGGTGCTGATTAAACCATGGTGGCGCGTGCCTGAGCCGGCCAGTACCGACAATAATCCAGATATTAGCGATTACGTCGGGCGAGTAGAAACGGTGGTGGTTTATCCGTGGCAGAACCATGTGTTTTCGTTAACGTGGCGCAATAATTTGAAATTTAGCAGTAATACGCCGAATCGATCGAACTTCCAATTGGAATGGGCCTTCCCGATTACCGGTAAATTGCATGGTTATGTGCAGGCTTTTAATGGCTGGGGCGACTCATTGCAAAACTATAATTTCCACAATAGCGGCGCGGCAATTGGCGTTTCATTGGTAGATTGGCGTTAAGGCGATCTGTGCGGCTTAGGTCGCAGGCGATCTTTACTTGCCCTGAGTCGGTATAGCGGTGATAATCGCCACCGCGAAGCGGGACAGACCATCGCTGCTGCCAGTGTAATGCTGGCGGGGGAGGAAAGTCCGGGCTCCATAGAGCAGAATGCTGGTTAACGACCAGGCGGCGTGAGCCGACGGAAAGTGCAACAGAGAGCTGAACCGCCAGTGGGAGACTTCGCGACGCGTAAGCGGCGCAAAGTCCCCCCATTCAGGATGCTTGCATACTGAATGGACCCAAGTTGAACAATCGATTGAAGCGATTGGGATTGAGTCATCGGTAAGGGTGAAAAGGTGTCCTCGTCAGAGGAGCCCCGTAAAGGGGTCGGTAAGAGCGCACCGCGGCGCTGGTAACAGTCGCTGGCAGGGTAAACCCCATTCGGAGCAAGACCAAGCAGTAGGCGTTGAAGCTGCTCGCTGAGTCTACGGGTAGGTTGCTTGAGCGCATCAGTAATGGTGCGCCTAGAGGAATGATGGTCACGGATGGCAACATCTGGACAGGACCCGGCTTATCGGCCCGCTTCGCCCCCATACACTACCCATGTATCTTAATACATGCGGCGATCGAAATAAGGTAGCAGGCTATACACCTGTTTTGAACTCAAATTGAATGCACGCTCAGCCGCTTGCATGGCTTGTAGCAAACCGCTGCCGCCGGCAATTTCTTGATCAATAAAATTCAGTACTTCTTGCGCCACGAGCAAAACCTAAGATTGGTAACTAGCAATCCGCGTATTTTGCCTGTTGAAGATTAAAATTGAATGTCTATCTGATTGATCAATGATTTTGCGCAGTGTTTTACGTGTCGGATTGGTGCGCGGCGCTGATCACGGTGACGGATTTACACCGTGAGCGTGTGGCGTTATTGCTTGAGCCGCCGAACAAAATGCAAATAACCCATTTCGCGGGCATAACCCATTTTTTGATAAATGCGGTGGGCGCGCACGTTTTCTGGGCCGGTTTCCATCATCAGCATGCCGATTCCGGCCGCTTGTGCTTCTTTTTCAACTTGAGCCAATAAGGCTTCGCCCACGTGCTGACCGCGATAAGCCGGTTGCACATACAAATCATTCAGTACCCAACTCCGACACAAAGCAATCGATGAAAAGCAGGCAAAGACTTGCGCAAAGGCGAGGGTTTCTCCGGCACTATTGCGCGCTAAATAAATCTTTGAATCGCCAGTTGCCAATCGTTCGGCTAAAAAAGCCCGTGCTTCTGGCACATTATCGGGGCAGCCATAAAATTGACGATAGGCATTAAATAAGGGGGCTAAATGGTCGAGATCGAGAATGCTGGCGTAGCTTAAATAGAAACTAGAGGCGCAAGGTTCTGGATTGAGTCGGGCGTCGGCGGCAGACATGGCGATCTCTTTTTGTCGTTGTTTTTTTCATGGTACAAAAAAACCGAGCACATGGCTCGGTTTCTTATTGTTTTGTTGCATATGTTGCTGAGGCGTCAGTTTTATATGCCGTCTTGTGGGTTGTTAGTTTGCAGGCGCATTTCTAGTTCTGTAACGCGCGCTTCCATTTGGGTCAGCGTTTCGCGGGTGCGGGCGAGCACTTCTTGTTGAATTTCAAACTCTTCACGCGTGACCAAATCCATTTTATTAAATGCCGATCCCATCATGGCGCGCACGTTTTTTTCGAGATCTTTCGCTGGACTGGCGGCGATGGCTTCTGAGATTTTATTGCTGATTTCATCGAAAAATTTGTCTTTTAACATCACTTTCTCCAAGTATTGGCAATGGTTGAATCCAGTTTAGCAGATTCAAATTCACAACAGTTTGATTTACATGCACCAAGAAGGAGCAGCATGCGCCACCTTTGATTTAAATATTGCGCTGCAACAGTGCTATCTTGGATCGGCGTGAATCTAAATCAATGAAAAATACCGCCAAGCTGAGCTGGCACGCTTCATGCTAACTATTTTACTTACCAATCTAACCGTTTGCATAAGGAGTTACACCATGAAATTTGTAAGCGCAATTATCAAGCCTTTTAAGCTTGATGAAGTTCGTGAAGGCTTGTCAGCAATTGGTGTGCAAGGTTTGACTGTGACCGAGGTAAAAGGTTTCGGTCGCCAAAAAGGCCATACCGAGTTGTATCGCGGTGCTGAGTATGTGGTCGATTTTTTGCCCAAAGTTAAGGTGGAAATTGCGATTGCTGATGAGTTGCTCGAGCAAACGATAGAAGCGATTGAAAAAGCCGCCCACACCGGAAAAATCGGCGACGGAAAAATCTTTGTCTTTGACTTGATGCACGTGGTGCGAATTCGTACCAGTGAAACGGGTGACGCCGCAATTTAAATTGAGCTGATCGCCATCGATATCAACAGAAAAAATAATTCGCTAGCGATACATCACGATAGATTTGATCTGGAGCGCATGAAAATGAAAAAAATACTCGCATCATTAGCTTTGTTTTCCGCCATGTGGGTGGCGGCCCCTAGTTTTGCCGCTGACGCGATCACTGCCAGTGCGGCCTCGGCAACGATGGAGGCGGTGGTCGAAGTGGCAGTGAGCGTTCAAAACACCGCTGCTGCGATTGCAGCGCCGGTGATGACGGTGAATAAAGGCGATAACAGTTGGTTGTTTGTGGCTACGGCCTTAGTGATTTTGATGTCGATACCAGGTTTGGCGCTGTTTTATGGTGGCTTGGTGCGCAGCAAAAATATGCTGTCGGTGCTGATGCAAGTATTTAGTATCTTTAGCTTGATCAGCGTGCTGTGGGTGATTTATGGCTATAGCTTGGCGTTTACTGAGGGCAATGCATTTTTTGGCTCTACGTCAAAAATACTGCTTAATGGGGTCACGCCAGATTCAATTGCCGCCACGTTTAATAAAGGCGTTGGTATTTCTGAGCTGATTTATATTGCGTTTCAAGGCGCATTTGCCGCAATTACTTGCGGTTTGATTGTCGGCTCGTTTGCGGAACGCATTAAGTTCTCTGCGCTATTGGTGTTTTGCGTGCTGTGGTTTACGTTTTCTTATTTGCCCATCGCCCATATGGTTTGGTACTGGGCCGGTCCTGATGCGTATACCGATGCGGCGGCAGCGACCGCAGCAGCGGCGACCGCTGGGTTTTTATTCCAAGATGGTGCTTTAGATTTTGCCGGTGGTACGGTGGTGCATATTAATGCCGCAGTGGCCGGTTTGATTGGTTCGTATTTTGTCGGCAAACGGATTGGTTATGGCCGTGATCCAATGACGCCACATAGTTTAACGATGACGATGATTGGTGCTTCATTACTCTGGTTTGGCTGGTTTGGTTTTAACGCCGGCTCGGCGCTTGAGGCCAACGGTACTGCAGCTTTGGCCTTTGTGAATACTTGGGTCGCTCCTGCGACTGCGGCAATGACTTGGTTGCTGATTGAGTGGTTATGGAAAGGTAAACCTTCATTATTGGGTGCGGCATCGGGTGCGGTGGCCGGTTTGGTGGTGATTACCCCTGCGGCGGGTTTTGTCGGGGTCGGTGGTGGCTTGGTGATGGGCGTGATTGCCGGTATTGCTGGTTTATGGGGTGTGCATGGCTTGAAACGTTTATTGGGTGCGGATGACTCTTTAGATGTGTTTGGCGTGCATGGCGTTTGCGGTATTGTTGGGGCGATTTTGACCGGCGTATTTGCCAGCCCAGATCTGGGTGGCACTGGCGTATGGGATTACGTGAGCAATAGCGTAGCGACGTCGTATAGCATTATCGATCAAGTTAAAATCCAAACGCTGGGTGTTTTAGTGACGATTGCATGGTCGGGTACGGTGGCGGTGGTGGCGTATAAATTGGTTGATATGACGATTGGCCTGCGCGTGAAAGAAGATGAAGAACGTGAAGGACTGGATGTCTCTAGCCACGGTGAGAAAGCGTATAACAACTAACATGGTGTTGCTGCATTAATCCGATGGCCTTCTTGCGAAAGAAGGCCATTTATTTTGTCTAATGCATGTGTATTGATGGTGTATTTATAAGTTTTAAGTAAATTTTTACAGTTGCTCGCGTCAGAAATTCGTTGCAATACCGTTGTAGGCGGTCTAAAAAGGGTTGCTAACACGTTGATATAAACCCACGAAAATTAATTATTGGTGGGGGGCTATATTGAGTCGATTCAAGGGATGGCATGATGAATCAATTTAAAATCCGTACGCAAATTACGATTTTGGGTCTATTGGCACTCACCGGAATGTTATTTGTTGGTGCGATCGCCTATCTGAATAATAACCATTTGGTGCAGAGTATTGAGGCAGTGAGTAAGGGAACGACTTTGCTCAGAAATCAGACCGAAGCCGATATGATGCATGACGGTATTCGGGCCGATGTCTTGGATATGAATCGACTGTTTGCGGTGGCCAATCCAGACCCTGATGAAATTAAAGCCGTGAAAGCGGGTTTAAAAGAACACTTAGAAAACTTTAACCGTTTGGTCGCTGAAAATGATCAGATGCCATTGCCAGAAAATGAACGTGACGCCTTAAATGCGCTAAAGCCTGATCTTGCTGAATATGTACGAATGGCACAAGTTACTGCGGATAAATTTGAAAAACACGATGGCGATGCCACTGCTACCTATCAAAATTTCTTTCAAGTTTTTGGTCGGCTCGAAGGCAGTATGGAGAAATTTAGCTCGCTGATTGAGAACAATATTCATCAGGCCAATGATCAACAAGCTGCGATTATTAAACAAGCTCAGCTTTGGGTCTGGAGCTCAGTGATGATTGCGACCGGCTTATTGCTGATGGGTATTTGGTGGGTGAGCCGCGCGATTACTCGGCCTATTTTTATGGTGCAAACCTTTTTGGCCAACCTCAACGGTGATTTTCGTCGCCGCTTACCTGATTTAGGCAGCAATGAACTGGGTGAAATGGCCAAGGCTGTGAATCAACTCATTCAAAATCAAGCCCATACCGTGAATTTGATTCAACACGCAGCAGCAGAAGTGGCTCGCGTATCGAATCAGCTAAAAGGGCTCTGTGCCAATACCAGTCAATTGGCCAATCAAGCCAGCCAAGACGCGCATCAAATTAAAATAATTACCGATCAATTGGCCGAATCAGTTGAAAGCGTATTGCATAGTGTCGATTTGACCACCGAGCGGGCGACCACCACCACCGCAACCGCCAACGAAGCGCACGCCAGTATGTCGCGCTCACACCATGCAACGGCCAATTTAGTGGTGGTTACACGGCAATCGTCGAGCATGATTCAAGAGTTAGGTTCAGCTGCCGCCGCCATTGATAGTATGGCCACCGTGATTAAAGATATTGCCGATCAAACCAACCTATTGGCCTTAAATGCCGCCATTGAAGCCGCTCGAGCCGGGGATACCGGACGTGGCTTTGCGGTGGTGGCCGATGAAGTTCGCAAACTGGCAGAGCGAACAGCGGCATCCACTGCCGATATCGCCAAAATGACACAGCATATAGGTCAAGCCACTAGTGAAGCGGCCAAAGCCATGCACGAGGTCAGCGAGGGCGTGAATCAAGGCGCGCTGGATGTCGCCAGTGCGATGCAAGGGCAAAATGCGATTGTGCAAAACACCACAGAAATGAAAGTCTTATCGATGGGCATTGCCAGCGCCGCACAAAAAGAAACGCTTTCAATTCAAGACACCGCCAACGCCATGTTGGAAATAAATCGCAAAATTGATACCGCGAGCAATGCGGTTGATCAAATCAGTCTTGAGGCTGATCAATTACTTGGCTTAGTCGCGGATTTACAAACAAATATCGCGCAATTTCAAGCCTAATCCGCTGCCAGTGGTGGTTAGGCTTGGTTGGCGTTGGGTTTGCTCGCCGCCAAAAACCCTGCAGGCTGGGCGCTTTTTGCGGCGACTCTGTAGCAAACTCACATAGCATGACTATGTATCGCTGACTACGCCTTGATTCGCCGCGAAAATTACGTAAGCTGCGACGCAAAATCCAACGTCAACAGAGTCTAAGATTTAAACGTTCAATTTCATCCGAACGCTACTCGGTAAGCGCGCAAATAGCGGCGAGAAATCGGTCGCATCCATCAAGCTTTTTAGCGTTAGCCCCTATTCAGTATCGCCAGTGATGCTCAGGCGGCGCTGAACAACAAAGTATCTGGCTCTTCTTGTTGTCGAGCAATTAACCAATAATCAGCAAGCTGCAATCATTCAACAGGCTCAGTTTTGGGTATGGCGCTCAGTGATGATTGCGACCAGTGGATTGCGGATGGGTATTTTGCGTTAAGCGCTGGCGTAGCGTGACTACGCTGCTCGCTTCGTGCCTTGCCACGGGCCAAAATCCACGCCAACTCGGTTGGCAAACCAAATGTCAACAGACCCTAGCCTAAGCGCTGCATGGTGAGCGGATCAGGCCCTGTGGCTTTCCACGCCCGCCATGCTTGTTGCAAGCGCGAAATCTTTTGTTCGAGTAATTTGGCATCAACATAATGCTGACTTTGGTTGGCGTTTTGTAATGCATTGCCCCAGTGTAAAACGGCAGCCTCATCGAGTAACCACGCGGGGGCGCGCTCGTTAATTTGCCATAACCAATAAGGAGAAAGTAGCGCATGCACCTTGAGTGTCTGAGGGCATGGATCACAACCGAGGTTTTGTAATTGCGCTTGCCAAATATGGCGCACATAAGGGTTGGCATCGTCGCGTAAAATGCCGCTGCTGCGCTGGCTGGGGTGTTGACGATAACGAACCAAAGGAATGCCTAAATTAGCCAACTCACCGTGCTGGCTTAAGCGAACCGTAAAATCCCAATCTTGCGCCATGTCCATGTTGGCGGTGTAACGCACGCCGCTGTCGAGCCAGCGCTGGCGATTGAGCACCATGGCGGGTTGCGCCATCGCGCAGTAAAACAATTGATCGACGCAAATCTCAGCATGCGACATTGGAAACAAGCGAATGGCGGTGTTGCCTTGCTCGTTAAAAACTTGCATATCGCCAGCAACGGCAATCACTTCGGGGTGCTGCTGCAAAAATGCGACCGAGACGGCAAAGCGCAATGGCAGGCTGATATCGTCGGCATCATGCAGCGCAATCCAGTCTCCTGTGGCGGCCGCCATGCCGGTATTGCGCGCGCACGAGACGCCGCGATTTTCGGCAAAGTCAATCTCTTGTATTGTGAATGTTGTCAGTGCCGGTAGCGCCGCTCGAAGTGCCGTAAAGTGATCCGAATGCGGTTTTGTCCCGCCATCGTTGATGAAAATAAATTCAAGCGCAGTAAACATCGACCAATCGGCTTGTGCTAAACCGGTGAGCATGGCTGAAAAATGGCTTGGCTGTGGATTGAAATAAGGAATAACAACGCTGATTTTCATAACGCGACCCAAAATAGTAACTATTAATTACGCCAACTTTATACACTGCTAGCCATTGCTTGTGTGATGTTGAATGCGTATTTAAATGTAGCCTTACTGAGAACGCATGGTATCGCCGAGTCTATGCTGCTGCGAGCGGATAGCAAAAAGCCCAACTTTTCAGCTGGGCTTTTTACATGGTATTGAGTGTGGGCCGTGCGGGATTCGAACCTGCGACAAATGGATTAAAAGTCCACTGCTCTACCAACTGAGCTAACGGCCCAACGAATGGGTTTTGCATAATACACTAAACGATTTACTCTCCTGCAAGAGGATGGTGGGTCGTGCGGGATTCGAACCTGCGACAAATGGATTAAAAGTCCACTGCTCTACCAACT
>NZ_CAMTIA010000036.1 GCF_947072475.1 uncultured Deefgea sp.
TGCAATTGACGCAAAAGCCGGTGCAATTCGCTAACGCTCATTGCCCCCTACGATTGCATCGATTCGGATCGATTGCGGCTTACGAGTTAAAGATCATTGCGACTTACGAACCATCCGTAAAAGTAACGCCAAACGTAGGGCGTCAATGAGCAAAGCGAATTGCGCCGAGCAATCGTGGAGCAACCACAGCACACGATTCAATTCACCCATTTTGCAATTTGCATACAGATCGATGCAATTGACGCAAAAGCCGGTGCAATTCGCTAACGCTCATTGCCCCCTACGATTGCATCGAATTCGGATCGATTGCGGCTTACGAGTTACGATGGCATCGAATTCGGATCGATTGCGGCTTACGAGTTACAAATATCATCAACTCTCGTTTGTAAGCAACGCACAGACTTAATCCCCAAAGCGTAAATCAGTTGATAATGCGTTATCCAATAGAATTGTGAGAATAATTCGGATAACGCATACAGTTCCGTAGCCCCGATAGAGCAAAGCGAAATCGGGGGAATGGACACATGCGTACGATTACGCTTCGCTAATCGTACCTACAGAGCGTCTTCAACCTTTGTCATAAAAAATATTCCTTTGAAAAAACATTTAATCAAAAGCGCCAAATGTAACCTTTGGATCATACAGGCTAATTAAACTCGCAAACCCACCACTTCCACATACTTGTACATGTGCAAAATAGCTTTTACCTTGACGGATAAAATTATTAGCCCTTGACCTATCTACTGATGATAAATTTTTAATGTTGGTTGGAACTGACCATTGATTATTTTTCGCATCAACAAAGCGAAAACTCTCTAAAGTTGCCCCACTCTCACTAAATTGAATACCACCAACCTTAATCATCCCAATCATCTGAGTGCAATTTGATCCTGCTTCTGTATAAATTGCATCCATATTAACAAGCCCACCAAGCAATGCTTTAGACTTTCCATCTTTTCCTGTTTTATAAACATCAAGAACAGTTGGCTTTATATCTTCGGAATATGAGAATTGACTAAGTAAACAAATAAAAATAACCAACAACGATTTATTCATAAATGAGTCCATTATAATTTCAAGTTGTTAAAAATAAAAAAGCGAATCATTTTATTGATCCGCTTTTTCATCTCACCCCACCTTCTTCTTCAACAACTCCAACGCCATCGCTGGATTGGCCTTGCCGCCGGAGCCTTTCATTACCTGCCCGACTAAGGCATTAAGCGCCTTCTCTTTACCGCTGCGATATTCCTCAATCGCCTTCGGATTGGCTGCCAGTACGGTATCAACAATCGCTTCAATCGCGCCGGTGTCGGACTCTTGTTTCAAGCCGTCGCGCTCGATAATCACATCGGCGGTGGCCCCCGATTCCCACATCTTCTTCAACACGTCTTTAGCGGTTTTGTTATTGATGGTGTTATCCGAAATACGAGCAATCAGCGCGCCCAAAGCGGCAGCGGAAATTGGGCAATCGGCAATGGTTTTCTCTTCGCGGTTCAGCGTGGCGGAGATATCGCCCATGATCCAGTTGGCGGCGAGCTTGGCGTCGGCGCCAGCAGCAACGGTGGCTTCAAAGTAAGCGGCCAGTATCTTGCTAGAGGTCAACATCCGCGCGTCGTAGGCGGATATACCGTACTGCTCGATAAAGCGCGCTTGCATTGCCACTGGCAATTCAGGCAATTCGCTGCGTACGCGCTCAATCCATTCTTCTGAAATCACTAGCGGTGGCAAATCTGGATCTGGGAAATAGCGGTAATCGTGCGCGTCTTCTTTGCTGCGCATCATGCGCGTTTCGCCCTTATCGGGATCGAACAGCACCGTGCCTTGCACCACGCGGCCACCGTCTTCGATGGTTTCGATTTGCCAGCGGATTTCGTAATCAATCGCTTGCTGCAAGAATTTAAACGAGTTCAGATTCTTGATTTCGCGGCGAGTGCCAAGCTCAACTTGGCCAACCGGGCGTACCGAAACGTTAGCATCAACACGGAATGAGCCTTCCGACATATTGCCATCGCAAATACCGATCCACGTCACCAACTCGTACAGCGCTTTGGCGTACGCCACGGCTTCGGCACTGGAGCGCATTTCTGGTTCAGAGACGATTTCTAGCAATGGCGTACCGGCGCGATTTAAATCGATGCCGGTCATGCCTTGGTAGTCTTCGTGCAGCGATTTGCCGGCATCTTCTTCTAAATGGGCGCGAGTGAGGTTGATGCTGCGCGTCTCTAAGCCAACTTGAATGGTGATGACGCCGCCTTCAACAATCGGCAAATCCATTTGGCTGATTTGATAGCCTTTTGGCAAGTCAGGGTAAAAGTAGTTTTTACGATCAAACACGGATCTGCGTTTGACGTTCGCGCCGATGGCCAGGCCAAACTGAATCGCGCGCTCAACGGCGGCGCGGTTCATCACTGGCAAAGCGCCCGGCAAGGCGATATCGACCACCGCCGTTTGCGTATTAGGCGCAGCACCAAAAGCCGTGCTGGCGGGTGAGAAAATTTTCGATTTTGTGGTGAGCTGAGTGTGAACCTCTAGCCCGATGACGACTTCCCATTTCATGGTTTATTCCTCTATGCCCGTGTCGTCGTACAGTTCAGTCAACGACACAGAAAAATCAATACTGGCCAGCTGAATTGTTTCACTGCCGCTATAGCCGTGAAAAACCCAATCTCCATTGTCGGCACGGTGAAATACATGCACATTCCGCGATTCAGAATCGACGAGTACATATTCTTGCAAATCGGCGAGCTGGCGATAAATATCAAATTTTCGCCCTTGGTCATAAGCCGCCGTTGACGGAGACAATACTTCAACCACAATCCGCGCCGAAGGCAAAGAAAGCATTGCCGCCTCTACTTGTCCGCAATGCACCGATACATCGGGGTAAAAACAACAATTAGCCACATCAACGCGTAAACGCATATCACTATTAGAGGCGCGGCATCCAGAGCCTTTTAAATGTGACTTGAGTAGAAATTGAAAGTTACTCGCCAACGTGCTGTGAGCATAGCTACCGCCACTCATCGCATAAACGAGTCCGTCATAATATTCATGTCGTTCCTGCCGTAATTGTTCTTCCGCCAAATATTGCTCAGGCGAAACAAAATCACTTTGCGTCAATGCCATTGCGACCTCCGTTTAAAGTTGCGGTGCCTTGGTATGCCAATCGGTCACTTGCTGGTATTGATGCGCCATGCCGAGCATGCGGCTTTCACCGGCGTAGTTGCCGATGATTTGCATGCCGACTGGGCGGCCGTTGCTGCCAAAGCCTACGGGTACGCTCATGGCTGGCAAGCCCGCCAAATTCACGCCCAGCGTGTAAATGTCTTCGAGATACATCGCCACTGGATCGGCGGTTTTTTCGCCTAAGTTCCATGCGGTACTTGGCGAAACCGGGCTAAACAATACGTCGCATTCTTTGAATACCGCTTGGAAATCATTGGCAATCATGCGGCGAATTTTTTGCGCTTGCAGGTAGTAAGCGTCGTAATAGCCGTGGCTGAGTACATACGCACCGGTCAGAATGCGGCGTTTGACTTCATCACCAAAGCCCTCGGCGCGGGTTTTTTCGTACATTTCGTTCAAACCCGAGTACTCGCTAGCACGGTGGCCATAACGCACGCCGTCAAAACGGCTTAAGTTGGTTGAGGCTTCGGCTGGTGCGATCACGTAATACGCTGGAATCGCCATTTGGGTATTCGGCAGGCTCACGTCAACAATGCTGGCACCGAGTTTTTTGAATTCGGCCACTGCGGCGTCAATTGCTGCACGCACGTCGCCCGCCAAACCATCAGCAAAATATTCGCGTGGCAGGCCGATTTTCAGTCCAGCTAACGATTGGTTTAAATCGCGGGTGTAGTCTTCGCTCGCTTGCTGCAAGCTGGTGGAATCACGCTCGTCAAAGCCAGCCATCACATTGAGCAAAATCGCGCAGTCTTCAGCGGTTTGCGCCATTGCGCCACCTTGATCAAGCGAGCTGGCGTAAGCGATCATGCCAAAACGACTCACCGTACCGTAGGTCGGTTTAATCCCCGTGATGCCGCAAAATGCCGCAGGCTGCCGAATCGAACCACCGGTATCCGTGCCAGTAGCCATTGGCACTAATCGCGCGGCCACTGCCGCTGCCGAACCGCCGGACGAGCCGCCAGGTACGGCGGTTAAATCCCAAGGGTTTTTAACTGGACCGTAAAAGCTGTTTTCATTGGAAGAGCCCATCGCGAACTCGTCCATATTGGTGCGGCCTAACGTCACCAAGCCGGCAGCGTCACAGCGCTCAACCACATTGCTCGAATACGGCGCAATAAAGTTGTCGAGCATTTTGCTACCACACGATGTTTTCCAGCCTTCAGCGCAGAAAATATCTTTGTGGGCCAAAGGAACACCGAGCAACGGTCGGGTATCACCGGCAGCCCGCGCAGCATCGGCAGCAGCCGCTTGCGCCAGCGATTTTTCACGGTCAACGGTAATAAAGGCATTGAGGTGCTGATGCGCCGCAATGCGATCTAAATATTGCGTTGCCAACGCGACAGCCGTGGTTTCACCGCTAGCGAGTTGGTCAATGATTTGTTTGATGGTTAGCATATTTGTGCGTAGGGCATAGGGCGTAGGGCGTCAAAGCAGCAGGTTTTACTCCCCACTCCCAACGCCCTACTCCCCGACCCTAATTCCTTATTCAATGACTTTCGGAACCAGATAAAGGCCGTTTTCAACCGCAGGGGCAATCGCCTGAAAGGCTTCGCGGCGATTGGTCGCGGTCGCCACATCGTCACGCAAGCGCAGTAGCATGTCTTGTGGGTGTGGCATAGGCTCAACACCAGTGGTATCGATGCTGCGCATTTCTTCAATCAAACTAAACAGTTGATTGAGTTGCTTATGGCTCTCAATCACTTCATTTTCGGTCACGGCAATCCGTGCCAGACGCGCAATGCGCTGTACATCGTCTATCGATAGCGACATATTTATTTCCCTGTAGATACGTCCTAAATCGCTGCGCAGTCGTGTTGAGCAACACAACAACTTTAATCGGAACGTGGCTAGACTCGGTCAACATTGGATTTGCCGCGAAAATGGTGCCCGCACGGCGCAAAACCAACATCAACTAAGCTTAAATTTACCGCATTTTTTTATCCTGAAACTACGGTATCACTTTGCTGACCAAGTACAGCGAACTTTAATCGGAACGTGGTCGTATTTACCGCGTTAAAGCTACTTAAACAACATCGCAATAGGGTATCATATCGGGTTTGTTTCTCC
The DNA here is from genome assembly GCF_947072475.1 of uncultured Deefgea sp. Taxonomy (GTDB): domain Bacteria; phylum Pseudomonadota; class Gammaproteobacteria; order Burkholderiales; family Chitinibacteraceae; genus Deefgea. The sequence continues at coordinate 5,251 of NZ_CAMTIA010000036.1, forward strand.
CACCTACGGCAAAGGCTCGCGGTAGCATTTACAGTGGACGCGAAATTAAAAATAAATGCGGAGCTTGATTCCTTGCAATACAGCATAATACGAGCATTCGCCCAATTTACAGTGGGCTGAACTGAAGTTTGGCTTGCCATCACACAACATCATTGCGGGATTATTAATGTTTGGACTTCTCTCTGGCTACTTTGCCAACGACATCGCCATCGACTTGGGTACAGCTAACACCTTGATTTACATGCAAGGCAAAGGGATTGTATTGGACGAACCGTCGGTCGTCGCCATTCAACAAGAAGGCGGCCCTTCAGGCAAGAAAACCATTTTATCGGTCGGTACAGAAGCCAAAAAAATGCTTGGCCGCACGCCGGGCAATATTAATGCCGTGCGCCCAATGAAAGACGGCGTGATTGCCGATTTCACCATTACCGAACAAATGCTCAAACAGTTCATTAAAAAAGTGAACCCAAGCCGTATGTTTAGCTCGCCACCGCGCATCGTGATTTGCGTTCCTTGCGGCTCGACGCAAGTTGAGCGCCGTGCGATTCGTGAATCAGCGCTAGGCGCTGGCGCACGCAAAGTGGAATTGATCGAAGAACCAATGGCTGCCGCCATGGGTGCAGGCTTGCCAGTTGAAGAAGCGACCGGCTCAATGGTAGTGGATATTGGTGGTGGCACCACCGAAGTCGGCGTGATTTCACTGGGCGGCATTGTTTACGCCACGAGCGTTCGCGTTGGCGGCGATAAGTTTGATGAATCAATCATCAACTACATCCGTCGTAACTACGGCATGTTGATCGGCGAAACCACCGCTGAAGAAATCAAAAAACGCATCGGTTCGGCCTTCCCGGGCGCCGAAGTACGTGAGATGGAAGTCAAAGGTCGCAATTTGGCCGAAGGCATTCCACGCTCATTCACGATTTCTAGCAACGAAATTCTTGAAGCCTTGACTGATCCACTCAATCAAATCGTTTCAGCAGTCAAACAAGCGCTGGAACAAACCCCACCAGAGCTCGGTGCTGATATTGCCGAAAAAGGCATGGTACTGACTGGCGGTGGCGCTTTATTGCGCGACTTAGATCGCTTACTGATGGAAGAAACCGGTCTACCGGTGATTGTGGCCGAAGATCCACTCACTTGCGTGGTACGCGGTTCAGGTAAAGCACTTGAAAAGCTCGATAAAGGCGGCATCGGCATTTTTGCTAATGACTGATTAGATCGGCGGTAAGGTAAAGCAAATGGGGCTTGGCGTATGCCAAGCCTTTGCTGGTTTAGGCATTCGTATCGGCTTTCACACTTTCGCCATCCTCACACCTTCACTACTTCGCAGATCCAATGCAAGCTAATCAACCCGCCTTTTTTAAGCAAGGCCCGAAACCGCTGACGCGTGTTTTGATTTTTTCTGCACTCTCGCTGGCGCTGATTTTCGGCGATGCCAACTATCAATGGTTGGGGCTCGCTCGCGATAAGCTGTCTTTGGCGCTATACCCTTTGCAATGGCTGGCCACCACGCCGATCAATGCGGTGATTGAAGGTGGCGATTTTCTGCAGCAACAAGCCCAATTGGTCAGCGAAAACAAAGCGCTCAATAACGATAAGCTCGCCGCCAAAGGTATGGCGATGCGTTTGCAGGCTTTAGAAATTGAAAACGCCAATCTACGCTCACTGAGCATTGCCCGCGAAAGCACGCCGCGCCGCTCGCAACTCACCAAAATTCTCTACAATAGCCGCGATCCTTTTGCCGCAAAATTAGTCCTAGATAAAGGTCAGCAAAATCAAATTAGTGCTGGGCAAATCGTGCTCGACGCCAGCGGTGTGGTTGGGCAAATTGTTCGCGTGCAACCGCTCACCAGTGAAGTGCGGCTGTTATCGGATCGCAATCACATGGTGCCGGTGATCGTGGCGCGCAATCAATTGCGCACCGTGGTGTATGGCACAGGCCGCCATGCGCCGCTCGAAGTGCGCAATATGGCACAAAATGTTGACGTGCAAGTGGGCGACCAACTACTGACTTCAGGCATTGATAGTATTTATCCGGCGGGTTTACCGGTCGCGCGAGTGACGCGAGTTGAGCGCACCACCGGCAATGCTTTTGCCCGCATTTATAGCGAGCCTTTGGCCAAGATTGACCAACATCGTTATTTCTTAATTTTGGATGCGCCCACCGCGCCACCGCCTTACCCAACAGAAGCTTCTGCGCCGAAGGCCAAGACTAAATAATGTGTATTTTTATTCCTTTTGCGCGATCAGCGCACGGCCGGAGCTTGAGCCATGCCAATTAGCCGTCAATTACTACGCCCGGCTGGCGTGGGCTTTATTTTCTGTTCTTTTATCGTTGCCATCTTAATTAATTTATTGCCGTGGCAAGCCACGGCGATGAACTTTTCACCTGATTTTGTTGCCTTATTAATTATTTATTGGGCACTCAATCAGCCGCGCCGTGTCGGTGTCGCTTGCGCCTTCTTTTTAGGGGTGCTGATGGACGTCGCCAACGGCAATATTTTGGGGCAACACGCGCTGGCGTATTCCATCATTGCTTATTTGGCCTTGGTGCGGCAGCGGCAGTTGGCGATTTTTCCTTTTTGGCAACAAGCACTGATTGCTTGCGCGCTACTGCTACTTTCGCAGGCCATTATGGTGTGCATTCGCAGCATCATGGGCGAGCCTTTTGTCGGTTGGGGCTATTTTGCGGGTAGCTTATTTGCCGCGTTTTTATGGCCACCTTTTTCAAATTTGATGCTGATGTATCAACGCAAAGACGCGCCCGACGAATTATGAGTTGGCATGCTTGCTATTCTTTTCGCCCGGCACAGTCTGTCTGTTATTTTTTCGCTATTTCGCCAATAATCGGTCGTGGTTGTTTGGCAAGCCGCAATGGTGTTTGCCATGAGTAAGAATGTTGTTTTAAATCCTAAAGGCGAGCGTTTTGCTTTTCAAATCCGCCTGATTGTCGCGGTACTGTTTATTTTTGCCATGTTTGGCGTGTTGTTTGCGCGGTTTTTTTGGTTGCAAGTGGTTGAGCACGACCGCTATCTGACATTGGCCGAACAAAATCGCATTTCTTTAGTGCCTATTCCGCCATCACGCGGCATTATCCGCGATCGCAATGGCGTGATTCTGGCGCATAATTTTTCAGCCTATACGCTAGAAATCACGCCCTCCAAAGTCGCCAATTTAGATGAAACCATTGCCAGCTTAAAAGGCATTGTCGACATTACGCCACGCGATCGTCGGCGCTTTAAAAAGCTACAAGACGAAACCAAAGACTTTGAAACGCTGCCGATTCGTACCCGCCTAAGCGACGTAGAGGTGGCGCGTTTTGCCTCGCAAAGTTATTTATTTCCCGGCGTTGAGCTCAAAGCGCGTTTATTTCGCCAATACCCTTTGGGTGAAGTGGGTAGCCATTTAATCGGCTATATCGGCCGCATTAATGACCGCGACATTAAAGACCTCAAAGAAGACGATGTATTTGCCAATTATCGCGGCACCGATTACATCGGTAAGCTCGGTGTAGAAAGCAGCTATGAAAAACAATTACACGGCCAAACCGGTTTTGAACAAGTTGAAATCGACTCCGGTGGTCGTGCCGTGCGCACCCTCAAGCGCACCGCACCGCAGTCGGGCAAAGACTTAACGCTATCGGTTGATATCAAATTACAAGAAATGATCGAAAAACAATTTGGTGATCGCCGTGGCTCTTTGGTGGCGATCGATCCGCAAACCGGCGGCATTTTAGCGCTGGTGTCTAAACCCGGCTTTGACCCGAATTTATTTGTCGATGGCATTGATCCGGTGAGCTGGAATGAACTCAACACGTCGATTGATAAGCCGCTACTCAATCGCGCAATTCGCGGTGAATACCCGCCAGGATCAACCTACAAACCATTTATCGCCATGGCGGCGCTCGAACAAAACTTGCCTTTAGTGCAGCAAACGATTTCTGACCCCGGCTATTTTATTTACGGTGGGCATCGCTTTAACGACTCGAAAAAAGGCGGTTATGGTTCGATGAATTTTGATCGCTCAATTGCACTATCGAGTGATACTTATTTCTACCAACTGGCCGTGCAAATGGGCATCGACAATATCGCCAAATTTATGGGGACTTTAGATTTTGGTCGTCCAACCGGCGTGGATTTACCCGGCGAGCGTCCGGGGATTTTACCGAGCCCCGAGTGGAAAAAATCTCGCTTTAAAAATCCAGCACAGCAAAAATGGTACTCCGGTGAAACCGTATCCATCGGCATTGGTCAAGGTTATAACGCCTTTACACCGATGCAAATGGCGCATGCCACCGCCACCTTGGCCAATCGCGGTTTAGCATTTCGTCCACACGTTGTCGCCACATTAACCGACCCACGCAGTGGCGCCAAAACCTTGGTCGAGCCTAAACCCCTCAAAGCGATGGACTGGAAACCGGCCAATATCGAACGCGTCATCCGTGGTATGGAAGGCGTGATGACCATTGGTACTGGCGCCCCTGTATTTCGCGGCGCGCAATATGTGTCGGCCGGTAAAACCGGTACGGCGCAGGTGTATAGCTTAAAAGGCGCTAAATATAACGCGCATTCAGTCAAAGAGCGTTTGCGTGATCACTCATGGTTTATTGCTTTTGCCCCATCCAACAAACCGACGATTGCGCTGGCGGTGATTGTTGAAAATGGCGGTTTTGGCGCACAAGCCGCCGCGCCGATTGCGCGCAAAGTGCTCGATTATTACCTCACGGGCAAAATGCCTGAAGATCCACCGAGCAAAACGGCATCGGCCGTACCTGCCATCGTCGAGGAAGTGACCGGTGATTAGCTATATCTGGGATCGTATCAAGCGCCCAATTGATCCTGCGCTATTTATTTTGATTTTACTGGTGTTCGCCGTTTCGGCGGGGGTGCTGTATTCCGCATCCAATCGCGACTTAGAGCGTGTCACCGATAAAGTTGTTTTTATGGGTATCTCGCTGGGTATCTTGTGGTTTGTCGCCAATATTCAGCAAAGAACCTTAATGCAACTGGCATTGCCCGCCTATGTTGGCGGTGTCATTTTGCTGATTTTGGTGGAGTTTTTTGGCATTACCAGCCACGGCGCAACCCGCTGGCTCAATATTGGCATTACCCGGATTCAGCCATCAGAAATCATGCGGATTGCCTTGCCGCTGATGGTGGCGTGGTATTTCAATCATTTTCAGGCCAGCCTGAGTAAACGCCACTTTATTGCTGGCGCCTGCATTATTATCGTTCCGGTGCTGTTAATTATGAAACAGCCCGATTTAGGCACCAGTTTGCTGGTGGCCTCATCGGGCTTTTATATCTTATTTTTTGCCGGCCTGCCTTGGGCCGTATTGGCAGTGATGAGTGCGGCGATTGCTGTTGTCGCCTACACCGTTACCCATTGGGATTTATGCATTAATATTTTGCACGAATACCAATGCCGCCGAATCGCCACCATGCTCAACCCAATGGAAGACCCACTAGGCGCGGGCTACCACATTATTCAAGGCACGATTGCCATTGGTTCGGGCGGGCTATTTGGCAAAGGCTGGTTGGCCGGCACACAAACGCATCTGGATTTTATCCCCGAGCGCACCACCGACTTTATTTTCGCGGTGTATGGCGAAGAATTTGGTTTGCTGGGCAATGGATTGTTATTGCTACTGTATATGGCGGTGATATTCCGTGGCCTGATGATTGCCAATAGTGCATCAACCTTGTTTGGTCGCCTATTGGCCGGGGCAATTTCGATGAATTTCTTTACCTATGCGCTGGTGAATATGGGCATGGTCACTGGCCTGCTGCCAGTGGTTGGCGTGCCTTTACCGCTCATTTCCTACGGCGGTACGTCAATGGTTTCGATTTTGGCCGGTTTTGGTATTTTAATGAGCATCCAGCGTGATCGCCCACTGATGAAGGCTTAATATGAAATTCACTCACTCGGCTACGCTAGTGTGCGCCAGTTTATTACTGGCCGCTTGTAGCAGCACGCCAGAAAAACCCACGCCACGGCCCGTAGTTCCAGCACCCACTCAGCCGTCAACCATGACCGGCACCCCATCACCCTATAACTGCAGCTATAAGGCCAGCTCCGGCAACGGGGCTTTTTATAAAGACGATGGCCCGATGGCGGACTTTCCCGCCAATCTAGATCAAGTGCTCGAACCAATTCCACGCTGGGAAACGCCACATACCTGGGCCAATCGCCCGTATACCGTGCTCGGACTGTCGTTTACGCCGCATAGTCAAATTGATGGCTACAAAGAGCAAGGCATTGCCAGCTGGTATGGACGTAAATTTCACGGGCAAAAAACCAGCATCGGCGAAACCTACGATATGTTTCAAATGACCGCCGCGCATCCCACGCTATCGATCCCCAGCTATGCCCGCGTGACCAATGTTAAAAATGGCCGCAGCGTGATTGTGCGGGTGAATGATCGAGGGCCATTTCATAAAGGCCGCGTGATGGATTTGTCTTTTTTGGCGGCTTGCCGTTTGGGCTACGCCAATAATGGCAGCGCCGAAGTCATCGTCGAAAGCCTCATGCCAAGCGACGCCCCGAGCGACATCATTGCCAACGCCAAAGTTGCCGTTCACAGCACCCCAGCGCCGGTAAACAATAAGCCACGCCCCATTCCCGTCGCCGAAAGCAATGGCAAAGTGTATGTGCAGCTAGGTGCGTTTTCGACGCAAAGCAATGCCGAAAGCTTTAAAGCGCACGTCGCCAGAGAGCTCGATCAAGACAGCAATAAACTCAGCATCCACAGCAGCAGCAACCTTTACCGCGTTCGACTCGGGCCTTTTGCCAGCCGCAGCGAAGCGATGAATACCATCAGCCGAGTAACCGGTGAGAAAAACATCCAAGCGGTGATTAGCCAATAAACGATCGAAGAGGATGGATCTGCAACCCATATTGCAGATTCTAAGTGCCTGCGGCACGGCTGTTTACAGCCGCAATCCGCGACAGGGACCCGAGCGCGGCACAGCATCAATCGGTTTTAAAATCAGAAAAACCATCCCGGTATATAACTGCATGTTTTTATTATCAAGGCTTGCAGCGATATACTACTTAAGTCCAGGGTGGTTTTTTTGCGGTTGATCGAGCCAATACCCTTGTACCTGATCCACCCCAAATTCAAGCAACATATTAAAAATCGTTTCGCTTTCGACAAACTCAGCAATCGTCGTTTTGCCCATATCATGCGCAATGCTCACCATGCCACGAACAAAAATCTGGCTGTCTCTATCATTGGGCAAATCGCGAATAAACAAGCCATCAATTTTTAACACGTCGGCTTTGAGCTGTTTCAAATACGCAAACGACGCAAAGCCCACGCCAAAGTCATCCAAACACACCACGCAACCGGTTGAGCGCAGCGCGTCGATAAAGCGCTGGGCATCGGATAAATCCGATACGGCTGACGTTTCGGTTAATTCAACCAATAAGCGCTTCGGGTCCACCGCGTGTTGCGTGAGCAAGCTGGCGATATACAGCGGTAATTCGGGCTCATCAAATGATCGTCCCGACACATTGACCGCAATCGACGGGCAATCTGGATATTGGGCTAATAATCGAATCACTTCTTTAATTACCCAGCGATCCAAATCGATGATTTTGCCGGTTTTTTCCGCATGGCCAATAAAATTGCCCGGCATAATACAACCGCCCTCGACATCGGGATCTTTCATTCGCACCAAGGCTTCTAAATGCGCCAGTTGCCGATTGTGGGTGTAATAAATACCTTGGTAATGCAGCTCAAAACCATCGTTTTCTAAGGCATCGACAATGCGCTCTTTCCACGATAATCGGCTTAACTCATTGCGTGAGTGATCGGCGTCTGGGCGATAAATTCGCCAAGTATTCTTGCCTGCCGCCTTGGCTTGATACATTGCCGTATCGGCGTGCGCCACCAATTGATCGGCTGAGTTGGCGTGCAATGGATAAATCGCCACCCCGACCGACGCCGAAGGACGCATCAAATGACTGCCAGCGGCAAATTGAATTTGCATCACCGTTTGCACAATCCGATCGGCCAATTTGCTGACTTCAAACTCATCGCAAGACGGTAGTAGCACCGCAAATTCATCGCCGCCCAAACGCGCAAAAACTTCATGCCGGCGCACTTGTTTATTGACTTCGCGCGCAATATTTTTAAGCAACTCATCGCCAACGGTATGGCCAAAGCTATCGTTAACCAGTTTAAATTCGTCTAAATCAAAAAACACCAAGGCCATTTGATGATCGCGTCGATTCGCTTCGCTGACCATGCGCTCTAATTCTTGCTGAAAGCGATGGCGGTTAAATAAACCGGTTAATGCGTCGCGCTCGGCTAAGTTCACCATCCGCTCAGCGATTAAGCGCTGCTGAGTGACGTCTTCATACACCCACATTCGGCCATTGGTAACGCCTTGTGGATCGGTGACGCGGTAGCAGTTTTGTACGATCACACGGCGATCATTGAGGGTGATTTCACCAAAATCAACCCGATCTTCTAGCGAGGTATGCTCTTCTAAATAACACGACAGCACATCACTGAGCGCCGGTCGATTATCCGCCAGTTGCAAAATTTGCCCAATCGGACGGCCGATCATCACTTGTGACGATGACAGCCCCCAAACCTCACAAAAAGCGGGGTTAAAAAAGACGATCCGATTGTTATTATCCACAAACAAAACGCCAAAGCGCATCGCGGCCAATAAAGCCAACATGCGCGCACGCTCTGATTCGGCGTGCTGCAAATAGCTTTTACCCAAAGATTGAATCTGGCGTAATTCAATCACTGATTTGCGCAGCGCCAAACGCTCATCTTTGATTTCGCTATTGTCGCGCAGGCTGATTCTGAGGCCTAAATAGCTTTGTTCGGTATCGAACATCGGCTGCCAGCTGACTGCCGCCCAAAATAAACTGCCATCGCGCCGCATCGCGCGAAATTCATAATCTTGTGCCGTCGATTTATGATTGACCGCCTGCAAAAAAGTGTCTTCAACGCGTAAACGTTCTTCTGGCGTGGCAATGGTTAATGGAAAACCGGGCAATAACAAACATTCACTGACTGAGTAGCCGGTAATCCGAACGACCATCGCATTGGCCCACACCAATTGCCCTGCCGGATTGATCCACAACTCGGCGCTGTTGCTGGCGTCGGCAATCGCTTGATATTGCGCTTCACTGTCTTTTAAAGCGATGACATGCGTTTTAATTGCGCGGGCCATCGCATTAAAACGCTGTGATATTTTGGCCATTTCATCCGAGCCATTGGCGGCCAATACCGGCTCAAAATAGCCAGTTGCCGCCGTTTCTGTCGCTTGAATTAAGCGATATAAATGCCGCGAAATCCACAACCCCGCCAGCAGCATCAATCCCATAAAGCCGATAAAACCCAGCACAACCATCAGGCTATTTTGCCAAATTAAAGCTTGAAAACTCCGATAAACGCTGGCATTGCTTAGCCCAAAACTCAGCGTTCCCAATTGCACCCCATTTACCAGAAAAGGCGTGCGAGCATGCTGTACGCTTGGGCGATCCCACAATGAGTAGGAATTATTCTGACGAGTTGTCGGTAGTTTTTCGGCGATATCCCAACCACGGGCGGCAATCATTTGCTGCTGCTCATCGAGCAACACCAAATAATCGATTTCGTCGGCCAACTGAAGATGATTCAGCACCTCGGCCGCTTTAACCCGATCACCTTCGATCATCGAGGGTAAAAAAACCGCATTCAATAAGCTAGATAGTGCCTGTATATGCGTAGCCTCTTGCTGCTGCGCCATCTCAGACCAGATACGGTGGGTATTACATAATAATGCGAGCAATATTAGCGCCTGCACTGCGATGCAGGCCAAAATAAAACGAGTGCGTAAAGAAAGGGATGATAAAGACATACTAAAGCTTACTATCCCTCAATATGCAATATAAGTAAAAACACATATTAGCGAACAAAACGCGACACAATCCACCCACTGCCGCGCCAATTAACGCTGTAATAGCTTAATAAACACCTTCGATCGCCGCTGATAGTTGTACAACTCTTTTTTCTCCATCGGCAAATCTTCCACCGACGCTTGCTTAAAGCCACGCTCGACAAACCAATGGCTGGTGCGCGTGGTTAAAGCAAACAGCTGCTCAATGCCCAAGCCCCGTGCCTGTTGCTCAACGTGGCGCAGCAAATCAGCACCACGATCTTCATCGCGATAATCTGGATGAATCACGAGGCAAGCCAACTCAGCCATTTTGCTATTCGGGAAAGGATGAATCGCGACAATACCGATGGTCTTACCATCATGCTCGAGTACCGAATAACGATGCACTTCGCGCTCAAGCAACTCACGGCCGCGTTTAACCAACACCCCTTGGTCTTCCAGTGGCTCGATCAGCGCCAGCATTCGACCAATATCGTCAATCGTGGCTTGGCGCAAGGTTTCCAGTGGCTCACGCGAAATCATCGTGCCAATGCCATCGTGGGTAAACAATTCCATCAACAAACTGCCGTCGACATTATTGCTAATCAAATGCGCCCGCTGCACGCCATTGCGCACCGAACGAATCGCACACGGCAAATACAAAGACACATCGTCGTTGGCATCAGGGTGCTCAGCCAAAAAGTGCTCGGCGGCCAAAGCGGTCAGTTCAGTTTGCAACTCACCGGCATCATTCATCACCCCATCTTGGCCAAATAAAAACAGCAATTTATCGGCTTTTAAAGCAATCGCCGTCGAGGTGGCAACGTCTTCTAAGGTCAGATTAAAAATCTCGCCGGTTGGCGAATAACCGATGGTGGAAATCAATACCAGCTCGCCATCGTCCATGCGGTAATTAATCGCCGTGGTATCGACTTTACGCACTTCACCGGTGTATTGCAGATCAACGCCATCGCGCACGCCCATCGGTTGCGCGGTAATAAAATTACCCGCCGAAACGCGAATATCGGCGTTGGCCATCGGCGAATTAGGTAGCCCCATCGAGAGCCAAGATTCGATTTCAACCCGCACATGGCCTGCCGCTTGAATCACGCATTCCAGTGATGGCTGATCGGTCACCCGAATACCGTTTAAATAACGGCCTTCCAAACCGCGCTCAGCCAGTCGCGCCTCAATTTGTGGGCGCGCACCATGCACCACAATTAAGCGCACCCCAAGGCTAGTGAGCAAATTAATGTCATGCGTGAGCGTGGCAAACTTGCCATCACGAACCACTTCACCGCCTAAGGCAATCACAAAGGTGCGACCACGAAATGCGTGAATATACGGCGCAGCTTGACGGAACCACTGAACAAAATCTTGCATCAACTCAACCTTTTAAAATCAGGGAGTGGGGAGTGGGGAATAGGGAGTAAAGTCAAAAACATCCAACTCAGCCGCCCTTAATCCCCATTCCCTACTCCCTATTCCCCGCTTTTAATAAGCACCACGTCCACTGACCACGGTTTTAATCGTTTTGCAGACAATCGCAATGTCGTACCACAAATTCCAATTTTTGACATACCACGCATCGAGCGCCACGCGCTCGGCGTAAGTGGTGTCGTTGCGGCCAGAAACCTGCCACAAGCCAGTTAAACCCGGCCGTGCTTCAAGATAAAAGTCCACTTTATCGCCATAGCGTTCCAGCTCGGCGTCAATAATCGGCCGTGGGCCAACCAAGGACATCTCGCCACAAATCACATTCCACAATTGCGGAATTTCATCGAGGCTGGTTTTGCGTAAAAAAGCGCCAATTTTAGTAATCCGTGGATCATTTTTAAGCTTGAAATCGGTATCCCATTCAGCGCGCGCTTGCGGATCGGTCGCTAATAAATGCTCGAGCACTTCTTGCGAATTGTGCACCATGGTTCTGAACTTCCAGCACTTAAATGGCACACCATTCATTCCCACCCGCACATGACCAAAGAAAATCGCCCCTGGCCCGCCTTCGCACTTAATTCGCCACATCACATACAGCAATAAAGGGCTAAGTAATAAGATGCCACACACCGCGCCAAACAAATCAAAAGCGCGTTTTAACATAATCAGCGGCTTAACCAACAAATTATTGCGCACGCGCAGCAGCAAGACTTCATGACTGAAAAAATGATGCGGCACCACGCCAAATAAAGGCAAACCGGCAATCGGCGGAATAATATGCAGGTCTTTATACCGCAGCGACAGCTGCTCGATTTGCGTTTCTAACTGGCGTAATTCGTCTTCGTTGACCGCAATCACCACATGCGGGCGGCCATTGCTGCTGAGCCAAGCCAACAGCGCTTCGCGCTCTAAACGCACCACCGGCAAACGTTCGCCATTAATGTGTAATTCATCTGGCGCATCTTGATCGACCGACAAAAACGCCTGCACTTCAAAGCCCAACTGGCGCTCGCTATACATCGCCCGATACGCTTCAACCGCATTAGCACCGGCGCCAATAATCACCGTTGGCAATTGCCAAATTCGTTTTTTTAATAAGCAATCGCGCATTAAGCTGCGAAAATACGGCAGCAATACCAGCGCCACGCCCCAAGACACCGGCCACAAAAAACGCGACACGGTAAATTTACCCAGCAACACCAACATGCCATTGAGTAAGGCCGCCAACAATAAGGCGCGCAAAATTTCGAGCAATTCATCCCAAAAAGGCAGGCGCAAACTGTAATGCCCACGCCACCAAAAGCTGGCAATGGTAATCAAGGCCAAACCTAAAAAAGCCAAGCCTTGTTGCTGCCCTTCCCAAGCCCACCACAGGCCAAAACTGGCCGAAATGCGGTCATAGCGAAAAATCCACAACAGCAACATCGCCACGCCAAATGACAGCGCCAAGGCCATAAAATCCGCCAGCGCCAACCAAGGTTTGGCGCGCTCAGCTTGTAAGTGTTTTTCTTGAATCATTGCGTCTCTTTCTGCGATTGATCTGCCGTTGGCGCTATGCCATACGCGGCATATAAGCTCGCCATCATCGGTGTTAAAGAATAAAACGCCAGCGCAAAAGCCTGCGCTTGCTGCCCCAATTGTCGGCGTAATGCCGGATCGGCGACCAAGGCCTGTAAATGCGCGACAAACTCGTCAGGCGTATGCGCCAAATAACCGTTTTCGCCCTGTTTAACTAAATCACGATTGCCAACGACATCGGTCGCCACCACCGGTAAACCAGCCGCCATCGCTTCAATCACCGCCACTGGCAAACCTTCCCAGCGGCTGGTTTGGATATAAATATCCAGCGTTGCCAATTGCGCCAAAGCCGCAGCCCGATCACACCAGCCCGACACGGCAACACCGGCGGTGCGCAGTGCTGCCTCGCCGCTGGCTTCGCCACCGCCCACCCAGACAAACTCCAGCGCGTCGCTGGCCATTTTGCTGGCCACTTCGGCAAAAAATTCCGGATTACGCGCCAAACAAACCCGGCCCACCGTGCCAATGCGCAAACGGCGGAGAGTCGGGAGTGGGGAGTCGGGAGTGAGCGCGTTCGCTTGCGGTATTTTGCTTAAATCGACCGCGTTATTTACCACCACCACATTGCCGGATAAATGCTGGCGAATTGCTTCGCCCTCCGACTTTGAACAGGCAATAAAGGTCACCGGCACCCCGGCGAGGAGTTTTTCAATCGTTAAGAAAATGCCGTTTTTCAAACGCCCTTCAGCGCGCTGCAAAAAAGACAAACCATGCGGCGAAAAAAACCAGCGCGGCCCATCTGAGCGCAAAGCCCACGCCAAACTCACCAAGCGCCCTAGCGCCCCGGCTTTACTGGAATGTAAATGCACCACATCGGGCGCAATCGAATCAATCCATTTAAATAAAGCGCGGCCAGTGCGAAAATCGTTCAAAGGATGAATCGCTCGCTGCATCGGCAAATGAATACAATTCACTGCGGGCACAAATAAATCCCGCCATCCTGCCGGCGTTTCCTCGCGCACTGAATGAATCACCGTCACTTGATGCCCGTCTTGCGACTGGGTATTGGCGATGGCCGACACCATAGATAAAGTGCCAGCGCCAAATGACTCAACCACGTGGATAATTTTACTCATCAAATCAATTCCATCAGATACTCGTAGGAGCGGGCCTGCCCGCGAAAGCACATTAGCGCCTGTCTTTGATGACATACCGCAGTAATCACATATGCACAATCTGCGATAGCAACGCGCCCCTTGCGCAAATTTACCGCGTGCGCCCTTTCAGGCATGGTCTTCGCGGGCAAGCCCGCTCCTACGTTTGAATTTGGCTTTGATTTTAAACGCCAACTCATACGGCATGGCCAGCAGCGCCAATGTGCGGGCTATGCCAGCCATCGCTGCAGCACTGCCATCGAAGTATTTGCGCTGCAATTTCAGTCTGGATTTGAGCTGCGTATTGCGCTTGCCCAGCGAAATACCATTCGGGTCGAGCTCATACTTAATCAGCACATCGGGTAAATTGGCCACGGCATACTGCCGCGCCAACGCCCAAAACAGCGCGTAATCTTCCGCCGCCGGAAAGTCCAGAGGATACATCCCTAGCGTATCGACCGCTGATAATTTGTAGATCACGCTTGGGTGAATATACGCCGAGTTTTTTTTCATAAATTGCAAAATCTCAGCTTGCTCAGTCGGATGGCGCAATACAAATTGCTCAAGACCATTTTGATCAACAAAGCTCGCTGCGCCCCCGAGCAAGACCACCTCGGGGTGTTGCGCTAGGAACGCCATTTGCTGAGCGATACGGGTCGATACGTTCTCGTCGCCGCAATCGAGCCGCGCAATCCATTCAAAGCCTCGCGATTTCGCCCATTGCAAACCGGCGTTAAGCGCCCCTTCGATGCCTTTGTTTTGCGCCAAATTGAGCATGCGTAACGTGCCGCAGCCTTGGTATGCCGCATTCGCTGCCGCCATCTCTATCGGCGCGCGCGTGCTGCCATCATCCACCACCAACACATCGCACGGCTCATCCGCGCCAATACTGGCCAATGACTTCAGTAAGCCATCGGGATTGTTGTAATGGGGTATCAGTAATAAAACCGAATGCTTTAATTCCACGTGCCAACTCCAAGCAGTCGTTTAATTTTTCGGGTCAATGATAGTGGTAGTGCCAACGAAGCCGCCGCTTTGCCGATATTGAGCATGGACTGTGGCCGCCAATCAAAGTAGCGCGCGAGGATTTTGATTCGCATTGCTTGCTGTTGGCGGCGGCGGCTCATCGAAATACCGCTGTCGTTGTATTCAGAGCGCGTCAGCACTTCGGCTAAATTGGCGGTTTGGTAGCGAGCGACAAAGGCCCAGAAATACGCAAAATCTTCTGCCGCCTGGCAATCCATTGGATAAAGGCCGATTTCCTTCACGCCCGCAGTGCGAAACATCACGCTAGGATGCGTAAAGGCATTGTCTTTATGCATCTGCCGCACAATTTGCGCGTGCGTTTGTGGTTGATGCAGCGTGAAGCGATCACCCGAGGCATCAAAGAAAGTCACCGCGCTACCGAGTAAATACACTTCAGGGTATTGATCTAAAAAGGCCACCTGACGCGCGATGCGATCAGATACACATAGGTCGTCGCAATCGAGCCGCGCAACAAATTCATAGCCCGCCGCCAAAATCGCTTCTAGCCCAGTATTGAGTGCGTATTCAATGCCACAATTGTGCGGCAAATAATAAAATTTGAGCTCACCTTTGGCGCGCCACGCGGCGCGGCATAAGGCTTCGTCGATGGTCGCACGCGTGCTGCCGTCGTCAACAATCACCGCGTCAACGCACTCATCCGCACCGATCGAGGCCAAGGACGCCGCTAAACCTTGCGGATTATTAAAATGGGGAATCAAGAGTGCAGCGCGGTTCATGGCAGGCTTTAGGCGGTGAATGAGCTATTTTAACGGTTTTCCCCCGCAAAATCGCGCATTCTGGCGTAACAAGATGTCGCAAATGCCAGCCAAGTCGGCGTGAATGGCCAACAAAGCCGCAGCGACATCCCAGAAAAACCGCTCAAGCGTCGGGATGCTCAGTCAGCAGCGCCTGCCAGCGATCAATCAGCGCGTCCTGCGAATAGCATTTCGCGCGCTGCTTGAGCCATTCACTTAACTCGGCGGCGTGCGTTTGCTGCGCAATGATTAAATCGGCCAGCGCTGCGCCGCTGGCGTCAGCAACGACAAATTCATCGCGCCGTTCGGCAAACAGCTCATACACCCCACCGGCATTGGTGCTCGCCAGCAGCACGCCCATCGGCATGGACTCGAGCACCACCAAAGGGCAGCCTTCAAAACCCGACGTCAGCAATAAAACATCAGCGCTCGCTAGATAATCGCTGACATTATCTTGCCGCCCAACTAAGGTGATTTGCCCGCTCAAACGCCGCTCAGCTGCGACGGCGAGCAGCCAAGTCTCGAGCGGGCCATCGCCAACAACAGTCAGATGCGCGGCGACGTTTTTGGCATTGAGCGCCGCCAGCGTATCCAGCCACAAGTGCGGCTGCTTTTCAGTCGCAATTCGGCCAATAAACACCAAGCGCAATGGCGCAAGCTCAGCGCGCGGCACGGCGCTCGGCATTGCTTGTGCGGCATCGACAAAATTGGGCAGCACTTGCCATGTGGCTTTGGCGGTACAGCTCAGCCAGCGCGCCATTGAATCTTTGGCGTGATTAGACACAAACAGCAATTCATCCAACTGCCGATACACAAACTGGCATGCAGTGCGATGCACTGGGTTCATTTTGGCAAACTGATCGAGTTCAAAAAACGGCCCATGCACCCAAGCCATTACCCGTTTGTTTAAACCCAGCGTTGCCGCATACGTCATATACAGCGGCAGTAAAAATGTCCCGGCAATCACCACATCCTGCTCGCGAGCCACGCGGCGCGCGGCGCGCCAACCGGCCAGCCAAGTCCACGGTTTGAGCGGCTGCCACACGCTAGAAAGATCGACCACTTGCACTTGGCTAATTCGTGAAGTCCATAAATTACGATTACCGCCCAGCAGCACCAGCGTCACCGTGAAACCGCGTGCGACTAACGCTTCACCGACCAAGACCGCGCAGCGCTCAACGCCACCCAAACCCAAATCACGTAAAAAAATGGCGATTTTCATGCTTGCACTCGTTTGATGATTTGCCACACGCGATCACTGATCAGCATACGGCATAATTGTTTATGCCACTTTTTGGCTTCTGACTGGGGTATGGGTAGCTTAGCCTTGATAGAAAAAGCGTCAAAGCATATACCCAGACTCACGCCTTGCGTGCGCTGCAAAGCATCTAACCAAGCCTCGGCCAGCGCGGGTTGGCTAGCCGGAGAAAACTGCGCGATTTGCAATAACATCGCAAATACACTGCGACACTCGCTCACTGTTAGTACACGAGCCGGTTCTAGCAGCTCAGCCCATTCGCTCGCTACGGCTTGCAAGGGCAAAGGTAGCGCTTGCCTCGCGTAATTAAGGCGAATTTTCTGCGCGGTGGCGCGCAGTTGCTGTTTTTTAGCCTGCGTAATTTGCCCAGCATGACAGCGATAATCGAGCAGCACCGCTGGCACGCCAGTAAACACCGCGCCTTGCAAGGCCAAACGGCACCAGAGGGCGTAGTCTTCGGCGTGAATCGCGCCCGCGTCGTAACCCGCGTCTTTGACTAAACTGGCGCGCAACATCACTGTGGGATGCGCCAGCGTTGAATTAAACAGCAAGCCAGTTTTAATGCTGGCATCGGTGCTTTGCGTTTGCCATTCCCCCGAGCGATCGCCAATAAAGCGCACCCAAGTACCACAAACATCAGCGCCGGTTTGGGCCAAGCGCGCCAATTGCATTTCAAGCCGCTGTGGCCAGCAAATATCATCGGCGTCGATGCGCGCCAGCCATTGCCCTTGCGCCAAAGCAATCGCTTCGTTCAACGTGGCGATCAAGCCGCGATTTTCGCGGCTGATCACCTTAAAGCGCGAATCGCTCGCCGCAGCTTGCTGCAATAAAGCCCAAGTGCCATCCGTAGAGCCATCATCAATCGCAATACATTCCCATTGGGTATAGGTTTGGGCGGCAATTGAATCAAGGGTTTGCTGCAGATACACCTCGGAATTAAAACAAGGCAACAGAAAAGAAACCAAACTCATCAAGGATTTGTCCTTATTGCATTAGCTTGGCGAAAAATCGGTCGCGCGCGCCACCAAAAAGCCAGCACGATAAACAATTCCACACACAACACACTTTGCGCCGCACGCACGCCGCCTTGCGCCGAACCGGGCACCCACCAGCACATCAAGATCACATTCAGTATCCCTGCGACCACCAACACGCGGCTGAAATAACCTTCATGGCCAAACACCAGCAAGGTTTGCTGCCCATACACCAAAGACAAAGCGCCCAGCAAAATCACCGGTGCAAACCACAGCATCACCGTTTGTGAGTCGCTTAACGCCAAAAAAGCCTTAGATAAAGAAAAATCAGCGCCAAACCACGCCACGCTAATCGGCGTCAGTAGCGGCAAAAATAGCGCTAGCATCAAAGCCATACTCAATCCCACTGCGCCTTGAATCAAAAACGCTTTGCGAATTAAACGCACGGCTGCGGGCTGATCGGTGGCCGCCAATTGAGCAATCCGGGGATAAGTCGCTTGCACCAAGGGGCCGATTAAACCTTGGGCGATATACACCAGCTTGCTGGCCGCTGCAAACAAGCCCACTTGCACTGGGGTCGAAAATAAACCGAGTAATACCGTGGTTGATGTGGTGTAGAGACTGGTTGAAATCGCCGACAGAAAAAACGGCCAGCTGGCTCTGAGCGCGGTTTTAAGCTCGGAATAATGAATCCTCACCCACTCGGGTTTAGCCACGCCCCAGCCGGTTAACCACCAGACCACGCCGGCCAAAATTTGCGGTGTCGCTTGTAAAATCACCGCCAACACGATGTCATTGGGGCCACTCACCCATAGCAATAAAAAGCCCAAGGTCAGCGCACGCGCCACCACCATTAAGCCCGAAGCGAGCTGCAGTTTTTCAAAACCTTGGAAATACCAAATTGGGAACAACACCGAGCTGAGGATATACAGCTGGCTCCACAAGAAAACCTCAGAATGCGCTTGCCAGCTACCCACAGTAAAAGTCAGCAGCAATAAAATCAGGCTCGACACCAGCATCAGCCCCAATTTAGCCCAAGTCACCCGCCAAAAAATCCGCGCCGCAGCTTTGGGGTCATCGCGCACCTGCGCCACATCGCGCACTGCCGATAAATTAAAACCGAAATCGGTGAGCAAAACGCCGTATTGAATCGCCGCAAAGGCGTAGTTCATTACGCCAAAGCCTTCGGTGCCCAATTGCACCAACAAAAACGGGAAGGTCACAAAAGACACGACATAATTAAGGCCCTGTACCAAGTACAAGGCCATAATATTAGAACGCAAACGCGTATCAAACACTCACTACCCCTTCGCCGCTATCGCGCTCAAACGCAATCAATGCCGGCATTTTACGCTAGCCATAAAAAAACGCTGTAACACCATGTTTACAGCGTTTTTGACCGCGCAAGCGGTTCAATACTGGGATCGGTGGCGCTAAAACAAAGTCATATCATCGCTATCACTACCGTTGCCGACTTTAAAATACGCCGTATCGTCGTGCAAAGCCTCAGCCACTTGCTTGATATTGCCGCTGGTGATCGCCACCGATTGCGCGGCGGCGGAATGATCAAGGCTGGAGTGCGAGATTTTCTCGACTGAATCGGCAATATCGTCGGTATTGCGGCTAATTTCTTCTAAAGCATCGTGAATTTGCGCCATGTCTTTACTGGCAGTGATTGAGGCAGTTAAAACCTGCTGCATTTCTGATTGCGCTACGCCAATCAAACTCATGCCCGAGCCAACGCGATCGACGCTTTGCTTGATGGTTGTCATGATTTCATCGGTCATGGCGCCAATACCGGCAATCATCTCGCCGATGGAGCGTGCCGAACCGGCGGTGCGATCGGCCAGTTTGCGCACTTCATCGGCCACCACGGCAAAACCGCGCCCGGCTTCACCAGCACGCGCGGCCTCAATGGCGGCATTTAAAGCCAATAAATTAGTTTGATCAGCGACTTCGCGAATCGTAGTGACAATTAAATTAATTTCACTCATTTGCACATGCAACTGGCCAATATGCTGCGCCGACATTGTGACGCTTTGCTCGACGCTTAATACCTCATGCGTCACCTCTTGCAACACCCGTGTGGTTTTCATCGCCGCCTCGCCGGTTGCTGCAACTTGGCCAAACGCCTCCGTCGCTTGCTTGGCCATACTGCCCATGGTGCTAGCGAGCTGATCGACATTGGCAGAAATTTGCTTGGCATTTTGACTTTGCGCTTCACTTGAGAGCGATAAATGCTGGGCTTGATCCGTTAATTGCTCAGCACTGCCCAATAACATCGCGGTCTGTCCGTTCAAGCTAGAAATCACATCCGTCCAACGTCCACGCATACGCGATAGCGTCGCCAGCAAGCTAGTTTGATCGCCGGCTTTCACCTGCACGATATACGTTAAATCACCTTGCTCTAAATAATGTGCCGCCTCATTACCGACTGAGGGTTCGCCACCCAATATTTTCATAATAAAGCGATACAGGCATATACCCCCAAGGCTTACAATCACAACCAAGAGTAAGCTGGTACTTAAACCCAACCAAAAAATCGCTGCGATTTTAGCATCCACCGTGTTAACGGTCGTACTTTGCAAAGCGCTTACTTTGAGTTGTAATTGATCAGTCAGCGCTTGCGCCGCTTCTGATTGCGCCTCAAAACCAGTTTGCGGCGCTTTCATCAAGCCATTGCCTGCTGCTCGATCTTGCCCATAGGCGGCGACCATTTGCAGCCCTGTTGCATACAAACGCTGCGCTTGTAGTTTCAGTAAATCGCCCTGAGTTTGCATGTCTGGGGCCAATTGGCTCATTGCGGTAATATTATTTACTGCGCTATCGAGTGATTTTTTAGCCTCATCGATGCCGTCAGGGTCTTGAGTTGCCGCAGCGTCGGTAATAAATTGCTGAATTTGCATCACAGCGAACTTCACTTGCACCAGATGCCCAACCAAGGGGTCGATGACCTGGTGCTCGTACTGCCGTAAAGCTTGCAATTGATTCAAAAAAACCAACAGCAGCACAATTTGCAAAAGCACGGTGCTAATGACAATGGCAACAAACGTGATCAATAAAGGCTTAATGTTTTTCATCGCTCATCCCAGTCAACAACACATCAAAATGATGCTTTCCTTATTCAAGCACTACCAAGCTGAAATAAACATGACAATTGTTTGATTATTTTCTGACATCGACCACAGAGCCAGGCTTAGCTCCCGCTGGCACAGATGCAATTTTCCCATCCAACCATTGCACTTTACCGCGCGGGCCGATCAATTCGCCGTTAAAACGCCGTAGTTGCTGCGCCGCAGGCATTGCTGCAACTGGCGCACTCGTTTGCAATTGCTGTCGTTGTTCTGGCGTATAAAATAATCGCCCCCAGTCGGCCTGTACCGACATGGCCCAACACAGCAGTAGCAATACGCTGTATTTGGCTTTGTTCAGATTATGTGTTGATGATTTTAAGTGCCTGCGGCACATTGTTTTACAGTCGCAGTCCGCGACGGGGACCCCAACTCTTTGTCCGCCAAAGAGTTGGGGGAAAAGAAGGCGATTTTGATCTCGCCCAGCTCCGCTGTGCCCTCGATTGTCGTGAGCCAAACGATAAAACCGTTTGTCTCCCTCCGCACTCGGTGCGCTTGGACGGGGTTTAAAGCCCCAGCTCGACGAGCGCGGCACAGCATCTACAAAAAATCTCAACATTGCCCTGTATTTCATCTTGGCTCCGTTGCCAGTGCTTGAATCGTTAGCCATAGATAATCACAGTTCAAGGCAATGCCACTGGGCTGGGCCAAGCGCATTTCGCAGCGCGCCGGTGCAATCAAGCCCGGCTGCTGCTCAAGCCAAAGCGAAAAACTCGACAGCGCGTCTTCATCGCGCAATCGCAATTCAATATTGAGCGGACTGGCAAAGGTTTGTAAGTTCGCGATTGGGGCCGCCGCGAGCCAAGGCTGTGGCGCGTGTAATTGAAACTGTAATTGCTGTTGTGGATGCTGTTGTCGATACCGCGCCAATGCCTGCAAATGCTCAGCTTGCTGCTCAGTGCCGATTATTTGCTGGGCCAGCAGACGATTAAATGGCGCTTGATATTGCGCAATAGTTTGCCACGCCTGCTGGCGCTGCTGCACTTGCTGACGCCGCTGATCTAAAGTCTGCTGCAAGCGCTCTTGCTGGTATTGGCTCCAATGCCAATACCGCTGAGCACCCCAGAGCAATACCCCAGCCACCAGCAGCGCAGCAAACAAGCAGCATACGGCCAAGCACAGCGATTTTTCCAACGGCCAGAGCGCTCGCTTCATGGCGCCGCCGGTGGCGGATTGGCCAAGGTCAATTGCAAGACAAAATCCATCGGCCAAGGCGCAGCAGATTCGGCAGATTCATCCGCGCTGGCGCTCGTGCGCGCTTCAATTGGGCCGGGCAGCAGCGCCACTTTGGCATTGGGCCAGCGCTGCAATTGGGCGACTAATTGCTCAATTTGCTGCCACGCTTGCTGCTCCGTCGCCAAAGGGCTGGCGCGCAAAGTCACTTTGATCTGCTGCGCGCGCAGTGGCAACGTTGGATCCGTGCTGGCGAGTAAGCCTGCCGTGCCGGTTTGCCAATGAAAATTGAGTAATTGCAGCTGCGAAAACGCTGCCAACACCTGACTAAAGCGCTGCGCGGCCTCTGTTGCACTGGGCCAGTTGGCAAGGTCTCGCTGATACAGCTGTACCGCAGCTTGCATGTGCACAGGATCAATGCGCTGACTCAAGGGCTGTAGGGCGGCCAATTGCTGGGTTTCATGCTCAATTTGCTGCTGTAAACTCGGCCATTGCGCTTGTATTTTTTGACCTTGCCATAGCGCCAAACCCAGCAGTATTGCCGCCAAAGCCACAATGAAAAAGGCGCACAGCTTAATACGCCTTGCCAATTGCCTTGAGCGCGCTAAACGCAGCACCGCAGGTGGCGCATATTGATTCGGTACATTGAGCTGCAATAAAGCCGCCAGCAGCACATCCAACCAACTTAAACCGCCGGTGGGTAATTGCAGTTTTTGCTGCAAAAAAGCCAAGTCCACTTGCAAATCGAGCGTTAACTCATCACCACCAACATCGCTATTGGCGGCAATTTGCCGTAATGCTTGGCTCATGCTGACGTCAAACAAGGCCCAAACGGGCAATACTTCGTCATGCGCCAAGACGCGCATTGTCGTTAAATACTGCCGAGCACGATGCGCCTGCTCAATAATGGCTTGCGCTTGCGCCGATAAATTCGGCGTTACATCCAGATGACCCAAACGAGAGAACTGCAAGGTGCTGTCGACAAAATAGCTTTGCCGCAACGTCTCGGGTGTTGAGCGCGACATAATTAATAAATGCGGACAATCCAAGCGTAATTTTTTTAATAGATTTTCTGTCAACAGCGCCACAGAATACACGCCGGCAATCGCGCAGTTTGCCGTCAGTAAAGTGCTGATTAAAGCGTCGAGCGGCGCTTCATTTAATAAAGCCGATAGCTGCAGTTGATCTTGCTGACCCGCTTGATGCAAGACCCGTCCATAGCGATACGTCGTACCGCGATAGCGTTGCTCTAATTTACGCGCAATCAAGCGCTGCTGATCGTGACGCGCCAAATGCGGAATGACTTCTTGCTGAAAGTCTTCCTCGCCCAAATCAGTCAACACATAAAATAAACCGTGCTGCTGCGCCAGCGAAAATTGCGCCAAGCTCGCCCGGCCTGCGGCGTCATGATTAAAATGCGCCAAAGGCCGCGCGCCTTGGTTTGAAGCGCACAGCGCGGCGGTATAGCTGGGCGTTAAAAGTAACACAATGCGTTTCATCGGATTTGACTCAAGGAATCAAAAATCGGCAACAAGATCGCCGACATCATCCATGCCAGCAGCAAGCCTAAAATCACCGTTAGCATCGGCTCGAGCAGCGTTTGCGCTTGCGCGACGGCCAATTTAATATCGCGCTGATAAAAATACGCCACATTATCTAAGGC
>NZ_CAMTIA010000037.1 GCF_947072475.1 uncultured Deefgea sp.
CGTGTCGCGAGCTTGTTCGCCAAAGACGGCCATCAGACCGAGCTACTGGCTGCTCTGGCAGACCTGATTGCCGATACGCGCCGCGAAGCGGGCTGCATTCGTTACGAGCTCAATATCAGCCGCGATGAGCCACGCCGCATGACTTTTGTCGAAAAATTTGTCGACCTTACCGCTTTTGAGCAGCACTGCGCCAAACCGGCCATTCAACATTATTTCCACCACATCATGCCGCAATGGGTTGAGTCGTATCAGGTGGAAACCTATCACCAAGTGATCGCCTAAAAAAAACCGCCGTGCGAAATCAATCGCACGGCGGTTTTAATGGGATGCCTCAACCTTAGATCTGCACCTCGACCTGCTGGCCAACCACCCGAACGGCAAAGCTTTCAATTGAGCGCTCGCTGCTTTCATAGCAAACACCATCGCGCAAACGAAAACGCTGTTTTTTCAATGGACTAGCCACCCATAGCTCGCCGTCGTGTTCAACCGTCAAACCACGCGATAACACGCTGGCCCCAGCAAACGGGTCAATATTATCCAGCGCAAACACTTGCTCATCGGCATACGGCCGAAAAATCGCCACCTGCCGCTCGCCCACTAAGGCACACACCCCAGTACCCGGAAAAATGGCATTCAAATCACAGACTGTATTCCAATTCATTATTCTCTCCTTACGCTCACCAATCAGTGCGGACGCGTCGAATTCAAATCGACATCGACGCCCCACTGCTGAGCGATCTTGCGCCTTAAATAATCGCCTTAATGGCAATGACCTTGCGCTCGTTCAATTGCGCTGGACGAACTTGCTCGCGCACCGGCACAAATTGCACATTCGGGTCGTGCGCTTCGCTATTAATAAAGTGTGAAAAACGCGCCAATTGATCGGCATCGCTCAACGTGGCTTGCCATTCGCATTGATATTGATTACGGATGGTCGCCAAATCACTTTCTAATTGTTCGGCAATCCCCAGCTTGTCGTCAACAATCACCGAGCGCAGATAATCCACACCGCCTTCCATGCTTAATAACCAGCTGGCCGTACGTTGCAATTTATCGGCAGTCGTCACGTAAAACATCATAAAGCGATCGAGATAGCGCAATAAGGTTTCGCGATCTAAATCAGACGCCAGTAAATCGGCATGGCGCGGTTTCATCCCGCCATTGCCACATACATATAAATTCCAACCCGCGTCCGTGGCGATAATACCAACGTCTTTACCCTGCGCTTCAGCGCATTCGCGGGTACAGCCGGACACGCCAAATTTCATTTTATGCGGCGTGCGAATTCCTTTGTAACGATGCTCAAGATCAACGCCCAAGCCCACACTGTCTTGCACGCCAAAACGGCACCAAGTGCTGCCGACACAGGTTTTCACCATGCGTAATGACTTGGCATACGCTTGGCCAGTTTCAAAACCAGCGTCGATCAAGCGCGACCAAATCACGGGTAAATCGCCTTTGTGCGCGCCAAACAAACCAATGCGTTGCGCACCAGTAACTTTGGTATACAGCCCGTAGTCTTTGGCCACCGCCGCCAATGCCATCAAGCCTTCTGGCGTCACCTCGCCACCGGCCATCCGTGGAATCACCGAATACGTACCGTCTTTTTGCATATTGCCCAAAAACACATCATTGGTGTCTTGCAATGGCGTATTGGCTGGCGACAGCACATAGTCGCCCCACGCACTGGCCAAAATCGAGCCTATGGTCGGTTTACACGTTTCACAGCCATAGCCATGCCCAAACTGGGCGATCGCTTCGTCAAAGGTTTTTACGCCAGCAACTTTAATGAGGTGATACAAATCTTGCCGTGAATGCGGGAAATGCGCGCATAAATGATTTTTAACTTCAACGCCATTGCGCGCCAATTCGGCATTGAGCACCTGACTAATCAATGGCACACAGCCGCCACAACCGGTACCTGCGCCCGTTTCGGCCTTAATCGCTGCTAGCGTGTGATGCCCCGCCGCAACGGCATCGGCAATTTTTTGTTTACTCACATCAAAACACGAGCAAATCACTGCGGATGCTGGCAAAGCATCCACGCCCAAAGCCGGTTTGGCCCCAGCATAAGCAGGCAAAATCAATGCGTCTGGATGCTCTGGCACCGGCATCGCGTTCAGCATCATTTGCAATAATTGGCCGTAATCATCCACGTCACCAATCAGCACCGCGCCCAATAGCACGCTGCCATCTTGTGAGACGACGATTTTTTTATAAATCCCAGCTTGATCGTCTTGGAATACATAGCTATGGCAACCGGGCGTGCGCCCTTGCGCGTCACCAATACTACCAACGGAAACGCCCAATAATTTTAATTTGGCGCTCATATCGGCGCCGGTAAAGGCATTGTCACGGCCCAATAAATGATCAACCGCCACTTGCGCCATTTTGTAACCCGGCGCGACTAGACCAAAATACTGCCCCTGCCATGCTGCGCACTCACCAACGGCATAAATATCCGCGTTTGACGTTTGGCAGTGATCATTAATCACCACGCCACCACGCTCGGCGACTTCTAGCTGGCCATAGCGTGCCAAATTGTCTTGCGGGCGAATCCCGGTCGAAAACACAATCACATCGGCGTCTAAATGACTGCCATCAGCAAACACCAAGCGATGCGCAGCGTGTTGCCCGCCATGCATTTGAATATCGCTGGTGTTTTTACCGGTATGCACCGTTACACCCATCGCGGTAATTTTACGGCGCAGCATTTCGCCGCCCATACGGTCGAGCTGTTCGGCCATCAACACCGGCGCATATTCAACCACGTGCGTTGCCAAGCCCAAGGCTTTGAGCGCACCTGCGGCCTCCAAGCCCAATAAACCACCACCAATCACCACCCCACTTTTGGCTGATTTGGCAGCGTCTTCAATCGCATCCAAATCATCAATGGTGCGATACACAAAGCATTCATGATGCGCGCTGCCTTGAATCGGCGGCACCCACGGATACGAGCCCGTCGCCAGCACCAGCTTGTCATACGCGAGAGATTGGCCTTTATTGGTCAGCACTACTTTTTGCGCTGAATCGATATGCTTCACCGCCTCGCCGACGCAAACTTTAATGCCGTTTTTTTCAAAAAAGCCCGGTTTCACCAAAGACAAATCTTCATCGGTGTGGTGCGAAAAATAAGATGACAAATGCACCCGGTCATACGCCGTTCTCGACTCAGCACACAGTACCGTGATGTCAAAATCAGCGGCATTGCCTTTATCGCACAGCTCTTCTAAAAACCGGTGTCCCACCATCCCGTTGCCCACGACAACGATACGCGTTTTCGTCATTTCTTACTCCTCACACCCCATCATCGGGTGAATTCAATCCATCACAATCGACTCGCACAACGCCCTATCAGCGCCGTACATCTATTGGTGATGCTCAGATTTTGTATTGATCATGGCTAAAGTATCGCGGCATTCCCTCTCCCTTGATGGGAGAGGGCGTAGGGTGAGGGTGAAACTACGGCGTGCAGCTCAACACCCCCATCCCAGCCTTCCCCCATCAAGGGGGAAGGAGCTACAGCCCCGCGACTCAAGCGCTGGCGATTTAACGTATCAACACCCAACTTGAACATCGTACATCTATATAATCTATACAATGTATTGCCTTCTAGAGCTTCAAACACAAAGCCTAGATGGCAATACCTACTAGCAAGGCAATTCAGCTTTTGGGCTAGCGTAATAACGCCAAGTCATCCACACGCAGCTCACATAAAAAGCAATAAACGCGTACAAGGCTAATTCGGGACCGCCACTGGCTTGCATCGACAAACCAAAGCTTTGCGGAATAAAGAAACCACCATACGCACCAATCGCACTGATAAAGCCCGCTGCTGCCGCTGATTCTTGCATCCCACCCAAGCGCGCTGCTTTTTGTGCGGTTTCATCATTGCCCTTGGCTTCACGCATTCTCAGCGTGGCAAAAATCGTTGGGATCATCTTATACGTCGAGCCATTGCCCAAACCGGCAAAGGTAAACAGCAATAAAAACATGGCAAAAAAGCCTGGCCAAGAACCACCGCTTAACTGCCCATCGACGCCCAACTCAGGCAAAAATGCCAACACGCCCAACACCGCACATGCCATGCCAATAAACACACCTAGCGTAACCTTAGCGCCGCCGATTTTGTCGGAAATAATACCGCCAACTGGGCGAATTAATGCCCCGATCAACGGTCCTAAAAAGGCATATTTCATAACAGCAACATCGGGAAACAAGGACTTAGTCAGCAAGGCAAAAGCACCCGCAAAGCCAATAAAACTGCCAAAAGTACCGATATACAACCAGCACATTAGCCAGTTGTGTTTGCGGCGAAAAATCACCGCTTGCTGAGCAAACGACGAGCGCGCATCAGCAATATCATTCATGCCAAACCAAGCTGCCACTGATGCAATCGCAATCAACGGCACCCACATAAAGCCCGCGTTTTGTAACCACAGCGATTGCGCTGCGCCTTCTTTGAGATAGCTTTGCGCCTCGCCGCCAAAAGCGCCAAACAAGGGCAAAGTGATCGCCAACGGAATCAATAATTGCGCCAAAGAAACGCCCAAATTCCCAAAGCCGGCGTTCAAACCATTGGCCGAACCTTTTTTTGCCGTCGGGAAAAAATAAGCAATATTGGCCATCGAGCTAGCAAAATTGCCGCTACCCAAACCGCACAGCAACGCAATCACCAGTAGCTCGGTGTAAGAAGTCGTTGGATCTTGCACCGCAAAGCCCAGCCACAGCGCCGGAATCAACAACAGCGCGGTTGAAATCGCTGTCCATTTACGCCCACCAAACCGCGCTGGCATAAACGAATAAAAAATCCGCAGCGTGGCACCCGACAATTGCGGCAACGCCGTCAACATAAACAACTGCTCTTTACTAAAACTAAAGCCAGCAGAATTTAAATTCAGCGCCACCACACTCCACAGCACTGAAATCACAAAACCCAAAGTCAAACAGGGAATCGAAATCGCCAAATTGCGCTTGGCCACCGACTGACCTTGCTCTTGCCAAAACACCGGATTTTCCGGCTCCCAACGCGTTAACACCGCACTTTTTGCCATGATTTTTTTCCTTTCATTTGCCAGCCGCACCTATACATCCAGCGGTATGCGGCCAACTATACGGCAAAAAAAAAGCGCCCCACGGGCGCAACTAGCAAAATCCTACCTCTAAAGCAATAGACAAAATCCACCAAAAATCCGCCCTTGCTCACAACACAAGCCATATCGCCATATGCCCACAACATAAGCTAGCGATACGGGCCACTCAGCCCGACACCGCGACCTTGCCGCCTACCTCAATAGAGATAGAGCCGCAATAATTAACAACTTCAATTCCTTTGATTATTCGCAAGTTCATTGTGAGCAAACCCGAGCTTAACTGCGCGCAGCGTTCGCTGCATCAGTCGATTTCGGGCAAGCACAACCGTATAAGGACAAGGCATGCCCTCGCTCGACGCCAATCCATGATGTACAACCATTCAGCAAGCAGACTATCCTGCCAGCTTAGCTAAATCGACGTTGCCTGTGCCATACACACTGGCTTTTTGGCCAATCTAGATCGCTACTGGGTAGTCTTTACCATTGAATTTCAGATACGGTTTACGCCGAACGCGTTAGCCGGCCAGCGAAAACACGATACTAAAAAGGTATATCAACACAAGCTATATAAATAAAATTTTGTATTAATATACCTTAATAAAAATGCCTAACTCCTCCGGTGCGAGCTATTTCACTGCTCAATTACCACTTGTCTTTATCATCCGCAAACACATCTTTTGGTGCCTTCTGTGTGCCCGTGGTTTTTTTCGTAGTTGCCGTTTTAACGCTGGAGGCGCTAGAGGCGCTAGCGGCGGGCGTTTTGCTCGTTAACTCGCGCAGTTGCAAACCACCGGGCTGAATCTGCTCAAGTGGCATGCGAATGTTTTCCAAACGCCCTTGCGACATAGTTGGCCCCACTTTGTCGATAATCACTTCGCAGCAATCATATTCAGTTCGCCCCAACGATTGGCCGGTTTGTGGGTCTTTAATTTCTTGCCCCATCGATACCAATTGGTAACGCGCGCCCACTTGCACCGATTGTCCACCTTGGCTGAGCACCACATTATTGCCATCGCGTGAAGCGACGGTAATCGGAAAAGTACGAACCAAAATCGCACTGACCACTCGCGCTACCATTTGTGTTTCTAAGTTTTGTTTGGCTTGGCTTAAATCTAGCTTTTGATTGAAATCGCCTTGCAAAATATTCGATAGCTGCACTTGCCGCGTCGCAACATTAATCACGCGCTGCGATAAGGCCCAAGTGCCTTGATTATTTTGGTAATTAAATGCATCAATTTTGCCGGTCCAAACTAAATCAGCACTGATCGCTTGACTCATTTTCGAGCGCTCGGCCGACGGCGCCTGCCCCGATGCAATCATGTCCATTTCTTGCTCGATATCTGCGCCAAGCTCACGATCTAATACCGAAAACCGCCCAGTATTGGTCAACGCATCCAAAATCCGTTGGCGAATCGCTTCGGCCACCGCAGTCGATGGCACCGCCACACCTGCCACTTTGAATGAATCGGTATCAACGCGGATTTCGCCAACAACGATTTTTAATTTTTTGCTCTCTGCTGCAGGCGCATTAAATTTGGTGATATCGGCTTCAATATTGGCGGTGTACATGCCACCTGCGGCGACAGGCGCATCCAATTTAATGACTTTAAAGCGACTAACCACACCGCCTGATTGCTGTGCCACATATTCAGAAAACGCTGTCGCTTGCAATTGCGCCGCATCTTTACCAATAGCTAAGGCTAGCGTCGATTTAAACTGTTCCGAGCTCATATCAACGGCGACGCCATTCACTTGCTTAATGGCCATTTTGATCGCTTCATCCACCGCGGCTGCGGCTGTTGGGCCCACACCGGTGGCAGTGGTTTTTTCTGTGCTTAGTTTGCCTGCATCTGGTAAAGCCGCAACCGGCGCCGTTGGCTGAGCCTGCACCGCAGATGCGGCCGCTGGCGGCGCTTCATCTTTAAAGCATGCCGTCAGTAGCAATGCTGAACCAAGCAGCGCCAAACAATAAGATAATTTCATTGCCATCCCTTCAATAAAAAATCCCGCACTTAAGCGGGATAAAACGTTGCTTCTCGGCTTAAAGTGCTTTGGTTGCGTCAGCGGGTACCGGAATGTCATTGCTCTTGGCAAAACTCACCGAACTGCCCAATGTGTCGTACAAGTTTTTACTATTAGCTGGAAAACTTTTAACGATGTAAACGCCAGAATTCAATTTAGTCAGCATCATGGGCGAAATCGATGTGAGTGAGCTTTTAAACGCGCTAAACTTTGTGGCCATCCCTGCGTATTTCAAAACACCTTTACCCAAAGAGCCCAAGCCCGATGCGTATTCTTTCTTGGCCGCCTCATCCATCGTATTGCCGACCACTTTTTGGCGCTCAGTAATCGCCTTTGACACGTCACTTTGTACGGTATCGGCTTTGCTTAAATTGTCTTTAGTCGCGCCCGAACTAAGCGCATCGGCCTCCGCTTTGGCTAAGGCGGCAGCTTCTTTTGCCCCTAGCGCATTGGCCATTTTATATTGCGCCAACAAGACTTCTTTATTTGCGGCTATGTAGGCATTGACCAGTTCATCTTGCTGGGCAACCGCATCACCGCCACCGCTGCCAGAATCGGTGGCTTTACTCACCAAATCAAACACACCGGCTTGCGCCGAAAGTGGCAAGCTGGCTGCTAATAAAATACTTATCATTAAAATTGATTTACGCACCGTTACTTCCTTTTTTTAAATAGAGAAACCGACTTACATCACACCGGCATTGTTCATTTGACTCAGTAATTCTCGCGCTACTTTTTCAGCGGCATTTTTAAGCGCATTGGTTTGCGCTTCTTCTTCGGTTGGGCCTAAACCCGCCACTTGAATCGGACCTACTTCAGCCTTGGTTTCTGGCATAGAGTCGCTCACATCGAGCAACTTTCCCGTCGCGGCGACAGACACACGGAATAGACCCGTTGCAGCATCGGTATCGCTTAAGCGCACATCTAATGTGCCGTAGGCGATATAAGGTACTTTGGCATTTTGCAAGCCCATCGCAACGTCGCGCTCGGTTTGCGGTTGTAAGTCATTACCCGATTTAAAGTCATTTTCAACCGATTTAATTTTGAACAAACCTTTACTCGCAGGCTCAAGATAAGCCGCATCGATCACCTTATAACCAGCACCAGCAAATACACCGTTAAATACACTCTTTAGATAAGTACTCGGAAAAACTGCGTAGGTTTTTTTTGTTGCCTTACGTGTGGTGCTACCACCTGATTCTTCGGACGCCCGATATTCAGCCGAGTTTTTACCACTTTTGGCTTTTCCTTTTACTTCTACGGTTTTGTAAACACGATCATCAAAGCTTTGAGCGCTATCGGTTTGGCGAGAAACAAACACAAACGTTAATTTTGATTTATCCCCTTTGGCTGCTTGCGCTACGACCGAGGATGATTTGCTGGCATTACGCAATTGCGACACATTGAGCGTCGCGCGGACCGTGATCGAGTATTGCTTCATATCCGGTTTATCTTCTTCGCTCAAAATCACCGTTTCCAAAATATAGCGATCTGGATCGGCTTTAATTTTGGCGCGAATCGCATCCAAACCTTCAGACTGCGCATCACCCGCTTCGGCATAATACTTATCCACGGCTTTGAGCTGTGCCAAGGCCATCGCTTTGGCTTTGTCTTCTGGGCTCACCTTTGAGCTCATTAATGAAGTTTCATATTTAATGGTCGCTTGACCTTTGGCCGTCGCCGTTTCGGCCTGCGCCGTTACGCCAAGGAGCAGCAAGAAAGAAATTAAAAATAGACGAATTATTTGCATGATTTTAAGAGCTCTTGGGTCGATGTAATTTGTTGGGCAATATTGGGGCTGGCAGTCGATGATTTAAGCCAATCGGATTTATTACCGGCTAAGTTATCCGACAACTTCACGAACAAACCTTTGATTGCGTCGTAATACGCAGGAAAGTCATCAGTAGTGTCTTGCGAAGCGGGCACCAATTTGACTTCGCCATTTTTGAAGTCGGCCTCTAAATAAACTCGGTTTGAGGTTGGCTCTTGAATTTTGATATTGCTGTACGCGCCATAAATGTAGCTGGCACCACTGGACGATTCGCCGCTTTTGATTTTTTTAAAGCGCGGGATTTGCAAAGCAATGGTGTAATCAGGCTCAGGCAGCTTGAGCATATACACATCGCCATCTGCAATTCGCATCGACATCACACTACCAATGGCATGACCTTTGGCATATGGCAATAAGGGAATGCCTGTTTTGCTCGACAGACTTTCAGAAAATAAATCAGCAGCCCAGGTTTCTGCCACACCAGGCGTTTTTAATTCATCCGGCATCAGCTCACGCGCTTCATCCCCAATTTTTACCTGATTGACTTGCACAAAACGCGGCACATTATTGGGAATACTGGCCTTGCTGACGATATCGGTAAATCGCGCTAAGATCCCCGCTTTACCTTGTTCGCCGTAATACACCGATCGAAAACGCTCTGCCATTTCAGCTGGCGAAGGGTAATGGTCAATCACATCCAAATGCGTAAAGCTAAACGGGTAAGCGCGCACGACAGTCATTGTTTTGAAGTCAAAAAACATCGCTTGCGCGCGAACTTGCGTGAGTAATTTTGCTACATCGCCAAATCGTTCCGCAGAAACAGTTTCACCTGTAATCACCAACGCCACCACGATCGCTTGATCTTGGCCTTTTAATTCACTGAGCGCGCCTTGCTGCAGCGTGAAATTGGTTGGCTGGTTTTGGGCTAAAGCTTGTGCCAGTTGCTTATTGAGTGAATTGCCTGCTGCAGATTGCGTCAATTCGAGCTGTTTGCTAAACGGAAAGCGCGTCGCTATCGACTTGCTATCCCCCGAATAGGCCAAGCCCGCCAATGTAACAGTCGCCGCTAATCCCCATGCTGGAGTCAAGAAAAGAGCAACAAGAAGGACTGGATAAAAAAATTTGAATTGCATTGAGTAGATCTCACACCAATAAAATGACACCGACATGTGCGGGCAGGTGCGGATACTACACTAAATCATTACCAAAAAAGTAAGTTTTTAGAAAATTTAAGATAAGTTAGTAAGTTGAAGCTTGACTGCACTCACTAACCCTAGCAGCAGCCCTCAATATTCAGCGAAGCTACATCAAAACTAAACATCTTCATGATTCGCCATTTGCGCCGACTCAATCACGCTCACCCCGGGCGCGGCGCTGAGTGCCGCTGCTAACATGGTCGCGGCGACGCGCTCAACTTTCACCGCCCGCCACGCTGCCGGAATACAGCCAGCAAAATGCCGATTGAGCCATAAGCCAAATTCTTCGGCACGGCGTCGATCGGGGCGAACGCCAGCATCGAGCAAAGACGGCCGAACAATGGTCAAAGAGCGAAAGCCCAAGGCGCGCACATCGCGTTCAGCCTCGCCCTTGGTGCGCAGGTACAAACCACTAGCCTGTGCATTGGCGCCCAATGAAGAATTTAACACCAAGGTCGGAGTTGCCGCATGATGCAAGTACTGGGCGGCCTGCAATACATAGTCGTAATCAACGCGCCGAAATGCCGCCGCCGAGCCAGCGATTTTGCGCGTTGTGCCCAGTACACAGAGTGCCGCATCCACCTGCCACCATGCCGCGTCATTCGGTAGCGCGTCAAAATCGACAATCGGATTTTGTAATTTAATATGCGCCGTTAAAGCGCGCCGTGTCGGCGCAATCACCCGCGCCACATCAGCGTGCGCCAAAGCCTGCTGTAATAACTGCTGACCGACTGCGCCAGTTGCCCCTAAAATCAACAGCGTTTTTTGCATCTATCCAACCTCAATCACTCAAACCCACAGGCGCGTTAGTCACGCCACGCCGTTTTATCGACGCGACCCACACCAAATACAGCGCCGCTGCTACAGTGCGGCGCTACCCCCATCAAACCAACGAATTAAATTGACGTGCATTCCAAGTAAGAAACTCGGACGGGCGCAGGCCATATCTGGCTAATACGCCCTCGTGTAAACGTCGCAACTCTTCAATAATCAATGCCTGCACCGCGCCTCGTTCCGATTCAGGGACAACAGCACCAACCGTTTGCTCAATCACGGTCAGTGCATCCAGTTCGGGCTGAGTCACTACCTCACGAATTGTTTTTTTGATCAGATCTCGCCACGCCAATCGAGCGGGGTCAGGCTCAGCCAATTCTTGCTTAATTGCCAAGTATTCCTGAGTTGATCGCTCATAAGCCCAAACATACAGATCACGCAATAATTCAATCCGAGTCATTTCATACACACCTAGCGTAGCTCGGCTGTAGGCCTGCTCAGGTACGTCCAAAAAAGTCAGAGGGCAAAGATTAGCGCGAAATAGTGGCAAGTTTGCGGCAAGCCGCGAAGTGCGTTTGTTGATATCAGCAAACGGCTGCAAGTAAGGCAAATGCACCATCATAAAAAATGATTGCTCAAATGGATCGGATATCCGATTGGCTTTGGCGAGCAACACCTCAAGCGCATCTTCGATTTGCTGCGGAGTCGATAAAGGACGATAAACGCTTTGGCCAATATCAACCGCATGCTGGCGTATGCGGCCTTCATCGGCTGGATTGGGTAGCAAATTTTCTGATAAGGCACTATGCAAATTCATCAGCATGTAGCGGTTAAATTGTGCCTCTGCAATATTCTCAACCATCAATTCGATAGCGGTTTTGTGATTCAAAATCATCTGCGTTTCAATCGTACCCTTACCTTGCGCCACTTTGCCATGTTCAATGAGCTCACGCGTATCCCGCCGAGAATAGGTATTACCCTCTAAATGACTCGATGCCCATGACAAGTCGATCAGTAAACGGCTCAGAATTGCACGACTGTAAGTGCCTGCCGGCGCATCAGCTTGGGCCGTTTTACCGATCTGATGCAATTGGCGACGCAAAGACTCAGAAAGGTAGAAGGTTTCATTCGGAATGTACGCATCAAGAAAATCTCGCTGATACCCCACGGGTTTGCGTGCTTCTAATGGACTATTGATGTACGCAACAATATCTCGACTATCTGCAGACAAAGGAATAAAGCGAGGGAATTCAACCTCAGAATGATTGAGTTGCGTGACATGATTTGCATAGTAGCGCCGAGCACGCCCCTCGCCTACCGCTACGATTTGACCTTCTTGAATCAATTTATTGATCAAGCGCTGCGCAGTTCGACGCGCCACTGCAGGGTGCTCCCCAAGTAGCTCTGCCAAACTCAAACCCTGCGCACTGGCCTGAATACTACGCATTAGATTCGCCGTGGAAGACATTATTTTATGGCGCCATTTGTGCATACAATGGCGCAATTATGGCGCAGTTAGCAAAACTGCGCCACATTACTGGCGCAGTTTTATGCTCTCGGGCTCACTCCAGCTCTGTGCTGTTTTTTACTTGGGCTTGCTTTGCATTATTGCCATTGCTGTATTTAATTTTGAGCGCTTGAATCGCTAGCCCAATGCCGCACGCCTATCGGGATGATCGTTAATGCTTGCCATGACCTGGCCTTAGCAGCTTTTCATCAACACCATCATGGCCAATTGATCAAACTCAAATTAAATCAATAATTTCAAGCAATTACAGCACTTCGTAGAGCACAAAAAATCTTAATTTTCCACTTATCAGCGTTCATTAAAAATTACGCAAACAGGCTTACATACTTACCATCCCAATCAAAACGCAAAATTTCAAATACTAGTTGACGCTAGCAAAATACACGATAAAATCAATTTTAATTTTTTACGTTTTGTGGGGTTAGCTATGGCAAGAATCAGAATTCCAAAACCTTTTGCTGATCTCTTAGCAGAGGCCTCGCACTCACACGAGGATTTATTTTCTTATTTAGGAAAATACGGCGCGACCGATTCTGAAGGTAGGTACCTGCACTGGGATAAATTCATCTGGCGTTTACCTAAAAGTGAATCAGAAAATTTCGCATGGATAGCTACAAAATTTGCTAGAAAAACGCTATCTAAAGCCTTACCTCTTCTTCAAGCAGACAAAGAAGGTAGCCACTTTAGCTACTGCATCCCAGAATCTTTGTTTGCACAACTTCATCATCTCGATAAGACGACAGGTGGCGGACATGCAATTGGCGATGGCTCTTTCATCACAGCCAAAGAAAAAGATCGGTATCTAGTCAAAAGTCTTATTATGGAAGAAGCAATCACTTCATCTCAACTTGAAGGCGCTTCAACTACACGGAAAGTCGCCAAAGAGATGCTAGAAACTAGCAGGCCACCAAAAGATAAGTCAGAACAAATGATTTTTAATAATTATTTACTAATGAAAAAAGCCGTAGAGAAAAAAGACGACAAACTTTCTATTGACTTGATATTAGAGTTACATGAAATAGCAACATTTAATGCGATTGACAATGAAGCAATTCCCGGTGAGTTGCGGAAAGACAATGAAATCACCGTTTCTAATCTTTACAACGAAACCGCACATACTCCACCCTGCTTTAACACTCTAAAAGATAGACTTTTGTCTCTATGTGAATTTGCAAACGAGAATCATAACGGAAAAAGCAGCAATGATTTTATTCACCCTTTGGTTAAAGCAATAACCTTGCATTTTATGATGGGTTATATTCATCCGTTTGGTGATGGCAATGGTAGAGCTGCAAGAGCTTTATTTTATTGGTACATGCTACGCTCTGGATATTGGTTATTTGAATATGTTTCTATCAGCAAGCTTATTCAAGAAAAAAGAAGTGATTATGATACCGCGTATATATATACAGAATCAGATGATTTTGATTTAACCTATTTTATTTACCATCAAGTTGATATTGTCATCAAGGCCGTTAGCTCTCTTCATGAACATATAGATGCTAAAAAAAATGAATTTTATGAATTTATGGAATGGGTTGAGAAAAGCCCTATGTCTAAAAATCTAAAAAGAGGTCAA
The DNA here is from genome assembly GCF_947072475.1 of uncultured Deefgea sp. GTDB lineage: Bacteria > Pseudomonadota > Gammaproteobacteria > Burkholderiales > Chitinibacteraceae > Deefgea. Next base: position 13,964 of record NZ_CAMTIA010000037.1, read on the forward strand.
CTTGAAATACTGAAAGATGCGGTTAAGCATCCAGGTAAGATTTTTACCTCAAAGCAAGCAGCTATGGACTTTGATATTAATGAAAATACGGCGCGAGCATATTTAAATGGGCTTGTTGATGACGATCTATTGGTTGCAACGAAAAGCAAAAAAGGCAAAGCGATTCTCTACTTAGCACCAGCCGGATTGAGAGAGCGCCTAAAAATCTAACAACCAGATCAAAATGGACGCCCGTCGAAAGTTGATGGGTTCAGCTTAAAATGGACGCCGAAGCTTGAGACAAATTCAGTTAGGCAATGATCCCAAAGATATTCGCTTAGGCCGACGTGATGGCTGTCGCGATTTAATTTTAGCGTCTGCAATCAAGGCCATTGCAGGCGCTTCCCCCCGAACTGTTGCGCCTCAGCGGCTGTTGTTCGCCGACTGAGCATAGTTTAGTCCGATTCGCTACAAGAGAACATTAACTGCTCGCTTGGCTGTGGCTAAATTAGAAAATCAAAGGGGTTAGACTCGATTGATTCCACGGAAAACTAGAAATCAATCGAGTCTGACCCCTTTGATTTGCCGCCCCCTTCGGTTTGCCAATAGGAGCGCAATGCCACTGCATGATCTTGATGGCATTTTGTTTGCTAATTGATTAACTTTTGTTCACGCGCTACAAGCCGCATTGGCATTGGGTTTGAGTGGCTTATCTACCGTTTATCCACAGCGTTAACCTCAGCTTTTGTGGATTTAAAATCCCTATCTAGCGCAAATTTAAGTGATGTTTTGGACTGCAAAGCTGCGCCTCATCAGCGTGCGGTGCGCCATTTTTTGCGCTCAAAATGCGGGTAATCTGGCGTTTTCCAGCGCCCGCCCCAAGCCAAACCGTGGCGCTCGCCAATTGGGCCTAGGCATAAATAAAAAGCCAATTCTCGGGCGGTATTGCCTGGCAGATAGTTGCCGTTCTCAAACACCCCCACATCCAGCGCCTCGGCGTCGCCATGCGGTGTGTCGGCCAAATCGGTATTGTGCGCGCTGTGCCTTACCCAAGTTACCTTACGCCCGGGCTTAGTTCGCCCTTGCGCGTACAAGGCATTTTGCTCAGATTGCGGCCGCCAAGTGCAAACCAAACGCACCGCCAGCGCCGGATTTTGCTGCTGCAAAGCGGCATTAGCCTCCGCCACAAACTGCTCAGCCAGCAAGCGAATACTGACATGCAAATCTTTGAGATCACGACTCGACATGATTTATCCCTATAAAAAAAGGCCAAATCAATAAATCAATCAACGCTGGTGGATTTACCACTGTTGAAATTGCTGGCCGGATTTTTTAAATAGCACTCAAAACCATTGCACGCCAAGTTGCCCAGCACCAAAGCTTGCCGCTGCCCATAAATAACAAGGAAACAAACCATGAATACCGCGTTCGCCCTGATGGCCTGCTACCAAAAACCACTTATCCCACTGGAAACCGTTGGCGCGGATTACCTTGGCCTAGGCAAACGCGAAGTCAACGAGCAAGCAGCCCGAAACAAACTGCCCTTCCTCGCCATCCGCCTCACCGACAGCGCCAAAGCCCCACGCTTCGTGCGCAGACCTCGCCAAAGAATCGACCAACAAGCCGAGCAGGCACAAAAAAGCTGGCAACGGAGCCAGCTTTAAATGATGCCACTAAACAAATTGGCCTGATACTTGCTCCACCAAAACATCAAGAAATGCTAGCGCAACTTAGACTCGGTTAATTCTTTTCCTGCGCACTCAAAATACAAGGAATTCATGGACTTATAGACTTCATCCAGTTCATCCAATGCATAATCTAGGAAACCGCTATCACGTATATCATGCGGATAAAATTGCTCATTATTTTTCTCGGCACACAGCCCATCAATCAAACCTTTTCTAATATGCTCCAAAAGTACCAAACCATCATATGACGCCTGAGTTAAACCAAATAAATGCCCATCAACCTCGGCAATATTAACAATTAGTTTTTCATGAAACTTATCATGCACCATTGGAATTGGGCAGCCAAAAGTGCTCTTTCCTTCTACCTCTGTAAGAATACAATCATCTATACCACGTTTAAGATACAAAAACTTTGCTTCTAAATGTTTTTCATTTTTTATATTAGAAATTATATCAACAAACTTATTATGCACCCAAAGATTCAATCTTAATTCATTAGAAAGTAGATTCTTACACGCTCGAATTTTCCTACGTCGCTCTAGCTTTCTTTTATTAAACTCCAATATCTCTTTTAAAAAAAATATCAAGACAGCAACTAAGACACCAAGTGGTATTAAATTTACATCACCTGCAGCCACACCTTTAACAAAAGAATTAAACGAAACTGTTTCTACAAAACGTAATGAAAATACAAACAACACAAACGCAAATGGCATCAAAAAAACCATAAAAGTCAAGCCTAGGAGTTCAGGTATCATATTTTTTAAAATTTTCTTAATTTTAATCTCCAACAAAAAGTCAACAGTCAGCTATATTATTGTAATGCACAATATCGAAAAAATAATAACACTTAAATTATCGACAACCACACGACTCATTTCGCATCATCGGTGCGACTGCTTCTCTATGCAAATCGAACAAAGTGATATTCGCAATCTCTAATAACACACAAACAGCTCAAATCGCGAGAGATTACAATATACAAATCACTCAAAAAAAACGTGAAGCTATCAATTCAATTTAAATAACAAAGGACTACTTTCTGCTCTTAATTATTAATATTCTATATCTATTTGCAATCTGAAACCCTCGATGTTGTACATACAGCACATAAAATTTAAAAAACAAACTCCTCTATCATCACCAATGATGATAGCTACTTAAATATTCATCCAGAATGATGACAAACTTATCTAACCAAAAAACAACCAACACTAGCAATATATTTGAAATTATTTCATTCTTCAAGGATGCCATTTTTTAAAATGACAAAACTCAATTCAAGAAAATAAATGACATCAGACTCGATTGATTTCTAATTTTCCGTGGAGTCAATCGAGTATAACCCCTTTGATTTGATAAGTAACAAGCCATATTTAATTAAAAATACTGGACTATTCTTTTTTTACTTAGGATCAACATTATTCATTTCAGGGCTATTCATTCGGTTATTCGATAAAGCCATACAAATCCATATAGCTAACCTCAATATCCAAAACATGCCACCAATCAGAAACTCAACTCCGGATATTTTAAATTCCCTGATCCCAGACAGTACAATCGAATTGATTTTTTCAGCGGAATTTGCAGCATATAGAATATGGATCGATCTCATTGAAAAAAAGAACAAAAGAAACTTGAGCGGTTCATTTACCACTAAAATCCAACTTAAATAGATAGAGATAAATTTTTCCTATCTATTTATTACATATAAAACTAAAAACCAAACTCAAACTATTTATTTTTATACTGAACCTGCACTTCATTAGATAATGGAACAATCATGGAAATTTTATTTACCTCATCAACTTTTCGGATAAGTAGTAATTTATCACCGATTGCCAAAGCTGGAATCCACCTACTTCCATTAATAATTACATGTTCATGACTATCAAACAGAGTTATCCCCTTGTATGAACCATACGAAAACATCAAGAAAACTGGCAATACTAAAATTAAAACAGCCGACATCATTTTAATCATAAGATATGGAGATCCAATAAGAAAAACAACAGAAAAACCAACAAGAACCGACAGAAAAAAATAAATAAACTTGATAAAAAAACCATCAAAAATATAACCACTTACTGCTAAATTCATAAAAGGAACTGCCAAAATACAAAAAATTGTAGAAAATAGCACAAGTCCAATAAAATAAAATAAAGATTTAGGTTCACTAACACTTTTAGAGTAGCAGAAAAAAAACACAACTATTGCAATCAAAAATACGGGGGCGCCAACAACCATAAAATTATATACAGGAATTGCATTTATTGCCCACGCGGCTCCGGCGAATCCCAGCACCCCATAAAAATATGCATAGCCTGATAAACCAGCTAATGCTGCAACAATCACAATAACTATCGACATATTGCTCAACAAATTTTTCATTGCATTCACCGAATGCACTTCATTAGTGTGTTCCATACCTATAACCTTTGCATTCATGACGATTTAATTTCTAATTAACAACGTTTTTCTAAAGAATAACTAATCAAAGCAAAATTCATATCTTAACGCCGATCACTCCGTTCACTTAGCCCCACAAGTGCAACGATATCCCGATGTAAATCCACTGCCCTCAGCTGCGTATACCTCGCCAAATTCTTCCTTCTGCCCCGATACCAAAGCCACTTCTTGAATCTGGTCGCACTTCAAACAAGCCGCTAATGATCATGAAAAATTAAAATATCAATCCTCGCCAGCACAAACAGCCATTCAAAGTGCGCCCTTACAGTGCCGCCATGATAATTGAATATCCATTCGTCAGCGCGTGCTTGCAATTTAATAATTGAAAATGACTCATCCAATAAGGGTGCAGTTTGATAATTGCCAAGTTTTTCTTGTGGGGACTTTGCGATTGCGAAGCAGGATGCGGCGGTGGGTTTCATTCAAAACGGCAGGCGCAGCGAAAGGCGGCGTTGATTTAACGCTGCGGCGCAGATGGTGATTTGCGTTGGGTTGATGTTGGATTGGTGGGTTACGCCTTAAGGCTAACCCACCCTACGCAAAAACTGCCTTACTACGACGTATTTAACTACAGGCTTTGATTTGCATGGGCTGGATGGCTATACATCGAGTAAATTGGTTTTATTCAAACTTTGTGCAAATTTTGTGTTGATACCTTACAACGCAAGCGCTGGGTTCGCTCGACTGTAGCTCCTTCCCCCTTGATGGGGGAAGGCTGGGATGGGGGTGTTGAGCTGCACGCCGTAGTTTCACCCTCACCCTACGCCCTCTCCCATCAAGGGAGAGGGAATGCCGCGATGCTTTCACCAATATTTGATCGCTGGCAATACCCAGCATAAAACGAAAGGCAAGCAAACTATTTCCCGCCACATCCACGCGCCATTTAAGCCGCCGCTTGACTAAAACAAGCCAGCGCGGCGGCAAACGCGTAAAATGATGCAGATTCAGGGCTTGGCCCGACACTACCGCGATATAAATACTGCAATGTCAATTCAAACACCCAACACCCCTTCCCGCCGCTTCTGCATCGCGCCGATGCTCGATGGGTGTCATTACACTTAAAATACAATAAAATCAACAAGATAGAACGCAACACATCAAAAATAGCACTAAACACCCTCATTTTTTAGTGCAAATCAATACAAAACCCTTCTCACCCCCTCATCAAAAACCAATCTAATACAAAATCAATCCGCCCTTTATTCAGCTTTAAATGCAATTTTTTCGAAGTTTTACTCAAGCTCACTCGAATAAAAATAAAAATAAAACCTAAGCGTCAAGTTAAAAGCTACTTTTAACACCATAAATAGAAAACCCGCCAGATGCGGGTTTCGATCAATCAAAGCAAAAAAAACAACGGCACTTTCAGCGCTATATTGCCTGATCCATCCCCCTTCATCGGGTGTGAAGTGGATCAAGATGCGCTGCTATATATAGCAGATCAGCATCACTCATACCGGCATCCGCCAATTTTTCTCGCCCCCCCTGACTCACCGTTGTAATCAGCTAGCGCACGATTGGTGCTCTCATCTCTTTGATAATGAAAACGATGCGCTTCTTATCGGATGTAGCAACTAGTAATTATGGGTATCCGTAATTATAAATTTATTTAGCTCTTGAGACACGCATCACCCGACCACTACCGACTCTGAACCATTAATAGCTTGAGAGTCAGGTAACAAGGGTAAAGCAGCCACTCATGGGCCGCACTGAGTTTTAACACTTAGGTCTAAACGGTCGCTAATTTTATATTTTATGGCAGGGGCTATCGCCCAGGTTAACCGGAAAAAATGCGGAGCATTTTTGTCCGCGTTGAACCTACAGTTAGGCAGGTGACAGATTCACTATTGACGGCGTCGCTCATGGCTTCGGTTCCTCGTGCATGGATTCCGTGGCCTGAATGAGTTCTTGCAACTCTTCGATTGAGAATGGTGGATCGCTCTTGTGCAACATAGCGTGGCAGTTTGGGCACACAGGGCGGAGCTCATTGATTGGATCGACCTCACGAGCCTTGCTGATGCTTGAAATAGGCGTGAGATGATGAACATGCATAAAACCCTTGCCTACCTCGCCAAACTTGTCGGCAAAGTTGAATCTGCAAACAGTACAGCTATATCCATGGTGAGTTAAGCATGCCGACCGTGCCTTAGCACTACGTTCATAGGCATTCACAATTACGCGCTTCGTTGCGCCTTCAACAAAAGTTTCGACTTCATCCGGGTAGCCCGTTTCGCCACCAAGAATAATGTCTGACGAGAAGTCCGCTTTCAGCTTGATAGGCCAATAGGTTCGATCTTTTCCGGATGGAGTGACGCCGATCTGTTGGCAGAGCGCAAGGTATGCCTTCTCGGCCTTGGTATCCTCGATGGCTCGGCCTAAATGCTTGGTAATGGCTGGCGTCGTAATCGATCCATTCTTTCTTGGAAATGCTTGGTGCTTTTCCGCTGTGCAATTGGCATAGCCAGCAAAGCGACTTGGTGCGAACATGAACCTTCCGTCCAGTACACCATATACAAAGATTTTCCCCAGGCGTAGTCGTTCTTTGTAGTAGGCGCTATGAAATTCATTGGCGCTCTGTCGGTAGCCATCAAAGATGTGCAAGTTGGTAGCAATTTGATCTGACGACGAGACTAGTTCCATGCTGCTTCCTAAAAAAACCTAACGATTAAGCTAAGGGGCGGCTGCACGCCGTGCCAGTGAATGAAATGAGGGACTTCAGCGCCTTGTTAGACAATCGGATTTTCATTGTTATAAAAACCACTCCATGTGTATACATGTAAGGCTTGTGGTTCTGATCTTTTAAAAACAAAAACATACTTTGCATTTACAAGGACACCGAACCCGTGAAAATGATTGGTGGGGATTTCTTGAAAGCGACGTTGATAGTAATCTTTGCCTGTCTGACGTGGGGCTTTGGGATTGTCAGGGACTTCACTTGGAATTAGGATTGCAAACGATGGATGTATAGCATTTCGAAATTCATTTTTTTTGCGCTGCTCATTTAAAAGCTGGCCGAATACTTTATGTACAGTGTTTGGGGCATCTCTTGTTTCATGTGTTTTTGCTTCAATGGCAATTAGCTCGCCAGAGCTTGTGGTGAGTTCTATATCTGCAAAATTACCAGTGTCTCCATTCTGATTGTGAATGGTTGCTGCATGGAATGTATGCGCTGTATTTAGCGTAAGATAATTGCAAAATTCTTTAACTAATTCTGCTTCAAGCATTGATCTTGGCATGAGTGGTTGCCTAACGTTTGGTTAAGGGGCTGCGGCACGCAGTACCAGAGAGCGAAGCGAGCGATTTGAACCAGTTTTTAGGTTTCATAACGCGGTACTCACTCATTTATCTCCGCATAGACATCTCTGATTAATACAAGCACGTTTCTGCAGAGTGGCATTACGGGAGTGTCTTGACCTCGCATGCTCCCAAATTGGAAGTCTTCGGATAAGTTTGACTTCGTGGCCATAATGGAAAGAGAGCAGTGAAAATCAATGGGGGCAGAGCTGCGCGCGAAGCTCCAGCCAACCGGGTTGCTCGATAGATTTGCAGGGACTCGGCATACAGCTTCCTAACGTAGAAGTGAGGGGGCGAGCGGCCTTATCACGAAGCTCCCCTCGACTGCCGGGTTATGCGAACGTGCTTTCACAATGATTTTTCAGTCGCTTCATGATTTTTATGCAATTCTCGCGAACACCGTAAAGGTAGGAATGATCGACAGTAAGCGCTTCGACGGAAGGGGGCGGAAGATTGACATCTCGCAATTTAGCTCGATAGATGTCATTGACCAACCAACCATTGTGGACACCGAGATCACGCCGCGCCTTTGCCTCAACAAACCCCGGCCAAGCATCTTCGAGAAGATTGCCATCCGCTGAGATGATCGATAGTAAGTCTTTTTTGTAATCATTCGGCTTCTTGAACATTAGTCCGCTCGCGTGCCTCTGAATGGCAAGCTCAATGGCTTCTTGAAGCGTACCCATCTCCAATAGCTCCTGAAGTTCAAACGTTGATTTACCCATTTTTTTCGGGTGCAACCGTAGCACGTCAACGACAACATCCTGGAAATAGGCTTCAACCTCGGAAATGGTTGCGATCAAAGTCAGCCCGTCCAAAAATCCGATGACCTTGTACTCCGGTATATCGATTGTTGGATGGTTTTGATGGTGGGCTGGAATGTGTTCAGCCATGAATGAAAAGAGCGGCTGGAATTTTGACCCAGAGTCCTTGGAAAGCTGAGATAGCCCTTCAATGGCAATCTGGCTGATGCGGCTGAGTGCAAGAATGCGGCCAGCCCGTACTTGGAAAAGGCTATCAAAGGATTGCATGATGGTCATCCGGTTGCATAACGTGAAATATACACCTATTCAGGTGTATAACTCATTGATGCTACTCCTGTATCGCGATGGTTTTCAATGGCGTGGAGGTTATGACACCTGAATGTACACATCCAAATGAGCTTATGGCGCCTCGCTTGCTTGATGTTGTGCGCGAAAAGCTCCGTGTCAGGCATTACAGCCTGAGAACTGAACAGCAGTACATCAACTGGGTGCAGCGATTTTTACGCTTTCACCATCATCGCCATCCTCGTGAAATGGGGGCCGCCGAGGTCACTGCATTTCTGACGCATCTGACTGTTGATGGGGGCGTATCGGCCTCCACACAAAATCAGGCGCTGTCTGCCCTGTTGTTCCTTTATCGCCAAGTTTTGGACGTTAGCTTACCGTGGCTCGATGAGGTGAAACATCAATGGGGTCAGACTCGATTGATTTGTTACACAGTACTTCACTGAACTTTTTCGTATGAGACGCTACGCCCGCAGGGCGGGTACATCGAAGTTGAATCTCTCTTGATGTACTTTCCGACAACATTGTTCTGTGGGTCGCGCTCTTCGTACCAATACGTGTCGGTATCTTGCCCCTTGCGTTGCTCCCACTTCGTTTCTTTCTGAACGATAGTGTGCTCAGCAGGGATATTAAATTTCTTTCTAAGTTCTTCACTCATAGCGATATTCCTGATGAGACTTCTAAAAAAAAATGGGGTCAGGTCTTACATTTTACATCATATAAGGAAAATCAAAGGGGTCAGACTCAAAATCAATGGGGTCAGACTCGATTGATTTCTAGTTTTCCGTGGAATCAATCGAGTCTGACCCCTTTGATTTGTTAGGCCTTCCCCCTAGCGTTGAGCAGGGGCTAGACTGTGAACGGGCCGTACGAAACACCAAGTGAGCCGGGTGGCCCGTACGCCGCACAAACCGCGTCGGTTGGTATAACGAGCCTGGTCTGGCCTTTCGGGTGCCAGCAATTCTTGCCGGAGTAGTAAAAGGTGCTTCCGCCTGTGCCCAAGCCATACATTTCCTCTAGTTGAATCTCAAACCTGCCACGTGCGAGCCGCACAACTTTTGCAGGAACATAGTGAAGAAGCCCTGCCTGAGTGTTGCGGACTGCAAGCGAGGCATCAATCTTGACGTTGGCACGAAGCCAAGACTCAATTTCTTCGGCTGACTGTCCGAAGCATGGCACTTTTGATGTTTGCATATTCAATAATGTGAGTAAGAAGGCATAACGTGAAATATACACCTATTCAGGTGTATATTTAGTTTATCAATGTGTATAACTCATTGATGCTACTCCTGTATCGCGATGTTTTTCAATGGCGTGGAGGTTATGGTGCCTGAATATACACATCCAAATGGGCTTATGGCACCTCGCTTGCTTGATGTTGTGCGCGAAAAGCTGCGTGTTAGGCATTACAGCCTGAGAACTGAACAGCAGTACATCAACTGGGTGCGGCGATTTTTACGCTTTCACCATCATCGCCATCCTCGTGAAATGGGGGCCGCCGAGGTAACTGCATTTCTGACACATCTGGCTGTCGATGGGGGCGTATCGGCCTCCACACAAAATCAGGCGCTGTCTGCCCTGTTGTTTCTTTATCGACAAGTTTTGGACGTTAGCTTACCGTGGCTCGATGAGGTGGTGCGCGCAAAGCAGCCCAAACACCTGCCAGTGGTGCTGACTCGCCGTGAGGTTGCTGAATTGCTGGCGCAAGCGGATGGACTCTACGCCTTACAGCTACAACTACTCTATGGCACAGGCATAAGATTGATGGAATGCATGCGCTTGCGGGTGAACGATGTCGATTTCGAGCGACTGGAAGTCCTGGTACGCGACGGCAAAGGGGCTAAAGATCGGGTAACCATGTTGCCGCAGAGTGTCGTTGAACCATTGCAGGCCCATTTACTTCGGCGGCGTTCAATCCATGAAGCGGATCTGGCGGCCGGTATGGCCGATGTGTTTCTGCCTGATGCGCTAGCAATAAAATATCCGAATGCGGCAAAAGAATGGGGCTGGCAATATGTTTTTGCAACGACAGGTTATGTGCAAGATCCTCGCAGCGGTGCTGTGCGCCGCCACCATCAGGATGAAAAGCTACTGCAACGGGCAATGAAGCGCGCGGTAAATGCAGCAGGGATTGCTAAACCCGCCACACCACACACCTTACGCCATAGTTTTGCTACCCACCTGCTAGCCGCCGGTTACGATATACGGACGGTGCAGGCGTTGCTTGGTCATGCGGATGTGGCAACGACCATGATTTATACCCAGGTACTGAATAAGGGTGGCCGTGGCGTCACCAGTCCTTTGGATGGATTGTGATTATCACTAAGATTAAATTACACCGACAATGGTGCGTGTGGGATTTAGAGTGGCTTACTTAAGTGCTGATTTATGCAACCAAGCCCAGCAACCTCAAAAAAGCCCGCACAACGCCCTCGCATCCCAATTGGTAATCACCAGCTCTTTACTGCTTTTCACCTGGGCTTGCTTTGCATTATTGCCATTGCTGTATTTAATCTGAAGCTCTTGAATGGTTAGCCCAGCAAAGGCAGCACGGATATCGGGATGATCATTGATGCTGACCATCACCTTGCCTTCGCAGCTTTTCATAAACTCAGCCATGGCCAGATATTGATCAAATTCAAATGGCACGCCATACCCTTCGGTTTGCCAATAAGGTGGGTCGCAATAAAAGAAGCTGTGTTTGCGATCATAGCGGCGCATGCAATCGAGCCAATTCAAATTTTCAACGGTGGTACCCGCCAGGCGTAAATGGGCGGACGAAAGATTCTCTTCAATTCGGCACAGATTAATAATCGGCGCCGTGGTCGCGGTACCGAAGTTTTGACCGTCGACTTTTCCGCCAAAGGCATGCTGCTGCAAATAAAAAAACCGCGCAGCGCGCTGAATATCGGTCAGTGTTTCGATTTGGGTGGCCTGCAGCCACTTAAATACTTGCCGTGACGACAACGCCCATTTGAATTGGCGAACGAATTCTTCTAAATGATGTTGCACAACACGGTACAGATTAACCAAATCGCCGTTGATATCGTTAATGACTTCAACCGGGGCAGGAACAGGGCGTAAAAAATACAAAGCGCCGCCACCACAAAAGACTTCAACATAACAATCGTGTGGTGGAAACAAGGGCAATAGGCGGTCAGCCAGTCGGCGCTTACCGCCGAGCCAAGGAATGATGGGGGATGTGGACATCAGCAACTCCAGAGTCAGGCCCGTGATCGGGATCGAATTGGAGGCTCGTGGCCTTCAGGTGATTAAGCGCCCCGCACCGGGGACACTTGATAGACAGCTCAATAAATCGCCCTTCTGCGAGTTTTTTATTGCACTGAGCACAACGAATATTTTGCATAAACCATTATAGAACAAACGTTCTATTTGGTCACTCAAAAACATCACTTCCTCAGAGTGATCCTTATGCCTTTGATTTGGGTAACAGAACAACAAAAATACGCATAAGAATCAATTCACCCTGATTTTTCCGCGCGCCATTGCAGAGCGAGAAAATGAAGTCATCTCGATTTCTGTATTGATACAATGTATCAACATCACACTTGACTTGCGCTTATTGGCGTATCTACAATGAATCAACAAAGGAGTGAATAAAATGCGGCTTTCAATACAGAAGTGGGGAAATAGCGCTAGCGTCCGTTTACCGGCATTGCTATTGGAGCAAATGGGCGTTGGTATCGGCTCAGAATTAACCGCCACAATAACCCAAGACGGTTTGGTGCTACGGCCCAAAAAACAGCGCAAGCAGTACAACCTAGCTGATTTGCTTGCAAAAATCACACCAGAAAATAAGCACAATGAAATTGATTGTGGCGCGCCGGTTGGCAAGGAACAAATTTGATGGCGAAATTTGTTCCTCAAACGGGTGATGTGATTTGGCTCGATTTCGACCCGCAAGCAGGACATGAACACGGCAAGCGCCGCCCTGCGGTTGTGTTGTCGCCCGCTAGCTACAACAAGTCAACTAGCCTGATGATTTGCTGCCCGATCACTAGCAAGATCAAGGGCTATCCATTTGAAGTCGCCATTAATGGAAAAATCAGTGGTGTGATACTGGCCGATCAAGTCAAAAGTTTAGATTGGGTTGCCCGAAATGCCGAATTAGCAGATCACGCAGACGATGATGTAATTGATGAAGTACTGGCGATGGTCGCTGCACTGTTGAATATTCAAAGTTAAATGAGATGAATCGTGCCAAGTTTCGCAACCGCAATGGCGTCTAAACATGTTATGCGAAGTTTAAACACCAGGTCTGATGACGCGTTCTGATTACGTGATCGCCAATACGCTGGCACGATTAACTAACATTTTTGAATAAAGAACCGAAAAAAACAAAACAGCCCGCCTTGGCCATACACACAAAGACGGGCTGATTATTTTTTAGTCACGAACGGCACGCCGCACTGGTATTGGGCTTGCTGGACTTATCTACTGCTTATCCACAGCATTAACCTCAGCTTTTGTGGATTTAAAATACCCACCCTGCTCGGACTCGAGCGACGTTTTGACCTGATTGGCTTTGCGCCAGGTCCAAACCTAATCGCACACGCGATAAATCGCGCTCAAGCCAAACCCCCTTCTCCCGATCACTACCATAACTCACCCCAAGCGCCCAAACTTTAGCCGGCGGTGGCATATAGCCGGCTTCGAGTGGCATATCGATTGCTTTCACAATGTCACCATCGGGCGAGCTAACCACAATACGTCGGCCATCGCCCGATTGCACTAGGCTTAAATCAACCGATACCGGCTGACATTCGACCCCCGAGGCGATTGAGGCTTGTAATTTAGGTTTGACGGTAATCGCCACCCTGCGCTCTTCACGAACGCTTTTAGGTAAAATGTGTGGTACCGGCGAAGGCTTGCTAACCACGACACGCGCCGCCACCACACTCCCATCCGCTTGCTGCACTGGCGGCATGGCTGCAATTACTTCTGTGACGGGGTGTCGATAATCGCCGAGTAAATAGCCTAACCACCCTGCAAGCAAGACTGCGGCCAGCACAATGGTGCGCGGAATCAATACCGTACTCATCGCTCGGTCCGCCAATTTTTACGCTCATAATGCGGATAATCTGGCGTTTTCCATCGCCCCCCCCACACAAAACCAAAGCGCTCGCCAATCGGCCCTAGGCTTAAATAAAAACCCAATTCTCTGGCGTTATTGCCTTGCAAGTACTTACCGTTTTCAAACACACCGACATCGAGCGCCTCAGCGTCGCCATGCGGCGTTTCGGGTAAATCGGTGTTGTGTGCACTACTTTTGGTCCACGTCACTTTCTTACCGGGCTTAGTGCGGCCTTGCGCATATAACTCATCTTGCTGAGCTTGCGCTCGCCAGGTACAAATCAAACGCACTTCAATAGATGGATTGTTTTGTTTCAATGCCAGATTAGCTTCAGCAATAAATTGTTCGGCTAAATGACGAATGCTGGCGTGTAAATCTTTCAGGTCTCGACTCGACATATTTTCTATCCAAAATAAAACCCGCCAAAGTGGCGGGTTGAGGTTTAAGGTCATCGGGTTTGTTCGATACTTTTTTTCAGCATTAACTACCGTTGATTTTGTTGGCCTGTTTCTTTAACCACAGCTCAACAAATTGCGCGCCAACGATGCCCAGCGCAGAACCAATGGCCAACAAGGCGATCGGATGCAGGTTTGGAATTTGAATCAGCGCCAATCCTGCGATCGACGTCGTTGCGGCCCCCAAAATGGCGCGCCCCAAACACAACCGTACGGTCAGCTCTTCGCTTGAGACCAACAACTTGCCAATGGCAATTAATGCGCCAAGGACCAGCACGCTAATAAATGTTTTTTCATGCTCTTGCATATCGACTCACCAATCTTGGGACGTAAAAAAACCCGCATTTGCGGGATAATGGGCTGCTGTTCTTCTTTGCTTCATTAAAAAATTCAACCGATAAAACTCAGGATTCATTCAGCCGAATGGTGTAGTCAACGGCCTAGTTTCTAGCCGACCTTCAGACTCATGCCGCCGCCAAATAGAAGCGACCTTATCGTCGACAATTCATCAAGCTGCGCCAAAAAGGGCCATATTAAGATCAGTTTCATTCCGGCCAACCAACTACATACCCCGCCAGCCCTTCACCGCAGAGTATTTCAATTTCAGCTTTCATTGCGCGTTGTCGATCGTGGATGCGAAAACCTTGATTGAAAATCGCTTGATCGTGCGCGGCGTTGAGTTGTTGCAGCTGCTCTAGCGTCATCGGCACATCGATGTTATTAGCGTCAGTCCAATAAAACCCAGCTGGCAACCACGGCATTTTGACGCTGTTTTGTAATCGCGTGGCGACGGCAACGCCGCCGTCCCAAGTTTGTTCTGCGTGGCCAAAGACAAAGCCGGCTGCTTCTTTTTGATCGCGCCATGCGTTGATTTTTTCAACGACGTTTTGCCGCACTTGCTCGTCAGTCACTGCGGGCTGTGGTACGCCGCCATCTGCGAGCCATTGTTCATAATCACCCCAAAGTCGATGGCCTCGCGGAATATGTGCGCCCGCTTCGACATGCAGAATTGAATCAGCACCACTTGTTA
>NZ_CAMTIA010000038.1 GCF_947072475.1 uncultured Deefgea sp.
GTCGGAATACACCTTCCACTTTGGGTCGATGGCCGATTTTAGTCTGTTTATTCAGCAGCGTAGCTCCGATAGAGCGTAGCGAAATCGGAGGGAACAGCATCATGCGTACGATTACGCTGCGCTAATCTTACCTACTCTGCTTCGTCGGAATACACCTTCCACTTTGGGTCGATAGCCGATTTTAGTCTGTTTATTCAGGGTATATCTTAGCGACACCAACAAAAACAGGCCTAATCAGTGCGTAGGTTGGGCTAAATGAAATGCAGCCCAACGTTTACCGCGATTGTTGGGCTTCGTGCCTCAGCGCCAACCTACAATTCATTTCAGCTTTGAGTTGATAGCCGTCTCTTGGCTAGTTCACTCACCAGCTACGGCGCAATACTGTAGGGTGCTGAGAGCTACGCAAATCGCGCCGTTGCGATGTTTATTTACGGCTAATGCGGCGCAATTCGCTGCGCTCATTGTCGCCCTACGGCAGATTTAACTCGGCGGACATCTGCCGCACACCAAACCACTTAAGCGGTGACTTTGGCGATGCAGCATTTGCTCCGTGCCGATTTCATGCCCAATCAATCAACTCGAATCTTGCATAAAAAAGGCCAGATCTGGTTTTTTTCCTGAGTTAAAACTGAGCAAATGCGTTCGCGCTCAAAGCGGGCAATGTCGTGACAGGCTGGCCAAACTCAGCTTTACACCGATCTGGTACTCTTGTATGGGTTTATTTTGCTGCGCTTTTGGGCCGGGCATGGCGAAAATAGCGCGTATTGGCATAAAAATCGGCGTCTTGCTCGGGCCACCATTGCGGGATGCCCAAATACGGCAGGGGAGGGAGCTGGCGCGGGGTTTTTAGCGCGTGTTGTTCGATTTGTTCGGCGATTCGGTGATCGAGTTCTTGGCGTTGCGCGATTAAATCAAGCGCAAAAAAATCCGCGTCAACTTGAATCGGCCAGCATTTTCCGGTTAAGCCCACAAAGGGTTGCAGTAAATTTTCCAGCGTGGCGTGACCAAAAACAAAGGCGCTGATTTCTTGTCCCCATGCCTGTGCTTCTTCGACAAACAATGCCTGCCATTGGTGCGCGACCATCAGTTCAAGTAGCGCTGGGCGGCTATACGGCAAAATTAAGCCGCATTCATCAAATAAGGTGGCGGCATCGCGCACTGGCCCACGGATTTTGCTGTCTGGATCGGCTTGCATGGCTTTAAAGTGCAGCGCATTGAGTGCCACTTTGCTTTTGGGGTAGGCTTGCCAAATCGTTGCGTTAAAAGTGTCATGCCAATTTAAGCGCGTAGCGACACGGCCTTTTTGGTAGATTTCAAGCTCGTAATATTCGGTAATGCTATCGGGATCAACAAACTGAATGTTCGCGCCGCCTTGGGTTTGGATGCGCTCGCTGACCGTCAGCCAATCGGCGTGGTGTGGGGCTTGGGAAAAGCGTTGTAGATAGGGTAAAACCGGAGCAAAGGCAGGGGTGGTCGAGAAAAAATCTAAGGGCCAAGAGGTCATAAAATTCAAAAATCAAGCAGGGTTAAACAGTGCGAAGTTTAACCCTGATCGGGCGCTTAAGCTAAAACTTTCAATGCGGCTTCATAGTTAGGCTCGTCTTTAATGTCGGCAACGAGTTCAGCATGGATGACTTGATCATTCTCATCCAACACAATGACCGCACGCGCAGCAACGCCAGCCAATGGTGCGCTGGTGATGTCAACGCCGTAATTGGCCAAAAACTCACGGCCGCGCATGGTGGATAAATTCACCACGTTTTCAATGCCTTCGGCACCGCAAAAGCGGCTTTGGGCGAATGGCAAATCAGCAGAAATGCACAATACCACGGTGTTTTCGAGTTTGGCGGCCGACTCGTTGAAATGACGCACTGACATCGCGCAAGTTGGGGTGTCAACGCTTGGGAAAATATTCAAAACTTTACGTTTGCCGGCCAGACTAGCCAAGCTCACGTCAGAAAGATCTTTGGCTACCAAGCTAAATGCCGGTGCTGTGCTGCCCACTGCTGGAAATGTGCCGTTGAGGGTGACTGGATTGCCACCAAGAGTCACTGATGCCATGTAATGCTCCTTAGTTTTATATGAATGCTGCATGAAAGTAAGTGGGGCTGTTTAAGTAAAAAAAAAGCGCCGCAGCGCTGATTTAATCTTATTTTCTTTGGATGAAAGTTGCGGGCGTGAGTCGGGCATACTTTGCCGACGCAAAAACGCCAAGATGGATCAAGGCCCAATCTTGGCGGGCGTATGACTGACTTTATTCGATGCTTAGGACTTCAATTTCTCGGATGGCAACTTGTGGCGGATCGAGCAAATCGAGAGCCGATGCATAGTTGGGCTCGGCATTGAGATCACTCACCAGCTCGGAATACAAAATGGTGTCGTCGACATCCAGTGCAAATAAGGCGGTGGTCATCAGGCCAGACAGCGGAATATCGGTAATCATCACGCCGTAGTCTTTATGAAAGTCACGCCCGCGCAAGGTCGACATTAAGTGGATTTTAAGAAATCGTTCAGTATCTAAAATTCGGGATAACGCATACGGGGTATCGACCGACACCGTCATAATCACGGTGTTTTTGAGCTCATAGCCTATGGTTTCGAGTTTTCTGGCAATGGTTAAACCAATCGCCGCATCTAAGCTAGGCACCACGGCGATGAGTTTTCTTTGCCCCCAAAATTTGGACAGTGGCACATCGAGTAAGTGAATGTCGACCAGCATAAAACTATGCGCGGTTTCACCAGCGCGGGGAAAGCGGCCACCAATGCTGACAGGGGTGCTATTGAGCATAACGGTCGACATGCATCATCTCCTGAATTAATTTCTATCCTCAGTATGACTTTTATTGTCAGAAAAACAAGCAGTCTTAATAAAACCAGAACAGAGAATAACCGGTTGAATGTAATTCGCCCAAATCAAGTTGTAAGAATGCGGGAATTTCTTCGTTGGCTTCGATGCGGTCTTGCTGGCGCTCGTTCTGCAGCAAATACTGTTTGGCGGTGAAGGTTTTGCGAACGATGACGCGTTCATTGTCGTCAGTTAGTGTGAGCTCTAGCTTGGGCAAGGCTTGAGCAAAAGGCGCAAGATTACGCAAGGTGGCATTGAGCTGAATTAAGCGCGGATTATTCGGAATAAAACTCAGTTCTGAATATTCCGAGCGCAGTAATTGGGCGTTTTGTGGCAGCGGCATAGTGCAATCGAGCTTGGCGCACAGTGCCAAATATTTGGGACGTAAAATAGGAAAATCTTGGCTGAGCTCAAGCCGGAATTGATACAGCAATTGCAACACCAAGATCATCAATGCCAAGAGGCTGGCGAGCGCCCACCAGCCGGTGTGTTGCGCGGTTTTTTTGGGGGATATAAATAAATCGTCATCGCTGAGAATCGGCTGATACTCAGCTTGTTCAGCTTGATTGTCGATTTCAACTTGGCTTGGGCTTGGCGCGCTGCTTAGCGGCGGGCGGGTCTCTTCAGCCACCGCTGCAGCGGCCAAAGCCAGCTCAATTTCCATTGCCAGTGTCGGGTCTTGTGCTGCGCTTGGCGCAATGGGGGTTTCTACGTGGCTTGGCGCTGCGCTGTCTTTCTCTAGTGCGGGCTCGTCACTGCGGCTAGTGTGGCGGGCGAGCACTTCAAATTGGAGTAAATCGATTTCTTGGGCAATATCATCGGGTATATTGCTATCGGCTTTATTAATTAAAGGCTCTGCGGCTATACCTTGGTGATCAGCTTGTGTATCGAGCGGTTCAAATACCGTTGCGATGGTGTCGGTGTGGCTAGCTGGGCTGTCAGGCTCAGCGAAGCTGGCTTGAGTTGCAATCTCACTGGTCACGGTTGCAGTGCCAGCGATTTTATTGTCAACGGTCTCGCTGGAGGGGATTTCACTGACAATGGCATCGTCGGACTGGTTTTGCTCATTGCTCGGCTCATTGCCAGCAAGGGGCGCTTGCATAAAATCAGGCGCATGAAACACAAACGCACAGCGGCCACAGCGCACTTTGCCTTGGTGTGCGCTGAGCTGCTGATCGGTCACCCGAAAGGCGGTGCTGCAATTGGGGCAGCAGGTAATTTGGTTCATGCGCTGACTTCACTCATTAAGCGGATTTGCGGAGACCGGAGAGGCAAACCCAACCTTCGTGCTCGGCGGCTGGCGAAAAATCAAACCATTGGCTGTAAATGGCGATAATTTCATGTGCTTGCTCGGCCAAAATGCCCGATAGCACAATCTTGCCACCGATACGGCAACGGCTGGCTAGCAATGGCGCGAGTGTTTTGAGCGGATTGGTCAGAATATTGGCCACCACCACGTCGTAGCTTTTGCTCGGCGCGGCATCGGGTAAATAAAACTGCGCGACCACGTTGTTTTGCTCGGCATTTTGGCGGCTGGCAATCATCGCTTGGGCGTCGATATCCACACCATCGGTTTCGCCTGCGCCGAGTTTGACTGCTGAAATCGCCAAAATCCCGCTGCCGCAACCGTAATCCAGCACGTTTTCGCCACCAACGAGGTTGGAATCTAGCCATTGCAAACATAGGCGAGTCGTTGGGTGGCTGCCGGTACCAAAGGCTAAACCGGGGTCAAGCTGGATGCTCACCGCAGTAGGATCTGGGCATTCGTGCCATGTAGGGGTAATCCATAGGCGCGGTGAAATAGGAATCGGATCAAATTGCGATTGGGTTAAGCGCACCCAATCTTGATCGGCAACGTCGACAATCTCGAAACTTGGCGCAGGCAGCTGCAGGACTTGCGCTGCGTGCTCAACAATAGTGGCGACATCCATCTCAACGTCAAACAGTGCCACCACAATGCTGGTTTCCCACAGTTGATCGACCGGCTCGCCCGGTTCACCAAAAATCGGTTTTTCAGCGTCGGTGCCCGCTGCTGCGTCTTCAATCGACACGGAAAGCGCGCCCAAATCAAATAAGGTGTCCGAATAGCCTTCTGCTTGTGCAGAATCGGTTGTTAGGCGGAGTTCTTGCCATGCCATGATGCGGTTCCTAAGTTCGGTAGGGGCGTATTTTGCCACGAACCGCACCCGCTCGACGAAAAAGCTTGTTGTGCTTGTTTACTTTGCATCGCAATGATGTTTAGGAACCGGTATCAAAACCAATCCAAAGAACGCGATTAAGCCAATAGGATCAGCTCGCCATACAGCAAATAAAATGCCGTTAGCGCCATCAACGAGGCCATGCTGCCGTTAAACAATTTGAGGTTTTTTGGCACCAGTAAATGGTGGCGCAAAGCGTCGCCCAGCCACGCCCATACGGCAATACACGGCAAATTGATCAGCGCGCAAATCAGTGCTAAACCCAGCACTGCGCCCAGATTGGCTGGCCCGTGCGGCAAAAATAAAATCACCGTATTGAGGACCATCACCCATGCCTTTGGGTTAATCCACTGAAACGCCGCCGCCGCCAAAAAAGACATCGGCCGCGCAACTTGTTTGCCTTCGGGTGAGGCGGCACGCCAAATTTGCCATGACAACCACAGCAAATAAGCGCAACCGATGACGCCCAAAATCGGCCGAACGCTACTGAGTACGGCCATCACCCACGCCAAAAACATCCCGACTAAAAACACCTGCACCGCATGGCCAATACTAATTCCTAACATATGCGGTAGGGTGCGGCGAAAACCAAAATTGCCGCCCGAAGCGGCGAGCATCAAATTATTCGGCCCCGGCGTGACCGACATAATCGATACATAAGTTATTAATGCAATGTTCAGCACAAGCACCTCGGTGGAAAAATGAGCCTTGATAGTAGGGGGAATCTCAATGGCATAACAGAGGCATTGCCGGGGTGAATTGAGGGTTACAGTTTGATTGATCGCTGCGCTGCAGAGGCGCTGGACTGGTTTTTTAGGCCCAAGTTGACGAGGCTGGGATAGCCGCTATGCTCAATTTGAGCATCCGCGTATTTAATGAGGTATTCATCCGCAGCTCATATTAATTAAAGGCTAGGATCAAATACTGTGCTTTTTTTGCAATGTTCAGATTACGTGTTGATTATGACGAGAGCATCGCGGCATTCCCTCGATGGGAGAGGGCGTAGGGTGAGGGTGATACACCGGCGTATATTTTAAGCTCAACACCCCCATCCCAACCTTCCCCCGTCGAGGGGGAAGGGGTTGAATTCGATCCGCTTAAGCACTTGTGATACCAGCTATCAACATCAAATCTGAACAAAGCCCTTTTTTTGGTCGTGATCAGATTACGTGTTGATGATTTTAAGTGCCTGCGGCACCCATATCAAATCTGAACAGCACCGTTAGTTTACCAAGAGCAAAATAAAAAACGGAGCCCGTGGGCTCCGTTTTCTAGGGTTACTGCGAGGTTTACTGCGATGCCGCCGTTTTTGCCGCAATCAATTTGCGAATTTCCGGCATTTGCTGCTCAAGGTAATGAATGCTGGTTTCACCTTTGACAAATTCGGCATCCACCAAGAGCTGTTGATGCAGTGGGATATTGGTTGAAATCCCTTGCACCACCATTTCGGACAAAGCAATGCGCATTTTGGCAATCGCTTGCTCACGGGTGTCGCCGTAAGTGATGATTTTGCCGATCATGCTGTCATAGTTTGGCGGTACAAAATAGCCTTGATACACGTGCGAATCGACCCGAACACCCGGGCCACCCGGGGTGTGATACGTGGTAATCCGACCCGGACTTGGGAAGAAATTGAGTGGATCTTCGGCATTGATCCGGCATTCAATCGCATGGCCGTGGAGTTTAACGTCCGCTTGGGTGTAGCTCAGTGGTAAGTTGGCTGCGACCCGAATTTGCTCTTGCACAATGTCGATGCCGGTAATGAGCTCAGTCACTGGGTGCTCAACTTGTACGCGGGTATTCATCTCAATAAAGAAGAACTCACCATTTTCATACAAGAATTCAAACGTACCTGCACCGCGGTAGCCCATACGGCGGCATGCTTCGGCACAAGACTCGCCAATGCGCTCGCGCTGCTCTTGGGTAATGCCTGGTGCTGGCGCTTCTTCGAGTACTTTTTGGTGGCGGCGTTGCATAGAGCAATCGCGCTCGCCCAAATAAATCGCATTGCCGTGCTGGTCAGCCAAAATCTGAATTTCGATGTGGCGTGGGTTTTGCAAATAGCGTTCCATATACACCACTGGATTGCCAAAGGCCGCGCCAGCTTCTGCTTGTGTCATTGCCACTGCGCCAAGCAAGTCTTCTTCGCGCTCAACCACGCGCATACCACGACCACCACCACCACCAGCGGCTTTAATAATGACTGGATAGCCGACTTTGCGGCCAATCTTAATCATTTCAGCGTCATCATCAGGCAAGGCGCCGTCAGAGCCCGGTACGCAAGGTACGCCAGCGGCTTTCATCGCGTCTTTGGCCGACACTTTATCGCCCATTAGGCGAATCGTTTCTGGACGTGGACCGATAAATACAAAGCCCGATTCTTCGACTCTTTGTGCAAAATCAGCGTTTTCAGAAAGAAAACCGTAGCCTGGGTGAATCGCTTCGGCTTCGGTGACTTCAGCCGCCGAAATCAGCGCCGCCATATTGAGGTAGCTTTGTGCTGATGGATTGGGGCCGATACAGACTGATTCATCCGCTAGCTTGACGTATTTGGCTTCGCGGTCAATTTCAGAATGCACCACAACGGTTTTGATGCCCATTTCACGGCAGGCACGCAAGATACGCAGTGCAATCTCGCCGCGATTGGCAATGAGGATTTTTTTAAACATAGGTACTCCGTGATCAGTGAGTGCTGCCGATTGGGGATTGGGGAAGGGTGAGTGGTGAGTGGTGAGTGGTGAGTGGGTTTTACTCCCCACTCCCTATTCTCTACTCCCCTTATCTCCAGCTTCTTACTATCCCTAATCCGGCATCTCACAGAATTAGCCAATAATAAACATGGGTTCGCCATATTCAACGGGCTGACCGTTTTCGACCAAGATAGCTTTAATCACGCCGCTGTATTCAGCTTCGATTTCATTCAATAGTTTCATCGCTTCGATGATGCAGATCGTTTGGCCGGCAGTTACGCTTTGGCCGACTTCAACAAACGGTTTGGCATCTGGGCTCGATGAGCGATAAAACGAGCCAACCATCGGTGATTTTTGAGTATTGCCGGCGACCACAGGGGCTGCCGCTTCGCTGGTTTCCACGCTCACAGCAGGGGCCGGTGCGGCTGCTTGTTGCTGGGGTGGAACATGATATTGCATCGGCTGCATGTATTGCGCATTAGCCACGGTGCGGGTGATGCGGACTTTTTCTTCGCCTTCAGTGACTTCTAGTTCGGCAATGCCAGATTCTTCAACTAAGTCGATCAATTTTTTAAGTTTACGTAGATCCATGTTGCAATCCCCTCTGAAAGGTCAAATGGGTGTCCTGTCGTGCAGGCCACCTTATGGTTTAAACAAGTGTGCGTCAGTAAAATTGAGTGTTGTCTTGCCGTACTTATATATTTGCGTGGCGGTTGATCAGAAAACGGCTGTTTCGGCCTGTTATTTCGCCGATTTTAAGCGGTCGATGACAAACTCGAGTGCGTAGGCATAGCCTTTAGCCCCGAGGCCGCAGATCACGCCAATGGCAAGATCAGAAAAATAGGAGTGATGCCGGAAGGTCTCCCGTGCATGTACATTCGACAAATGCACTTCAACGAAGGGCACTTTGACCCCTGCCAAAGCATCACGAATCGCCACACTGGTATGGGTGAACGCAGCGGGGTTGATCACGATATAATCCGTGCCGTCTTGTAATGTGGCATGGATGCGTTCGATGATTTCGTATTCGCGATTGGATTGAAAAGTTTCGACTGAAACTTTATGGCTCGCACCCAAGTCAATCAACTGTTGATTGATGCTGGCCAATGTATTACTACCGTAATGTTGGGGTTCACGTAGTCCGAGTAAATTAAGGTTGGGGCCATGCAAAACCAGAATTTTACCAATGTCGGCCATTCGCGAACTCCTTGTAACACAATGTAATCGACGGAGTTTGCCGCAAGTTCTGCGAACTTGTCCAGAAAAAGCGTGCTTTTTCTTTTTTACTGAAGGTGTAAACGATCGTTTTAAAACGTGCCTACGTCAATGTTGGCGCGGCTTATATCGATGTTTGCTGATACAATCTTGTAGTTTTGCTACATATGCGACGAAGGCGTTTTTTTGATGCAGATTGCCGATTTTGATTACCATTTGCCCGATCAGTTGATCGCGCAGTTCCCTCCTGAGGTGCGTGGCGCGAGTCGTTTACTGCATATTGACGGTCAAACGCCACAAGATACGCGGTTTAGCGCTTTGCCGAGTTTTTTGCGCGCTGGTGACCTTTTGGTGTTTAACGACACCAAGGTGATTAAAGCGCGTTTATTCGGTGAAAAAGCCAGTGGCGGCAAAATTGAAGCACTGGTTGAGCGGGTTTTAGATGAACATACCGCTTTGGCGCACGTTAAAGCGTCTAAAGCGCCCAAGGCGGGGACGATTTTGCATTTTCAAGGCGGCTTCACCGCCGAAATGGTTGAGCGCCAAGGCGATTTATTTAAATTGCGCTTTGCTGGTGATGTGAGCGTGTTTGAGATTTTGGAGCAATCGGGTTTATTGCCATTGCCACCGTATATCACGCATGTGCCTGATGATGAAGACGCTAAGCGCTATCAAACTGTTTACGCGCGTGACCCCGGTGCGGTGGCAGCACCAACAGCGGGCTTGCACTTTACCGATGAGTTGCTAGCGCAAATTCGTGCGATGGGCGTGGATACGGCGTTTTTGACCTTGCATGTGGGGGCCGGTACTTTTATGCCGGTGCGCGTTGATGAGATTAGCGAGCACACCATGCATCACGAGCGCTACTTTATTCCGCCTGCGACGATTGAGCTGATTTTGGCGACCAAGGCGCGCGGTGGACGCGTGATTGCCGTCGGAACAACCAGTTTGCGCGCGCTGGAGGCCTCGTCACAGCAAGGCTTGTTGGCTGAGCCGGTGGGCGATACCGACATATTTATTACACCGGGTTTTGAATTTAAAGTAGTGGATCGCTTGATCACTAACTTTCATTTACCCAAATCAACGTTATTAATGCTTGTGGCAGCGTTTATTGGATTTGATACCATGCGCGCAGCGTATGAACATGCCGTGAGCCATGAATATCGCTTCTTTAGCTATGGCGATGCGATGTTGTTGGAACGAAAGTAAAAAAAATTTGAACCACAGAGACACCAAGACGCAGAGGAAAAGCGAATTCGCTGGAGTTTTCTCTGTGCCTTAGTGCCTCTGTGGTCAATGTTTTTAATGAGCGCCGGACTGTTTTCCGGCTTGCGAGGAAACACATGAAATTTGAATTAAAAACCACCTCATCAGGGGCCCGTCGCGGTACTTTGACTTTGAATCACGGCGTGGTTGAAACGCCGGTATTTATGCCAGTGGGCACTTACGGCACCGTAAAAGCGATGACGCCGCGCGACTTGAACGACATTAAAGCGCAAATCATTTTGGGTAACACCTTCCATTTGTGGCTGCGCCCAGGTTTGGAAGTGATTCAAGAATTCGGTGGCCTGCATCAATTTATGGGCTGGGATAAGCCGATGTTGACCGATTCGGGCGGTTTCCAAGTATTTAGCTTGGGCGCAATGCGCAAAATCACCGAAGAAGGGGTGAAGTTCCAAAATCCAATCAACGGCGATAAATTATTCTTGACCCCAGAAGAATCAATGCGCATCCAAAAGGTGCTCAATTCGGATGTGGTGATGATTTTTGACGAATGCACGCCGTATCCCGCCGACCATAAAACCGCCGCCGATTCAATGCGAATGTCGCTGCGTTGGGCTAAACGCTCGAAAGATGAATTTAACCGCCAAGAAAATCCCAATGCACTGTTCGGGATTGTGCAAGGCGGGATGCATGAAGACCTGCGTAATGAATCCCTCGCCGGTTTGGATGAATTAGATTTTCACGGTATGGCGATTGGTGGCTTGTCGGTCGGTGAGCCCAAAGAAGAAATGGAGCGCATTCTGGCGCATACCGCGCCGCAATTGCCGGTGAACAAACCCCGTTACCTGATGGGTGTGGGTACGCCTGAAGATTTGGTGTATGGCGTATCGCAAGGCATTGATATGTTTGACTGCGTGATGCCAACCCGCAACGCCCGCAACGGCATGATGTTTACCCGTTATGGCAACGTTAAAATCAAAAACGCGCATTACAAAAAAGATACGCGTCCGCTGGATGAAAGCTGTGATTGCTACACTTGCCGCAATTTTAGCCGTGCCTACCTGCATCATTTGTTCCGCTGCCAAGAAATCCTCAGCTCGCAACTCAATACCATCCACAATCTGCACTACTACCAAGTGCTGATGGCAGAAATGCGCGCGGCGATTGAAGTCGATCAATTCCCGCAATTTGTCGCCAAATTCCACGCCGAGCGAGCTCGCGGCGTAGAGTAAGCCATTTATTGCTGCAGCATTGCTAAAGCCACCGCAAGGTGGCTTTTTTGCGTATGGATTAAGTCAGCTTAAATTAAGCTATGCTGGGTTTGATCTTGCGTTCCCCAGTGTTCCCCGTTGCGGATCGTTTGCGGTTCGGTTGCAGATCGTTTGCGTGTCGCGCGCTTTGCTGTCGAGCTGCGCTGGTCTGATTGCCAGCGGGTCAATCACCCACCTGCATTGTTTTGCCAAATGAGACGAAAAATGGCTGCAAATTTAAAACTAGCTGAACTATTGGGTTCGCTCAGTTATGCCTTGGATCTGACTGAAGGACAGCCCGCAGGGCATTGCGTGCGTTGTTGCTGGATTGGCGTGCATATTGGCCGGCAAATTGGCATGGCAGAGTCCGAGATTTGGGCTTTGTATTACACCTTATTACTCAAGGATTTGGGTTGCAGCAGCAATGCGGCGCGAATTTGCGAGCTGTATTTGGTCGACGATCAGCACTTTAAGCATGACTTCAAGCTAGTCGGTAATAATTTATCGCAAGTTTTAGGCTTTGTTTTTGAGCACACCGGTAAGAATGAAAGCTGGACGCAGCGCTTAACGGCGATTTTGAATATTTTGCGTAATGGCGATCAAATTGCCCAAGAGTTAATTCAAACCCGCTGCGATCGTGGTGCACGCATTGCCCGCCAGCTGCGGTTTCCGGAGTCTGTGGCGCAGGGGATTCATTCATTAGATGAACACTGGGATGGCAGCGGCCGGCCAGAAGGTTTGCGTGGTAACGCGATTCCAATCCATGCGCGGATTGCCTTATTAGCGCAAGTGATTGATGTGTTTCATTTCTCGCACGGCGCTGATGCCGCCCGTTTAGAAATTCAGCAGCGTGCCGGCGTGTGGTTTGACCCTGAATTGGTGGCCGCGTTTAATGTGGTCGGCCAAGACGCAGCATTTTGGCAGGCGTTGAACGATCCCAATATTGATCAAATCGTGCAGTCGCTTGAGCCCGCGCAATGGACGCAGCCACTGGATGAGCAATATATGGACGATATCGCCTCGGCGTTTGGTCAAGTGGTCGATGCCAAAAGTCCGTTTACCGCTGGGCATAGTGAGCGCGTGGGCTTTTATGCCAATTTAATCGCCCAAGAAATGGGCTTTTCTGCCGAGCGTTGCCAATGGATTACCCGCGCCGCCTTATTACACGACGTCGGCAAACTTGGGGTGAGTAGCCGTATTTTGGAAAAACCGGGCCGTTTAACCGATGAAGAATTTCGTGCGGTGCAACAGCACGCCAGCCTAACCGAAACGATATTAGAAAAAATTGCGCCCTTTGCCGAATTAGCCGTGGTGGCCGCAGCGCATCATGAACGCCTCGACGGGCAAGGCTATCCACGCAAAATCAGTGGCGCAGCGATTTGTATGGAAACGCGCATTATCACCGTGGCCGATATTTTTGACGCCATCAGCGCCGAGCGCCCGTATCACGCCGCCAATTCACCCGAAAAAACCATCGAAATCATGCGCGGCATGCTGGGATCAGCCATTGATGCCGATTGCTTTGCCGCCTTGCAAAGCGTAGTGATGCGCGAAAGCCTGCTGTCGCCTGCTTAATGGGGTCTGCTCAAGCACTTGTGATATTGCCTATCAACATCAAGTCTGAACAAAGCCTATCTCCACTGGGTATTACCGTGTAAATCTTGTTGTATAGATATTGCAGTGATATACCCGTTTCTTTGCGATTCGGTTTTAAGCGCTTGGTGCTGGTATACATTGCTAAGGGTTAGCCTGTAGCGGTTTGCCGTGAATCCATTTAAACCCTGCGCCAAGTGTTGTAGATAGGGGAGGCTGGCTCGGACTTGGCCCACTTTTTGATGTAGATCAAATAGGGGCGGCGCGGCGCTGGGCAGTATGGCGGCTTCTGAGGGAGTCAGCGATGAGTTTATTGATTGAATGGAATGATACGTTATCGGTTGGGATTCAAGAGATTGATGAGCAGCATAAAGTACTGGTGAATTTATTAAATGAATTAAACGATGCCATTCGCCAGCATCATGGGCGTGAGGCCTCGGTGGAGATTTTGCAGCGTTTGGCCGACTACACCCGTACCCACTTCACGGTTGAAGAAAGCTTGATGCGGATTTTGGGTTATCCCGATTATGAAACACATAAAATGCATCATGAAGAATTGATTGGGCAAATGGTGGATTTGCAAGCCAGGCTCAATCAAGGGGATGCGGTGTCTTTTGAGTTGCTGCACTTTTTACGCAATTGGTTAACGCGGCACATTATGGAAGCCGATCAACGCTATGTTGAGCACTTCTTATCGCGCGGCGTGCAAAAAACATGGCAAAAGAAAGGCTGGTTAGAACGTTTTTGGTCTTGATCGCCAATGGTATCTCGGCAGTGATGCCGAACAAAAAAACGCACAGCGGGCTGAAATACAGTTCACTTAACGACAAACTCTGAAAACCTGACGCAGAGGCGCAGAGGAACTTCAGGGTTTTTCGATTGATTTTCTCTGTACCTTGGCGTCAAAAGCGACACCAGCAATGAAATCGAGGAAAAAAAATGCCGCTCACTTGGCTTAAGTGAACGGCATTGCACAGTGGGCTGTGCGTTTTTATTGCTACCCAACGATTTTGCTAGATCACATCAAGCGGGCTGATCGTTATTGTCATTGGTGGTGTTTTTTGTGGCTTTGCTTGGCGAAAAATGCTCGGCATGGGTATACAGCTGCAAATTAAAATGCGCTTGATCATCGCGATAATCCACGCGTGGCGCATCGGCGCTGTGATGAAACGTCCACCAGCAATAAATTAAATATACTGCGCCCGCCAAGATTAACGCCCATGTGATCCAGATGCTGATCATGATCTATACTCCGCAGTCAACAATCAGTCAGCATAGTAAAAGATATAGCGAAAGCAAATGCTTTGTTACGCCAGCTTTACGGCGATTAAATCAGGCTATGGATTCAGCATCGATACGCGCGCCAGTTTTACAGGCCGCTGGCTAAGCCCGCAGCGGTATTAGGGTAGCGCAATTGCAGCTTGAGCTCATTTTTGGCGCGGGCATTGCCGATTTGCCGCGATTCATTCAAATAAGACAATAGGGCCGGCGACAGCCGCGTTTGCGCCTCAGCGCGGCTAATGCGTGGCGGACGCGCCAGCTGCATCGCATCGGCGACTTGATCAAAATAATCGCCCATTTTATGCGGCTCATCATCGACGATATTGTAAGTACGTAGCGGCAAACCGCGAAACAGCGCCAAACAGAGCGCATGCGCTAAATCATCAGCATGAATATGATTGCTATAACTGTCTTCTTCACGATGGAGTACCGGTTCACCCCGCGCAATGCGCTCCAGCGGTAAACGATTGGCAGCATAAATGCCGGGCGAGCGTAAAATGCTCAGCCGAACACCGTGCCGTCCGGCCCAATCACGCAATTGTTTTTCGGCATCGACTCGGCGCAATGCGCGCAGCGATTGCGTTTTAAGCGGACTGCTTTCATCAATCCATTGCCCAGCATAATCGCCATAAACACCGCTGGTGCTGATGTAAACAGCTCGGCGTAAGCGCTGTGGTAAAATTTTATTTTGCTGGATGTTGGCGTGGCTTAAAGCGGCAATTAGGGCTCGCGTTCGTTGATCGCCCGCGCCTTCACCCGGTGGCGCACTGTGAATCAAATACTCGGCAATACCGCTTAAGCGCGCTAAAGATTTTGGCCGATCTAAA
The DNA here is from genome assembly GCF_947072475.1 of uncultured Deefgea sp. Taxonomy (GTDB): domain Bacteria; phylum Pseudomonadota; class Gammaproteobacteria; order Burkholderiales; family Chitinibacteraceae; genus Deefgea. The sequence goes on from NZ_CAMTIA010000038.1 coordinate 15,124, forward strand.
TCGGCAAAAATAGGGCGAACACCAAGGGTATTGAGTTGCAATGCAGATTCTTTAGAGCGTGCAGTTGCATACACCGTAAAGTGCTGCTTAAGCCAAGGCAGGGCGCGGCGAACAACATCGCCACAACCAATAATTAATAAGCGTGGTTTTTTCATAGATTAGTAGCTCACAGCGTGGCGCAGTTAAGGGCAGGGATTGGTCAATGCTCGACACGCATTAACACAGCATGGAATGAATATGAGTCAACAACTTACCATCGAACCTTCGGGCCAGCAACTCTCTGTCTTTGAGGGAGAGACCTTGCTCGACGCCGCCATGCGAGAAGGTTTTAACATGCCCTATGGTTGTAAAAACGGATCGTGCGGCGCCTGCAAAGGCAAGGTGCTCAGCGGTGAAGTCGTGCATGGTGATCATTCTGAAACGGCGCTGAGCGCGGCCGAGCAAGAACAAGGTTATGCCTTATTTTGTTGTGCCACACCGGTGAGTGAGCAAGTGAGCATCGAGTGCCGCGAAGTCAGCGCCACCAAAGACATCCAAATCAAAACGCTGCCAACGCGCATCGAACGCATCGAAAAAGTCTCGCCAGATGTCGCTATTTTGACGTTAAAACTGCCATCAACCGAAAAAATGGCCTTTCTGGCTGGGCAGTATATTGATATCCACACCAAAACCGGCAAAAAGCGCAGCTTCTCGATTGCCAATCCACCGCATCAAGCCGGCTTTTTGCAACTGCATATTCGCCATATCGACGGCGGCGAGTTTTCAGATTACGTGTGGAACACGATGAAAGAGCGCGAGATTTTTCGCTTTACCGGCCCACTCGGTAGCTTCTTTTTGCGTGAAGACAGCGATAAACCGATCTTGTTCCTAGCCACTGGCACCGGTTTTGCCCCCATCAAAGGCATGATCGAGCATGCGCTGGCCAATCACACCCAGCGTGAAATGGTGCTTTATTGGGGCTGCCGTACCTTGGCTGATCTTTATATGCCCGAATTGCCATCGCAGTGGCAGCAGCTCTATCCCAACTTTACCTTTATCCCAGTTTTATCTGACCCCAAGCCCGAAGATCAATGGCAGGGGCGTACCGGATTCTTGCACGAAGTGGTTTTGGCCGACTTTGCCAGCCTGGCCCACTACCAAGTTTACGCCTGCGGGTCCCCCATGATGGTTGAAGCGGCCTATACCGGCTGCCTTTCACACCAACTACCGAGCGATGCGTTTTTCTCCGACGCCTTTTTTACCAGCAAGGATTTAAAATAAAAACGTTGTAAAACCAGACGTTTATCGATTCTTTTGTAAGTAGTGCTTGCCACAAAACAAGTCGTTCTATATGATGCAGTCCTGTTGCCGATGTAGCTCAGTTGGTAGAGCACCTGACTTGTAATCAGGGGGTCGCGAGTTCGATTCCTGCCGTCGGCACCAAGAAAATCAAGGGTTCAGCAAGAAATTGCTGGACCCTTTCGCATTTTAAATCATTATTTGCTGCAGTTTTGCTGCACTCAGATAATGATGGCTCGATGTCTATTTATTTTGCGTCGAGATGCAATCATGCCAATGCGTTAACGCTATACCACTGCTCCAAGGCACATTTTTAGTGCCGCGACCTATCTTCAGGAGCAAGTAACATGGCAACTATTCAAAAACGCGGTCCTTCCCAGTTTCAAACCATTGTGCGCCGCAATGGTTATCCCACTCAAACCGCAACCTTCAAAACGCGCGCAGAAGCCGAGAGCTGGGCAAGTGTCGTTGAATCTGAAATGATTCGCGGCATTTTCGTTGACCGGCATGAGGCCGAGACGACAACGCTGGGTCAGGCATTGACCCGCTACGGTAAAGAAATCTCTCCAAGCAAAAAGAGTGCGGCCAATGAGCTTTTGATGATTGCCCGCCTGCAAAAGCACCCTTTAGCTTTGCGGGGTTTAGCGAGTCTGCGCAATGTCGATTTTGCACGCTATCGTGACGAGCGCTTGGCAGAAGTCGGTGCAAATACAGTTCGGCTAGAACTCGCACTTTTTTCACATTTGTTTAACTGCGCCTCTACAGAGTGGAGCATCCCAGTCCAGAACCCCATTGAAGGCATTCGTAAACCTAAATTGCCAGAGGGGCGTGACCGTCGTTTAGTAGGCGATGAAGAAGACCGGCTGATTGCTGCCGCTAAATTGTGCGCTAGCGGTAACAGGGGGCTTGTCGTTGCGATTCGCCTAGCTATTGAAACGGGGATGCGCGCAGGGGAGATTGCCAGCTTGAAGTGGCACCAAGTCGATTTTGATGCTGAAATCATTCGTTTGGGCGTGACTAAAAACGGCTGCAAACGAGTGGTGCCACTAACTAAAGCAGCGGAAGACATTCTGTGGAGTCTGCCTGAGCCCGCGAGCCTCAACGAACGCGTTAATACGTTTCATGATACCCGCGGTTTAAGCAAAGCATTCCGCCTGGCCTGTAAACGAGCTGGCATTGTAGGACTTTGTTTTCATGACCTGCGGCACGAAGCTGCTTCAAGGCTAGCCCCCAAAATGGAAGCGCCTACCTTGGCTAAAGTCATGGGGTGGAAAACGCTGCAGATGGCGATGCGCTACTACAATCCAACACATGCTGAGCTGGTTGCCGCGGTTCGTGCCCCTTAAGACTCGCTGATGTAGTTAAAACCCCAGTCACAACTGGGGTTTTATGTTGGTAGTTCTTAAAATGGCAGCGCTTCTAGGCTTATGTCCGTGTGATTGAGCCGCGAAATCTTAATAAATTGCTCGTTGAGTAATTACTGATTTAGCTGTTGTTGTGCTGGACTAAACGCGCCCAACCCATCCACTAGATAGGCCTTTAGGCGTGTGCTAAATCGTTCGGCTGCGGTGCTGGCGATAATGCAATGTACGTTTGAAATTTGCCTATCGTTTGCAAATCGCATTGCTCGCATGGCCATAATGAGTTTTTCGAAGTCTGCTTCGCTGCGACTGCAATTCTCGACTTCAATCCATTCGAATCCGGTTGCGGATTCCGCTATGACATCTGGAATTTTGGTGTGGATTTCTTTGAGGACAAAGGCGTTTTCCTGTTTTTCGTACGTTTGTTGAAAAATAGGGGAGACGCGCGCACCGATTTCTAGCTCGCTCCAAACACCCGGCTGGCTAAAATCTCCGCTGTAGAGGCAGGCATATACACTGTTGCATGCTGTTCGATGAGCGTGTGCATGGCGAAGCCAATCCCGAGCGTGCTTCCAATGATCGGGAAGCGTGAAGTCACGCTCGGCCAGCCATCTAACGCTTTTTTTTGTCAGCGTCACCAGCAGCTCTGACTTAATCGTGTCGCGACGAGTGACGATGTATTTTTCTTCAGTTAGCCATTTAAGTGTTCTGCCCGTCATTACTAAAGCACTGGCATCTGTGCGTTGCCAGATAGCGCGTGCAATTTGTTTAAGGCTGGCATAACCAACCCTTGAAATATAAAGCAGGACGCGAAGTCGGTTGATTTCACCTTGCTGTTGTTTGTTGAGTGTCATAGTGATTTTCCGCAGGGAGTGATACGTCGTATAGCTCAGCAGGGCTAGCATGATTCGATGTTTGTGCCGATGTTTGCAGCGTACAAACATCAAAAACATCTAGCCCCCGAAAGCGTTCCGACCTTTCACTTCGCAGCCCTGCGGCCTGCTGCGCGGAGATAAATCTCCTTGCTTATGAGGACATTTTGGCTAACGGGCTGGACGCCCTACCCAAAATTCTGCCGCTAGGGCGGCAGCCTCACTGGTCCCCCTCGCGCAGCTCGGGAAACCGCCTTGCGGCGGCACTCCCGATGGTCGTGGTCCTGGTCGGACTCGTTGCTCACCCTAGCATTTGCTACGCAACTGCCAGGGGCCCTGCAACGCCCGCGCAAAGCGGTTTCCCGAGCTGCGCCGGGGGATGGCTTCGCCCCCACCAACGGTCGTCCACTGGGGTGGACTCAAAAGCAGCTGGACGCTGCTTTTGCCCCTTGGCGGCTCCCCCACACCTGTCACGGTGGGCCGTGACAGGCTGCTACGGGCTGAACGCCCTGCGCGCCCCGTTGGGGTGTTAACTGCCTATTCTCGCGACGCTGTTTTGTCATGTATGCAGGCTTGGTGATGTTTGTTTTATCTTCGGCTGGCATCGACCTACGGCAAGCAACAACGTGCGTACTTGGCTACAACTAATAGATTTGCTTCTATCGCCACATGGAGCGACTAAGTTTTGCGTCAGCTTCTTAAAGCGCCGATAATTAGATGTCAGCTGACAGCAGTCGGCCATAAGCAGGCATTCGCATACTTTGTGCTCACTCAAAATCATGCTTAGCGGTTGCCTCAAAGCGGCAAATTTTGCCGCATTTTAAGGAGCTTTCAACTAGCCCAACTAACATCTAGCGGTGCCTGAAGCATTTATCAACACTGGCACACCAATTGCTTTCAAAACCTTACTCGAAAAATTCAAAGGAAAGAGGCAATGTCAATAAATACTGTTGGCGCATCTCAAGCATCTGAATTTATTACAAGCCAACTTAATGCCCCAAATATAGAAAAAGCTCACTTTATACCCGCAAAAGACGTTCCAAATTACTTGAGAAGTCAATACGCAGCCCGAGGCGTTTTGGTCAGCGATGCGTATATAGATTATCAAATTAACTTCCCCATAAATAACCCGCAGGGTGGTGCTTCGCTACTTCCCGAAGAGTGGGAGGCACAGTATGGGGCTAAAGCCCAATCCAGCACTAAAGTCACATTAAGCCAAGCCACCAACCCTCTAGGGAAGCATGAAACAACACATAGTACATTAGGGCGTGAAGTTAAAGATTTTACTTCGGTGGCCTCTTTAATGAAGTCTAAACTTGCATCAGTTTATTTATTCGACCTCGTAATGAAGTGATGTGAATGATTTTCTGAAAACGTTTGATGATGTTGGCTGTAATTGATGAGGAGGCAGAAATACTTCTGCTTTGGGTCGATAACAGGCGGTAGTCAGCCAAAAGCGGAAATTGAATTTGTAGGTTTGTGCTGAGCTTGCGAAGCCCAACAATCGCGGTAAACGTTGGGCTTCATTTCATTTAGCCCAACGTGCTTAGTTTTAATTAAGCTTTGAGTCTTGTTTGAAGAAATAGCAGTATCGAAAAGACGAACACCGCCAGAATTTGCCAAGCTGTAAATAACTCCAAACCAAGTGCGCTCAGTATGACCATACACATGAGCGGTAACATAGGCATCCACTGCACGGTACGGCGAACACCTAGACGAACAATGGAGCGTTGCATTAGGAAGAGTGGAATAATACTGCCGCTGATTGCTGTACCTACCAGCATTATTAAATCAGTCTGATTTAAGCTGGCATTATCATGCTGAAATAAACTGTAAGCACCGCAAACTACAATAACGAGAAAGAAACGCAAACTCAGTAGCTGCGATGAATTGAGCCCGCTTTGCTTATGAAACTCGGCGGATTTTTGCATATACATTGCAGCAAAGTAGCTAGACAATAGTGTGAGTCCAAGACCTTTCATAGTTTCGCTATTGGAGCTAGCGGAGGTCAACGCAGCTATCGTCAATGCACCGATCAACACCGCACCATTTAGCCAAAAGGCTGATGTTTTTAGAACATAACGTTCAAAAACCGTAATGTCTTTCATTATCGGAAGGCTACCAAAGAACACAGTAACGTAGACAAGTGGGGAAACGTAGGTCATTACTAAAAAGGCGAGAACAGTATTGGCCAAAGTTGTGACATTAATAATCAGGAGCAAATTACGGTAAGTAAGAACACTACGCCATAGGTCACTGAAATGCTTGCTGTTAAGCAACAAAAAAAACAAGCCAGTCAGGCCATATGTTATTAGCGTTGATGTGATTGGATCTACACTCTTAACAACCTCTCCCATCAATGCAAACGAAAATGCGTAGACAAGGCAAAATGCCAGCGCCTCCCTACATTGCCACAATTGCTTCATACTCCGACCTCCTCACTTATTACCCTATCGGCCGACGAAATAGCATCGGAAAGTCCATCAGCTATAGGGATAGCTTTTCAGCTCGACAAGTGGCATCTCATTGAAAATTTTCGTCACACCACAGTTGGCCACACCCTGAAAATGTAATGCATTTGTAATTTTTAAACAATGGTAATTGAATCAATAACCATTACAAAACCAACAAACACTTAATAAAAATCAAAACCACGTAAGCAACCTCATTTTTCGAGTCGCCATAAACGCCCGTCTTTTGGGTGTCCACAGTGGGTCGGGTGCAGAACTTCGCGGATAACAATGCGCTAAAAATTATGTAATTTTGGGGTGAGGGAGTGCGCCGCTCCAACCTTCGACAGCACTCCCTGGCTGCTGCTTTTCACGTATTGCTATCAGAGCAACTCGGAGTCCTTGTGCCGTACTTGCGCAGGTTTTGAAGGACGGCCACGACGCCTTTTCGGCGGAGCTGCGTAAAGTGGTTTTGGTGCTATTGTCGGCTGTTTACTGGCTATCCAGGCCGCAACGTCGCTTTCACGCCAGCGCAAACTGCGTCCCAATTTAATTGCTGGCGGTAAATCGCCACCCGTGTTGAATCTGTTGTAGATAGTCTGCTCTGCCAAGCTGATTGTTTGGCTCAGTTCTTTGATGTCGATGAGGCGGTCCATATCTGGATTGGTCATGTTTGCAGTCACATGACTGCCTAGAGTATAGCGCTATGTTCCTTGCTGTTACCCCAAGTTTGGCCAATTTTTCTTTGCTGCAATTTTGCTGCTGCAGTTGGGTGAAATTAGGATAAAATGAGGTAAAGCAGAGTATGGCAAGCCGTTGAATTTATTGGTTTTGTCGCGTGATTTCAGGTCTGGATTTTGGACTTGTAATCAGGGGGTCGCGAGTTCGATTCCTGCCGTCGGCACCAACAAATTCAACGACTTAGCGCGAAAGCGCTAGGTCGTTTTATTTTGTCCAACGCACTCCCAACACACCGCCATCAACTCCCTGCAACACACCCCAACGCTCGCCTTCCAAGCAGAAATCGACCATACCTACGTGTCGCAGATTGAACGCGGCATTAGCAACCCATCCTTGCAAGTGCTCTGCAAAATTGCTGAGGCACTCCTTGTTTCTGTCATCGATTTATTATCTGAGCCAGAGGACGCAACGGAGTAAACCGTGCACCCTAGCGATGCCAGTAAGAACCAATTCAACTTTTAACTCAGGTTTATCTGATCAGCCGATAAAATGAGACCAACAGTCTCATTTGTGGTGACTTTGGCAGACTTCAGGAGGGCTACTATCAGTGGCTATACTTCCGTCCCTTCCTTGTGTGAGTCGTGGGCTGCTAGTACCATGTACAAAATTCTGTGCAACCACTGAGCCGAGCAATGTCAATTTCTGCAAGTGATGTCGTGCCATTTTCACAAGCACGCGCCAATCTTTCTGAGCTGTGTGAATTAGTAAAAGCAGGCTCTGAGAAAATAATCACTAAAAATGGTGAGAGTTACGTCGCTTTGATTGATGCTCGCCGTCTTGATTACTACCACCAACTTGAGCGCGAGCGTATTCACTTACTGCTCATCAATGAAGCGGTAGCAGGTTTATCTTCAATTCATGATGCCAAGCTCGTAAATTCTGCGGATATATTGCAAGCGATGCAGGATCAATCACGTGCTTAAGCCTGTACGCGCATCAACATACTTCTTGAAAACTTTGTATGAAGTAGTGGTATTACAAGCTAGCTCGACAGTGAGCGACGAACTATGCAATCTAGTCATCCCTAACTTGCAATCACATCCGTATTTAGGTGGAAATTTTTTACTTCGAAGCATTGGTTCAATTGAGGTAAAAAATGTCACAAGTACACTTCAGCTATCTCTAGCTGCATATCCAGATGCCACGTTGCATGAATACCGTATGCAAAACCATATTCTGCTGTATCTGGTCAATGCGGAAGAAATCATTCTTCTGAGCATTCAACCGTACGCGCAACTTTCTAAAGATTTTTTGGCACTGTGGCAACCGTTGCCGCAACTCGCCTAACTGAGATTAAATTTAATGGATCATTCCGCACATAACAAAATTGTTTCTTTTATTTGGTCGATTGCCGACGACTGCCTGCGTGATGTATTTGTGCGTGGTAAATACCGTGATGTGATCTTGCCGATGTTTGTTTTACGTCGTTTAGATTGTTTGCTAGAGCCAAGCAAAGCTGTCGTGCTTAAAGAAGTCCACTTTCAGCGTGAAGAGGCCAAATTGATCGAGCTAGACCCACATGGTTTGCAAGACGCTTCTGGCTATGTGTTCTACAACGTTTCGCCGTTTACGCTTAAAACCCTGCTAGGCAATCACTCGCAACTTGAAGCCAACTTGAAATATTACCTTGATGGGTTTTCCGATAACGTGAAGGAAATCATCGAGAAATTCGATTTGCGTAATCAGATTCGCAAAATGGCGCAATCCGATGTACTGCACGACGTGATCGAGAAATTTGTTTCTGATGAAATCAATCTCAGCCCTGATGACCGCAAAGGAATGGATGGCCGCACGCAAGTTGGCTTATCCAATCTTGGCATGGGTTATGTGTTTGAAGAACTAATTCGCAAATTTAATGAAGAAAATAACGAAGAGGCAGGTGAGCATTTCACGCCGCGTGAAGTCATCAAGCTGATGACTAATTTGGTGTTTATTCCTGTAAAGGATCAGCTACCTAATCCGTTGACGATTTACGACCCTGCATGCGGTAGTGGCGGCATGTTGACTGAATCACAAGATTTCATCACTGATACCGAGGGCGAGATTAAAGCCAAGGTTGGCGTCTTTTTGTATGGCAAAGAGGTCAATCCTGAAACGTATGCAATTTGCAAATCCGACATGATGATTAAGGGTAACGACCCTGAAAACATTCTGTTCGGCTCAACACTGGCAACGGATGATTTTTCAGGTAAGCGCTTTGACTTCATGCTGACCAATCCACCCTACGGCAAAAGTTGGAAAGGCGATCAGAAAGGGATTGTTGATGGTAAAGACGTACTTGATACCCGTTTTCAAGTGAATCTGAGCAATTACACCGATGAAATCAATGACTTTTATCCTGCGATACCGCGGTCATCAGACGGCCAACTGCTGTTTATGATGGAAATGGTAGGCAAGATGAAACGCCTTAGCGATTCACCGAACGGCTCGCGCATTGCATCAGTACACAATGGCTCTGCTTTGTTCACTGGCGATGCAGGTAGCGGTGAAAGCAATATCCGTCGGCATATTCTAGAAAACGATTTGCTCGAAGCCATCATTCAATTGCCGAACAATTTGTTCTACAACACGGGCATTACCACCTATGTTTGGTTGCTCTCTAATGGCAAGGCAGCGAATCGCGTCGGCAAAGTGCAGCTGATTGATGCGTCCAATCTGTATCAGAAATTGCGTAAAAATTTGGGTGAGAAAAACTGCGAATTTTCTGAAGAGCACTTAAAGCAAATCACGCAGCTTTATCTGGATATGCCCAATGACGGTATTTCGAAGGTGTTTGATAATCGTGATTTTGGTTATTACAAAGTTACGGTTGAGCGCCCATTGCGCTTAGCTGCGCAATTTACCCCAGAGCGTATTGCCACGTTGCGCTACACGGCGGGGATGCAAGACATGATGGAATGGGTGTATGCCAAGTATGGCGATGCGGTTTATCACGATCTGAAATCGCACTTTGAGGCCATTGAAGACCATATCGAGCGCGAAGAGCTAGCCTTGTCGCCCAAAAACCGTAAAGAACTTTTAAGCGAAAATACGTGGTTGGCGCAACGCGAAATCATGCAATACGCCCAGCAATTAGCAGAATCAATTGGCGATGCTGAACACCTCGATTTCAATGTATTTGAGCAAACCTTCAATCAAGCTGCCAAGGGCTTAGGTTTGAAGTTGGCAAACAATGAGCGTAAACAAATCTTGAGTGCGATGAGCTGGCGTGATGAGCGTGCCGCCAAGGTCATCAAGAAAATTCACAAGCTCAATGCCGCCAAGCAGAAAGAGCTGCTTACTGAGCTGGCAACCACTGCCGATAAGTTGGTTGATTACGGTTACTGGCCGACAGAGAAATTGGGTGAATATATTGAATACGAAACCGACAGTGAGCTACGCGACACCGAAAACATTCCGCTGGATCTTGATAAAAAGCGCCATGCTCATGACGTGATTCATGCTTACTTTATTCAAGAAGTGCGTCCGCATGTGGATGAAGCATGGTTGGCGATTGATAAGACCGTGATTGGCTACGAGATTAGCTTTAATAAATACTTCTACCAGCACAAACCGCTACGCAGCCTTGCCGATGTCACGCAAGAAATTCTCGACTTAGAAAAAGAAACCGATGGCTTGCTCAAAGCTTTGGTGAGTTTTGTGGGAGCCGTTCATGACTAAACCTACCGTAGCGCCAGCGGCTCCTGATGAGTTAATGGGGCGCGTCGTTGCCATTTTGGAGCACGCCCGTAGCAATGTGGTGCGTACTGTTAATAGCCAGATGGTCATCGCTTATTGGTTGATTGGTCGTGAAATCGTGCAGGCGATGCAAGGCGGTGAATCGCGTGCGGTTTATGGCGAAGGATTATTAGATGCGGTATCGGAGCAATTGAGTTCGCGCTTTGGTCGTGGATTTTCAACCACCAATTTGAAAAATTTCCGCTTGTTCTATTTAGCCTATCCAGATCGGCTGGCCGCAATTTCACCGCCCTCAACGGATGAATTACTCGCCGCGCCAATTGGTCAGAGGCTGTCTGACCAATTGCTAGCAACGTTACAAAGAGCCGAAACTGCGCCATTTTCGACCAACTTGTCGTGGTCGCACTATGTCTTTCTGATGGGCATCAAGCGAGCAGATGAGCGCCAGTTTTATGAGATTGAATCCGCGCAAAACGGCTGGTCATTGGCAGAGTTGCGCCGCCAGTTCGATTCGGGTTTGTTTGAACGTTTGGCGCTGAGCCGCAACGCAGATGAAGTTCGCCAGTTGGCGCAGCAAGGGCAAGTCATCAGCACGCCACAAGATTTAATCAAAACGCCGTACGTGCTCGAATTTTTGGGCTTGCAAGAGCGCAGCAGCTATTCCGAGTCTGATCTGGAAGCAGCCATCATCAGTAAAATTGAAGATTTTTTGCTGGAGCTAGGCAAAGGCTTTTTGTTTGAATCACGGCAAAAACGGTTCACCTTTGAAGAAGAGCATTTCTTTGTCGATCTGGTGTTCTACAACCGTCTACTGCGCTGCTATGTCTTGATTGATCTCAAAATCGGCAAGCTCACACATCAAAATTTAGGTCAAATGCAGATGTATGTGAATTACTTTGACCGCTTCGTAAAGCGAGATGATGAAAACGCTACCATCGGCATGATTTTGTGCAAAAAGAAAAATGACGCTTTGGTTGAAATCACCCTGCCCAAAGACGCCAATATTCACGCCTCTGAATATCAGCTGTACTTGCCGAGTAAAGAAGAATTGCAACAGCGCCTCAATCAATGGGGCACGTTGACGAATGAGGAAGAGGCATGATGAACCGCGCCGCATTCAGGCAGAGTCTGCCTTTCGATTCAGTTATTGCAACAGTTGCAACAACCGCGATAGACGTTCCCGCTTTAAATAGAGAAGCACCGTCATCCCCGAATGCTTTTATCGGGGATCCAGTCTTAGGGTGTAATAAGCAGCGCGCATTACATCGTTTTGGCATGGCAAGGAGCAATGCCCTGCGCTTATTGCACTCTAAGTTTAATGGGTATTGCCATGCAGCCATTGCTGATCAATGGCTGAAAATCTATACCCACGAGGTGGCTTAATGTTGCGCTATGACAGTTATAAGCCGAGTGGCGTTGAGTGGATTGGCAAGGTTCCCTCGCACTGGGAGGTGCGCCCAGGTTTTACTTGCTTCAAAGAAAATAAAGATCGTAATAAAGGGCTTATTGAGAAAACGGTTCTTTCGCTCAGTTATGGCCAAATCGTTATCAAGCCAGAAGAAAAACTCACAGGCTTGGTTCCTGAGTCATTTGAAAGCTATCAGCTCATTAAAGTGGGCGATATTGTCATTCGCACCATTGATTTGCAGAACGACAAAACCAGCCTACGTGTCGGGTTAGCAAAGAATAGCGGCATGATTACGTCTGCATATCTCGGTTTGCGTTGCACACCTGAAATTAATTCAGATTATCTTTTTAGGCTGCTTGAAAGCTATGACGCACTCAAGGTTTTTTACGGCATGGGCTCGGGTTTGCGGCAAAACATGGATTTTGGTGATTTTAAGCGCTTGCCAATTGCTGTGCCTCCACGTTCTGAGCAAGACCAAATCGTTAGTTTTCTCGATCTGTTTTCGCCGATTGAAATTTGACCCACCCTGCCGAACGAATTTTGACCCAGGGCTGGGCGTTGCTCTTTGACTGAGTAACTGTGGATAAGTGTAGCAAATAGCAAGTGAGGACTCGCTGCTTTTTACCTGTTTTTCATTTCTACTTTATTCGTTACGCCGTAACGAATTCACCCCAAAGTAGGCTTCCCACTCAGGGCTGTCTAACTCCAACTCTGCCAGCACTTTTTTATCCTCCAACATCACCAGACGCTCAAGTATTTCTCGTCTCGTTACGCCGTAACTATTTGCCAATCGTGCTAAAGCCAGTGCGGTACCCGTATCAACCCAAGTGTTAAGTCGGCGCTCTCCATTCCCCTCTTTGCCTGACTCAGCCCTTTTGGATCGGTAGCTTGCCTGCCGTTCGGCATTACTCTTTGCCATATTACCTCCTCCTGTAGATCGTTACGCAGTAACATCGTCGAGCTGAATGTTACTGCGTAACGATTCATCCCGCAATGATGCTCTCGGCATCCTCTGCGCCCAAATTGCTGTGCCGACTTTGTTCCCGCTGCTTGATCCTCGATTTCGCCGCCAGACTGCTGTGCTGGAAACGATAGGAGTCATTCCCTGTTTCGACGATGTGGCAATGGTGGGTCAGCCGATCCAGTAGCGCGGTCGTCATCTTGGCGTCGCCAAATACACTCGACCATTCAGAGAAATTCAGGTTGGTCGTAATGATCACGCTGGTGTGTTCATACAGCTTGCTGAGCAAATGGAACAAGAGCGCGCCGCCCGATTGGCTAAATGGCAAGTAACCCAATTCATCCAGAATCACCACGTCAACTCGCATCAAGGTCAGTGCGATTCGACCCGCTTTGCCTTCACGCTTTTCTTTTTCCAGTAAATTCACCAGATCCACTGTCGAGTAGAAACGCGCTCTTTTGCCGTGCCGTGTAATGCCCGCAATGGCCATTGCCGTCGCCAGATGGGTTTTGCCTGTGCCTGGACCGCCAATCAATACGGCGTTTTGTGCGGTTTCTGTGAAGCCCAGTGTCGATAATTGACCGACCAAAGCTTGATCGACTTTCGAGGCACTAAAGTCGAAGCCCGCTAAATCACGATGCACCGGAAACTTGGCACTACTCAGTTGATACTGAATCCCCCTATGTCAGACTAGTTGTCGCCTCTGAATTTTCATTGGTTTGAAAAAAC
>NZ_CAMTIA010000039.1 GCF_947072475.1 uncultured Deefgea sp.
ATAGTTAATGGACCATCGGGCCATGGACTCAGTAATTACAGGGTTATCTGGATTTTCAAATACAGCCAATAGGCTCGCAATACGCGTCGAGTTTTCAGGTAGACGAACCCACTCTTGGCGCTTCAGTTCGTCGGTTACTGCAATCTTTTCCAAGTTCTTTCGACAATATGCCGTAAACACTTTTAGAATGTGCGGATGCCCTTTGATTTCTTGCGGCTGCCTAGATTGCGCCTTAACCTCAATCTGGCGTTCCGCTAGATCGCGCAATGATTTAAAAGCTGACATATCAAGATGGACTGAACGAGATATATCGGAGTTAGGCACACTGCCGCCTTCCATAGACACAATGCAAATCAACCGTGATACGAAACCTGTTGAAGCCAAGCCGCTCGTCATGAAAGTTCGAATTTCTTCTGGAACGCAAGTACCGATAATTGACAGCGAAGAATCAAAATCCAAGTTGTGGGAGTTTTCGTCTTTTGCATTGATCTGCCCTGGCGTTCCCTTGTTCGGACCGCCTGACGTAATATCATTTAGATATGACAAGTAGTCTTCGGAATTGGAGTCAGTCTTGAAACCAGTCTTAGACTTCGCTAGTTTTGCGATAGTCGATCCAATCTCGCGGGATACCTGTAGAACACCGTGATTGCGACCAAGAACCTTCATAATTGCTTGCGGCGAGGCCATCCTCTCTTGAATAAAGAAAGTTTTGTCGGTATCTTTCAACGCTGGAATGCAAGTCGGATCAGATAACATACGAGAAACTGCAATCACGTTATTAATGATTTCGTCTTTACCTACACCTGACGGCGCTCCAATAATCATGTATAGTGATGGGAACCGCCCCTCGCGAGAATAGGCAACATTAACCAAGCCTGCAATAATTCCCAGCGTGCTGGCAATACTAAACTCAGGAATAGAAGTTCGGGCTTGCTTGTGTAACCATTCACAAAGAACGCCAGCTTTGCCCACTGGAAGATCAATCGGAGCTAGTTGCCATTTCAAAGGAATATCATCGGCGCAAATTCCCGATTCTTCCAAGTAATCGTCCATTGTCTTACGATGCAAGGTTGGGAACATTTCCATGCGATCAATTTCAACAATGTCTTTCGCTTCATCGACTGTCAACCCGAGGGCTGCAATCTGCGACTCAGCCACCGCAACTTTGTCTCCAGTCAGTTTTGCAACTAACCGCGCAACACTCGATGAACCAATTGATTCGTCAATAATCGAGCCGTCCCACATATAGTGCTTGTTGCCGTCGAAAGCTCGAACAGGGTGCGAAGACTCAGGCCAATATTGCAACGCGCCGCGCATGGTTCGTTCGATGTAATCGAGACGATCATATTTCTGGGGCTGTTTGTTGTACTGTACGCGCAATTGCCCTATACGAGACGCTTTCAAGCACGCTTGCACCTGTGCGAAACTAGCGCCTACATAAGGGTCCAAAAGCATACCAGCCAAGATACCGTCAATCACTGAAAAGTCAATATCGTCGAGTGTAATTTCATGGCTAGGTTTATTGGCCACAATTGCTCTACGTACTTCTGCGGAATTTAGATCGAGATTGAACACTGCTTGGAATTTAGGGTTTGCCCACGCTCGTTGCTGAATAACTTCCATTGGAAATAATTCACGCTTTGCCTGAAACATTACCCCGTCGTCAACCATCTTATTGCGATTGGGGCGATTCGCGTCGAAGTAATCCAAATGCTCTTGCCGGTTTTCAATATTCGGGTTTATATTGAGCATGTTGCCCGTGCAGCGCATGAAGCGTTCTTCGGAATAGATTTCTACATTCGCGTGCAGAATGGGGTGGTATCCGCGAAGCGCAGGCATATACCCCTGAACCCAACAATGCAAACCACCATTGGCACTAAGTTCCGTGTACGAATTTAACCGCGTACAAATAGCAACATAATGGTCGAAAAGTTCAGGGTCTTGTTTCTTATTATCCAAGTCAATGCAAGTAAGACCAATGTTTACAATATCACCATTATCTAATGTTCTAATGTCAGGCTTTAATAATAAACCCATACCCCATTTAGGGTCATACTTAACCATATGCGCCCATTGCGCGTAAACAGTATCAAAGTCTTGGCCATATTCTTCAGGGTGGGATGACATTGCGCGACTCGGCGCGGTCATGCCTGCTTTGAAGTAATAAGGGATTTTATAATCGAAACTCGGGTCGTCTTGTGGACCAGCTAAACACCAAGTCATTTCACTTTTCATTGCTTGTGGAATATTTTCGGCTATCATTCAATTTCTTCCAAGTAATCTTGTACGCCTTCCCAAAACTCAGAATCTAAATACACCGACACGTTTCGGATCTGACCAACGGTGAAGGTTCCAGTGGCGATTCCTTGCTTCGCCCAATCGTACCCAGATTGGCGTTTAGTTGGCAAAAGCATCCAATGCACCAAACCTGCGAGCAATAGAACCCCTATCCAAGCGAATAAAATATCAAGCATGGCGCCTCAGTTTAGTTTTAGTTGCGGCAAAATTTTTACGATGGACGTTGCGTCCCAATAAGTTGATACAGTGGAGCCGCGATCAACCTCCACTGCAATTTCTCGACCTAGCTCAGTTAGGCGGTAGCCGCGGTGCGTGCGCTGGACATACCCGAGTTGCTCCAGAACGGGGTTAATTGTTTTGTGAGTGTGGCCACTTAAAAAAGCAATGTCTTTAAGGCTCATTGGTGCGGACATGATAATCTCCTATATTATTAAAATAGTATATAGTAAGAAGTTAACCAATGCAAGCAGGGATTCTATTTGCAATAGTGCAAACTAGCCGCGATTTGTTAGGGCTTTAATTTCTTTTTTCAACTCCGACACGCTGGCCTCAGTTGAATCAATTACAGACCCATACACCTTTTTAATCCCCAACGCAATCATTTCCCGCCCTCGGACCTCCTTCATCGACTTACCTCCGTCTCGAAGAAATTCAACATCAACCACTTTGAAATTTCGCTCAGTCTTACCAAAAGTCAATCTAATTGTATCCATTTGACCGCGGCAATCCACCTGTGCCAATTCAGATTTTAATTTTTTAAGATAATCCTCGACCTCTTCGAGTTCCGAAATTTTTGCACGCAAGATATTTAAGTCCATTTTAAATCTCCACTATACGAAAAGAAAATCGCTTCCAAGGTTTGAATCGCCAGTACGCCCCGAGTAGAAAGCAAACCCTAAATGAATATTTATGGATTTGGATTTCATAGGCGGTTGCGCCTTTAATCATTACGAAAATCATGGTAACTCTCCCAATTTAGTTTTAACATATTCGACTGTATTTGCGTCAATCGCCTGAACGTTGATAAAGTTGCAGCGATTAGCCACACCCTACTGACTGCATTTGTGCAAACTAATGTTTTTTCGGTTGACATTCCATTTGCCTCACAATCGCGTTTTAAGCGTTTCAAATTAAAAATAGAGGTCAGTACAAGCGCGTGCTGCTACAAGTCGCGTGTGCGTCGATTCTATCGCGTAATTTTGCGAATCTCACGCTGGATAAACAGGTAAAACGAGTATTTAGCTGTGCGACCTAAATCTTTACACTTTTTAGATTGACGGTATCCACTTCCGATGCGAGCTTCTTCGATACGAGCCAGTTCAACGGACCGTAGAGAGTAATAATCATTTTTGCAATGGATGCCTTGTTTTGCGAGAAGTTCAATTGCAAGTTGGATATCTGTGGCCATTTTGTACACCTTTGTGCTGGGTTGTTTATCAATACCTATATAATAATACAACACAGCACCAAGATCAACACTTTTAGTCCGAAGGTAGCTCAGGTTTTAGATTAACGATAACCCATTTGGCGATAAGGACTGTTTGTGGGAAAGCGCTACCGTGAATTCGTTTCGACGGAGGTGTATCGTTGGATCCCAACTCTTTATGAATTCGCACAGCCAATTCGTGGGCTTGAGCGTCCACGTGCGAGCTGTGAGTCTGCCCATCTTCGCTTTCGTAGCGTGTGACTGCTTTAACCATTTTTCATTCTCCATTCATCAAAAATTTTCTGATCTTTTGGACATATCAACGCCCCAAATACCGTGCGTTGTGACGATGCCATACTGCACTCGAGTTAAACGTTGACGATGGGCCAAACACTCCCACCTTTCGCTCGATAATTGATTTTGCTGCGTGACGATGTTCCCTACGGCGCTTGCGCTTATCAGCAGAATAGCCATACCATGTTAAATCTTTTCGGATTCTCATTTCCGTTTCCCCTTTCCACGTTTCGCAGCTCGAACACCCGAGTTGCAGGTGTATGCCAATTCAGCCATTTTCTACAATCAATCGCTCTCGTACATTGAATTCAATGAATCGAGCATAATGTCGGGCTGATTCATTATTTTTGCAAAGCCACTGCTTAAAACTTTGGACTCCACCAATGCGTCGATGTAACCTGAAACATACGCAGTGTTGGCATATGATTTGGTTGTTTTCAGCGTTTCAATCTGCGTTCGCAAATTAGCAAGAGTTGCTTCATCCATTGCAGTTCTCCAAGTCTTTTTCTATTTCATTAATTGAGGTAAGTACAGTTTGTACCGACTGTTCAAAATCATAATCGCGGCAAGCTTTAAACAGTTCGCAATACTGGCGCAACGGAACAGGGTCTACGTCAACTTCAATTAGACCATTTTCAACATTATCAAGGGCGTTAAACAGATCGCCGAATAAGCGATTCGGTTTGATACCGTGTGCCTCGTCTTCAAACCCAGACATTTCACCAAGACACTTAACGAAAACGCGCAACGTTAACGGTTTAAATAGGATTTTCATTTTCACTCTCCACGAAGATTAAATTATTACCATTCGATTCAGTATCAACACAAACGAGAAGTTTGGAGCCGACATCTTTACGCGGGCAAACGTAATCGTCCTCGGGGTGGTAGTAGCAACCAACACAAGGCGAAGCTAGTTTAGACTCAACCAATTTAATTTGCTTCATGGTCCAACTCCAAAAAGTATTGTTCAACACATTTTTCAACTTCGGAAATTTGCCAATCTGCCATTTTGCTCATGACAGACTGACCGTAAACCCAGATATATTTAATTATCCAGTCACGGGAGCTATCACGCTCGACTGTAGCAACCGCGAAGTATTGCGGAGCCTCTGGGCTTAGTGTTTCAATGCCCTCGAAAACTACATTAATTTGATGGCGCATGATCTTCTCCTTATCGATACCTATATAATAATCTAAGATCATGCCGCTGTCAATTATTTAGTTCCAACCAAAGGAACGCTAAAATTGTTAGCAATTGCTTCAACCATTCGATGTTTCAATTGTTCGTGAAACCGATTGGGTACATATCCACCCGACCAAACATTGTTTGATTCAACTACAGTACCCCATGGCATTTTAAAACGGAACAGCCTGCCGCCATGGCCCAAATACTCGTCGGAGTCATTTCTAAATATTTTTGCTTGAAAAGAAACCAGTTCATAACCATCGGAAATCGGAGCCAATACACGATAAGGTGAGTCTTTTTCGGTAATCGGGCCAAGCAAACCTTCAACAGTTATATTCCAATGATTACAATGAAAACACAAATCTTTGGCGCAAGGTCTACCTGTGCTTGTATTTCGTACGGCGGGCATACCACAAGACTTACAGAGGTATATTGATTCCACTGGACGAGCATTAAAATAACCAAGATTGTTTGCAATATCTCGAATCCCGTTCGCGATCATTGCTTTCTCAATGATATTGGTTTCTTCCATAAGTAAAATGGACCGTATCGTTATCCAACTTCCACACTCGTGAAGTATATTCATTATTGTGGCTCTTTCAAAGTAACAACAGTTGTGGTTTTGAATTCAGCTTCCACGCGTTCGCTGTCAGGGTTGTCTAAAATTTTGCGAAGGTTATCATCAGGGCGATGGTACAACAAACCCGTTAGATCACTTGCCGCATTAATGTCATTGGTCCATGAAGCAAACTCACAGGTTTTGGTACCCGTCCATGGTGCTTCTTTGCAACGAACAACTAAATATACCCCTGTATTTTTACTGCGGACAATATACCCCATTTCTCAGTCCTCCGGTTGTAACTTAGTTGCCAATTCGCAAATCTCACCGTAATGGCGATTGCCTTCACCTGTGAGCAAACAATTGGCAAAGTTGATAATTAATTCGCGCATTTCAAAATTGTCATTATGGTTGCTAATGTCGCGCATGAAGCGACGCGAGACCCGATGGATATGAAAAGGCTCCATCCCAGTATCGGCAATGCGTTGCTCGGCGTAAGTTGTGACAGTTTTAAGCGCACGTTCGAAGTTCTTTTCTGTGGCCACAATCAATTCGTCGAGAGCATTTTTCCATCTCCAGTGCAGCTTTAGGATTGGTGCAATACAAACCAAGCAGTTCGGAATAGTCCTTCGCACAAAAAGGCGCATCATGGTACTTCAACGCATTTCCAATAAAGTGATGCTGCCGCAAAGCCGCAGGCATATCTCCGGAGGAGATTAGGTATTGGAGTAAGTTCGATTGCATTGCGACTAGGTGGTTTAGTAAAGTGACGGCCATGATTAGTTCTCCGAAGCTTTAGACATGAAATTACAGATATGGGCCGAGTTCTCGCCATAACGAGAAGTGAGCGCATCCAAGAACCAATGATTGGCATTTAGGGCTAGACCTTGCTCGCATTGGTGAATTGCATTCCAGTAGCAACGAGCGACGGTTGAGTTACTATGCGACTTTGCATATGTGGCAATAGAGTCGCCTTCAGGAAAGGTTTCCATCAGGGCTTTGAGTGCGGGTGCTTTGAGCATGGCGATTACCCCACAACATTAAAGTGAAAGTGGAGCTGTGCTTGGATTGCACGCTGACCGATGAAGATTGGATAATATCGACCTTCTTCAGTGATTGCGATGAAATAGGTTTGGTCGCTCATATCGTTTGGACCAATTTTCTTTTCGACTGCTTTGATTGCGTTCGCTTTGGTTGCGTAAGTGCGAACAGCTTCGAGTTCGATGTAATGGGCCATGTTAGTTATCCTTATTAAGCTTCGTGAACGGTTGCTTTTGCATACTTGCTTGGAGCTTGGCGAAACTGAGCATTCATATCGGCGCAATGCTTTTCCGCAGTACGTTTGTTCCACGCAATACGGTTGCGATATTGAAGCAATTGAAAACCGCCGGCGTTAAGGTATAGGCGTACTTCGTATTGTGTTGCGGATGCGGTCATTTTGATTACCTCGTTGCGTTTGTTTATTTGATAACTGAATTGTATATAGGAATGATACCGAAAGCAAGGAAATTGTGCCAGAAAGAATGAAATAATTTGAATAGTTTAAAATTACATAAAATAGCTTAAAATAAGTTGCGAATAACAAGGTAAACGCTCATAATAGATTGAAATAACAGAAGGGCGCTAGGAATATGTAGATATGTATAGATGTAGATAAATATACAAATACTTGGTAATACCAATACCGAAACCCAAATATGTGTATTTGTATAGGTAGAATGATATTACTATATAGTATTTTTCTACCCCCTTTACCCCCTTATTATTTTATATATTAGTACAGTAAAGCTGGGGGTTAAGGGCTGGGTGTCTTATGCTATATCTCGTGGATTTAGCTATTTTTCCACGTAAAATTATTTCATACTCGTTTAATTGGTGAGGTTTACAATATGGCAAAGTTTACATTTAAGGTTGAAAAAGTTGAGCCGAGCGGGGAGTTGGATCCGAGCTACTTATTGGAGCTTAGAAAGCAATCAATCGACCGACAAGTTAAAGCCGCAAGGGTTGAATATTATCGCGATGTGCAAGAGGCGCGTGCGCGGGAAAGAACTGAATTTACAAGGTGGACTGGCGTTAAGCCGACCGTTGCAGGAATTGGTAGAGTTGATGTACAAAAGGCTACTGACATTATTTACTATTCTATTTGGTCTGCCATGCTCAACCGAGCAGCGAAGGCGAGCAAAGCGGAGGCGTTAAAAGAGGTGCAACCGTTTGGTCGAAATGGAAAGATGTTAACTCCAACTGAGATTAAAAAGAAGATGGCCGACGCCGCAAAAGCGAGGCGTAGCAAATTGAATGTATGCGAAAGTTGGCGCTATTTTTCTCGATTCATTGAATGGTGCGATAAGCGTTGGTTCCCAGGCTCTTGCTTAGTAATTATTCTACCGGATTGCAATGAGTTCTCGCCCGAAAATTGTATGTTCGTCGCCAAGCCGGATATGCACAAACTACGGTTAATTAAACAATTGTATCCAAAGCATTTGCCGAGCGAGCTTTTGGATACAGACCTTGGCGCATGTTTAACAGAATGGTATAAGGAGAACCAAAAATGAGTACCCAATTAGAAACAGGTATCAAGGCGTTGATGGACGAAGACTTGCCGCAGAAGTTTAGCCGCTATGATGTAATTCGAGTCTTGCACAAACAATGTGGCCGCTGGTACTCAGCCGCATCTGCGACCATGTTCATAAAGAAGCTAATGGCTGAGGGTTTGGTTGAGCGCGTTGTAAATGGTCGGCGTAAAGAAAATGAGCCAGACTTGTTTGCAGAAGTTCGGACAAAAAAGCGTAGCAGTGGGTCGTGATTGCTATATAATGTAATTACTGAAACGCGATATAGGAAAAGCGAAATGACTCCCGAACAACTTAGTTATGTTGAAGGCCAAATGTTACAGGTAGCGCCTTTGCCAATTTATGAAGACGGCAACGGTCAGTTTATGATCCAACTGTTTAGCGCCAAAGGCCACACCAAGCATTTGAACATCACCAACGAGCAGTTTAGTAAAATTGAAGATATTCTTTTGGGAGTAAAATAATGTCTGAAGCCATCATTGAAAAATGCCGCAAACTGTTAGCCATGAGCAATCAGGATGCGAGTCCAGAAGAAGCGGCGACCGCAGCCTCAATGTTGCGTAAATTGATGGATAAGCATCAGCTAGATGAATCCATGTTGGAAGGTAAAGATGCGCCGATCTTTGGTTTTAAGATTGACGGTCAATTGTACCGTTCAATGCCTAAGTGGATGCCTAGTTTGGCGATTGAGGTTGCCAAATACAATGATTGCATCGTTGAGTGGGGATATACCCAAGGCTGCAAACAATTGCGCTTTAAAGGTTACGCCGAAGATTGTGAGATCGCCATGGCTATGTTCGAGTATCTACGGAATCAAATCCAACACTTGTGCAAATTGTATTGCGGTTCTGAAGGCGTGTCAGGGAATGACCGCAAAAAGACAAACGCGTTTATGGCTGGCGCGTGCCAAGTTATTCGCAATCGTCTTGCCGCCATGATGCAAGAGCGAAAAACCGCTGAAAGCTCGACTGCATTGGTTGTTATCAAATCTGCTGCGGTTGAAGAAGAATTTGGCCCAGCTCGTTATCAAAAGGTGCAGCACGCAGTCAATGACGCAGGCTCACTTGCAGCTGGGCGCGTTGCAGGTGCGAGCGTTTCAATCCATAAGGAAGTCCAATAATGCAAACTCTTAATCAAATCCTAGCAGCCATTGGCTTGCAGATACTAAATACCCCGACAGGGGTTACGCGGAACCATTTATGCGATGCCCAGATCCATATTATGGCAGCCATGGAACCATGCGCCATTGAGCATTTTGGTGTCGAAGCAGGCGTTGCTTTTGGTGAGCAAATTCAGACTATCATATTGGAAGCCGTTGACTCAAATGGCGAAATGACGTTGAACCAGATTTATGAGCTGATCGAGGGAATGAGTGTGGCTGCTGGTCTACCCAAAGCGTATTTGCGGAATCAAGTTAAACTCCAAGTATTCTCTCTTGTTAATATTGGCAGTCTTGTATTACCCAAAGGTGGCGCCGAAAGCGAGAACGTGTATCGCTTGCCGCTTCAAAATGCGGAGAACTTGATTTTGGAAAAATGATCGGAGTGGGATTTAATTAGTGGATTTTGGTTTTCTGGATTTCTGACACGCCGCATGTATAGGGCGTGTCTTTGTTTTGGCTGAAATTTGTCACTTTACTAGACCATATAATGTCTTTTGATATAATATATTTCTATATAATATCTTTCCGTATAATGTCGTTTGCTAATATAGCGAAAGCCTATCCAGGTGTGAGAAGCGATAGGTTTTTTCTATAATGTGCGACTTGCTGAATTTTACGTGTCAATTGAGACCAATTCTCAAATAGAATTAGGATTTGTAAAATTGCAAAAACTAATCCTATTTATTGACAATTCTATAAAAATAGTGTATTCGCGTGCGCGTTTATTAGAAAGGCTGCAAACTATTGACAAGATCAAAATTGTAAGCGACGCCGTAAGCTGTTCGTACATTTCGTTACACTATAGCTAGTTGTTATATAGGAATTCGTGTATAATGAAGTTATCGAATCAAAGCACAGAAGCAGAAAGGATTAGAAAATATGAAAACAGTCACTTTTCAAATTGCAGGGATTGAATATAAAAAGGCATATACAAACGAATTGCATAATGCATTAGTCGTGAATAAAATTGTTTACTTTGTTTCTAATTAATTAAATCTTTATTAAGGAATATTAAATTATGTCTAATACCTATACTTCAGAGTTCTTCAAAACTAAAAAAGCTGCTGTTGATTTTCTTAAATCTCGCGCTGATTTAGATCAAAATGCAGAGATTGTTAAAAGTGAAGAAGGTTATTCCTTTGACGCTGCAATTGCTGAAATTAAAGAAGATGCAGCGCCTACAATCGCTGAATTGCAGGCGCAAATTGCAGAATTGAAAGCAGCACAAAAAACAAAAAAAGCGCGTCAAATAGGCTGCAAAGCTTTCCTGAATGCCCTATTCGATCAGGTAGGAAAATCAATTACATATAGCGAATTACTAGAGCTATGCCCTAAGAAAGAAGGCTCTAGCCTTGTGAGCGTAGAAAGTACGCTGCGTACTGCGATTAGCGACCTTGCAAGCCCTAAGTATTCGCAAGGCTACGACCTGATGCACATTGTTCGCAGCGTGTCGCCTGAAGGCGTAATAAGCTATACACGCAGCGAAAAAAGCCTAGCTGAACTACGCAGCGAAAAGGCAGCACAAAAGCAGCTTGAATTAATTGCAGCTAAAAAGGTAAAAGCTGATAAATTGCAGGCTGAATTAAAGGAATTGCAATCTAAACTGTCAATTAGCTAATTAATACAATGCACGCTATTAATTAGCGTGCATTAATTAATTATTTAAAAAGGAGATAATGCAATGAATTGCGACTATGTTATAGATTTAGCATCATTCAAAGGGTATTCTGTTATTGTTGATTTAAACAATGTAGATTCTGATTTTGTTAATTTTGTAAAATTAGGCTATAGCGATACATTTAAGCGCGATTGCCTAGTTATTGCACACCCTGTTTATTTAAAGGCATTAAACCCTGATAATAACTGCACAAATGCGACATATTCTGAAAGTATTTTATTTTGTAAAACCCTTTCTAATAATAGAATTCTAATTGACGTTGATTTAATTAATTCTGTGCTATTTGAAACTATGAGTAACTGTTTTATACAGCTTTACACTGATAACGAAAGTATCGAAAATAAGGACGTGTATATTAGAGTTTTGCAACGTAATAATGACTTATATATTGACGACGATAATTATCATATTACAGGCTGCATAGGCTATTTATTTAAAGGGAGTTGCTAAAATGCAAAATAAAATTTATGCAGTTGTAGGTAAAAATAAACTCGATTTACAAATGCTAACTTTAGCTTTTGAAAATGCAATTTTATTGCATTTATCTAGTGATTTTGATTGCAATGAAATGCATTATAATTGTGAAATTCGTTTATTGTCTGATAGCGAGGAATGTGCAGATATTTTTATTCCTGCATTTCAGCCTGTAGATAATTTTGTGATTAATTCAATTTACTATAAAGAAAACCCTGCTTTATTTATTGCAGAATGCAATAAGTTTAAATTGTGTAATTCATTACTCTGTATTGATTACTTAAATGATTGTGAGCATAGAAAATTAATTGATTTATCTCGTAACTAAATTAAAAGGGTAATTAAAATGATTTTCGATTATATAATTAACAGTGACTCGCTAAACGTACATTTTGATATTTTGATTTATGACAATCAGTTTATTAATAATGAATTTTTTATTCTAACTGATTTGCATTTAAAAACTGTCGCAATGACAAATAGTACAGGTGAATCAATACAATTAATAATACCTATTAGACGTAAGGGCGACTTAATTATTATTAGTTCAATTGCGTTATTAAACGAATTAAAATCTAAAGAATTTTATATTTTACAATTAGTGTCTGACAATGTTATTAATATTGAATTGCGTCACGAAATAGACTTGCAATTGTCCTATTTAGATAATGATGACGACGATTTACAGCACGCTTTAAGTTTTGATTGTGATATATCAGCGAGTGATTTAATCAAATTGATTAATTTTAATAACTAGACACCCCCCCCCCTAGGCATTCTTTGCCTAGAAAGGGGAGAGGTTGGGGTCTCCCCGACTCCTGGCCAATATTCTCCAAAGTCACTATATACCATTAACACCAACTCTATTGCCCAACTGTAAATCCCCGACTCTCGTTTGGTACGGTTCTCAAAATCTCGGTGGTGGAAATTCTATATAATCATACCAACTATTATCTATGTGACGAGTGACACATCGTATTCACAATAATGGGCGTATAATAGTTATTAACCGAAATTATATTGTGCTAATATAAGTGGATAACGTTATGTTCGAGAATATTATGGCAGATCAAGAAGTATCGCAGGCAATCCAAACTATTGTGGCCGATGGACGCGATCATTCTCAGAAATTGGATAGAGTTCTCGAAGCTCTGAATACGATGAAGATTGACCAAGCGGTTGTCTCGCACAGAATTGAAAGCGCCGAAAAGGATATTCAAGATATCCACGCCAAGCATAGTGTCTTTCTGCAAGTGGTCGAGTCGATAGGTATGCTTAACAATACGCTAAGTTCCCAAGACCAGAAATTGGGCCATCTTAATGAAAAAATAGATCGGTTCGCTATTCACAAGCAAGCCATGGAAACGGATATTGAAGATTTGGGTAAAGCCGATGTGGAACTGGCAAAACGCATTACAGAGTTGACAACTGAAAAAGATACTGTTATAAAGGTATCAGCTTGGGCCTCTGCTGTAATTTTCACTTTTATATTAGCCGCTGGCAGTTGGTTCGCTTCACGAATGATGGAAGACCACGATGCGATTGTGGTATTACGCGAAAAAGTTTCGGACATGGAAGAAGGCGGTAAAAAATGATTAAGGTTAAAACAGGAGGTGGTCGCTCTATCCCCGTTCCTGCTTCGCAGTCAATGGCTGTTCATGATGGCGGCGGATTGGACGCAGGCAGCAGTCTTGGTGCGGGGGGTGATGCAGGGTATTACATAATCCTACCAAGCGGTGATATTACTGGTGTCGCTGACACTGCGGCCATTATGTCGGCGCACAACGATAATCCAACTGGCGCTTATATTACGCTAGGTCTTGGGATGTTCTATGTAGATCAGTCACTTCGTCGTTTTGTTAATCCTATTTCGATTCAAGGGCTAGGTAAGGGGCTTACTACCATCAAAATAGTAGCCACAACAAAAGGTGTTGGCGGAGGGTGGGGCGTAGGCCAAGCAACCAATGTCGCAAATGTCATCGAATTCTACGGTGACAATTGGCGACTCAGCGAATTGACTTTAGATGCCAATGTGCAAGACCCCGATATTGACTACCCGTTCGCTCCTTATGACGATTCCGACTCGGTTAGAAATTGTCTAAGGGTAGTTAACTCAAAAAATTGGGCGATCAGTAACGTGGAACTCAAGAATGCACCATTTCACGGTTTGATCGCGGTTGGTAAATTAAGTAATTTCTCAATCACAGGGGTGGACGCACATCATAATGGCTGGCGTGGTATGCATTGCCACGCCGAGTCTGGCAATGCGAATGACAGTTTCATTGTTACAGGTAATCAGTTTTACCGTAACGGTGCTAGTCCACACCATGCATACACTGCATTTGCAGCGGTAACAGCGGGGAGTAAAGTTATTCAATTGACTGCGGCGGATTTTGTCAGATTCCACCCTGAACCTATTGGTCAAGTGATAACAATCAATGGGGCGGGGGCAGGTGGTGGAACTTATCACAGTTCGGTCACTGCGTTTGATGCCGTTGCGTACACTGTGACTTGCAATAACTTTATCAAAACCACAGTTGCCAAGGCTCAAGTTCACATTGAAGGCGACTATGGAAACGCAGGTATGTTCTGTGCCTTTGGCGCGCAACGAGCAATTATCTCCAACAATATTATCCGTGATGAAAACGGCCTTGGTTTACAGATTAGTAAATACAGTGATACTTACCGCACCAATCTGGGTGGCGCGACAGTGTTGGTAATGAAAAATGACTTGTCTACGATTTACTTGGATGCCGCAGGCTACACAACATTGAAAACATCGGCAGGCTCGAATTTAGCTGCCACTTACCTGCAAGTGGAGTCGCTTGGAGATGGTACGGCTTGGAGTATACCCGCATCCTTTCTAGCATTTAACGACGCTCAAAAGTCCGTACAAATCACCAACGCATCTAAGTACCCACCAAACTGGGGTATCAATTTGGTGGGTACTATTTACACAACTAACCCTGCAACTAACTCAATAGACACTGACCAAGTGGTGAGTGAAGGTAATGTTATTACAAATTGCCATACAGGGCTTCTTGTTGGTGGTGTTGAGGAGGCGAAAATATCAGCGGTAATCACTAAATCGAAATTTTACGGCGCTATTGTGTCGGGCAAAAACTTGGACATTGATCTAACTGTAAAAGACTCTGGTATTCACAACCTTGTTCTTGTCAGCTCAACAGAAGCCCCGCTTGACACAATTAGCATGACTGGCGTTCTTGATGGTTCTGGCGCTTCTAACATTATGGTCAAAAAGTCAGGCACTCCCGCGTTTACAAAGCGGATTACCCTTGATTATCGCTTGGTTGTGAAAAACGGT
Source organism: uncultured Deefgea sp. (assembly GCF_947072475.1). Classification (GTDB taxonomy): domain Bacteria; phylum Pseudomonadota; class Gammaproteobacteria; order Burkholderiales; family Chitinibacteraceae; genus Deefgea. The sequence goes on from NZ_CAMTIA010000039.1 coordinate 14,973, forward strand.
GGACAAAACCCTCACTATAATCAACCTGATAATCTCATAGGCTCACAGAGTTGCGTTGGGGTACAGGTGACCGCAGGTGTTAAATCGTTCAAAAGTATGGCGACGATTAACGCCAATTCCAAGGGTGCATTTGAGTTGTGGGATTGCACCCGCGTGCGTATCTCTGGAGATTTGTCGGATAATTCACCAGCGGTAGGGGCGGGGATGGGGTCTGGGTCAACTGTGATTAATCTAAGAGGAACTTGTTCAGACGTATTGATCGAAAGCGCATCCTTAATTGCTGATGAAAGAACCAATGATTATCTTGCTCTTGAAGCAGCAAATACGTGTACCGATGTAGTTTTCCGATTCAACAGGACGAATATGAATCGTGCTGGAGCTGGAGGCAACATCGTAGTTATGGGTGCTGGCTCAGGAAATCGCTACTACGGCAACACGATACCCGCAGGCACGACTATCTCAGGCGGCACAGGTGGTATGCCTACTGCTTAGTGATTTTATGAAAACAAGGCAGCAGCTCCCAATCCGAAGGATTTAAAATGAACTTCAAAAAAACCGTTGTAAACTGGCCTCTTGATAGCAATGTTATACGCCGCAATTCGCTAAATAACACATTCGGTAATGTTCGCAAGAATCGTGACGGCTCGCCTCGCGTTCATCAGGGCTGGGACTTTACAGCTAAAGTAGGTACTGCGTGCTACGCAATCGCAGATGGCCGTGTGGTTGAAAAGTACGTGTCGAAAGACTATGGTAACGTTCTAGTTATTTCGATTGGCGAAACAGGGCACTTCGCTGCTTACGCACACTTGGCTGATTTCAATGTCGATCTGGGTGATTCTGTTGAACTGGGCCAGTGCGTAGCTCACTCAGGTGAATCAGGTAACGCAAAAGGTATGGCAGTTGCAGACCAACATCTGCATTTTGAAATTCGTACTACTTCGCGGCCTGGGAAGGGTTTAAGCGGTCGCATTTCTCCACTAGGTGTATTCGGAGAATGCCCATTACGTGTGGCTGTCGCTCGCCATGATGTTTAAACATAAAAAATCTCCAGTAATAACCTTGGACTGTTTGGGCGGCACTGAAATCTGTGTCGCTCGAAACCGAAAAGAGATTAAATATCTTATTGACCATAATTACACTGGCGAAGTACACGCACACCGAATGGAAATCGCAATGAACGCTCGCGGTTGCTATATCGGTACTGTAATTGATGGCGTTGTGTATTTTGCAGTCGGGTTTAATGAAGATTTTGATTTCACCACAGTCATCCACGAAGCGAGTCATCTTGTAGACATGGTGTTCGAGCAGCGGGGTATTCCTTTTGGCACAGAAAGCACGGAGATTCGTGCGTACACGTTACAATATATCTGCCAAGAGTTGTTTAAAATAATGGGAGTTAAGTATGGACTTTGATTGGAAGGATTTGCGCAACACGGTTGCTAAAAGCGCACCAGTTTTGGGTAGTTTAATTGGCGGTCCAGCTGGGGGTGCTATCGGCGGTTTAATCGCGCTAGGTTTGGGCGTTGACGCGACACCAGATGCGGTTGCAAAAGAGCTAGCGGCGAATCCCGAAGCGGCGATTAAGCTTGCTCAAATTGAAAAAGAGCGCACAGTGGAACTACAGCAGCTTCTCGTTACATCTGCTCAAAATGAACTGCTTGCCGACACTGCTCGCCAACATTCTGTGAACGAAACAATGCGAGCTGAAGCGGCGTCTGATAATTGGCCAACATATTCTTGGCGGCCATTTGTTGGTTTTATCTTCGGTTTGACGTTTTTTGGTGTCTACGTTATTTTGCCTATTGCGCGAGTGCCTGTTCCAGTCGTACCTGTTGAAGCTTGGATGGCAATTGGCGCTATTCTAGGTGTTGCATCTTGGTACCGAGGTAAAATGCAGTCGGACCCGCGCATTCACACGGACAATCGAGGATAATTATTGCCTTCGCCCACTTCGTGTGTTATTGTTCAGTAAATAATGATGTGTTAGGTGGGCTTAATGCAATACCCTGTTTCCCAACCCGTATTAACCGCCGAGGAAGTTGATTTCTTAAATCGCTTCGTTGACGCTTACCTTGTCCGCTACGATGCAATTAGCGCAGGCATTGCGGCTGGTTTGGATTCCGAGTCTGCGGCGGATTACGTCTACAAAATCCTAAAAACGCCGTATGTTGTAAATCGAATTCGTGAACTCGAAGACGCCAAGCTTGACGAACTTTCGACGACGGAATTAGAAGAACTGCTCCGCCGTCGGGTTCTAACAGGATTGGTTCGAGAAGCACACTATCACGGGGCTGATTCAACACACGGTGCCCGTGTATCTGCATTGTCAAAGTTGGCCTCTCTAACCGGTATGGATAAGCCTCTTAAAACCGAGAATGTAACCGAACATCGAGGTGGTGTTATGATGGTTCCGGCAATGACTGATCCAGCCACATGGAGTGCTAATGCTCAAGCTCAACAAGCATCACTGGTGACACACGGTGCTAATTCAAATTGAACGTCCGAAGGTAGCGCCAAACGGTCAGAAAATTATCTGGCAACCTCTGGCTGGCTCGCAGGCTCTCGCGCTGTGTTGCCCCGCGCAACAAATTTTATATGACGGAAGCCGAGGACCAGGAAAAACCGACGCGCAGTTAATGTTCTTTCGAAAGAACGTAGGTCGCGGGTACGGTCGCTTTTGGCGCGGGGCGATCTTTGATCGTGCCTATAAAAACTTAGATGACTTGGTTTCTAAATCGCAACGTTGGTTTCCCCAGTTTGGTGACGGCGCTCGTTTCCTAAGCGCGAAGTCTGATTACAAGTGGGTTTGGCCTGGTGGCGAGGAATTACTTTTCCGCGTTGTTAAAGATGAAAGTGACTATTGGGATTACCACGGTCAGGAATTTCCTTTTATCGGTTGGAATGAGTTAACTAAGTACCCTAGCGATGCGGCGTATGAGGCGATGACTTCATGTAATCGTTCTTCGTTCCGACCTGAAGATTATCCAATCGAAAACCGAGACGGCTCTATCGAGCTATTGCCCGATATTCCGTTGACGGTGTTCTCAACGACCAATCCTTATGGCTCTGGACACTCTTGGGTTAAAGAGAAGTTTATCGACGTATCACCGCCTGGCGTAATCCTCTCGACGGAGAAAATGGTTTTCAACCCGAAAACACAAATGCGAGAGCCTGTAATTAAAACACAGGTTCGGATTTTCGGTTCGTATAAAGAAAATATTTACCTTGCACCCGAGTATATCGCGGAGCTTGAAAGCATTACTGACCCGAACAAGCGTGGTGCATGGCTTGAAGGTCGCTGGGATATTACTTCGGGCGGTATGTTCGATGATCTTTGGCGTGACGCGCTTAACATTGTTCCGCGATTTGAGATTCCGCACACTTGGCGTATTGATCGTTCTTTCGACTATGGTTCGTCTCGCCCGTTTAGTGTAGGTTGGTGGGCTGAGTCGGACGGATCTGATGTTGTCCTAGCAAACGGGCAAAGGGTTCGTACGGTACGAGGCGATCTATTCCGTATAAATGAGTGGTACGGATGCTCGGGTAAAGCCAATGAAGGCTTGCGAATGCTCGCGACCGAGATAGCTCAAGGTATTGTGGCCCGTGAGATTAGCTTCGGTATTCATAACCGAGTTGTGCCTGGGCCGGCCGATAATTCGATTTACGATCTTATGAACGGCAATAGTATCGCCGCGGATATGGAAAAACCTGTCGTGATCGAAGGTCGCCGCTATCGAGGTGTTCAATGGGCACGCTCCGACAAATCCGCGGGTTCTCGAAAACACGGTTGGGAGTCTATGCGCAAGTTGATTAAACAAGCGCAACCGCAGGTAGACGCAACTGGGAATTATATTCCACGCGAAACGCCTGGTTTATTTGTGATGGAAAATTGTGTACAATTCAAGAAGTTAGTTCCATCGTTACCTCGCGATGAAAAAGACCCCGATGACGTGGATACCGAAGCTGAAGACCACATGGGTGACGAAGTTCGCTATCGAGTATTGGCACATGCAACTGGGGCACGCTCCAATAAAACAAAAGGACATCACTAATGTCAGCTTACCAACATCCGTTGTACACAAAATTGCTTCCGTTTTGGAAAAAGCATCGCGACTGTTTCGCTGGCGAAGAAACTGTAAAAGCTGCCGCGACCGAATACCTTCCGGCGACTCAAAGTATGATTGAGGATGGCATCGCAAACGCGTCGGACGATGGTGCAAAATTTTACGCTTCGTATAATAAACGTGCGGTATTTCCTGAGTATGTATCTGATGCGGTAAGTTCGTACTTGGGTATGATGCACCGGAATCCGCCTACTGTTCAATTACCTGCTGAGTTGGAATACTTGCGCGAATCAGCCACAGTTTCGGGCGACTCAGTTAACGATCTGCTAATGCTTCTGAATGAGCAGCAGCTTATTATGGGTCGCGTTGTCATCCTGCTCGACGTAAAAGTAGTTGACGGCAAGCCTGTATTCTACATTGCTGTGTATTTTGGCGAGAGCGCAATTAACTGGGATAGCTCAGATCAGGGAAACTTGGAGTTAACTATTCTCGATGAATCTGGTCCAGTTCGCGAAGGCTTCAATTGGGTCGATAAAAAGCAATATCGTGTTCTCCAATTGCAAAATGGTGTGTACACACAATACGTCACCGAAGATTTAACCGACGCGCAGTTAGGCACTCCGGTACTTGTTCAAGGCAAGCCGCTAGAAAGTATGGTTCCTTTGGTGTATATTAACACCAAAGATAATAACCCTACGCCTGAGATTGGTCCAATGGAGCCTTTGTGTAACGAGTGTTTGGCTATCTATCGCGGTGAGGCTGACTATCGCCAATCTCTGTTTATGCAAGGGCAAGATACCTTAGTTACCGTCGGTGGGGTGCGAAATGCGCTAAATACTGAGGGTGATAGCTCTGAGCTGCGAACAGGTATTGGCTCACGTATTGATCTTGACATTGGCGGTGACGCGAAATACATCGGCGTCAATTCTTCAGGGCTTTCGGAGCAACGTGAGGCATTGAAGAATGATCGTACAAGGGCGGAGAAACGTGCAGGGCGCTTGATTAGTGATGATGTAGGGGTAAATACATCAGGTGAGTCTTTACGCGTGCGTATCACAGCACAAAGCGCAACATTGAAGGGTATCGCAATGACTGCATCGTCAGCAGTGCAATACCTGTTCCGCGAAGCTGCAAAATGGATTGGGGTAGACCCGCTTGCCGTAATTATTACGCCAAACCAAGAGTTTATCGACGTATCTGTTGATATTGCGGCGCTTGCTCCGTTTATGAATTCTGTTAAAGAAGGCGGATTGCCATTAAGTCTTGAGACAATTCACAAGTATTTGAAGGCTCGTGGCATGACGGACTTGACTTTTGATGACGAATTAGCTAAGATTCAACAAGAACCCAAGCTGGGCTTGGTTCCTGTAGTTAAACCCGCCAGCGGTAATGGTACCGCAACCCAAGGAGAATAAGCGATGGCGCTTAAAATGGTAGTTCCTAATTTGGATGATGTTGATAGCAATTTGCACGCTTTGTATAAAGAAGTCGGTGGCGAATTTGTTTTGGAAGTTGAAGACGCAAAACCAATTGCTGAATTCAACAAGGTGCATGTAGCTCTTACTAAAGAGCGAAATGACCACAAGGCAACAAAAACCCAATTGCTAGCATTCGATGGTTTCAAACCAAATGAAGTAAAGGCAAGCCTTGACCGCTTGGCTGAATTGGAATTAACTGAAGGCAAGGTTGACGATACCAAGATCAACACTTTGGTTGAAACTCGTATCAAGTCAAAACTTGTTCCTTTGGAGCGCCAAGTAACTGACCTGTCGCAGCAGTTGCAGGACGCAAACGGTAAGATTGAAACCTACGCCAAGAAAGAAGTGCGTTCACGCATTGATGCCGAAGTCGTTAAAGCTGCAAAAGCTGCCGGTGTTCAAACTTATGCGATTGATGACGCGTTATTGTTGGGCAGCACGATTTTCCGCTTGGATGAAACTGGTTCAGTGACAGTCGGTGAGAACTCTAGCTTCACTGAAGGTTTGGCACCGAAAGACTGGATCGCTGAAGTTCAGAAGACCCGCCCACATTGGTTCGGTGAAACTCAAGGCGGAGGCTCTCGCGGTAGCAAGGGTACGGGCTCTGGCGCCAACCCGTTTATGAAAGACAGTTGGAATATTACTGAACAGGGTAAGATTGTGGCCAGTGACCCTATCCGCGCTGATAAACTCGCAAAAGCAGCGGGTGTTAGTGTGGGTGATACCGAGCCTGTTCGCTGAAATTAATTTAGTGGAAAAACTTGCGTTCGGCAGGTTTTTCTGCTAAAGTAATTTTTATCGAAGCCATGTGGTTTCACTCTAACGTCATCATGCGGTGACATAATAACTCACTCGGAGGCCAACATGGCTAAAACCACAGTATCCGATATTATCGTACCGCAGCTTTTCGCTCCGTACGCTCAAAATATCACCAAAAAACTTTCTCGCTTGATCCAAACTGGCACGCTTGTTGCTGATAACGAGCTGTCGGCGTATCTTGGCGGTGGCGGTTTGACTTTCAACAAGCCTTTCTTTAAAGACTTGGATTCCAGCGATGCCGCCCAAGAGAACGTATCTCTTGACGGTGGTCCAGATTCGACTCCTGACAAAATTGGTACTTTCCAAGAAACACAAGTTCGCTTGTCTCGTAACAAGTCTTGGTCTGCAACTGACTTGTCGCAAGCGTTGGCTGGTCCAGACCCTATGGACGCAATCGGTAGCCGTGTAGGTAACTACTGGGCTAAACGTTTGCAATCAGCACTTTTGGCCACTGCGACTGGCGTTTGGGCTTCTAATAAGGCGGCGACTGGCGTAGCGGGTATGGTTGAAGGCGATATGACCTACAGTGCTATCCCTGGAACAGGTGGTTATGTTAAAGACGTTACTGACTTTAACCTTAACAACTTTGTGAATGCGATTGCCACAATGGGCGATGCTTCCGACGACGTTACTGCGGTTATGATGCACTCAGTGGTTTACCATAGTCTGTTGAAGAAAAACCAGATTACAGTTATCCCTGCTTCGCAAACTTCTCCGAAAATTTCGTTCTATATGGGCCGCGAAGTCATCGTTGATGACCAAATGCCGAACTACATGGTCAGCACGAACCGCGTGTTTGAAAGCTGGATCATGGCTCGCGGCGCATTCCGTTTCGGTCAAGGCTCGCCTAAAACGCCGGTTGAAGTTGAACGTAACGCGAAGGCGAATAACGGTGGTGGTGAAGAAGTTCTTTACAACCGCGTTGAATGGATTCTACATCCGCTAGGGCATTCATACATCGGTGTTGCCCCAATGGGCGGTCCGTCAAATGCGCTTACTGCAAACAATTTGGGTAATGCTGCATCGTGGGCGCGTGTGTTCCCAGAGCGCAAACAAGTTCCAATGGTTCGTTTGATGACTGTTGAATTTTAATTTGTGATAAGGGGCGGCTTCGGCCGCTCTTGGAGAATACTATGTCTGCAAAAATCACACCTGCGCCGATTAATGCGTTTGCTGCCGCCGCTGCTATCCAGCCTGCTGAGATTACGCCTATTGTAGAAATCGAAGCGGTTGCCAACGTTGACGAAACTGCGGTTGAAGTTTCAATGGACTCAGTCGACCAAGTTCTTGACGATGTTCAAGAACACCAACCTGCTGTTGTAAAAGATTTTGTTCTTGGGCAACTACCTGAAGATTTGGAAACTGAAATCAGCGAAGTAGCTCGGGCAATTTTTGATACGAATGCCTGTATGAAGGCTGACCATGAAACTCTTGCTCACTTGCAAGGGGTTGAAACTTGGTTGCTGGAAGAAAAGTCTCGCCGTGATGCGGGTCAGAGTACTGCGGTTATGGCGTATTTAGCCGCGCAATCAGCGAGTCAATAATGGCAATTACACTGATCGTCGAAGACGGAACTGGCGTTGAAAACGCAAACTCCTACGTTGGAGTTGCTACTTTACGCGCTTTTTCCGAGCAATACGGCGAAGATATGTCGATATTGACCGACGATCAGTGTGCTGGTTATTTATTGAAGGCGATGCTTGAGATTGAACCGAAAGATTACAAAGGCACTAAGTCATATATCGAGCGTGCATTAATGTGGCCGCGATATGGTTTTACCGTCCGCAACTTTGCAATTTTTGCAAACAAAGTGCCTGACAGCATCATTCGGGCACAATGTTTTGGCTCAATCGCGATTTGGAAGTTAGGCATTTCTGCCGACACTGGCCCAATAGCTACGTATGGTGCAATCAAATCGGAGGTTGTCGGTGATTTGAAAACGGAGTATTATGATCCGAATTCAGACGCCGCGGCCACAACAGTTAACCTAACTGTTTGGCAACAGCGGTCTGTCAATTTATTGGCGCCGTTTGTTCGCAAACCTTCGGCTATACGATGACCTATGGAATCAATATCGGTGGATTGGAATCTCTTGATCTGAAACAATTTATTGAAAACTACAATAAGTTGCCCGATCAAAAGTCAGTTACCATCGGCGTACATAAAGATGAAGATGCGCGATCTGATGGTGCAACAAATTCACTTCTTTTGGCTGTGCATGAATTCGGAAACGCTAAAATCCCCGCTCGACGGCCTTTGCGTATTTCGATGACACAGCCTGCGTTTCGTGAGGCCGCGGCCAAGATAGGTACTGCTGTAACTCCCAAAGAGCAGGCGGGTGCTTTGCGGGAAATGGGGCAGGTTGGCGTTCGTGCGGTTCGTAATGTTATTGACCGCGGTCTCACACCCAAAATTCTTGATACAACGACTCGGAAGAATAAATCTTCGGATCGAGGTATCGCACTAAAAGACACTGAGCAGTTATACAAATCATTGAAATACGAGGTGCAATCGTGAGCATTCCGCGCCCAGCAATGATGCTGTTAACTAACCCGAAATACATAGAAACCAAAACAGTTAAGTTCCGAACGGAATCTCGGGACGCTACTGGTGCAGGTGTTGATGTATATACACAGCGCCAAGTTAGTATGTCTTGGCAGCCTGTTAAAGAGAACATTGATTCTTCTTACGGTGACGCATCTGGTGAACGACGCCGTGAGCGATTCAAGTTTTATTCATTGGAGAATATCGACTCCGGTGATTTGATTTTACATAATGGAATTTGGTATCGCGTGTCTCGTCCAAATGACTACCGGCAGCATGGATACTCAGCAGGTGAGGCAACGTCCCAAGTCGGAGCTTCAACTGTAAACGACCCAGCGGGGTTTGTCGTAACATGATTACAACGGTCGCTGATTTTAATTTGGCAGATTTTCGAAAGTTGATTTCGGAAACCCTGGGATTGCCAATAGCTCTAGTTGTGCCTGAGAATGAGGCGCATAGTGTGGCCAATACGGCGTTTATTACAGTGGGTGTCGCATTCAGCGAAAATTTATCGTACGGTTCACAATCTTGGGATCCAGTAACTGAAATTATTCGGTATAATACTGATTGGTTGTTGACAATTGATGTTAACGCTTACGGTAAAAATAGTGAATCGCTATTACGGAAACTTTGCGCATGCCTTAACCAAGTCTCTGCAACCAAGTTGGCTTTGCGTAAATTAAAACTCGGCTTCGTTTCACATTCGACAATTCGCGACCTTTCCGCAATGGCTCTACCTACTTGGGAAGAACGCGCACAAGTTTCATTCCAAATATCCTACAGCCACATTATCCAAACTGAACAGCGGCGTATCGACATTGTTCGATTGGCGATACACGATGAATTCGAGCGTGTTGACATATTGCTTTAAGAGTTGCACTTGTGGGTAAATTGTTATAATATGCAGATATAGCCATAGGGATTGAATTAAATCCCATACCTTTGTGGAGAACAATATGGGAAAGTCAATTTCAAGTATTATCCGAGTTTCGTTATTCGGTGCACCTAAAGCGGAATCTCAAGAAGGCTTAAAAGATACCGTAATTTTAACGTCGGAGTTTAAGACTGTCAAAGATAAGCCTGACACGGATCTAGCACTTGGCTACTGGAAGGCGACTTCTTACGAGCAAGTCGCTGAAAAGTTCGGTAGTGAGTCTAAAACAGCAAAAGCCGCGCAAGCCTTTTTCTCAGCACCTACTCACCAGCCTTACGTTATTATCTCAGGCTATGACGTTACCAAGAAAGTCCTTGCCAATTTTACAGAAATGATTGCTTTGTACAAAAATTGGTATCACGCCTGTATCGCAGACGACCTAGCGTTTTTTGATATGACTCCAGCTGGGCCGAAATTGTTTGAAGCGGCTTCGGCAATTGAAGCAATGGAGTATCGCGTTCTTTCAGTTCGAACAGCCGATGGCGTTAAAGCTATTTCGCAGGTGTCAGCGGAAAATCCTTTCAAGCAAATGAAAGACGCGCTTATCACCAAAGTTGTTCCGTTTGTCCATACGCTGAATGAGATGGTTGACATTTCAGCAATGGCTAATATGCTTTCGGTTAATTTTGAAGGCTATAAAACGACCAAAACAATGATGTACAAAACCTGCCCAGGTTTATTGCCTGACACAGGTGTAAACGAAACCAATAGCTCGCTATTTAACGATCTAGGCATTAATTATTACACGACGTTCGGATCAAGCCCGATGCTTGCTGAAGGCCGCACACCTAGCGGTCGTTATTTTGATGAAATTCACTTTCTTGATTGGCTTGTTGATGCGGTTCAGAAAAATATTTTTAATTCGCAATACCAGAACCCGACTAAGCCTGCATTAACGGATGAAGGCGTTACAGTCTTGCTTAACCGAATTAACGAAGTAGCCGAAAAAGGCGTTCGTAATGGCGGTGCTGCACCTGGGGTATGGCGTATTGACGGTTTCGGTATGTTGCGTCGAGGTGATTATTTGCCCAAAGGGTATTACTCTTGGGCAGACCCAGTTGCTTTGTTGAGCGATACGGAAGTGGACGAACGTAAAGCGCCGCTAATGTACTTGGCGATTAAATCAGCAGGCGCGATCCACAAATCTGAAACAATTATTGCGTTCTCACGCTAACAGGTGACCCATGTCTATTTTTGACCCAAAACAAGTTGTTCTATTGTTAAATGACTACCAAATCACCTGCTTCGGCGATAAAGGTACTCCTATCCAGTTTACCCCAGGCGCTCCAGCAGGTGCTTGGACAATGGGGCTGGATGGTCGAGGCACTTTTGTTACTGACCCAGATAAGTCGGGAACGCTCGTAATCCAGCTTCATCAGCATTGCGAGGATAACCGTTGGTTGAGCCAACAGAAGTCATTGCAAGAAAACTCGATCAAATCATTTGTGCCATTCCGACTCATGATTCGCGATTTATTAAATGAAGATTTAATTGAAGCGTCCAAAGGTTATTTTACCGATTTACCACCTTACGCACGGGGCGGCTCGGCTCAAATGACACCTTGGACAATTGTTTTTGAATCACACACTTCCCGCTTAGAAAGCGGTTTCGGTAACTAACTCGGAGACACCCGCAATGTCTACAGGCATCACCCCAGATTTTGTACAAGAAATTGATGGCATTAAATACACTCACACGTTGGGTAACGCAATCCAATCTTGGAATGCGTTTAAACAAGCAGCAGGTGCATTGAAGAACGCCAATCCAGATGCAGACCTTATCGCTATTGTGGCTGGCGCACTAGGCGATCCGTGTGTTAAAACCGCCGAAGATTTAGTTTGGGCGAACGTTATTGTAACAATGCCCGACGGAGCTTCTTTTAAACTTAAAGATCAGCTCCAGACGCATTTCAACTCTCGCCGCAAACATTTGGTGCGTGTATTTGCCCAAGGCGTTCGCTTTCAGTACGAGGATTTCTTCGACGGGAGCGTGCTTGGGGGGGTGTAGGCGCAAGCGAAACTAGCGACGATCTTACAGATTGGTTTGTATTTGCTCCAATACAAGCCAAATACTGTACAAAGCATGAGCTAGCGACAGTCTACACCATTTTAGATTTGGTTGACTTTAACAACGCATTAGTCGAGGCCAACCAACACCAGGTTCGTTCCCTTCCAAAAGCGCCATCTGCGGGGTAATAATGGCACAGGATTTAAACTTAAAAGCCGGTATTATTGTAACCGCGGATACACGGCCTGCCAAAGCTGCGCTGGATAAGTTCACTAGCCACATTGACGCTTACCAGCGCAAACGCTTGGCTGATGAAAAGAAACTAAAGGCTGATACTGAGTCTCGCTATCGGATGATTGCTAAACATGAGCAACGCCAAAAGGACTTGTTCTATAAAGATCAGCAACGCCGAGAAAAGTTACAACAGACTCAAAAGCAAGCCGAGGATGCTCGCCGCCGCTCTCAAATCCAAGCGGATAACAATCAGTGGCGGAAAAACCACGAGCAGCAGCTTAAATTAAACCGAGCTAAGAAAGACGCAGCCGATGCGGAATTTTTGCGGGAATCTCGCGGCCTGTATCGGCTTCACAAACAACGTCAGGCGCAAGCTCGGCAACTAGAATCTTCGCAAGCAGCAGCACAGAAACGCACGCTACGCGACGTTTTGCAGCGACGTACAGCAGAGGCACGCGAGGCACGAAAAAGCGCTGCAGAAGATCGCAGGCTAGGCGTTGCGCACTATCGCGCAATCGAGCATGATCGCCTTCGTTCCATGCGTCAATCGCGAGCTGTTGAGGCAGCCCAAACGCGATATAATCGCGCAAGAACGCGTTTTGGCGGTATGTCATTGTCGCTCGGTGCGCATTCAGCCGGAGCAGGCGGTACATTCTCAGCAATGACAGGATTAACGGCCGCAGCCTTTGGCGCAATAAGCCCTTTGGCTGGATTAGCTGCAATAATTATTGGACTAGGAATTGCCGCAGGTGCGGCGGCAGTTAAGTTCAGTGACGCGGTAGCGAAATGGGAAGAACTCAAAATTAAAGCCGGTGTTGCATCCCGCAATGACACCGACAAGCGAGGTTACAGCGGCGTTAGATCAGACACAGTTTCAACGGGTTTAAAATATGGTCTTAGCATCCGAGATTTGCAAGAAGGTGTAACTGCGTCAAAAATCAAGGGTATTGATCTAAACTCCGAGCAGCTTGCCGCAATTCAAATTCGTGCGCAGATGGAAGATCGTACATTGCGGTCGGCGATGGAGGCAATTGAAGACGCCACAACAGGCATGTTTGTTCGGTTGAAAGAATACGGTATTAAAGGTAAGGCAAACAAAAGCACAGGTGAATACACATTCCGAAACGTAACAACGGGCGAAGTCGCGAAGGTAAACAACAAAGACTCCGACAAGATGCGCGAGATACTTGTGGCCATGATGGAGAAGGCTGCAAAACCTTTCTTGGAAGCTCGAAAGGGGTCTTTGGCTGCGTCAATGATGAACGTACAAAACGC
>NZ_CAMTIA010000040.1 GCF_947072475.1 uncultured Deefgea sp.
CTTAAAACCAAACCGATGAGTTCGATAAATAAACGGCTACTGACAATACTCAGTGTCAGCGCCATGCCCATGCCAAGCAGCAAAGCCAGCGTGATCGGGGCGCCGGTGCTGATGGCGGCAAAACCACTCACTGCCGCTACACCGCCACGTCCTAGCCAGCGACCGCCGATTTGGCTCAAAATAAAGCCAGCAAATAAAATCCCTGCCAATGTCAGCGGCTCTAAGCCAAGGATTTTAAATGGTGCGGCAGCGGCCGGTGCCGTCGCTGCTGCTGGCGGCAGCGCTTCGCCGTCAATTACTGCGCTGATTTTGGCGACGCCAGCATCGATACCGCCGACAAAATCGCCTTGCCGGAATGCGGGCAAAATAAATTCGCGAATAATCCGGCTACTCACCACATCGGGCAAAGCGCCTTCAAGACCACGACCGACTTCGATGCGCACTTTTTTATCGTCTTTGGCGACCAACAGCAGCACACCATCATCCACACTTTTGCGGCCCAATTGCCATTGATCGACCACTTTAATCGCAAATTGCTCAATGCTTTCGTCGCCAGTGCTTGGCACAATCAGCACCGCCAATTGGCTACCTTTGCGCTGCTCTAAACTGGCTAATTGCTGATCTAGCGTCGCAGTTTGCTGGGCATTGAGCGTGTGCGTTAAATCGGTAACACGGGCACTAAGTTGGGGTATTGCTATGTTGGCAGCAAATACAAAAGGGCATAGCAATATACCTAGTAGGTAGATCAATAATTGGCAGCGGCGCTGCATTATTTTTTCTCGCCACTAAAGTCCACCGTTGGCGCGCTTGAAATCGCTTTTTCGTTTTCAACGCTAAAGTTGGGCTTCACTTCAATACCAAACACTTTTGCGGTGAGGTTGTTCGGGAAGGTGCGCGCGGTGGTATTAAACGCTTTCACATCTTGGATATAGCGATTGCGCGCGACGGTAATGCGATTTTCGGTGCCTTCGAGTTGAGCGGATAAATCGCGGAAGTTTTCATTGGCTTTGAGGTCGGGATATCTTTCCGAAATCGCCATCAAGCGCGACAATGCCGAGCCCATACCGGCTTGCGCTTCTTGAAAACGCTTGAGTGCGGCAGGGTCATTGGCGAGTTCAGGGGTGACTTGAATACTGCCCACTTTGGCGCGCGCCTCGGTGACACCGAGCAAGACTTTTTCTTCATGCGCGGCATAGCCTTTCACCACATTGACTAAATTAGGCACCAAATCGGCACGGCGCTGATATTGATTGAGCACTTCGGACCAAGCCGCAGCCACTGTTTCATCTTGTGCTTGCAATGCGTTATAGCCGCAACCGGTGAGTGACAAAGCCAAAATCCCGCTAATGAATAATCGTTTCATGCCGTGCTCCTAAAAAATATTTAATTGAGGCAGTTTATATCAATTTTAATCACAACTTTCTTTATGCTTACCGGAGTGTTGAGCGCACGACACGGTTTGTGCAATTCGCCAGGGAAAAAGATGGCATACATCCCCGCGCTTAACACCAGCCGTGATTCATTGTCTTGTGGGTGAACAAAAGCAATATCGCGCTCGGCCAGTTGATCGACACTCAGGCTCAGCGCCCGATTGGGTGGTAAATAGCCAATCACTTCTTCACCTGCAACCAGGTATTGAATATCAATATAGCGTTGATGAAATTCAGGCATGCCCGTTTCCCAAGGTTGGGTCATTGGTGTTTGCACAATGGCAATCATGCGCTCGCCATCGAGCGGATAGCGGCCTGCCGCCATGGTCGTAAAGTCGGTATGGCGTAAATAATTGAGTGCGGTTTCGATGATGGCCGGTAAGGCGCCGTTGGAATGATTTAAATGGCCAAGTAGCATGGTGATTGAGTTCTATTTTGAAATAAGCGTGTTTGTAATATTACAGTATCGTAATTATGTCGCTTGCCTTCTTATTACCCAAACTTGATGATCTTGACCTTCAATTGAAGGGTCAATGATGAAACTCAAACTATGCTGTGCCTTGGTCTTACTGTCGAGCACCGTGATTGCGGCCGATCCACGGATGCCAGAACAGATGTTACGTGGTAAAAATTCGCAGTATCAAGATGGTTTTCGCGATGGTTTTCGTGAAGCGGTTCGCATGATGAATGGCGGCGGCCATGGGAACAACAATAACAATGGCAATAAAAATCGTGAAATTCGCATTTCACGCGCAACGTATGGCGCATCGCGCGGCAGTTGTGATTTTACCCAGCGCCTAGCTCGCTCAGCCAATGGACGCACGGCGTATGAATTTAAAGCCGGTAATCAGTGGTGTGGCGATCCGGCGGATGGTCGTAAAAAAACCGCCAAGATCGAATATTTTTGCCGTGGTGATTTGAAAAAAACCGAAGTCCGTGAAGGCAGCTCTGCCACCTTGCGCTGCCGATAATCTGTGCTCAATTGAGCGATGAATTAAAAAAGGCCACTCTTGCGAGTGGCCTTTGATTTTCGGTGGATGGTTTATTTCAATTTATCTACTTGCACATTCAAGCTGTGCAATTTGTCGTGTAGCTCGATCACTTGCGCTTTGTCTTTCTCCACCAAATGCGCTGGCGCTTTCTCGGTGTAGCCGGGCTTTTCTAGCTTGGCGACGAGTTTTTCTAGCGCGTCGCTGGTTTTGCCGATTTCTTTATTTAAGCGCGCGGTTTCGGCGGCTTTATCGATTTCGACTTTCAGCATCAAGCGCGTCGTACCCGAGACTAATCCAGCCATGGCTACCGGCGCATCGCCTTCTGGCAATGCAGCAACGATATTTACTTCTGACAACTTCACCAGCGGCAGCAAATACTTGGCGTATTTTTGCAGCTCTGGCCCACCTTCAACAAACATCGGTACTTTTAGCGCTGGGCTCAGGCCCATTTCGCCGCGTAAATTCCGCGCTGCAAAGGCAATTGCTTTGAGCTCAGTCATCGCTGCCACGGCTTCGGGTTTGATTTTGCTGGCGTCCGCTACAGGCCACGCCGCCATCATCAATGACTCGGTATCTTTCTTGCCCGCCAATGGTGCGACGGTTTGCCAAATTTCTTCCGAAATAAACGGCATGATAGGGTGAATCAGGCGCAGGATGGTTTCAAGTACGCGAATCAAAGTACGGCGCGCTGCACGTTGCTGTGGCTCGGTGCCGTGCTGGGTTTGTACTTTGGCCAGCTCGATATACCAATCGCAATATTCATTCCACGTGAATTCGTAGATCGCTTGTGCCGCCAAATCGAAACGGAAGGTATCGAGCGCGGTGGTCATGGTTTGCTCGGTTTCTTGCAGACGAGAAATAATCCATTCATCGGCAAAGCTGTATTCCAGCTCTGCACCCGCTTCGAGACCGCAATCTTTGTCGACGACATTCATCATCACAAAGCGCGTCGCGTTCCAGATTTTATTGCAGAAATTGCGATAACCATCGCAGCGTTTCTGGTCAAAATTGATCGACCGACCGAGTGACGCCAGTGACGCAAACGTAAAGCGCAGTGCATCCACGCCATACGCTGGAATCCCTTCTGGGAATTCCTTGGCGGTTTTGGCGGCGACTTTCGGCGCGTTCTCTGGGCGACGTAATCCCGTAGTGCGCTTTTCTAGCAAGGGCTCTAGCGCAATACCATCGATCAAATCAACTGGATCGAGTACATTACCTTCGGATTTGGACATTTTCTGTCCTTCCGCATCGCGCACCAAACCGTGGATATACACGTGTTTGAATGGCACTTTGCCGGTGAAATGCTTGGTCATCATAATCATCCGGGCTACCCAGAAGAAAATAATGTCGTAGCCCGTCACCAGCACCGCAGAGGGTAAGAAGGCTTTCAAATCCGGTGTTTCATTCGGCCAACCGTGGCTAGAGAATGGCACCAGTGCCGATGAGAACCACGTATCAAGCACGTCGTTATCACGCGTTACCGATTTACCGCCGGCTTTGGCAATCGCTTCAGCTTCAGTACGCGCGACATAGACTTGGCCGTCTTCGTCATACCAAGCAGGGATTTGATGACCCCACCAGAGTTGGCGAGAAATACACCAATCTTGGATGTTATTGAGCCATGAATTATAAGTATTTACCCAGTCATTCGGTACGAACTGCACTTCGCCGCTGTGAACGGCTTCAAGGGCTTTTTCGGTAATGCTTTGGCCATCAGCGGCAGGCTTGGTCATGGCCATAAACCACTGGTCGGTCAGCAAAGGCTCGATCACCGTGCCAGTACGATCGCCACGCGGCACCATCAATTTGTGCGGTTTGGTGTCAAGTAACAAACCTTGCGCATCCAAATCAGCGAGCATCGCTTTACGCGCCTCAGCTGTCGTCATGCCCGCATACGCGGCTGGCAATTCAAGGCTACCGAGGCTCGCGCCTTCAAAGCTAAATACTTGCGCTTTGGCCAAAATCGTCGCTTGCAAGCTCATCACATTGATCAGCTGCGTGTTGTGACGTTTACCAACTTGGTAGTCGTTAAAGTCATGCGCTGGGGTGATTTTTACAAAACCAGTACCGAAGGCTTTATCAACGTATTCGTCGGCAATGACGGGGATTTGGCGGCCAGTGAGCGGCAATTCAACCATTTTGCCAAGCAGATGCAAGAAGCGCTCATCATCTGGCGCAATCGCGACGGCCACGTCACCCAAGAGGGTTTCCGGACGCGTGGTGGCGACGGTGATGAACTCATCACTGCCAACAACCGGATATTTGATATGCCACATATGGCCGTTTTCTTCTTCGGAAATCACTTCCAAATCAGAAACAGCAGTGCCGAGTTTGGCATCCCAGTTTGATAGGCGTTTACCGCGGTAAATCAGGCCTTCTTCAAATAGGCGTACAAACGCTTCAACGACGGCGGTCGACATTTTGTCGTCCATCGTAAAGTATTCGCGGCTCCAATCAACCGACGAGCCCATGCGGCGCATTTGGCTAGTAATGGTGTCGCCGGATTCTTTTTTCCATTCCCAGACTTTTTCTAAGAAAGCCGGGCGGCCGAGGTCGTGGCGGCTAATGCCTTGTGCATCTAGCTGGCGTTCTACCACGATTTGCGTTGCGATACCGGCGTGATCGGTGCCTGGCAGCCACAAGGTATTGTCCCCGCGCATGCGGTGGTAACGCGTTAGGCCATCCATGATGGTCTGGTTAAACGCGTGGCCCATATGCAGCGTGCCGGTGACATTCGGCGGTGGCAATTGGATACAAAATGCCTCGCGAGCAAGGTCCATGCTCGGTTGGAAGTAGCCTTGGCTTTCCCAAAACGGGTACCAATGCGATTCAATATTCTGTGGCTCGAAGCTCTTGGCGAGTTCCATGGTGCATGCTCAGTTAAAGCGAAACCGTAGATTATAAAGCTTGCTTGGCGCGAATGGGGAATGCCGCAAAAAAAACCCTGCGGCAATTTTTTTTACGCAATGACGGCTAACGTTGACGGCACAATCAATATCGTAGGGATGTAGTACCCACTAAACTTTAATGTCTTGACTCATAAGCCATTCTAAAAGCCAATCCGGCCAAAACAGTGCCCATTATCCAGCGCTGCACGACGATCCACAGCGGGCGTCCTGATAGAAAAGTAGCGAGAGTCCCGGCCATCATGGCGATCAGTGCATTGACAATGAGGCTGACCGAAATTTGAATACTGCCAAGCACCAAGGACTGCATGAGAACACTACCATGCTCTGGCGAAATAAATTGTGGGAGCAAGGATAGATACATGATGGCTATTTTGGGATTGGCGATGTTGGTGATAAAGCCCATAACAAAAAGTTTTTTCGGTGTATCAACGGGGAGTTCGCGTATAGAAAAAGCAGAACGGCCACCCGGTTTGATCGCTTGCCAAGCAAGATAGAGTAGGTATAAAGCCCCGCCGAATCGAAGAACGTCGTATGCATAGGGCACTGCAAAGACAAGCGCAGTAATGCCGAATGCAGCGCAGAGCATATAGAAGACAAAGCCTAAAGCAATACCACCTAAAGATATGAATCCTGCGCGCCGACCTTGGCAAATAGAGCGAGATATTAGATAGATCATGTTTGGCCCTGGGGTTAAAACCATTCCCAATGCAAGAAGGCCGAACATCAATAAATTTGAGACGTCTGGCATCACTTATCCCTTGTTAATCAATAATGCTTAAGCGAACAGGTATGGATCCTATGCGATCTGATTCACTTAGAAAAATCCACGGTGAATGCGAGTTGTATTGCATTAAGTTCATGCACAATCACTCAAATTAATCGAATGATTGTACTTGGCCAGACTTAAATTTCATCGCGGATCAGCCCTTGACTGATTAATTCTTGTTTGACTAATTCACTAATTCTGGGGGCGAGGTGGGTTTCTAGTTCTTGGCTGATGTTGCTGGTGAGTTCGCGCAGCGTGTCGCCGTAAAATTGCGCCATGAGTTTAGAGAAATGCTGCCGGGCTAATTGCTCGACTTCGCTGGCGATGTCGACGGCCAGTTGGGCGCCGACGATGGCGGTAATGTCAGCGATGGCCGCTTCGCTGAGTGCGTTAACGCTGGGCGATTCGTCTGGCGTACTGAGTGCTTGCGGCTCGCTTTCGACGTCGTCTTCCCAAACTAGCGTGCTGGTGGCAACCAGTCGTGTGGGCTGGCGGCTGGTGCTGGTCTCGATGGCGGGCGGTGTTACCGACTCGGATGCTAACTCGGATGCGGGCTGCGCTGGTGGGGGAGCGAGTTCTACGGCAACTGATTCGGCGTTTAATTGGCTGTCGATTGGAGTGGAAAAATCAATGATTAAGTCATCGGCAACACATTCAAATGGTGTGGCAACGGCCACGACCACCGGTTTGCTGGCTGGAATGAGCGGTATATCGTCTTCGATGGCGGCGATGTCTAAGCGCGGCAAGTCAAAAAAAATGGGTTCGGCGGGGGCTTGAGCAGGTTCGCTGATTGGCATTGCGGGCTCATGCTGGGTGAAGATGAGCGGTGGCGGGGTAAATTGCAGTTCGCTATCGGGGGCCGATAGCGTAGAGAACATTAAAATCGGAATGCCACGATTTTGAAGCGGCTCGCGAAGGGCTGCGCTGCTCGGTTCAACGCTGCTGAGACTGCGCTCGATATGTTCGATTTTTTGCAGTAGTTCTGCTTGGCTAATCACATCGGTGAGTACGGGGATTTCGGCTAATTTGGGCGCGAGATCGGTGAGAACGGGAATTTCATCCTGAGCTTTTCCCGCAGGGCTACGATGGCGCGCCATGAGGGCGTCCATTTTATTAAATAAAGGGCTTACCGTGTCTTCATTGAGCGGTAGATTCTGTTCGGCCACGGTTGAGTAGCTCCTGCATGTCGGTTGCATTGGGGGTAAAGCCTTGCGCTTTATACGCGGCCCAGCGGCTGCGTGCGGCGGCTTTGAGTGCTTCGTCGCTGTCGACAATTTCGATTAAACGCTCAAATTCGCTAAAACGGGGGGCTACACGTTCAGTCCAGTTAAATAGCAGGCTGCGCGGCGTAATTAATTCAACGCGGTGATCAATAATAATCGGCGTTTGTTCGGCAAACTCGGCGTCGGCTTGGCAATGCGGCAAGAATCCGGCCGGTGGGATTTCCCATAGCATGCGATCCAATACACTGGTTGCGGCTTCTGAGCCGGTTAAGATGAACATGCGATGGCCTTGCAGCAGCGCTTTACCCACTAATTGGCACAGCGCGGATTCTCGGTTATTCACATTAAAATAAAATGAAATTTCAGTCATGCTGTTGTGCGCCGTGCTGAAAAACAACACGGCGCTTCACTCCTTTTAGCTTTGTTGCGCGCGTAGATATTCAACGAGTAAGGGTACAGGACGGCCAGTAGCGCCTTTGGCTGCGCCTGATTTCCACGCGGTGCCGGCAATGTCCAGATGCGCCCAATGATATTTTTTGGTAAAGCGCGACAAGAACGCAGCAGCGGTGATCGAGCCAGCTGGACGGCCACCGATATTGGCCATATCGGCAAAGTTCGATTTCAATTGCTCTTGGTATTCGTCAAACAATGGCATTTGCCAGGCTTTGTCATCCGATTGGCGTGAAGCGCTGAGTAAATCAGCAGCCAATTGCTCGTTATTGGCATACAGCCCTGTGGTGGTGTGGCCCAGGGCAATAATGCAAGCGCCAGTCAGGGTGGCAATATCAATCACGGCCGCCGGCTCAAAGCGCTCAACATAGGTGAGCGCGTCGCATAAAATCAAACGGCCTTCGGCGTCGGTATTGAGAATTTCAATCGTTTGCCCGCTCATGCTGGTGACAATATCACCGGGCTTGACGGCGTTGCCATTGGGCATGTTTTCACACGCCGGAATCACGCCAACTAAATTGATTTTGAGATCGAGCTCGGCAACGGCACGAAACACTCCGAGCACCGTGGCTGCGCCGCACATATCGTATTTCATTTCGTCCATGCCTTCGCCGGGCTTGAGTGAAATACCACCAGAATCAAAAGTAATCCCTTTGCCGACCAACACCGTTGGCGCGACTTTTTTATCGGCATTTTGGTATTCCATCACAATAAATTGTGGTGGCACGATTGAGCCTTTGGCGACCGAGAGGAAAGAGCCCATTTTGAGCGCTTCGAGTTCTGGCTGCTCTAACACATGGCAAGAGAAATCATAGGTGTGGGCTAAATGTTGTGCGGTGGCAGCCAAGTAGCTTGGTGTGCAAACATTAGGGGGTAAGTTGCCCAAGTCCCGAGTTAGATTCATGCCGTGGCCAATACCTAGGCCATAGACTAAACCGGCTTCGATTGGCTCGATGTCGGTTTTTTTCGGTGCGACTAAGCTTACGATTTCGAGTGTGGCCGCTGGGGCTGGCTCAGATTTAAACTGCTCAAAACGATAAGCTTCTAGCATTAAAGCTTGGACTAATTCTTGAGCGAGGATTTCGTTGTCTTGTTTTTTAAACTGCGCTAAAGACAGCGCCAAGCAAACGGTTTTGTTTTTGCTGGCCAATAAGGCCTTGGCAATGGCGCGGCTCGCGTCACGAATGGCTTTGATGTTGGGCTCTTTACCCAGTTGCACTAATAAAACGCGCTTATAGCCCAAACTCACTGGCAGACCGAGTGAAACCGTGCTGCCGACTTTGGCGGCTAATTCGCCATCTTGAATCGCCGTGGTGAATAAATGGCCGCAGCTAATATCGAGCTCTTTGGCAAAGCTGGGTAATTTTTCGCCTAGAACGGGTAATACGACGCAATCTGCATGCTCGGGGGCAGGGGAAACTATGGTAAATTCCACGGGGGACTCCTTATTGGGTCTTGCGCTAATAGACATTGAGCAAACCTTGCTCTAGTTCACTGATTATTCACTGACCCTCGGGCCAAGTCAAAAGACAGATTAAAATACGCCATGCTGTTTCGAAAAACACTTATTTATGAAATGACCTGGGTGGCATTTGGGCTATTCGTGGTTTTACTGGTCATTGTCATGACCTCGCAAGTCGTTCGTTTGCTCGGAGAGGCCGCGGTTGGCGCATTAGCGTCTTCGGCTGTTTGGGCGGTGATGGGCTTTGCAGCGATTCGTTATTTCCCGATTTTATTTTCTTTAATGTTGTTTATCGCCATTTTGACGGTGCTGACCCGATTGTGGAAAGACCACGAAATGGTCGTCTGGTTTGCGGCTGGGCGCTCGATTCGCAGCTTTATTTTACCGGTCATGCAAATGGGCGTGCCGGTGGTGATTTTAATCGCCTTGCTGGCCCTGTATGTATCGCCGTGGGCTCAGCTTAAAGGGCGAGAATATCGCGATGCCAGTTTAAAAAACGAAGAAGTCTCACAAGTGTCGCCGGGGATTTTTCGTGAGTCACGTGGCGCTGACCGGGTGTATTTTATTGAAAACTTCTCCGGTGATCGTAATGAGGGCGAGAACGTCTTTGTGCAAATTCGCCAAGACGGCAAAATCTCCACCGTGCTGGCCGAGCAAGGCGGCCTGTTTGTCGATGAAATGGGCGATCGTTGGATGTGGCTCAAAGACGCTACCGCTTATAAAGCCCCCGGCGGCTCGCCACAATACGATATTTTAACTTTTAAAGAAGGCCGTGTGCGTGTTGAAGACCCGTCGCCAGTGGTGGTGAATCCGGCCACCTCGGCGATGAGTACCGCCAAATTATGGGGCAGTGATTCGCGGGAATATCAAGCCGAATTGGCTTGGCGAATGGCGTTGCCGATTCAGGCCTTTTTGTTGATGTTGGCGGCGATTCCGTTGGCATTTTCCAATCCGCGTGGCGGCCGTGGCTTTCATTTGGTGATTGCCGCTTTATTGGCGTTTGGTTATTACAACGGCATTAATGTCATGCAAGCTTGGATTGCCGTAGGCAAAATTTCACCGCAAATCGGGATGTGGCCTTTGCATGGTTTGGTGGCCTTGCTGACCATCGGTTTGTTCTGGTGGCGCAGCCGCGTACGAGGTTAAGGTCATGAGTCGATTGGGTCGTTATATATTTGGTGCCGTATTTGGCTATGTGCTGATTACGCTGGTGGTTTTAACCGGTATCTTTATCTTTTTTGACATGATTGGCGAGCTGCGCGACGTGGGCAAAGACGGCTATATGCTCAAAGATGCCTTGATCTATGTCTTACTGACTTTGCCTAGTCGTTTGTATCAATTGCTGCCGGTTGCGGTGTTAATTGGCAGTATTTTTGCCTTGTCTGGTATGGCCGATACCTCGCAAATTACCGTCATGCGTACCGCCGGGGTGTCGATCATTCGGCTGTGCGCTTGGTTGCTTGTGTGTGGTGCCAGCTATGCGGTATTGACGTATCTCTTGGGCGAATACCTCGCGCCGATGAGTTCTGAGGCCGCCAAGCGCTATCAAATTGAGGCCAAGCAATCGGTGTTGCTGGGTAAGTTTCAGTCTGGCGTCTGGGTCAAAGATGAAAAGCAAATCATCAATGTTTCGGTGATGAATCCAGATATGACGCTAGAGAAAGTGCGGATTTATCAGCTGGGCGACGGCGCGAAGCTCGCTTATATACTGGACGCTAATAAAGCTAAATATCAAAACAATGGCAGCTGGCAGCTCACGGATGTGCAGCGTACTGATTTCTCCGAACCCAAAGTGCAAGTGACCCCCATCAAAGAGCAGGTTTGGCAAAGCTCGGTTAATCCCGATATGTTGGCGGTGTTAATGGTTAAACCGCAAGAAATGTCGGTGGATGCGCTCAATACCTATATTCGCCATTTGGAAAACAATAAACAAAGTACCCAGCGCTATAAATTAGCCTTTTGGGGCAAATTGTTTTACCCCTTAGCCTGCTTATCGATGATGTTGATTGCACTGCCGTTTGCGTTGGCACAACGTCGGGCGGGGAATGTCGGGGTTAAAATTTTCCTCGGGATTTTATTGGGGGTGAGCTTTAACTTTGGTAGCCAATTGGTGACCTATGTTGGCGAGCTGTATAACTTGCCAGCGGTACTGGCGGCTGGATTTCCAACCTTGGTGTTATTGAGCATGGCCGTGTTTTTCTTATGGCGGCAAGAGCGTAGTTAATTGCTGGCGCAGCCGGTGCTCTTTTGCTGATCAAATTGAGTTTAAATATTTAGGAAATATCGATGTATATCTTGCTAACCGGCGGTGCGGGCTATATCGGCTCACATACCTATATTGAATTGGTCAAAGCAGGTTTTAAACCGGTCATTTTAGATAATTTTAATAATGCCAAACCTGAAGTGCTTGAGCGCTTGCAAACCATTACCGGCCAAGCCATTGAATGGGTTAAAGCTGATGTGCGTGACCGCGCAGCCCTCGATGCCGTTTTTGCACGCTGGTCTTTTAGCGCGGTGGTGCATTTTGCCGGTTGGAAAGCCGTCGGTGAATCGGTCGCCAAACCGCTGGAATACTACGACAATAATGTCGTTGGCACTTTGCGTTTACTTGACGCGATGAAGGCTGCGAACGTTAAAAATCTGGTGTTTTCATCCAGCGCAACCGTCTATGGCGACCCACACGCAGTGCCAATTTTAGAAGATTTCCCGCTATCGGCGACCAATCCGTATGGGCGCAGCAAATTGATGGTGGAAGACATTTTGCGCGATTTGCGCGTTGCCGAGCCAGAATGGAATATCGCCTTGCTGCGTTATTTTAATCCGGTTGGCGCGCATGAATCGGGCCTGATTGGTGAAGATCCACAAGGGATTCCGAATAATTTGATGCCGTTTGTGGCGCAAGTGGCAGTGGGAAAACGCGCGCAATTGTCGGTATTTGGTGGCGACTATGCCACGCCCGATGGCACCGGGGTGCGAGATTATATTCACGTGGTGGATTTAGCGATTGGCCATGTGAAAGCGCTACAAAAACTCGAAACCCAGCCGGGCAATATCACGGTGAGTTTAGGTACTGGCGTTGGCTATTCGGTGCTCGATATGGTGAAAGCGTTTGAGCAAGCCAGTGGCAATTCGGTGCCGTATGCGATTGTTGAGCGCCGCGCGGGCGATATTGCCACGTGTTATGCCGATCCGAGCAAGGCGTTGGCTGAGCTGGGCTGGCGCGCAGAAAAAACCTTGCAAGACATGTGTAATGATAGCTGGCGCTGGCAAAGCCAAAATCCAAATGGCTTTCCCGATTAAGTTTTAGGTAATGTTCAGATTTGGTGTTGATGCTGTGCCGCGCTCGTCGAGCTGGGGCTTAAAATCCCGTCTAAGCGCACCGAGTGAGGAGAGAGACAAACGGTTTTATCGTTTGGCTCACGACAATCGAGGGCACAGCGGAGCTGGGCGCGCTCGGGTCGCCTTTCTTTTCCCCCAACTCTTTGGCGGACAAAGAGTTGGGGTCCCCGTCGCGGACTGCGACTGTAAAACAATGTGCCGCAGGCACTTAAAATCATCAACACGTAATCTGAACATCGCCAAGTTTTAGAGGGTATAGCCCGCTAGGCAGCATCTAAAAAAACCTACACCCCAATACCCATTGGGGTGTTTTTTTATGCCGCGTATTCTATGGTTTAAGCTTGCTGAAATAAACAGGCTAGCCGCCCATGTATTGTCAGAAAAAAAACCATAAGCAAGTTGGTGCCACGTTGCTGGTGCTGATGCTGCTTATGGTTTTGGTGCTGGCATCAACGCTTGTGGCACAAATGCGTTATCAGCCCGATGAGCGCCGTGACAACAGTCGTTTAGCTATTGCCACCGCCCGACAAGCGCTGCTGGCGTGGTCATTAAGCCGCGAGGGCACAGCGGGCGGACGCGCTTTAAGTCCAGCAGAATTACCTTGTCCGGCTGCGGTTGGCGCCAGTGGCGCGTTTGAGGGCGTGTCGATTACCAGTTGTGATGGCAGTAATGCTGCTAACCGCATCGGCTTATTACCGTGGAAAACATTGGGCATCCCTAAGCTGCTGGATGGCGATGGCCAGCCATTATGGTATGTCGTCGATTTGGCTTTTGCCGTGCGCTCCAGCGCCACTCAAGCACGGCGCGTTAATAGCGATAGTCTTGCCAATTTATCGCTCTATGCCGCCGATGGCGTCACGCGGCATAGTGATAATGGCCAAGCGCCAGCGGCGCTGATTTTTGCTGCGGGCCCAGCGCTAAGTCATCAAGTGCGCGCCGCGCCGTGGGCGGTAAATCAATATTTGGAAGGCAGTCAGGGACAAAATAACGCCACCTTGGGCGGGCCTTATATTGCTGCTGCGATGAGTGAGACATTTAATGATCAAGTTGGCGTGATTACTGGACGAGAATTGATTGATCGCACTACGCATCGATTGGCACTCGAGGCGGCGGCCCAATTAAAACGCTATTGGCAGGCGTATCAAATTGCTTTGCCGAGTTTACCCGTATCAACGCCCGCGCCTTATCCTTATCCGGCCAATCTACTGGCCGATGCCAGCTGCCGCAACAATAAACCCGATACCACGTCTTTATCTTGCGCTAGCCAAGCGAATTTATGCGCCGGTATTTTGCCTCGCGCTAGCGATAGCTGGACTGGGCAAGGGGTGTTCCCGTTGGCGGCAAGCAATGGTTTGGTGCAGTGGTTTTTACAAAATATTTGGCATCGGGCGGTTTTTTACGCGGTCAAGCAAGGTGATAGTTGCGCGGCCCCTTTTATGATCGATGGCGTGGTGGATGCCAGTATCGAGGCGATGTTGATTATTCCGGGCGCTAGCCGAGTGCAGCGAGCGAATAATTTAGCGCCTAGCCCGAATTTGGCGGCCAATGCCAGCAGCGATTTAACACTGTATTTGGACGATAGCCAAAATTAAACGCATTGGCTCAACCCGCTAGATCGGCAGTACGTCAGCCCGTCATGCAGTAGTAATGATGTGCTGTATCTCTGCCGCTTGGGCGTCTGTAGCGCAAGGAAAAAAACATGCTCATGATGCATAAAAAGGCGGGGTTTTCGCTACTGGAGATGGCGATTGTTTTGCTGATTATCGGTATTTTGATGGCTGCCGGTTTGGGGGCGCTCAATGTACAAATCAGCCAACGCCGTTGGAATGAAACGCAGCAGATGCTGCGCGCTGCCAATGAGGCGCTGATTGGTTTTGCGCTGATTAATAATCGCCTGCCCTGCCCAGCGGACCCGACATTGGCCAATACCGCGGCCAATGCCGGCAAAGAAGCGCGCAATGGCGCAGGGGCCAATGCCTATCGCTGCAGCTTGGTATTTGGCGATTTGCCATGGCAAGACTTGGGCTTGCCTGAATTGGATGCATGGGGTGGCCGTTTGCAATATCAGGTGACGACATCGACCACGGGCGGAGCAGGCAGTAGTTATGCCAATGATTTGGCCGGGCGAGATGATGCCGGTACGCCCAATTGTGGCAGCTCGGCGATGAAACCTTGTTTTACTTTGGCCACACCGGGGAAAATCTCAGTCTATTCCGCCAGTCGCCGCGATGGGCAAGTGGTGAGTGCGATTAAACGCATCGACGATGCGGCAGCAGTGGTGTTTTCCGGAGGGCCCAATGGCGTAGGGAGTAGCGCCGACGAGCTAGAAAACCGCGATGCCATCGCCGATGGCGCAACGCCGCGCTTTGTGCAAGATACGCCTGACGCTGAATTTGATGATTTACTCACGTGGTTACCCACGACGATTTTGTATTACCGCTTAGTCAATGCCGAGCGTTTACCCTAGGTACACCATCAATTCACAGCACTGACGCAAGCATTGGCCGCCGAGACCGTGAGCGAGATCGATTGCCCGATGTTGTAGCGTGCGGCTTCTTCGGGGCTAACTAACGTTGCCACGGTTTCGTTACCACACGCTACGGTGAGTAGTGCCGCTACGCCAGCCGATTCAATTGCGAGTAAAGTTCCCATCAGTTGTAAACGGCCACTGGCTCTTTGTGGCAGCAATACGGCAGCAGGCGTGCCGTCGGCAATCATTTGACCATTTTCCAGTTGAATAACGCGGCTGGCTAAACGAAAAATCTCGCCCAAATCATGGCTAACCACAATGATCATTGCGCCCGATTGCGCCTGCCAATTGAGTAAATGCTGCTGCAATTCATCCCGCAGGCTGCGATCTAGCGCCGATAGCGCTTCGTCAAGTAACAGGATTGTTGGCTCAGCAGCCAATGATCTAGCCAGCGCCACGCGCTGTTGTTGGCCGCCAGAAAGTTGCTCAGGTTTACGCGAAGCCAATTGCTGCAAACCCATTTGTTCGATCAGCTGATCAATCTGCGCATCGTTACGTTGTTGCTGAGCGTAAGCCAGTTGCGCGCGCACGGTGAGGTTGGGAAACAACGCGTAGTCTTGAAACACCATGCCAACGTGGCGATGCCGAGTTGCAACGCACGTTTTGCCGTTAAACCAGCATTGATCGCCGTAGCGAATTTCGCCTTGCTGCGGCGTGTTTAATCCGGCGATCAGTCGCAATAGCGTTGATTTGCCAGCGCCAGACGGCCCCGAAATTGCGGTAATGCTGCCGGCTTGAATTTGCGTTTTGATTTGCAATAATCGAGCGCCATGCGCCGATTGCATTGGGGTTTGGATGTCAAGATAGAGATTATGCATGGCGGGATTTTCCGCTGATTAAGCGCAGCGCCATTAGCACCACAAAAGAAAAGCCCACCAGCACTGCGGCGTATAAATGCGCGGCACTGTAATTGAGGGTTTCAACTTCGTGATACAGCGCAATGGATGCTACTTGCGTTTGCCCTGGGATATTGCCGCCAATCATTAACACCACGCCAAATTCGCCCACCGTATGCGCAAAAGTTAAAATCAGCGCGCTGATTAAGCCCATTTGGCAATTGGGTAATATGACGCGAAATAAGATATTGCTTTCGCTTTTGCCTAGCGTGCGTGCGGCATCGAGTAGGGTGGGTGAGAGTTGCCGAAAAGCACTGGTCAGCGGTAACACCATAAACGGTAAGCTAAACAGCATGGAGCCAATGACTAAGCCGGCATAAGAAAAAGCCAGATGCACATTAAAATGAGCGACCAACCAGCCGCCGACGCTGCTGGTCGGGCTAAATAGCAGCAAGAGATAAAAGCCCAGCACCGTTGGGGGTAGCACCAAGGGCAGGCTAGTGATGACTTCAACTATGTAACGTATACGGCTCTGGCCCATAGCCAACCAATACGCCAGAGGAATACCCACGATGGTGAGTAAAATCGTCGTATGCGCCGCTAATTTTAGCGTGAGTAATAAGGGTTGTGGATCAAGCACGGCTCACCTGCATGGCATTGGATTTAAGTAACCATTCAACTGTTTGGCCGCAGTGTAAACCCAGCGACTCACACGATGAGCGGGTAATTAAGGCGTGCAAGGTATGTTCACCAAAACGCAGCGTAACCCGACTTAATAGTGAGCTGTTTGCAATGTGTTCAATCTGGGCGTGAAAGCGATTCCGCAGGCTAATTTGCCCCTGTAAATCCACAGCAAGCGCGACGTCGTTTTCCGCAAAAGCCAGCTCAACGGCGTGACCCACTTGCCATTGCGCAACATCATCTTGAATGCCGAGCAGCATGGCGCTGAATCGATATTGCAAATAATCGGCAGCAATAAATGCCATGCCGCCATCAACTTCGATTTGCGTTAAGGTTGCAGGCAGTCGATTCATCGTTGTGGTACCAAATAACCATAGTGCTGCAAAATTTGCTGGGCGCTAGGGCTTTGCAAATAACGTACAAAGGCTTTGGCGGCGGCATTGTCTTTACCGAAGCGCGTTTGCACTGCGCCTTGGGCGATGGCTTGATGCGCCGATTGTGGGATTTCGATCCAAGCACCGCTTTGGCTTTGATCGGGGTTGCTGACGATGGATTTGGCGCTAAAACCGGCTTGCGCCGCACCAGTGGCAATAAACTGGCTGGCTTGAGCAATGCTTTCGCCATACACCAACTTGCTTTTGAGTACCGGAAATTGCGGTAGCTCGCTTAACACCCGCAGTGCTTCTCGGCCATATGGCGCGCTTTCGGGCTGGGCAATGGCAATTTTTTGTACTGCACTCGATTGCAACCAAGCTTGCCAATCTTTAGGGATGCTCGCTTGCTGGCTCCAGAGCACTAACACCCCATTGGCGTAATGCACCAGTGGCGCGATGGCAGCGCCTTGATCAAGTAATGTTTGTGGGTATTTCAGATCGGCCGACATTAAGACATCAAACGGCGCGCCATGGCTAATTTGGGCAAATAACTTGCCTGAAGCGCCAAAACTAGTTTGAAACTGATGACCGGTTTTTTGCGAAAAGTCTTTGCTCAAAGCTTGCGTGACGGCTTGTAAATTGGCAGCAGCAGCCAGACGAAACGAATCGGCAGCACTCATGCTGGGCCAAAGCGCCAGACAACAGAGCGATAAAAACCAGTGTTTCATGTCAAAGCACCCCAAGAAAAGAGTAAAGACTATAAGTCGATTCTTGACGGCTGCCCATACCTCGATAGGGTTCAGGCGTAAAAAAGCCTAAGGCGTACCTTAGGCTGATGTCCATCATCGCAAGATGGATTAACTATTTCGATCAATCGCCAAGCTTGCCAGCGCGTGCAGCGCTTGCGTAAATGGATTGTCCGGCAAGCTGGCCAAACACGCTTTGGCGCGTTCGGCTTCTTGCTCGGCAGTGTGGCGCGCGTATTCAAGCGCGCCAGTTTGCTGAACGGCAGCCAAGACTGCGTCGAAGTTTTCACGCTTGGCGTTTTCGAGCGCGTCTTTGACGACTGCAGCGGCGTCGGGTTCGCCGTGCTTCATCACATAAATCAATGGCAAGGTCGGCTTGCCTTCAGATAAGTCGTCGCCCAGTGATTTGCCGATTTCTTCTTGTTGGCCTGAATAATCAAGCACGTCGTCAATAATTTGAAACGCCGTACCTAAATGCATGCCGTAACGAGCGATGGCGTCTTCAATCGCTGGATCACTGTTATTTAAAATTGCACCCAAACGCGCCGCAGCTTCAAAAAGCTTGGCGGTTTTGTAGCGGATGACTTTGAGATAATCTTCTTCATCAACATCGGTGTTGCCGATGTTCATTAATTGCAACACTTCGCCTTCGGCGATGATATTGGTGGCGTCTGACAGTACTTCCATCACGCGCATCGAACCGCAGCCAACCATCATTTGGAAAGCACGGCTGTAGAGAAAGTCACCGACTAGGACTGAAGCGGCGTTGCCAAACAAAGCATTGGCCGTATCGCGGCCACGGCGCAGGCTTGATTCATCGACCACATCGTCGTGCAGCAGTGTCGCGGTATGAATAAATTCGATTACCGCAGCGAGTTCATGGTGCTTATTGCCTTGGTAGCCCAGCGCTTGTGCTGCGAGCAGCACAATCATTGGACGCAGGCGTTTACCACCTGAAGCAACAATATATTCGGCCACTTGGCGGACCAAAACGACTTCTGAATATAAACGCTCACGAATGACGCTATCTACTGAGGCCATATCGGCATCAACTACCGATTTAACAAACTTCATCGACACGCTGGGTTCACCCTAGAAATTAAGCCGCGGTGCAAAGGAGTGCACGCCGCCATTAAAAATAATCCGGCGATTTTAGCAGAAAAGCCACCATCCCGCCGCCTTGCTCATTGCGGGATGCCATCGCCGTTTTTTTTGCGTGCCTAAATAGGACGTAAATCGAGGGCGGTGCGCCGTCGTTTAGGGCGAAATGACTTTAGAGTGCATGTGATTGGTTTTTGACGTGCGCCTTGATTTCACAGGAGATTGGCGCTTGCGGTGCAGTTTGTGGGGGTCATGGGCTGTGAATCAATAAGTCATTGACTCAATTGGAAAACGTTTGTAGAATGCCCGATTCCCAATTTGGGAAGGCACGCTAGCGTTTGTGCAGCGTGTTGGGCCAAACTCCCTAGGAGCTTGTTATGTATGCAGTCGTAAAAACCGGTGGCAAGCAGTATAAAGTTGTCGTCGGCCAAAAATTAAACATAGAACAGATTACTGCAGACGTTGACAGCCAGATCGTACTCGAAGAAGTATTGATGGTTGCAGACGGCGAAGCAGTGAAGATCGGTACCCCTGTGGTGGCCGGTGCTTCCATCAAAGCAACTGTGGTTTCTCATGGTCGTGGCGAAAAGGTTACCATCTTCAAGATGCGTCGCCGTAAGCACTACATGCGTCGTGCTGGTCATCGCCAGAACTACACCGAAATCCGTATCGACGCTATCGTCGCTTAATTAAGGAGCTTAAACAATGGCACATAAGAAAGCTGGTGGTAGTTCACGTAACGGTCGTGATTCTGAATCAAAACGCCTTGGTATCAAAGTATACGGCGGCGAGTTGATCCCTGCAGGTTCAATTATTGTTCGTCAACGTGGTACTGAATTCCACGCTGGTGACAATGTTGGCATGGGTAAAGATCATACTTTATTCGCTAAGTGCGATGGTTATGTTCAGTACGCAGTGAAGGGCGCTTTGAAACGCCGCACTGTAACTGTATTGCCATACGTTGGCGAAGAAGAAGCTGCTGCTTAATTAGCGGCTTCTTTGGTAGGTTTGAAAGCCCTGTCTCTGCGATAGGGCTTTTTTTGTTTTATAAATACGATACGGATTTGAGTCTAAGCGGTTTGCCAGATAAAGTTGTGATGTATATAGCTCTATGCGTCAAGCCACTTCGCTTGCAGTGCAATACCCCAGAGCCTGCGCCGAGATCGGTAGGAGAAAATGATGAAATTTATTGATGAAGCTCGAATTGAAGCCATTGGCGGTAAAGGTGGCAATGGTTCGGCCAGTATGCGCCGAGAAAAATTCGTTCCCCGTGGCGGCCCTGATGGTGGCGACGGTGGTAAAGGCGGTACGGTGTGGGCGATTGCCGACGAAGACATCAACACGCTGGTCGATTACCGCTTCCAAAAGAAATACAAAGCCCGTGATGGCGACAATGGCCGCGGTGCGGATTGTTACGGTAAAGGCGGCGACGATATCGAATTGCGCATGCCAATCGGCACCATGATTACCGACGCTGAAACCGGTGAAGTTGTTGCCGACTTGACCAGTAATGGCGTGCGGATTGCGATTGCCAAAGGCGGTACCGGTGGTTTTGGTAACTTGCACTTTAAATCGTCGATTAACCGCGCACCACGCCAAACGACACCGGGTTTTGAAGGCGAGCGCCGTGATTTGCGTTTGGAATTGAAAGTCTTGGCCGATGTCGGTCTGCTCGGTATGCCGAATGCGGGTAAATCTACCTTTATTCGTGCTGTGTCGGCCGCCAAACCGAAAGTGGCTGACTATCCATTTACGACCTTGTACCCGAATTTGGGCGTGGTTCGTATCGATGAAAACCGCAGCTTCGTGATTGCGGATGTGCCGGGTTTGATCGAAGGTGCCAGTGATGGCGCGGGTCTTGGCCATCGCTTTTTAAAGCATTTGCAACGCACTGGGATTTTGTTGCACTTGGTTGATTTGGCGCCATTTGATGCCGATACCGATCCAGTGGCTGAAGCTAAAGCGATTGTTGAAGAGCTGCGTAAATACGATGAAGATTTGCATCAAAAACCGCGTTGGTTGGTGCTCAATAAAGTCGACATGATTCCAGAAGACGAGCGCGAAGAACGCGTTAATGCCTTCTTGGAAGCCTACGGTTGGGATGCGGGCGTACAAAATCCGTATGCCGATTTTGAGCCGCTAAAACCACGTTTGTTTGTGATTGCCGGTTTGACGGGCGAAGGTTGCCGCGATTTGACTTACGCGATTATGGATTATCTGGAAGCAGCGAAAAAAGTCGCCCGTGAAGTCGCCGCAGTAGAAGCCGACCGTGTTGCTGCTGAAAAAGCCGCCTTGCTGGCAGCGCGTGCCGCAGCGCTAGAAGCGGGTGATGTGAAGTAATTTAAGATCGCCGTTAATCTACAGTGAATCTGTTGAACGCCACACTCAGATAAATCCAATTTGAGGGTGGCGTTTTCATTTCAACGTGGATTTGATTGCGATTTAGGCTGTCAATATCGACTGGCGCAGTGTTTGTGCTGTTTTTCTCTAAATGAGACTTCTCTTGGCTGGCTGATGTTTTGATTGTTTTTCCGCTCATTTAGCTTTAGCCTTGCTCCTCCCTGATATTTGTCATCCTCATGCAAGACGAAAACGAACTCTCTCAATTTTTTGCCAATGGCTTCGCGCCTGCTGATTTGCCGTCGATGGCGAGTTTATTGCGTGCGCGGCATTATCTGGACGCGTTTATTACGCTATTTCGTGGCGGCGAAGACGAAGTTTTAGTGCGCTTACTGATTTTGCGTGAAATTGGCGCGCGCGCTGATGCGCCGCGTTGGTCGCCGCAAGATTTGCAAATGCATTTTTCCTATCTCAATCCAATCAAGCTCGATACGGTGCTCAAGCGCTTGCGCGAGAACGGCTTATTGATTTGGGATGTGGACGAGCAGCTCTATGCAATGAGCGAATCGGGCCGCGTTGCGCTGGCGGCGCTCGGCACGGTGGTGCAATTTGCCGATGGCGACGCTGAACTGGGTTATTTAACTTCGCAAGTTGCTGCTGGGCAATCGCTCGGTCAAGTCTCAAACGAAGTGCTGCTCAATTTATTGGCGCGTTTGAATGAGCTGTATACCGACTTTGAAGCGGCACTGGAGTCGCAATCTGAGTTTCAAATCCGCGCTGCGCGGGAAAAACTCGAAAAAGTCTGGCAATGGGTGGAAAAAGGCACCGATGTGATTCGCACGGTGCTGACCGACGACACGACCGATCCTCGGGTGTATCAAATCGCCCAATCGATTGCATTAGCGCAAGCCAGAATGCTACGACTGACTTCGGTATTTCATCGTCGTTTGTCCGAGTTGGCGTCGCAACGGGTGCATTTGGGGCAATCCGGTTTATCAACCACCAATGTCGCCGATTGGTTGCGCCAGCAAAAGCAAGAAAAGCTCGCTGATTTGGGGCGAGATTTGGTGTTGTTTCATCCAGAGCCGGCTTTTGTGGTTTCTGATGTGTTGCTCGACGTGACCGAGTTTGAAATTATCGAACGCGAACGGCCGACGCATGTTATTAGCGAAATGCCGCAAGGCGCAGCGGCACAAGAGGTTGGTGCTGTTGAAGCGGAGCGGTTGATGCTGGCTGAATCTTTGTATGAGGAGCTGCAACAAATGGCGGCCAACGGTTTGGGTGGTGATTTGCCGACTACGGTGCTGGCACCAACGTATAAAGAAACCGCCTATCGCTTGTCGTTATTGTCTTTATTGGGTGACGCTGAAGCTGCGCTAGAGAAGAGCGTCGTGGCCGATATTGTCAAGCTGCCATTGCGGCTCGAAATCAGCGGCGAATTGTATGCGCCCGATCATCCGGAAGTGGCCAGCATTAGCGCTGGGCGACTGATGCCGCAGTGATGATCACGGCAATGAACAGGCAAAATCTTTCACCACAGCGGCACAAAGAGATAGAGGAACGCTGGTTCTCTGCGCCTTTGTGCCTCTGTGGTTAATAAGAATTCTTAGGTTAAATATGGATCAAGCCCTGAATATTTTAGTCGCTCGCCTGTTGGCGCAGCGTTTTGTATTGCGTAAAGACCCGCTGGCTCGGCGCGCGTTGATCGATGAAATGTTTCGTGAGTCGCTCGAGCATCGTTTGGCCGATTGTGGTCTGCAATTGCTAGAAAACCCTTACGCCGAACACATTGCCGTGGCTTTGCAGCCGCAAATGGAAGAATGGGTATTTGGTGAGGGCGACGCGTGGTTATCCAATAATATGGGCTTGCCGCGTGATGGGATTGCGCTGTTGGTCGTGGTATGGGCGCTGATTATTTTGCCAAAACGTGAGCGACAAATTGCCCGCGTTGCCATTGGCTCTGAAGATCAAAGCGATATGTTTGGCGCAGAAAAACCCATCGAACACGGCGAAGGCGTTGCGCAAGGCATTTCGGAAGACGCGCTGTACGCTGATTTTGGCAAAGTGCTCGGCGGCAAAATGCGTTTTGCCACCAATTTGGGCCAACTGACTAAATTAGGCTTTATCAATCGTCGTAATCGGATGATTTATGAAGGTCCGCTGCTCGATCTAATGATTGACTACGCCAAACTCGCCCCGCGCATTATCAACGGCGCGCTCGCCGATATTTTGAAATTGACCGGCACACAGATCGCGGACGATGTGGAGGGCACACATGTTTCAGATTAAAACTTTAGTTGTGCCACTTTGTTACCCCGCCAAAAACCTTAAAAATCCGACGCAGAGTCGCAGAGTCGCAGAGGAAAAACGAGGCGATTTTGCCCATTTTGATGCTAAGTCCACATCGGAACGCATTGTTTTTGGCTTTTCTCCGCACCTCTGCGCCTCTGCGTTGAAAAGTTTTTGCTGTGACACAGTGGAAGCTGGGCGGCATTGGGGTCTCGGGAAAAAAATTGCGGTGGAGATGCGCTAAATGTTCCAGATTAAAACTTTAGAAATGGTGCACTGGGATTTCTGGCAAAGAATTTCAGTACCGCTCGATGCGCAAATTGTGACTGTCGTCGGGCCAAATGGTTCGGGCAAGACCACTTTGCTCGACGCGCTGCGTACTATGTTGGCGTTGAAATGCTCAGGGCGTCGCGATTACAAGCGTTACGTGCGTAATAACAAAGAAAACATCGCGTGGTTGCGCGCCGTGGTGAGTAATCCACGCCGCAGCGGTGGTGGGTTTTTTCCGTATTTGTTTTTCCCGCTAGCCAGTGAAACCGTGACGCTGTTTTGCCGGATTAAAAAGCAGGGTGGGGATTGGGTGCGGCAGTATGCGATTGCCGAAGGGGATGCGCAGCTCGATGGTACGACTGAAAATCATCTGCAATGGTTGGGGGTGGGCGATTATCGTCGCCGCTTGGAGCAAGCTGGTTTAACCCCAGCGATTGCCGAGGTATTGGCCTTGGAGCAAGGTGATACCGACAAGCTATGCGAATACTCCCCTAAAACACTGCTCGATTTGGTGTTTCAGGTGTTTGGCGACAAAGAAGTCTTGGATCATTACAGCGAAGCCAAGCTGCGTCTGCGTGAGGCGGAGGGCGAGCTGGATAAAATGAACCAGCAATTGTCGCAACTGGGCTTAGATGTCGAGCGTTTTCGGATGCGCGCCAGTAGCTATTTGGAATGGTGCTCTTTGGGGACGGATACCCAGCGCTTAGAAAAAGAGGTGATTCCCGCGCTGCAAGTGGCTGAGGCTAATGAGAATTTGCGGCATTATTTGATGCAATTTAAGCAAAATCGCCGCAGTTTTTGGCATCGACGCGGTGATTTGGCGCAGTTAGAAAAGCAGCTGGCGGTGGCGCGCCTAGCGGCGCAGCAAACTTTGCAGGGTGAATCGCAAAGCAAGGCCGATTACGATCTGCAGTTTCAAGCTTTCCAAGCGGTACGGGATGCGGCGCGTGATACTGAAAAACTAATTAAAGAAGGCGAGCGCCTGCGTGAGCTGGCCGAGCGTGAGCATGGCGCCGATGCGGTGGGCCTGAATGACCGGTTGGGTGAATTAAAGCAGCAAGAGGGCGACCTTAAAATTTGGCTAAAAAATGCCAAAGAGGAACGCCAGCAATTATCCGAAGCGCAATTTGCCTTGCAAGCGGGCAAAGCGCCATCACCAGAATTCGTGCGCCAAATGCGTTCAAGCCTGGATGCGGCAGGAATTCCGCACCAATTGCTGACTGAAATTTGCGAAGTAAAAGACAATACTTGGCAAGACGCAGTTGAAGCCTTGCTCGCGCCATCGAAACATTTGATCTTGTTGCAGCGCGAATCGGATAAACAGCGCGCATGGGAAGTGGGTGAGCGTCTACGTTATCGCAGCTTTATTGTGTCTGAGCGCGAGCCTGCGCCAAGAGCGACCTTGGGTTCGATTTTAGAAATTCTCGACTTTAAAGCGCCGGTGCCAGCTTGGTTGGCGCGGCAATTGAATGGTATTCAGCGCGTTAAATCGGTTGAAGCGGGCGCACGCATTAATGGCGATTGGATTACCCGTGAGGGGTATCTGCGTGAACGCCGTGGTGCGCGCTTTATCGGGGTCGATACCCGTGATTATGCTTTTGGTGAAGCCGCACGTCATTCGCGCTTGGCCGATATTGCATTGCGCTTGAAAGCGCTAAACGAAGAAATCTTAAATAAAGAAGCCGATCTCAATAGCTTGATGCGCGACATCGCGGCGATTACTCAGCAATTAATGGGCATGCAGGCGGTGGTTCAGTTGGCGAGTCGTCAGGCCGAATTGGCGGCCGCTGCTGCACGTTATCCTGAAGAGCAAGCTGCGGTGCAGCGTTTGGGCGCTGAACTTGCTGCAGCGCAAGCGGCGCTGGAGTCTTCTCGCGAAGGTCGTGCCGATTTACGTTTGGGCGCACAAAAAATCGAGATTGAGCGCGATCAGTTGCAGCGCGCTATTGATGAAATGCAGGCGCAGTTGCAGCGTCAACGTAATGAAATTAGCCGGCAATTGACGTCGATTCGTACTTTGCGTGAGCAAGTGCCATCGGTTTGGCTGTTGCCTGCTACGTTGCGCCAATTGAAGGAAGACTATAATAGTGTCGCCGAAGTGCGGCATATGATGGTGCGCCAAACTGAGCAGTTAAGCCAAGCGCATTGGGAAAAAGACGAAACCATCGTGCAGCGCCGCGATAAGTTGGTGAACGATTACAAAGCGCTCGAAGGTGAGTCGCTTGGGCACCGTCAAGAAGTCGATCGTACTGCTCAGCTGACCGATGAAGCGCGTGCCGCATATATTAATAAATTGCGCGCGACAGTTCGCGCCTACGGTCGCAATGTGAAAGGCTTGGGCGAGCTGGCTGGTATTGATGTTGAACTCGATATGCCGCATTTGGAAAACGATGATGTGGTGCTGGCGCAAGCTGGCTTAACGGCAAGATTCAATTTCGATCAAAAAGGCATGATGGGCTTGAACGACGGCGAAGCATCGGGCGGTCAGCAGGTGATGAAATCATTGATCTTGCTGATTGGCTTAATGATGGATGAAAGCAATCCATCGGGCTTTGTGTTTATCGACGAGCCATTTGCGCATTTGGATATTTTCAATATTGATCGCGTTGGTGCTTTCCTAAAAGCGACCAATGCGCAGTACTTGATTACCACGCCGCTGACACATAATACCAATGTATATGGGCCATCTGAATTGACGCTGACAACGCGTAAAAAACGTCCCGGTGAGACTTGGGCGCCGCTGATTATGCAAACGCGTCGCCGCACCGAGCCGCTGGATGCGAGTACACTAGCAATAACTATTTAATTTTTAAAGAAGAAACTTGTGCTACAAATTTTTGATTTTTTTGCCCCTTGTCCACGTGGACTTGAGGTTGTATTGGAAAAAGAGCTCGAAGTACTGGCGGCGAAGAACATTCACGTCACCGATGGCGGCGTGGCTTTTTCTGGTCCGTGGACTTTGATGTACAAAGCCAATCTGCATTCACGTGTTGCGAGTCGGATTTTATGGAAATTGGTTGAAAAACCGTATCGTTCAGAAGACGATATTTTCCGTTTGGCGCGAGATACTGAATGGGCAGATATTTTTGCCGTAGAAAACACCATTAAAGTGAGCGTTACTGCAGTGCGCTCGCCGGTACGCAGTACCAATTTTGTCGCGTTGAAAGTGAAAGACGGAATTTGCGATCGTTTCCGCCTTAAGTGCGGTAATCGCCCGAGCGTGAATACTGAAGCGCCGGATATGCGGATTAATGTGTATCTATCAGAGAAAAACGTTACCTTGTATTTAGATACATCTGGCGAGCCGCTGTTTAAACGCGGTTACCGCGTTGAAACCGGCGAAGCGCCATTGCGTGAAAATCTAGCAGCAGGGATTTTGTCCTTAAGTGGTTGGACGCCGGATCAAGCGTTTTACGATCCGATGTGCGGTTCGGGCACGTTCCTTGTTGAAGCAGCAATGATTGCGCGTCGTGTCGCGCCGGGTATGGATCGACAATTTGCATTCCAAAAAATGCGCATGTACGACAAATCCTTCTGGCAAAACATTTTGACTGAAGCCAAAGCACAAGAACTCAGTGCTGCGCCCAATGTCATTATGGGGAGCGATGTATCGAGTACCGTATTGGTTCACGCCAAAGCCAATATTGAAGCGGCAGGCATGCAAGATAGTATTCAGTTAAAGCAATTGAACGTTCTTGATGCTAAACCACCAGCAGAGTCGGGCGTGTGGATTTGTAATCCACCCTATGGCGCACGGATGGATGAGAAAGAGCATTTGGCTAGTTTGTATCCACAGTGGGCAACGCTATTAAAGCAACGCTTTGCCGGCTGGGATACTTATTTTCTCACTGCCGACTTAGATATGCCTAAACATATGCGTTTAAAGGCATCAAAACGCACTGTATTGTTTAACGGACCGCTGGAGTGTCGTTTGTTTGAATACAAAATGATTGCTGGCGGTAATCGGGATAAGCCAAAAGAAGAATAAACAGTACGTTTTAACTGTTTATCAGTGATTTCAAAGCAAGGGCGCGATAGCGCCCTTGTTTGTTTTTTGCGGTTTATTGCATTTTTCAGTTAAATCCGATTCTATATAAATCAATAACTTATCACCTTAACTGGATTTTCTTTGCAGCAAGGTGTTGACGTGATCGCAGGGCTGCCGTATATTTCGGCCTCTCTGCTGCTGACACAGCAAACGAAACACCGGTTTCTAGGTTGTTTTGTGTGTCCTAAGCCACTGATCTTTAACAAAATACAGCCGATGAGTGTGAGTGCTTGGTTTGCCAGTCAAACAAGTGCTTACACTCTCAAAATGATCGCTTAGATGCAAATCTAATCGATCGCAATGAAGTGGAGGGTGGAGTTAAATCCATCCTGTAGGGCGGGTTTTAACCCGCCTTAAAGCCAAGTTGTACAAAATTAGCACAGAGATTAAACGAAAGAGT
>NZ_CAMTIA010000041.1 GCF_947072475.1 uncultured Deefgea sp.
CCCCAGCGCGACGCGACTAACATCCAAATGCGCCCGCCCCCCCAGCACCACGCCATCCCCCACAAACGGC
Organism: uncultured Deefgea sp.; assembly: GCF_947072475.1. GTDB lineage: Bacteria > Pseudomonadota > Gammaproteobacteria > Burkholderiales > Chitinibacteraceae > Deefgea. The sequence continues at coordinate 71 of NZ_CAMTIA010000041.1, forward strand.
GAAAAGACTTTCAAATCCGGCAAATCGCCCACCAGCGCGACTTTCATCGCTTGCAACGCAGAAAGCTGCCACTGCGCCGCGTCAAGCACGCCGCTGGCGGTCAACCCCACCTTGCCATAGCGAGGACTGCTTAACTGGCCATTCACATTCAATTGATTTTGATTGATCGCCCCTTTGAGCGCCAAAGCATCTAACAAAAAGGGCCGCAGGCCATCATGACCTCGCCAAACCACATCCCCTTGCTGACGAGCTAGCTCAAAGCGGCCATTCACCGGCGCCGCAGGTGCCGACTGTGTTAAATCCCATTGCCCCGCCAAAATCAAATCGCTTTGCACGGCCGTATTGTCGAGTAATTCAAGCAGATCGCTCACTTGTAGCTGCTTAATCTGGCCTTGGGTATTGATCGCACCATTGCGCCAATCAAAACGGCCAATATCAATCACACTGCGCCCTACTTGCAAATTTGCGCCCAACACACGCAATTGATCGCTCGCCAGTGATAAAGACGCAGCGTTTTGCAATTGAAAAGGCAGCCACGCCGTTCCGTTCAAACGCTCAATTTGTCCTTGCCAAACTCGACTGGCATTCAAACCGCCTTTGAGTAACACATCCAAAGCCAGCGCATGCTGATCTTTGCTGCCTTTGGCGGTCAGCGTTACCGTGTGCTGGTCTTGACGCCCGTTGATTAACACATTGGCGTTGGCGATTTGCAGTCCGGGCATTGCCAACTGATTGATCGCCAAACGCAGCTCAATCGGCCCTTTTAAGTCGGACTGCACATTGGCGAACAAATCAGCACTGCCCACTTCCAGCGCCCACGGCGTATTGAGCTGTTTCACATTCAGTGTGCCTTGCACATTGGCTTGCTGCATTGAACCGGAGAGCAGACCTTTACCGGTCACCACGCCAGAGAAACCCTTGCCTAACACCTGTAACTCAGGAAAATCAATTTGATAATTTAACTGGTCGTTACTCTTGCCGAGTACACCATTCAAATCGAGGCGATTTTTACCCAAGGCCAACCACAGTTGCGGGATATTCAAACGATCGTTATCCAGTTTAAGCTGACCCGAGCCCGACAAAGCCTGCTGATTGTAAAGGCTATTTAACAGCTGATAGTCAACATCCAAACGCAGCGTTGGCTCAATCTGGCCACTGGCTTTAATTTGGCTATTAATTCGCCCTGCTGGCGATGCCGCAATATATTCGGCCGGATTAAATTGCTGCAATTGCGCGGTTAAAGCAAAATCATACGGCGCTTGTAAATTTAACTCCCCCTTGGCGGCCAATTGACTGCTACCACGCTGCAAATCCAATTGGCGCACCGCAATTCGCCGCTGCTCAGCCGGTTTTATCCAGCCTAAGTCGAGCTTGAGCGCGGTTTTTAAGCGCTGGTCTTTGATTTCACCTTGCACATCAGGCGCGCGCCAGGGGCCTTGGATGTGGATTTGCCCACTCATTTTGCTGGCCGCTTGCGGCGACCAAAACTGCGCCGGATCGATGTCTTGCAATGCCAGATTCAGATCGAGCACTTCATTGAGAATACCGCCTGTGGCGCTCAACCGCCCTTGCCCGCCAAATGCCATCGCCAACTGCTTGACCTGCAAATCATTACCGGTCAACTGTAATTGCGCTGTCAATGACGCTAACGGCAAACCGTGCTGATCTAAAGTCCCGAGCAGATGGTTTTTGAACTGCAAATTCATCGCCACGCCAGCCCCGTTCGACGCAACGTGTAAATTCGCGTCGATCTTGGCTTGAGGGGCGAGCGAACTCCACGCGGCCGGATTAAACTGCTTTAGCTCAATTTGGCCATGCTGCAAAATTTGATACGCATGCGCCGCAAACACATCGAGTTTAACGTCGACATTCGCCCGTACTGCCGCCGATTTTAAATCCGCCTTCACCGCCAACGCACGCAAATCACCCAGTACTTGTCCAACGGCGGTCAGGTCTTGCCCTTCAAGCTGTCCGGCCAAAACAAAAGAGCCGGCAGTGCGAAATGGCGATTTGCCCGATACATTCAGCGCAGCACTGAGCGTGCCTTGCGGGGCATGCAATTGGCTAATCGTAATGCGGTGTTCTTTGCCATTGCTATCAAATCCAGCTTGAATTTGCCGCAATATTGGCGCGCCGCTGATTTGCAACTGGGCAATCTGCAGTTCAAGGATTTGTAAACTGAGCGGTAAAGTGAAGCTTTCTGGCACCGGACTGGGCTTGGCCATTGGTGGAGAGGGTTTGGTTTCTACCTGCAAGATGCCCAAGCGCAACTCATTGATGTATAGCTTTCTAAGCAATAATGAATATGGGCTCCAGTCCAATACCCCGTGATCTAATTGAACTAAGGCGCTGGTGGTATCTACTTTTAAATTGCGAACTTCCAATCGCGACCAAAAAGAGCCCTGCAAAGATTGGATCGACACCATGCCGCTGCGATTAATCATTTCCACCAGCCGCGCTCGACCATAATCAGAATCCAGCGCAAACAGCAGCCCAGCACATAACGCGACCAGCAGCGTCATACTACCCAGCACGCTCCAAAAAACGCCGCGAACCACACGCCGAAATACACTTTTGACTGGTTTAGCTGCCGCCACCGGCACCGCCGTCGGCACTTCTTCAGGAATTAAATCGGGATTCAAAACGCAAGACCCATCGCAAATTGAAAGCGAAGTTGAGATTTATCGATACCATAGGCAATATCCGCGCCGATTTGACCGACTGGACTGAGCCAGCGCGCACCAATCCCCGTGCCACGGACTGGATTCAAAGTGCGCCAATCGGCGCCGGCACCACCATAATCATAAAAAATGGCTGCACGCCAATCTTTGTAAACCAAATGTTGATATTCAATCGACGACGTCGCCAACACGCGCCCTGGCGCAACCGCACCATCAATATCCACCCCTAAAGATTGGTAATCATAGCCGCGCACTGAGCCCATACCACCAGCGCGAAACAGCCACTCGGTCGGCACGCCAATCGCGCTGCTGGTAAAGGTTTGCCCCAGCTCCAAACGTAAAGCCAAGATGCCCTCTTGACCAATTTTGTTGTAATGAATGGCGTTACCATAAGCACGCACAAAACTCACATCACTGATCACCCGATCAGAAGCCCCGCCGATTTCGGTGTGCAATAAATAACCATTGCGTGGATCTTTTAAGCTATCCAAGTCGCGGATAATTGACTTGTAATTTAAGGTCAGTGAATGCGGGCGATCACTACTGCCATTGCTAATTTTTCGATACTCTGCCAAATACTGCAGTGAAATATAATGTTCTTGCTTACGTTCAATCCAATTGCGCGATACGCCGACCCGATAATTTTCGGACTGCAGGCCTTCAATATCGGAGCTGGCATAATTGATATAACCGTTATGCTCCCAGCCACTAGGCATTTTGGGAATGGCCACGGCAATATCAAACAGCTGTTCTTTTTGTTTGATTTCCAGCTTGGAATTAAAAATCCAGCCCCGATCAAACAGATTTAAATAGCGATAATCCACCCCGGCTTGCGCGCCCGTATTGGTGCTGTAACCCAAATTAGTAATGACTTTATTCAGTGGCGACTCTTGCACGTCAATCTGCACGGGTGCGATATAGGGCGGGCTCGACGGCAGCGAGACATCCACTAGCGCCGAGGCAAAATGCGGTAAATTTTGCAGTTCAGTTTGCAAATTGAGTAATTGACTACGCCGGTACGGTGCACCGGCTTGCAAATCGACTAAGTCACTGACGAGTTTTTCGGGGTAACGGCTCAAGCCATGAATCTGTACTGGGCCATACACATAGGCTGGGCCACTGTCCATCGAGATGTTCAATTGCGCCGTTTTTAATTCCGGATCAATGATGGCCTCACTCAAACTCATCACCGATGCCGGATAGTCGCGGGCCATAAACGACGCTAAAGTGCGTTTTTTTAAATCATCCCACTCATTTTGCGTAAATGCCTCGCCGATTAATTCATCGCGGCGCGTTTCAAAGCGTGACTTTAGCATGTCTAAACGCGGTAAATTCTCTAGCACCTCACCGGTGACGTTGAGTTTTGCATCATGAATAATCACCGGCTGGCCCAAATCGACCGTGATATAAACCACGGTTTTACCCTGCTCTACTTTCATTTCTGACACCGTTTTGGTGTTGAAATAACCTTCGGTGGCCAGCAGATCGGCGACTGATTTGGGCAAAAACTCTAAAGAACGGCTCAATTGCTCCGAAGAATTGCGTGGGCTGTCTTTTAGCTTAAAGACCTCAAGATATTGCTCCAGCAAACCCGCCACACTGGCGTCGGCCTTCAGCACCACACGATAAGAAAAAGGTGCTTCTGCTGCGACCAGCACAGAAGAAAAAGCCATTAAACCAGCGCCAAGCGCATAGAGGGGAGATGAATTGAACAAGACAAAACCATGATTCATGCAAAATGCTACTTTACCCAAACTCAAGCAAGTTAGCTGCATTATCGTGCGATAAACAAAAAAATCCCGACTTGTCCTGCGTAATAAAACACAAGTCAAAGCCGGGCACAGGAGGATGGAGTCGATAACGCAACTTTCGCTGCGGGTACTACGGTTACTACATGAAATCGGTGCTTAGCGCTGAATCAACTTCCAGCCATAAGACTTAACCAGCAATTGTTGCTGAAATTCAAAGTTTTTAATCATTTTGAGTAAGCCACGCATGGTGTTTCTCCTTAAGTTATCCGGTTGAGCCAACCGGCCTTGCTGTGTTTCTTTCGATGTACGTACTTTAACAAAACTACCCAGCCTGCGCAAGTCTTTTTGTACTTAAATTACGTACTTAGCTAACAATAACAGCAACTACAAGTACATAAATAAGGTTAAAAACGATTAATAACAAGCACCTAGCATGTAATAAACAAATACAGAATCATAAGTTAAATGTAGCATTACTACATTTAACTTGAAAAATATATTACAAACAAATAAAAATAAAGTAAGACTGAAGAAAAAGCCCCAGCCTAAATCAGGCTGGGGCTAGGTACTCCATGCTCGTTCTGGGCGACCGGCAATGCGGCCGATTACCCTCTTTTGCTCAGCAAGCCAATACCACGCGGCTCAACACCACGATCGGTTGTTTATGCTTTTAATAAGGCCGCCTTTAAACTCTCACTGACCGGTGATTTACCCAGCCAGATCGATAGCATCGCACTGGCAATCGCATCGCCAGTAATCATGCCGGCTACCTGACCGCGCACCACTACCTTGACGCCCTTGCCCGGCAAAAAATCCAACACAATCACATCGCCCTTATTGGCGACCTTAATATCCATAAAGATTTTCTCTAACTCAGCGACCTTAGGCGCTAGCGCTTTATATTGCGCGGCACTGAGATTGTCTTGCAAACCTTCGAGCAAAGCGCCGTATAAGGTCGCCGACTCGACATTGCGTAACATATCCAATTGAATCCGTCTTGGCGTGCTCGCATTGATAATGGCATTGGCGTCATTGCTTTTGGCTGCGGTATATAAAGCGGCCACATACACTTCAAAAACCATTTTTTTGCGAATACCGGCACCGTTTAACACCAAGGGCGATTCGGCCACGCTCACTTTCTCTGGCAGATTCACCCCCGCCATTTCCAGTGCATATGCAGAATTAACCAGTAACAGGGCCAAGGCCATTGCCGTGAGTTGTTTTTTCATTGCGTTCTCCAAAAAAAAGCCCGCATTCAACTCAGCGGGCTTTAGATAAATTGAATTTAAAATGAATCGCTTATAAAACTTGCAAAATACCAGCAGCACCCATACCGGTGCCGATACACATCGTCACCATGGCATAGCCTGATTTCCCTTGACCGCGCAGACCATGAATCGCCGTTGCGGCACGAATCGCACCCGTCGCGCCCAAAGGATGACCCAAAGCAATAGCGCCACCATGCGGATTGACAATCGACATATCCAAATTCAAATCGCGGCTCACGGCCAGCGCTTGCGCGGCAAACGCTTCATTGAGTTCAATCCAAGCCAAATCAGACAAATTCAAACCGGCTTGTTTTAACGCCGCTGGAATCGCCTCTTTCGGACCAATCCCCATAATCGCCGGCGGCACGCCTTTCACCGCAAACGATACGTATTTAGCCAATGGCGTGAGATTAAATTCTTTGAGGATTTTTTCTGAAACCAAAATCAAGGCCGCAGCACCGTCAGACATTTGCGAGCTATTACCTGCAGTCACACTGCCTTTGGCGGCAAATACGGTTTTCAGTTTAGCCAGACCTTCCAAGCTAGTGTCCGCGCGTGGGCCTTCATCATTGAGCAAGGTTTTGTTGATCAACTCCACTTCGCCGGTGGCTAAATTCGGAATGCGATACGTCACCTCAAGCGGGGCGATTTCAGCGCTAAATTTACCTTCGGCAATCGCCGCCAAAGCACGGCGGTGCGATTCAACGGCAAAAGCGTCTTGATCTTCACGACTCACCTGCCATTGCTGCGCCACTTTTTCCGCAGTCAAACCCATGCCGTAAGCAATGGCGACATTTTCATCGGTGTCAAAAATACTCGCACCCAAGGATAATTTATTGCCACCCATTGGCACCATCGACATCGACTCTGTACCCGCCGCGATCATCACATCGGCTTCGCCCAAACGAATTTTGTCCGCTGCGAGTGCTACGGCATTAATGCCTGACGAGCAAAAACGATTAATCGTAATACCGCCTACGGTATTAGGCAGTCCGGCCAGTAGCGCGCCAATCCGCGCCACATTCATCCCTTGCTCGCCTTCTGGCATGGCGCAACCGGCTACCACATCCGACACCAAAGCCGGATCGAGCGAGGGCACTTGCGCCATTGCCGCTTTCAATACATGCGCCAATAAATCATCCGGGCGAACACCCTTTAGCATGCCGCGCGGCGCTTTGCCCACTGGCGTGCGCACTGCGGCAACAATATAAGCTTCTTGAATCTGTTTGCTCATTTTGAATTCCTAAAATTTGGCAAAACCTGAATCCACCACCGGCATAACCGCTCTTTTGACCGTGGATTCACGTTTGGTTTTTAATTTGCGATCAGTTCAGTTCAGTTCGGCAACGGCCAGTCGTGAACCGTTCACGCACTGCGATCGCCTTGTCGTACCGGCACATGCGCTGTGCACGGTACGACAACGATCAATTTCTAAGTGGTTTATTAAATTCAATCATGTGCATGATTCGCTCTTGGGTTTTGCCTTTTTGCAGCAAGCCCATAAAGCGTTCACGCTCTAATTTCAAGATCCAATCTTCATCGACCAAGGTACCGGCATCGACATCACCACCGCAGACGATTTCGGCAATTTGCACGCCAATATGGAAGTCATACTTACTAATAAAGCCGCCTTCAAGCATATTGACCAATTGCGCACGAATGGTGGCTGCGCCAGAGCGACCGGCAACAGCGAAGGCTTTCGGACGTACCGGCGGACGGTAGCCGGTGGCCGCCATCGCAGTGACTTGCGCTTGCGCTACATACAGCAACTCATTGGCATTCATCACAATCACATCCGATTCTTTCAGGTAGCCAATTTGCTGACCTTCTTCGGCGCTGGTACCGACTTTGGCCATGGCCATTGCGAGGTAATAATCTTTGAGCACTTCCAAGATATTGCCGTTACGGGCTAAACGCGAAGCGCGCAGGGCAAATTCTTTACAACCACCACCGGCTGGCAACAAGCCCACGCCAACTTCAACCAAGCCGATATAGGTTTCAACATGCGCCACCACACGAGCGCAATGCATTAAGAATTCACAACCGCCACCAAAGGCATAGCCTTGCGCTGCGCCCACTACCGGTACTTTGGCGTATTTAATGGCTTGCGAGGTTTTTTGAAATTCAAACACCATCCGTTCCAGCGCAGCAAAATCGCCACTCATAAACGCCGGGCCCATACTCATCAAATCTGCACCGACTGAAAACGGTGCAGTAGAGTGCCAAATCACCAAACCGGGGTGGTATTGCTCCGCAATCTTGATGGACTCTTGGATACCGGCCAATACATTGGCACCCACGCAATGCGCCTTGGTTTTAAAGCTCAATACCGGCACGCCAGCCGTGGTTAAATTGCTCGGTGGCATCCACATCCGAACGCTGTCGTTTTCGTAAATGGTGTCACCAAAATCAGGCTCAGCTTCGCCCAACACGGTCGGTGGATAAAATTGACGCTCGTACACTGGCAAGGTTGAACGACCTACCAGCTCTTGCGTCACCGCACTGAATGAACCTGCTGGCGTATGCACGCCATCGCGCGCCATCACCCAAGCTGGCAATGGCGTGCTCGACAAGGTTTTGCCCGCAGCGATGTCTTCATTAATCGCGGCAGCAATGGTTTGCCAGCCAGCGGCTTGCCACATTTCGAACGGACCTTGCTCCCAGCCAAAGCCCCAACGGATGGCAAAATCAACATCGCGGGCATTGTCGGCAATGTGTTCCAGTTGCACGGCAATGTAATGCCAAACGTCCCGCAAGCAAGCCCACAAAAATTGCGCTTCTGGCAAGTTAGACGCGCGTAGCGACGCTACTTTGGCGGCAAAATCAGTGTTTTTCAGTAAAGCTTTCACTTCATCGGAAGCTTTTTGCCCACCAGCGACGTACTCACCGCTGCTCGGATCCAACATCAACACGTCTTTACCGACTTTCTTAAAAATACCTTGGCGGGTTTTTTGCCCTAAAGCGCCAGCCGCAATCAGTTGCTCTAGCCATTCTGGTGATTTAAACAAGGCATGCCATGGATCGGCCTGCAATGTATCGGTCATGGTTTTAACCACATGGGCAAAGGTATCCAAACCCACCACATCGGCGGTGCGGAATGTCGCTGATTTTGGCCGACCTAAACGTGGGCCGGTTAAATCATCGACCACGTCAAAACGAATGCCGAAGTTTTTAGCGTGCTCAATCGTCGCCAGCATCGAGAACACCCCGATACGATTGGCGATAAAATTCGGGCTATCTTTGGCGCGAACGACGCCTTTACCTAAGCGTAGCGTGAGGAATGTTTCTAGTGCATCCAGGGTATCGGCTTGGCAACCTTTAGTGGCGATGAGTTCAACCAGATACATATAGCGTGGCGGATTAAAGAAATGAATGCCGCAAAAACGAGATTGCAGCGCAGCCGGTACATTCGCCGCCAAAGCTTCAATCGATAAACCTGAGGTATTACTGGCTAAAATCGCATGCGCGGCCAAATGTGGCGCGATTTTGGCATATAAATCGGCCTTCCAATCCAAGCGCTCAGCAATGGCTTCAATCACCAAGTCGCAATCGGCTAATAAAGCCAAGTCGCTACCGTAGTTGGCTGGCACAATGCCATCAATCCGGCTGGCGGACATCAATGGCGCTGGTTTTAATTTTTTAAGATTATCTAAAGCTTTGAGTGAAATCGCATTGGGATTGCCCGTTGCTGCCGGCAAATCAAATAATACGGTATCAATTCCGGCATTAGAGAGATGCGCTGCAATTTGCGCACCCATCACACCTGCCCCTAAAACTGCCACTTTGCGAATTGGCATTGTCAAACTTACACTCATAATCACTCTCTTCGCAGGCCAGCCCTGCAGCTATTCGGTTAGATTTTCTTCTTGCGCCCAAAACTTATGCTTTGGGCGCAATCTGACTTAGAAACGATAGTTATATTGCATACTCAAGACCACCGCACTAACGCTGTAATTGCCGTTAATTGAGCCACCTAAGGCTTCACTTGGATCTAAAGCTTTACGATTAATGGTTGCACTTTTCAGATGAACATAAGTGCCCGCAAGGTCAATCGCGTTATTTTTGTCAATATTGTAACGCGCACCCAAGGCATACCAAATCCGGTCGCTATCGGGAATGCTGGCAATGCGCTCAGCGTCATTAGCTTCAGGTGATTGGTCATACGCTAAACCGGCACGGAAAGTCCAAGTTTGATTCGGAGTATAAATGCCACCCACTGAATAACGGCTGGTATCGCGCCAGCGGGTAACCGTCACTGAATCGGCATTACCCGGTGATTTGATGCGGATTTCGTCAAAGCGCGAGTGACCGGTCCAGGTGTAATCGGCCGTCATCGCCCACTGCGGCGTGAACTGGTGAAAACCATTGATCGAGAATGATTCTGGCGTTTCAACTGACAACGTTGCGTCGCGATTTTGTAACGACGCTGCTTTACCCAAGGTCGATTGCAATGCGCTCGGCACCTTAAAGGTTAAATCGCCCTCCAAGGTGTGTTTGATTCTTGAGCGATACGCCACCCCCACTCGGGTGTCCTCACTGATATTAAACAAAGCACCCAAGTTAAAGCCGTAACCAATGTCGTTACCTTTCACTTCCGACTCACCATCAAAGGCCGGATTACCAGCAAACGCTGGGTTTCTCGTTAGCGTACCTAAATCCAAAGCTTTGCTAATTTGACCATTAATATACTGCACACTGACACCGGCACCGAGGGCCACCGTGTCGTTCACTTTGTACGAGATCGAAGGATTAACATTAATCGTTTCAATCTTGCTTTCTAAAGCTTGATAGCGACCCACCCAGCCTGCCTCGTAATTGGTATGCGAGCCAAAGGGTACAAACACCCCAACCCCAACATTGATCTTGTCATTGACTTGGTAAGTGGCGTACATATGTGGCACGGCCGTCGTTGATCCAAAACCACCGCCATTACCACCCGTCACCGGTTTACCGCTGGCGGTGGTGGTTTTGATATTGGTGTACTCGCCATTTGGAATCACCACATTGAGCACGCCAGTCACTTGCGTACCTTCAAGACGGCTCATACCGGCTGGATTATAAAAAATGGTTGACGCGTCCATGACTTCGGCAGCACCGGAGTTGGCGACACCCTGATTACTCGCACTTTGGGTACCAAAATGGTAGCCCGAAGCCAAAACTGAGGCAGAGCTGAGAAACAAACTAGTTGCACCGATCACTTTCATTGAACGCACAAGCATCTTCATTTTTATATCTCCAAGGGTTTTATTGCACCACATACAATGTAAGCTTTTATTAGCTTACTCTTATATTACACAATTACTCGGTGAATAGCGTCAGGATCTGCATGCATTAACTGTGCATCAAAATCATCCACCATAATCACTTCCCGTTTAAGGCGACGAGCACGAATCACTTCAGCGTGTTCTTCTGCAGTAATCAATCCCTGACTCAAAGCTTCTTGTAAGCGAGTCTGGGCCACAATCGCTTTCAACTTGCCTTCTCGATGCGCACGGCGCAATTTGTTCTCAACGGCTTCGGTCGCAATCACCGCTTTCAATGCATGCTCCAAAACGCCAATCGAATCGGTTTCGTCACTAGAGCGGTACATAAATTGCACCAAGCGATCACGCGATGCAGAAGGCTCCATCAAGCTACGGGCAATCGCAGTACCGACGGTGTCTGCAGGCTGGCGCATAGTCATGCCGCAAGGGAATACCAACTTACGCACGCACCATGACAAGGCCCGATTCGGGTGATTGGCCAAAAAGCCATTCATCGCTTCCTGACAATCGTAGAGCGCAGTTTCTACCGCCCAACGTACCAATGGACGATCTTCTGTCGGTTGGCCATCGTCGTTAAATTTCTTTAATGCGGCAGTGGCGATGTATAAATTTGACAACATATCGCCCAAACGCGCTGATAGTTTCTCTTTAAATTTGAGGCTACCCCCTAGCGTTGCCATCCCCATATCGGCCAAGAAAGCAAATGCTGACGAGAAGCGAACGATGTCACGATAGTGCTGTGCGGTTGGGCCAGACACTGGCACGCTGACAAAGCGCGCACCGGTCAAACCTAACCAGCAGCTGCGTACCAAATTAGAGATTGCAAAACCAATGTGGCTGATTACGGCATCATCAAAAGCAGGTAAATCTTTATTCATTGCCGCTTTGAGTTCACGCAGTACAAACGGATGGCTACGGATTGCGCCTTGACCAAAGATAATCATGCTGCGCGTCAGAATATTGGCGCCTTCAACCGTAATGGCAACCGGTATAGCGTGGTAGCCCAGTGCCAGATAGTTACGTGGCCCAATACATACCGCTTTACCTGCATGCACATCCATCGCGTCATTGAGCGTTTTGCGCATTTTCTCAGTATTGTGATATTTCAAAATACCGGAAATCACCGATGGTTTTTCGCCCGAATCGAGCCCAGTCAACGCCAAACGTTGCGCGGCATCCATCTGATAGGTAAAGCCACCAATACGGCCCAGTGCTTCATCCACACCTTCAAAGCGACCAATCGACAAGCCAAACTGGCTACGAATACGAGCGTAAGCGCCAGTGGTATACGACGACAACATACCAGTGGCAACCGACATCGCTGGCAATGAAATGCAGCGGCCCACTGACAAGCACTCGACCAACATCTTCCAGCCTTTACCAACGTAATCTTGACCACCGATCACCCAATCCATCGGGATAAACACGTCCTTACCCCAGTTCGGGCCATTTTGGAAAGCGCTGGTACCTGGATAATGACGGCGACCGATTTCAACGCCTTTGTGCTCGGTTGGAATCAAAGCGCAAGTAATACCGATGTCTTCTTTGCTGCCCAAGAGGTGATCTGGATCGTAAAGCTTAAACGCCAAACCCAAGATGGTCGCGACTGGACCCAAGGTGATATAACGTTTTTCCCACGTTAAGCGAATACCAAGCACATTGTCATGGGCAATGCCAGTACGTGGATCGGTGTAGCTGCCGCGAGTCACGATACCAAAGTCAGGAATACCACCGGCGTCAGAGCCGGCTTCTGGGCTGGTCAAGGCAAAGCATGGAATCTCTTCACCGACGGCCAAGCGTGGCAAGTAATAATTCTTTTGGGCTTCAGTCCCATAATGCTGGAGTAGTTCACCCGGTCCGAGTGAATTAGGCACCATCACCGTTACCGCAGCCGAGCCCGAACGGGTGGCGATTTTAGTGACAACGCGAGCATGCGCATAATTACTAAATTCTTTACCGCCGAATTTCTTTTTGATAATCATGCCCAAAAAGCCATTTTTCTTAATGAAATCCCAAGCTTCTGGCGACAAGTCTTTGTCTTTTTGCGTGATTTCCCAATCATTGAGCATGGCGCACAAGGTTTCAGTCGGGCCGTTTAAAAACGCCTCTTCTTCAGCCGTTAGCGTTGGCTTGGCATACTGATGCAATTTGGCAAAATCAGGCTTGCCTGAGAACAAATCACGATCCCACCATACCGTACCGGCATCAACCGCTTCTTGCTCGGTTTGTGACATCGGCGGGGTAATTTTGCGGAAAATCCCAAACAAAGGCCCGGTAATTAAAACACGACGTATTGGCTTGAAGTTCAAGATAATCAACAGCGCGATCAAGATACCCAAGAAAATCGGGTTTAAATTTTGCTGATAAAAGGCATACCCCGCCCCGATCAAAATCAGCAAAGAACTCCACCACAGTGGCGCGCGGGAATAAGCAAGTACCCCGAGTAAGGCCACAACTGCAAAGATGCAGATAATAATTGACATGATTAACTCCAAGTGGCAACTAAACGGCAGCAGGACTATTTAAGCCTGCGGCAATGAAAGGCAATAACATCTGTGCAACTAACTGCGGATCACGGGCATTGACCAAAGACTGGGTCATAAATAAGCGCATCACATTATTGCCAGCGAATGCGTTAAACATGGCGCTGGTCATAAAGTGAAACCGCCAACTCACTTCTTGACTGGATAAATGCGGCAAAGCCTGCCCCAACGCCTCGAGATAGCGACGCGTTAGCTCGCCATAGCGTTGTGGCAATTTTTCTTTTAAGACGGGATTGGGTTCAACATAACTACGCGCTAGCAGCTTGACGAAAATCAGCCCGCCATGCGCCGGATTACTGCCCATTTCCATCGCGGCCGACACAAAAGCTTCGGCGACTTCGGTGGCGGTAAAGTTAGTTTTACTACGGGTGAGTTGATTGATTTTGTCGAGAGAAAGGCGCGCAAAAGGCTCGGCGCGGCGCTCAAAGACCGCTTGGAACAAGCCTTCTTTGGAACCGAAATAATAATTCACTGCCGCAATATTGACCTGTGCCGCGCCAGTGATTTGCCGCATCGACGTGCCGGAAAAACCATGTTCAACGAACAAGATTTCTGCGGCATTTAAGATGCGTAATGATGTTTCTAGTGCCTTCCCCGTTTCCATGCCAGACCCCATGTAATAACTTGACTTGCATCAACTTCAAACAACTGTTTGAAAATTAAATCTAGCCACTACATCTGTCAAGCCTGTCACAGCAATCTAGGGAAGATACCTAGTTGTTTTGCAAAATTCGCCACACTCCTTGCTGCAAATCAGCAAATGTCGTCTGCGTTGCACTCGCAGAATCAACACATCTTTTTTGCCAATGCAGCAAGTCAAGCCGCACATCGGCATGGTCATCTGGCCAATCGATTCGCGCTAATAATTCAGCCAATAAATGACCAAAGGCCCGCACTTCAATCCGCTCTAGCGCCGCAGCCCATGGCGCATCTGGCGAATAAAACGACGCCGCGCCAAAGTCACCTAAATAACTTCGGCCATCCGGATGATGCAAAATATTATGCGCATATAAATCACCGTGCAAAATGCCGCGCTGATGTAAATGCCGCGCGGCATCGGCGATGCCATGCGCCAGCAGCAAAGCTGAGCGCCAAGTCAACCGCAAGTCGCTGGCATACACATCGGCGATGCACGAACTTAAACTCGGTGGTGCGGCCAACACCGTAAATTCGGGCGCAATCAACGGCAACACCAAGCCATCCCCCGCAGGATGCCCTAACAATTGGGCATAAACGCCAATTAAATGCGGATGATCTCCTGCTGCGCGGCACGCCGCCATTTCTGTGTGCGGCCAACCGTCGCTGGTGACTGCACCTTTAAAAATCTTAATGGCGACATCACGCAGCTCTGAATGATGCCATTGCGCTTGATAGATGGTGCCCGACGCTCCTTCTCCGAGCTTTTGCCCTAGTGTCACGTCGGACGCATTAACCTTCACCACATCAGCGATCTGGTTTAGTTCGAACGCGGCATTGAATGGATTGCCCCCATCGCCAGCCACGCCAAGCGTGGCAACTGCAATAAGCACTCCGGAAACGCCGTCAGTTGATTGGCCGCCAGCCGAACTAAAGCCAATTGCTGGCAGTGCGCCAGTGCAGCGGGCAGTGCCGTCAAGCGATTGCCCGCCAACATCAGTTTTTGGAGTTGCTGACAGCGCCCGATCGAGCTAGGCAGTTCAGTCAGTTGATTGTCCGTTAAAATCAACCAGCGCAAATGCGGTGGAAATGCCTCATCATCGACATGCGCGATTTGATTGGATTTAAAGCCAATCATCGTCAGTGACGGGCATTGCCCCAATACTGCCGGGAGCTCAGTAAAGCGATTTTCAGAACAAAAAATCACTGCTAAATGCCGCAGCCTTGGTAAATCATCCGGCAAGCTCGATAACTGATTGCCCGATAGATTCAAGATTTTAAGGCTATCGGCTAAATCAAAAATCTCGCGCGGGAACTCAGTCAAACCACAACTAAGATCTAAGCGCGTACAGCCTTGCAAGGCACCGGCCTTTAATTGCGCCAAGGTATTCAAACCCGCGAGCATTAAATCACTTCACCATCAAGGTAAAACCAACGCCCGTCTTCGCGAACAAAGCGGCTATGCTCGCTCAAGCGGTACGCTACCGTGCCGACTTTATAGCGCGCGACAAAGCTCACTTCGCCGTCATCGTCTTGCTCAGCAGCAAAACTCACTTTCAAGCTTTGCCACTTTACCGCCGCATCTTCAGCCAGACCCAAATCATCCGGACGGGTTGAAGCATGCCACGTGGCATTTAAATAATCGCCCAATTCAAGCACATAGGCGCTGTAGCGCGAACGCATTAAGCTTTCGGGCGTTGGCGCAGCAAGGCCAGCATGATAGCGGCCACAGCAGCGGCCATAGGTTGCAGGTAAGCCACACGGGCAAATCGATTGGGCAGAAACGGTCATTTTCAGAGTCATAAATCAATTCAAGGCGAGTAAACTGGCGTATTGTTGAAATAAATCGAAAATAAGGCAATGAAAATAAACACCAACCCCAATAAAATTGCGGCGGCCATCTTTGATATGGACGGTTTATTGATTGATAGTGAGCGCATGGCCTTAAGTTGCTGGCATGATGCCGCAGAACAATTGGGCCACGCTATTGCCGCCGAGATTCCATTGGGCATGATTGGCATGCACTCATCTAAAACCGAAGCGTATTTGCACGATGCACTCGGGGCTCATTTTCCAGTAGCCCAATTGCGCGCGGCAACGCATGAAATCTACCTCGCCCGCAGTCATGAAACGATCAATTTGCGGCCTGGTGTGATCGAATTACTCGATTATTTAAAACACAGCGCCATTCCCTGCGCGGTTGCTACCTCAACGAAACGCGCCATGGCCAATCATCACCTCAGCATCAGCGGTTTATGGCCTTATTTTCAATTTGCCGTTTGCGGCGATGAAATCACGCATCCCAAACCTGCCCCCGATATTTACCTCAAAGTGATCGGCCAACTGGGGGTACCAGCGGCCCATTGCGTGGTGTTTGAAGATTCTAATTTTGGCGCACAAGCTGGTCACGCCGCTGGCTGCCGCGTGATCATGGTGCCCGATCTACTCCCAGCGAGCGCGCAAACCCAAGCACTGGGTATTGAAATGGTAGATTCACTACGGACCGCCAAGCAAATACTCGAACAAAGCCAAGCCCAGCGATAAAGCAAAAAAAATCGCACCGAAACCACGGTGCGATTTTTAAGGTAGGTATTGGCTTCAAAGCCATTTTAAATATGCGCTATAGAGACATACCCAACCATAGCCGCTTTTAAATCCAGCGGCGCTTAATGCTTTCCAGTACTACCAAAGCCGCCTTCGCCGCGATCACTAGCCGCAAATTCATCAACGATATTAAAGCCCACTTGCACCACCGGCACGATGACCAATTGCGCGATGCGCTCTAAAGGTTGGATCGTAAATGTGGTATTGCCTCGATTCCAAACCGACACAAAAATTTTCCCTTGGTAATCAGAATCAATCAAGCCCACCAAATTACCCAACACGATGCCATGCTTATGCCCCAAGCCGGAGCGCGGCAAAATCATCGCTGCCAAACCTGGGTTATCCAAATGCAAAGCCATACCCGTTGGCACCAAGGTGGTTGCGCCGGGCGCTAATTCGATCGGCGCAGTCAAACAAGCGCGCAAATCCAATCCTGCGGCACCTGCTGTGGCATAGGCCGGCAAATTATCTTTTAAGCGTTCGTCTAAAATTTTTACATCGATCGTGGTCATAGTGTTTCCTAAAAACATTTAAATTAAATAATGACCTAGGGTCTGTTGGCATCTGACTGAGCAAAGCCAGCAAACCCTGAGTCGATTGAGCCAAATGGGTGACAAGCGCCCAACTGAGTCAATTTTAAGCCGGTAAAACCCGTTTTTATTTTTCTAATTGCGCTGCGTCGTACAAACGGGCGATATGCGCGATCAGTTTGCGCGCAATATCGATTTTAGGTGCGCGCGCTAAACGCGTCTCACCGCTGTCATCGAGCAGCACAATTTCATTATCATCTTGCCCCATCGCCGTCTGCACTAAATTGGCGGCCAATAATGGCAGTTTTTTACGTTTACGTTTGGCTTCGGCGTATTCCAAGAGGTTTTCTGATTCAGCGGCAAAACCGACGCAAAATGGCGGATTGGCTTTGGCGGTTATATTGGCCAAGATGTCCGGATTGGGAGCGAGCTCTAGCGTCAAAATATGTGCGTCTTTTTTAATTTTTTGTTCCGACGGATTGAGCACGTAATAATCGGCCACAGCGGCAACGGCAATAAAGATATCTGCCGCAGCCACTTCAGCCTCAACCGCAGTGAGCATTTGCTGCGCGCTCAACACATTAATGCGCCGCGTACCGATCGGTGTTGGCAACGCCGTTTCACCCGACACCAACACCACCTCAGCGCCCGCCTCATACGCCGCGCGCGCAATTGCGTAGCCCATTTTACCTGAGCTGCTATTGGTAATGCCGCGCACCGCGTCAATGCGCTCAAAAGTGGGGCCTGCGGTGAGTAGCACCCGTTTACCGAGTAAGCGTTTGGGCTGCAAACTCGCTTCAAACAATTCAAAAATGTGCGCCGCTTCTAGCATCCGGCCATCCCCCACCTCGCCGCACGCTTGCTCACCGGAGCCTGGGCCCAAGATCGCCACGCCATCGGCACGCAATTGCGCCACATTGCGCTGATTGGGGGCGTTTTCCCACATTTGCTTATTCATTGCCGGTGCCACGAGCAAGGGGCAAGTTCGCGCCGCGACCAAGGTCGACAATAAATCATCACAATGCCCTTGCGCGATCTTGGCCAACATATCGGCCGATGCCGGCGCAATCAACACCGCCGCCGCGCCACGCGTTAAATCAATGTGCGCCATATTATTGGGCATGCGCGCATCCCACTGATCCACAAACACCGGATGGCCTGACAACGCCTGAAATGTCACAGCGCCAACAAAATGCGTTGCCGCCTCGGTCATCACCACGTGAACTTGATAACCGGCCTTGACCAATAGCCGGGTTAATTCAGCCGATTTATACGCGGCAACGCCGCCGGTAATGCCCAATACGATTTTTTTATGACTCACAGTGTAAGCCTCTGCTATAGCGAATATCCGAAGTTTACCAAGAAACGTCGATGTCGATCACCGATTGGCCTGCAGATTCTCGTCCACGGGAAAAATTACTCCGCCAAGGCGCGGGCGCACTCAATGACGCCGAATTACTGGCGATTTTTTTACGCGTCGGTATTACCGGCAAAAGCGCCGTCGATTTAGCCCGCGATTTGCTGCAGCATTTCGGCTCATTACAAGCTTTATTTCAAGCCAAGCTCGACGATTTTGCGCATATCAACGGCATTGGTGATGCCAAATATGCTCAATTGCAAGCGGTGCTCGAAATGAGTCGCCGCGCGCTGTGCGAAGAACTCAAAGCGCGCGATACGCTGAGCAGCCCCAGTGCGGTGCGGGATTTTTTAAAGCTGCGGCTGCGCGGTTTAAAGCATGAAGAATTTCATGGTTTATTTTTAGATAACAGCCACAAGCTGATTGCCGCTGAGACTTTATTTAAAGGCACGCTCAGCGAAACCCGCGTTTACCCCCGAGAGCTGGCGCGGCGCGCATTAGAGCTCAATGCTGCGGCGCTGATCGTCGCGCACAATCACCCTTCAGGGCATGCCGAACCATCGCCAGCGGATATTTTACTCACCAGCCAATTGCAACACGCTTTAGCGCTGCTGGACATCAAACTACTCGATCACTTTATCGTCGCCGCCCACCGCGTAGTGTCCTTGGCTGAACTCGGCCATTTATAATGCACACGCGGTAACGCCAAGCCATCAGCAGCGCTTCGTCGCAAAAATGCAACATGCATTCAAACAATCATTTTAAAAATAAACGTCAATCCCGCCCCCAAAGCGCACACCCCAAAGCCCTGAAATCCATCACCCGCGCCACGGCTCAAAACAGCGTAGAACATGGCTATCTGCCGCATTTCTTTCAGTTAACAAACAAATCAGCAATGATTGGCTCATGCATTAGCAACTGTCACGCCTACAATATGTAAGAACTGTTGCGGTCTAGATACAGGAAAACACTGATTTCTAGTCACTGATTGCGAAAGCAAGATTGATTGCCTTTAAATGGCAATAGTACCAAAACAACCGTAATTAATAACAACACCCAATATCGGAGATTCACGATGACCATCGCTCGCCTCAGCCTCATCGCTGCCGCCATTTTGTCGATTACTGCTTGTGGTAAACAGCAATCGGCCGACACCGCCAGCGCCCCTGCTTCTGCACCCGTTACGGTTGAAGTGGTGACCGACATCATCAAAATTGGTCAAGCCTCGCCAATGACCGGCAATATCGCCCACTTGGGTAAAGACAACGAACATGGCGTACAAATGGCCATCGACGAAATCAACGCCGCTGGCGGTGTGGATATCGCTGGCAAAAAAATGAAAATCGAATTGGTGTCCGAAGACGACCAAGCCGACCCGAAAACGGCCACCACCGTCGCACAGCGCTTTGTTGACCAAAAAGTCAGCGGCGTGATCGGTCACTTGAACTCAGGCACGACCATTCCAGCGTCAAAAATCTATAACGACGCCGGCATCGTACAAATCTCGCCATCATCGACTGCTGTTGCTTACACTGCACAAGGCTTCCCAACTGCATTTCGCGTAATGGCCAATGATGCACAGCAAGGTGTGGTACTCGGTGACTTTGCAGTTAAAAAACTCAAAGCCAAAAAAATCGCCATCATTGACGATCGCACTGCCTACGGCCAAGGTTTAGCCGACGAATTTGAAAAAGCCGCTAAAGCCGCTGGCGCTGAAATCGTGAAACGTGAATTCACCACCAACCAAGAAACAGACTTCAACGCCATTCTGACTAACATCAAAGGCGCGAAACCTGATTTGATTTTCTACGGTGGCATGGACGCACAAGCCGCACCGTTGAAAAAACAAAGCAAAAAACTCGGTATCCCCGCCACCGTAATGAGTGCTGACGGCACCCAAACTGGCGAATTTATCAAACTAGCTGGCGTGGATGCTGAAGGCACTTACGCCTCTAGCCCAGGCAAATCACTGGATGACATGCCAGGCGGTAAAGAATTTAAAGAAAAATTCAAAAATAAATTTGGCATAGAAGTTCAGCTTTACGCCCCATATTGCTACGACGCCACCAAAATGATGGTCGCTGCAATGCAAAAAGCCGGTTCTGCCAATCCAGCGAAATACTTGCCAGTGCTAAAAACCATGGAATACCCAGGCTTGACGAGCACCATCGCTTTTGACGAAAAAGGCGACGTTAAAAATGGTGCCATCGGCGTTTATGTGGTTAAAAACGGCAAATGGGAAATCGTTGAAGTCGTCGGCGGCGCCCCAGCTGCAGCGGCATCTGCTACGGCATCGGCCCCAGCACCTGCTAAATAATTAGCCTCACTTAAAAAAAGGGAAGCATCCGCTTCCCTTTTTTTTTTCACCCCCCAAAAACTGTCATCGCCAACTATGGACGACTACGTCAAGCGCATTCATTTAGCTCTGCAATACATTCACCGCCACTTTGACCAACACATTGTCCTCGCTGATTTAGCCCAAGCCGCGCATTTTTCACCCTATCATTTTCACCGCGTATTCACGGCGATTCAGCACGAGACGCCGAATGATTATCTACGGCGCATCCGCATTGAGCGTGCAGCGAATTTACTTTTGATTTACCCACCCTTCCCCATGCAGCAAATAGCGCTTGATTGTGGTTTTAAATTCCAAGCTTTGTTTTGCCGCGCATTTCGTAGTCACTTTGGCATGACGGCCAGCGACTGGCGTAAAGGCGAGCAATGGACTTTAGACGGCTTAAGCTATAACTGGCGTCAGCAATCTCAAAGAAATAATGAAAACATCTTGCAAGATAGCAAGAATTGCAAAGTATCCCATTCAGATAAACCCATAGAATCAATACCCGACACACCACTGCAAGTCTCACTGGAAGCAGCCAGAAACGGCGAATTACCACAGCAAATTTCAGCGCTCAAATTTGAAAAAATGCCGAGTTATCGTTGGGTGTATTTTTGGCAGAATGGTGTTGAACTAGAACAAATGTTTACGCTCTGGCAACGCGTCGCCCGCTGGGGACAAGCGCATGGATTAACCAACGCCAATAGCCGCTTAGTTTCGCGGATGATCGACAACCCAAACGTGACCGATCATCAGCGTTGCGCTTATGCCGTTGGCTTGATGGTCGATGCCGACTTTAAAGCCGAACGCAATATGCTCGTCGCCGAGCTTGCAGCGGGGCAGTATTTAGTCGTCGACTTTTGCGGCACCGTCACCGACTCAATGATTCTGGCCGAGTACGTATTTGGCTACTACTTGCCATGCAGCAAATGGGAATTGGACGAAAAACGCCCCGGCCATACGCTAGGGCCAATCAAAGACCCACAAGAGACACTGCTGGCAACGACAAAATTTACTTATCAGCTCTGTGTACCGGTAAAGCAACGGCGGGCTAAATAACCCGACGTATTTAACTACAAACCTTAATCAACAATTGGCTCAAGCCAATACCCAAGGATAATTATGCAATATCGTCTGATTAGCATCGCCATCGCGCTAAACCTTGGCTTGAGCCAAGCCGCCAGCAGCGACTTACCCACGCCACAAATGCCAGAACCTGCATTCGCGCAATTTAAAACGGCAACGCCAGAATCGGTCGGACTCGACTCGGCCCAGCTCACCAAAATGCTCAATTACCTGCAAACACCCGGCTTTGATATGGAAAGTATCATTATCGCGCGCCATGGCAAAGTGGTACTCGAAGCTTACGTTGCGCCATTTCACGCGGACATCCCGCATCAAGTGAATTCAGTCACCAAAAGCTTTATGGCCACCTTGATTGGCATGTTAATTAACGACGGCAAACTCAAACTGACCGACACCGTCGCCGATATTTTGCCGCAATACGCCGACTTGCCAAATGCCAAACTGATTACTGTTGAGCAATTGCTGGGCATGAAGTCGGGGTTATTGTGGAATGAATGGCGTGGTGATGATTTTGGTGAGCTAAAAAAACAAGCCGATGTTGTGAAGTTTGTACTTAATCGTTCAATTGAGCCCTATAAAGTCAATAGTTTTAACTACAACAGCGGCGGCTCAGATCTACTCGGTGTTTTGGGTGAGGCAGCGCTTGGTAGTTCATTAGCTGACTATGCTGAGCAGCGTCTATTTAAGCCACTGGGCATTACAAAAACGCGCTGGGTTAATCTTGACCAACAAGGCCATATTGGCGGTGGGCGCGGGCTCTATATCACACCACGCGACATGCTTAAACTGGGTGAACTCTATCGACAAAATGGGCAATGGCAAGGACAACAAATTATACCTGCCGATTGGGTAAGTTATGCTACATCGCCACTGGTGCAAGTCATCGACTGGCATTACGGAGCACAATGGTGGGTAGAAAAAAATCGTGAATGGTATAGCGCGATGGGTTATGCCGGTCAATTTATTGCCATTTTTCCACAAGATGACATCACCGTGGTGATGACCTCACGCAACCAAGAGCAATCCGATTTTGGCCTTAGTGCGCTGCGCGAATTTTATTTAAAGCTCAAAGAGCCGCGTGTTGAAAACTCCATCGCTTTCGCTGCGCTACAAGAAAAAATCACACAGCTCGTCACGCCAACAACCACCTCAAAGCTGCGCTCACCACTCGAAAAAACGATCAATAAACGAAAAATTGATTTAGATAATCCGGCTTTTTGGGCCAATCAACTCAAACTAGAATTTAACAATGACAAGGTTACGATCACGATGTCACCCCGCAATCGCAATGACCGGCAGCCCTATATTATCCCTGCCAATTTTAGTGACACATGGCTTCAGACGCCGGTATCGCCAGTTGATAATCGATGGCAAAAATCAGGCCCAGAATCAATGCGCGCTGCGCGGGCACAGTGGCTAGGCAACAACACGCTGCAATTCGAAGCGATGGATGTGGATGAGTACTACAGCGCAAACTACAAAATCAAGTTCAATGGTAAGAAAGCAACCTTACTCAATATGGACAACTCAATCGCCAGCCAAGGTAAGATTCGTTAAGCGTTTCGACCACCCAGATTAATAAATCCTATTCGGAGACCCAGAATGCGTGAATTTTTCCTTAATTACGGCCTGCCTTTTTTAGTCATCGGCGCTTTGGGGGGCGGGATTATTTATTTGTTTTGCGCCCAAGCCATGTATAGCTATTTGAAAAATCACTATAGCGATGCCTTACCACTACAAATTCAAGGCTATATGATGGATGGCGAAGCGGCGGGTGGATTTATTAGTGGCACGTGGTATGCGTTTAGAAACGGCGCGTGGCGTCGTATAGAGAGCAATACTTGGCGTAAATTCTTTTTCTTTACACAGGGTCTTGGCGGATTTACTGGTATTTGCTGCATTGCACTGTGTGCGAGTTTTATTTTTTGGCCAAGCCGATAAATTCATCACGCCATAAAATATCAACGTACTGATTTTTTTATAAATAGCGCTCAGCTGTTTTTTGTAGGAGCGACCTAGGTCGCGAAATCGCGGTAAATTAAGTTCGCATTCGCGGGCCAGCACGCTCCTACAGCGCCATCGAACCGATGAAAATCATTTTGGACCACAGCAACCACACCAAACTAGCGCCCCTTTTACCACCACTGATGAAAATGATGCACCGGACCAATACCGTGGCCGACTTCGAGGCGTTCAGCCTCAGTAATCGCTAGCAATAACCAAGCTTTGGCTTTGGCGACGGGCTCTTCCCAATCAGTGCATTGCGGGCGTAGCGCGGTGAGCGCCGCCGACAAGGTGCAGCCGGTACCATCGGTATGCCGCGTGGCAATGCGCGCGGCGGGGAAGCACACTTCATCATTGGGGGCAATCAACCAATCGGGGCAGGATTCACCGCCTAAGTGCCCGTCCTTCATCAATACCGCTTGCGCGCCAGCGGCGCTTAATTCGCGCCCTTGTGATCGCATTTGCGCTTCCGATTGCGCTTCAGCACAACCAAGCAAGGCCGCCGCTTCGGGTAAATTCGGCGTAATGATGCTGGCCATCGGCAATAATTGCTCGCGCAGCGCATTTACCGCCGCCGTACCGTACGTCGATGGGCTGCCCGATTCTGCCTCATGTTTCTGGACGCTAGAACCGCCGTGCTGGCCGATATTTAAGTTGTCGTGATTTTTTGCGTTGGCTTAAATCATAAAAAATGGCACTCAAGGTGCCATTTTCAATCTACTTCAATCCATCGAATTAAGCTTGTTTAGCTTTACGACGCCGCGCCGCCATCAAACCCAGCAAACCCATCCCCATCAAAGCGTAGGTTTCTGGCTCTGGGACAGGGGCGACATTGGCTTGCAATGTATTCACGGCAAATAACCAGTTGTTAGAGCCGGTTGTGCCATTGTTGAATTGAAGTCCAGCAATGCCCGTCGCGGCCAGCGAAAAGCTACCTCCTGCACCCACAAATCCAGTTTCAATTGCTGCGCCCAATTGATTGAATGCGGTGTAGAACGTATGGCCTCGACCTGAAGAAGACGAACCATAGTTGTTAAATTTAAAATTGACGTTACTCGCTAAGCCATCAAATTTGATATCCAAAATTGATGCCGTAGGGTATTCGCCAGAGGCGCTGTTGCTTAGACCTTTTCCTGACCAAGATGTGCTGTTAATCACGGGAGAGCCAGCCGTTGAACCGGTGCCTTGTAAGCTAAATGATACATATGGAATCTGCGTGCTAAATGCAGTTCCATAGGCATAATTCGTAAAATCAATATCAACGATGGCAGCTTGTGCGCTTGATACGGCTAGTGCTGCAGTGATTGCAAGTGCTAAGTACTTGAGTTTCATTTTTATCCCTATGTTTTGTTTTGAAATGCCTTGCGGCAAGCAAATTCTACTAGGGAAAATGCTGAGTAAATATTTTAATTTATGTTTTTGTTTGTTGTTTGTATTATTAAGGAAAGGCTTTGTTATTTTTATGAAAGTTTATCAGGCTCTACATTAAAATAAATGACATTGTTATGGACTTTGTCGCGACAAGTAGTAAGGTCAATCTCGCCGTCGAGACATTCCCAAGTTTGGCGGTAGCCGACGTAGCGCATAGTTGGCATAAATGCTTTTTTTACACCAGGGTTTGGCGGGTGTACCGGAATTTGCGGCATTGCACTGTGTGTAAGTGTTATTTTTTGGCCAAGCCAATGAATTCATCACGCCATAAACAATCAACGTACTGATTATTTTATAAAGTAGCGCGCAGCTGTTTTTTGTAGGAGCGACCTTGGTCGCGAAAGCGCGGCAAATTAAGTTCGCATTCGCGGGCCAGCACGCTCCTACAACGCCATCGAACCGATGAAAATCATTTTGGGCCACAGCAACCACACCAAACTAGCGCCCCTTTTACCACCACTGATGAAAATGATGCACCGGACCAATACCGTGGCCGACTTCGAGGCGTTCGGCTTGTGCAATCGCGAGCAACAGCCATGACTTGGCTTTGGCAACCGTTTCCGGCCAATCGGCGCATTGCGGGCGTAGCGCGGTGAGCGCCGCCGACAAGGTGCAGCCGGTACCATGGGTATGCCGCGTAGCAATACGCGCCGCAGGGAAGCACACTGCATCATTGGGGGTAATCAACCAATCGGGGCAGGATTCACCGCCTAAGTGACCGCCCTTCATCAACACCGCTTGCGCGCCAGCCGCGATTAATGCGTGACCTTGTTGGCGCATTTGCGCTTCCGATTGCGCTTCAGCACAGCCGAGCAATGCCGCCGCTTCGGGTAAATTCGGCGTAATGATGCTGGCCATCGGCAATAATTGCTCGCGCAGCGCATTCACCGCCGCCGGATCGAGCAGCGCATGGCCACCCTTCGCAATCATCACGGTGTCGAGCACAATGATTTGCGGTTGATAATGCGCCAAGCGTTCCGCCACCACGGCAATCGTCGCGACATTGCCCAGCATGCCCATTTTGACGGCATCAACGCGAATATCGCTAAATACCGCATCGCATTGCGCAGCAATGAATTCAGGGGAGACCACCTGTACGCCGTGCACGCCTTGCGTGTTTTGCGCCGTGAGCGCGGTAATCACGCTCATGCCGTAAGTGCCAAGCGCCGAAAACGTTTTTAAATCGGCCTGTATCCCTGCGCCGCCACCAGAATCCGAACCAGCAATGGTTAAAGTATGAATCGTCATTTGGTATTTCCCTTTGCGGCATGAATTTCAGCCAATAGCCCTTGCGTTGCGCCAGCGACATCGGCTTGGCCGCAAATCGCCGAGACCACGGCAACACCATCAAAACCCAGTGCCATCAAGTGAGCCACCTTCCCCGCCTGAATGCCACCAATGGCGACCGCCGGCAAAATACGGTTTTGCAGCATGGCGGCGACTTCGTCCACGGCGATCACTGGCGAAGCATCTTTTTTCGTTCCTGTAGGGTATACCGGCCCAACCCCAACATAATCAATAATGCCAGCGTGATACATCCCTTCGGCCTCATGAAATTGCGCCAAGCCATTGGTCGATAGGCCGACAATTTTATTTGGGCCAAATAATCGTCGAACTTCAGTAGCGGGTAAATCTTGCTGGCCAACGTGCACGCCATCGGCGTCAATCGCCAGCGCAATATCGAGCTGATCGTTAATAATGAGTGGCACATTGTAGGGGGCCAGCGCGGCTTTTAATGCCTGAGCGGCCAACAACCATTGGCGTTTTTTCCATTGCGGCGCGCGCAATTGCACCACGGTGGCGCCGTTTTGCGCGGCGATTGTCGCTGTGCTGACCATCTCGGCCAAGCCGCCACATAAATCGGGGTCAAGCACCAAATACAGGCTTAAATCAATCGGGTTCGCTGTTGTCGTCATTCGCTATAGCTCCGCAATTGCACTGGATGAATCACGTGTAAAGCGTCTAAAAATGGCGCAACAAATGTGCCCGGACCATCAGAGCACTCCACCGCTCGTTCGCCAGCAATCGCCATGACGGCGCATGCTGCGGCCACGGCATTGAGTCGATTGGGGGCGTCGGCCAAAAAGGCCGCCACCACGGCCGACAAGGCGCAACCCGTTCCCACCACGCGCGTCATCATTGGGTGGCCCCACGGCACAGCCCACGTTTGCTCGCCATCGGTGATGTAGTCCGTCGCGCCGGTCACGGCAACAATCGCGCCAGTGGCGCGCGCCAATTGCTGCGCAGCACTGAGCGCCGACATCGAGCTCATGGTGCTGTCTACACCTTTCCCGCCCGCCGTCGCCTCAGCATTCAAAGCCAATGCCCCTGCTAAGGCCAAGATTTCTGAGCCATTACCGCGAATTGCCGCTGGTTTTTTCGCCAACATCGCAATGGCTGCGTCGCGCCGATATTGCAATACACCAACTGCCACCGGATCGAGCACCCACGGCGTTGCCGCCGCATTGGCGGCATCAATCGCTAAGTTCATCGCTTGTAGTCGGGCTGGGTAGAGCGTGCCGATATTAATCAGCAACGCATCGGCAATCGCCG
>NZ_CAMTIA010000042.1 GCF_947072475.1 uncultured Deefgea sp.
TACCTGCGACTGTCGCGGTTGCTGTGCCGGTCCAATTGAGCACATACGTACCGCCCAAAATATTTGCGCCTTCAATCACTTGCTCAACACCACCCGCTGGCGCCGTCATCACATTGACTGCACCACTCGCGGCCCAGCTCAGCGATTGCCCAGCGACTACCACGCGCCAACGGTCTAGCGTGTATTGATTTGCTGCCGCCGTCGCAGTGCCTGATACATAGCCGCGCTGATTAATCGTGCCACCGGCGTTAATCAACAAATTGCGAAAACTAAACCCGCCGTCCGTGCCGACGGCAGTTGCGATTGCGGCCATGTTCGCGATTTGAGTGCTGTTTGCAGAACGTGCCGCATTCGGCGCACGTGGCACACCGGTTAAATTGACGTCCTGAAAATCGGTCAATGCATCAACCACATTCGTGCCATCGCAATACAATGACCACGTCCGATCCTGCGTGACGACCACACCGCTACCTGCTGCGGTTTTGACTGTCAGCGTAAACGCGCCGGTGGTTTTGTTAGCGATGGTCCATTTGCCCGAACCGGTCGGCACCACTACCGCGATATTGGCGGTCAATGCGCCAGTGAATTCCAAAATCGCAGCACCGGCCTCGGCGGCGGTGAGCGTGACGGTTGCCCCGCCTGCTACTGATTTAACAACTTTACCGTTGACGGTGGACTGCACAAACTGAGTGTTGGCGATTGATCCATCGTTATCGCCCAATGCTGGGGTTGGCGCTGTTGGTGAACCGGTTAACGCAGGACTGGCCAGCCCGGCTTTTTGCGCCAAAGCGTTGGTCATTGTCGTTGCAAAATTAGGGTCATTGCCCAGCGCTGCTGCTAACTCATTCAGCGTATCAAGCGCAGCGGGTGATGATGCCACCAGCGCAGCAATCGCCGCAGCGACACCCGCTGGATGCACCGCAAGTGAGGTGCTCGCACCGGCGACGGTTTCGGCGCTCGTTGCCAGCTCGACTTTGCCTTGCACGGTTTCGCTAGCATTGGGAACGGTCGCCGCAATGTCAGTAATGCCATAGCCCGCTACTGTTGTCGGCTTACCCGTCGTGATTTTCCCCCAATCTAGCGCCGGAATATCCGCCGCCGCGAGTGCGGTACCGGCGGTCACGCGGCCTTTGGCGTCAACCGTTACTTTTGGATACGTGCCAGCGGCAACGCCGGTATTGGCCAGTGTTAATGTGGCAGAGACATTCGCTGACCCATCAAAGTTGACCGAAAACGACGCATCACCAATCATTGCAATGCGGCGTGCGATGCTTAATTTGTTGGCTTTCCCCGCTGCAACCGTGCCGTTTTCGAGCTCGTCGAGGTGCTTTTTTAGGTATGCAGTTCGATTGGCCAGTTGCCGTGTTGGCACATTATCAATGCCAGATGGTCCACCCTCTACGGGGTCGCTGGTTTCCCATTGATAAATTCCGCTTTCCCATTGTCCTGTTTCTTGTAAATCGGCCATTAATTGCTCCCGTGTTTATACGTTCGGTCATACCGTGCTACGCCATTGCGCCGCACTGGTACGGCGCGATATTCGATGCTGGCTAAATGGCAACGCGCCGGCGCGAAGTTGCGTAATAATTTTTCAAGTCTATCGGCCTGGTCAATCGTCAACACTCGATCGAGCATCAACACTCGGTACGAGGCCCAGTCGACCACATTGCCTCGCACCATCATGCCGTTTCGTTTTCTCTTGCCATCGTGCAGGCAGCGAGAAATGCTTTCGATAATGTCCACCTCGCCAAAACCCAATCGGCGAACGATGTCGCGAATTGCACTTGGCGTGCCTTTGCGCTTATGCAATGCAATAGCACCGGCGATTAACTCACGTTGCGCGGTATCTGATTCAGCCAGTTCCCACCCATCGCCAATTAAACTAAATTGATCGGCCAACCACGGCAAAACATCGCTTTTCACCGTTTGCGAGCGGATAAGAAAAAGCCGCGTCAGATCTAAACTGAGGCGGCTTTGTTGCATCTGGGCCAGCGCGTTAAACCGAGGATCGCTAGCCAGTGGCGGGACAAGATCGGGCAAATCAACCATCCTCGACCCCCGTTAAATGAATCGCCACGTCAGTACAGCGCGACCATTGCGTTTGAGCGACCACTTTATAAATCAAGTCCGGCAATTCAACGCGCTTCACGCCAGGCACTTGCAAGGCAGCCGTGATCTGGCTGGGGACAATATCACTACCGAGCTGACTGCCCATGCGCAGCAATAAGGCATCTAAACTGGTTCTCGCTACGCTCAGAGTTTGCGCGACATTCGCGCTGCTATATAAAGTCAAATTAGCGCTGACGCTAAACGCGACCTCCGTCGGTTGAATCGCACTGACGCTATCGCACAATGGGCGGTGATCTTCACTTGAACACTTCAACAGCACGGCATCCAAAATACTTTGCGATGGCAAACCACTGCGCATCAGCGGGTATAAAGCAATCGAGCCCGGCTGCGGCGTAGCAACGTGAACATCGATGATGTCGGGATGCGCCGATTTGGCAAAAAATCGGTAAGCCCCCACAGGGCCAGCAACGCTATACGCCTCCGGCGCATCGAGCAGCCGGTCACGAAAGCGCGCATCATCTTCAGCTTCACTACCATCGCGGGTCTCGGTCACATTGCGAACCACAGGCGTAGCGCCAGCAATGCCCGTCAATAGTTCGGTAATTTGTCCTGCGATATAACCGTTGCCAGCAACCCCCGCTTCCATTGCTGCGCTCGCAACGACGATGGTTAAACTGCCTGCAGGCAAAGTGGCATTGTGTAAGGTCGCCATCGTGACGCGGCCGTTTTGACTCCCCACCCGTGTGCCCGCAGGAATCACTAGCGGCACAGCCTGTGGCGTAACTAAGCTGAATTCCAAATCACAGCGTGCCAATTGCGCCGGTAAACGTGCAACTTCATCATAATTTTTAGCGATTTCATCGAGCATTTCCCCTCGCGCAAAGCGCACTAAATTTTGCAACCCCGCGTCTTGCACCGCTTCGCGTAGCAACACCTCTCGATACGCCATAAAGTTAATAAACAGCATTTCCGGCTGCGCTGGGTACAGTGTTTTTCCCGTCAATCGCTCAAATTCAGCAATCATTTCAAGCGTAATTCGTTCCGGATCACGGTCGATCAATTGCGGAATGGCTGCATTCACCATTAAATTACTCACGATAAAACACCTCGGTTTGTCGTGGCTCGCCCCCGACTGCGGGCTGCCAAACAATTTTAAAATTCAGCCAGTGCAAATCAGCCGCTTCGACTTCAATCCGCAATAACACAATGCGCGGCTCCCATATCGACAACGCATCAATCAATTCGCGAATCACTAACGGCCGCACTTGATTGATCGGTTTGTCTAAATGCTGCCAAATATCGCAGCCAAATAAAGGCCGATGCGGATCGCTGCCTTTGGGTGTGCGGACAATAATCCGCAGGCATTGATCGACATCGGCAAAGGCTTCAACGACCTGATCAAACTGTCCTAGCTCCATACTCCACTCGCTGCTTTGAATCTCAGCCACGTCCATGCTTTATCCTTTTTCTAGAATCGCCCCCAGCCGTTGCAAAGTCACTACCGTTTCATACCCTGCACTGCGCTGTATCGTGTGCCGACTTTGCGTGATCTGATATTGCCCATCCAGTACGCCCATATCGAGTACATCGAGTGAATTACCGGCGATCGCTCGTACATCACCGATCAAAGTCACCTCACCTTCAGTGGCCTTTAAGTTTTTCTCTTTTAACGCCGCTCGTGCCATCACTTCGGCTTGCTGTTTATTTTCAGCTCGCGCATTCAGCTTGAGCACATCCGCGTGTTTTTGCTTGGCCAGCGCTTTGTCATGCGCGGTAAACTCAAGCAATTTATTACTTTTAGGGTCGAGATAACTCACCGTGGCCGCACGATAAATTGCACTGGTTTTATCAGTAAAGTAATAACGCTTCATTTGTTTACGATGCAGCTGCAGTACGCTTTGCCGATCCATCGTTGACTCGCGCTGACTAAAAAACAGCTGCTTATCACGCACTGCGACTAAATAGCCATACTGGCTGGCGATGCGACTTAAAAACGCTAAATCGGTTTCTTGGTTCTGAGTAACACGCCCCAAATAAATTAGCTCAACATCGCCTACTTTCTTCAAGCCATGCTGATCTGCGACTTGCTTGGCCAGCGTATCCAAATCCATGCCATCGTATGCTTTACTGATTTTGGTCCGAACGGCTTTAGACACCGCCGCTGCCAAGCCTTTTAACATCACCGTATCGGGCGGGCCTTCCAGTTCAATCTCATCAACTTCAAACACCCCGCAATCAAGTATGGTTTCACCCTGATAGCCCATGGTTAAGCGCAATTGATCCCCTTTTTGCGGATACCATGCCCCACGCCATAAGCCAGCGCGATCTTCTAAACGCAACTCAAGCTCATCAGCCTCGCCCGTTAATTTGTCGACATACGTCACCGACAACAGATACGGCGTCAAATACGCCGTGATGTCTTTTTTATCGTACTCAACAAAAAAAACCGGGCGACGCGGTCCGGCATACTTGTTTGCAGAGGATGTTTTTTCTATCTCTTCCACGGCGGCAAATCCTCAAAAGCAGCTTGATCGCTGGTGGTCGCATCTAAAATCGGGATGCGTACACGTAAACCACCCGCCAATGATGGCAAAATGCGTAATTGTGGATTGGCATCCAATATCGGCTGATATAAACACGCATCACCGTAATAACGCCAAGCCAACTGATCCCAGCGCTCACCCTCCGCGCTTCGATGCTCAATAAAATCCATTAGTTTCGCACCTCATCAATTTTGGTAAACGACACCCCATCTCGATTGGTCTCGGTCCGAGTCGTACTGGATTTTTTAGCCGTAACGGGTTGCTTTTTACCGGGTTTACTTTTGCTTTTACGCGCTGGCGCACTTTCTTTTTGCTTACTTTTTTTAGCGGTCAGCGGGTCATCTTCAACAAATTCTTTTAATGACAAACTCGCAGAGATCGACTGCAATACCCCTAAGTCATCGGTTTCTTTATGCGTGACTTCAATTTTCTCAATCACAAAGCGCCCAACAATCACGCCACTACCGTAAACAAACGGCAGGGCCTCGTGCTTTAAGCGTGCTTCTTGCAATTTTTTGAGCTCAACTTCGGGCTCACAAAAAAAGTGATGAAATGACAATTCAATCGTCACCTCATCCAGTGCATCACCCATCAACTGCAAACGCGGCTTGCCTTCAATGACATCATGCTGCGCAAAGTTAGTCGCTGAGGTCGCTTTTAAACCGTCAAAATAAGTAATCAGCGAAAACTCGACGTCCCCCAATAAGGCATACATCAAGCACCTCCTGCGTAACTCACACGCTGCTGTTGCTGCATGGCCCGAGCAATCATGGTCTGAATCTCGGTTTGATGCTCACGCAGCATTTTGGCAAATTTCTCTTTCGTGCCTGGCAAAGGGTCGCCTTGAATGGTCAGTTGCGGGCTGTACGTCATTTGCATGATTTGCGCTGGCTTACTGCCGCCACCGTTTGCCACTGGATTTAATGGCGGACTCTTTGACGCAATATTGGCTGCCGCTGCATAGGTTGGCGCTACGGGTGCGGCTTTACTAGCAATACTCATCAGACCCGCTTTAGTTTGTACGCTTGATGCTGCGGCATAAGCGGGTACAACGCTTTGTACGAACGGATAAGCTGCCGCAGCCGCATAACTTGGCGCTGCGGCACTCAAAGCGCGTGGTTTTTCAGCCTGACTTAATGTTTTACCACTCATTTCACCGAGTTTTTGCCCAAAGCTACTACCGACAAAACCACCAATTAAACCGCCTAAAGCCCCGCCGATCGCAGTGCCGACCCCCGGCGCAATCAGCGTGCCGATCATCGCACCGCCTTTTGCACCCAAGACCGCACCGCCCCAAGCGCCACCCGCACTACCCACAATGCCGCCCGCTTTTTCTACTTTTTGCGCGGCACTCATTTTTTTATCGGTTGATAACTCATAAGCGCCATATGCCAAACCTGCAACAGCCGCCGCTGCACCGGCACGACCCATCCATTTATTCACGCCACCCGCCATTTTTCCCCAGCGACTTCGCTTAGCTGCGCCAGCAGGTCCTGCAGGCCCTGCCGCACCGGCACCACGCTCGACACCAATACCGCCACCCGGCATATTGACCACAAAAACGCGCTGAACCGCCGCACCGGCTAAGGCTGAAGCCGCGTCAGCAATACCTGCTCCTTTTTTCTTACCAAACAGCCCACCCAGCGCGGCGATGGGTTTCATCACGCCGCCGGCCATTTTGGTGATCAAACCCAGAGTCATCGCCACGGCACCACCCGCCAGCAACAAACCACCCAACGCCAAAGTGCCGATGCCAATCGACTTGGCGAGCATTGGGTTTTGTTTAATGAATACATCCAACTTTTGCGATAAGGTGCCAAAGAGTTCGGCGGCTGATTTCAATTCAGGCGCCATCGCTTCACCAAAGCTTGCTAGTGCATTGGTAAACGTACCTGACGCGGCATCCCAAAGATTTTTCAACGTCCCAAGCTGCGCATTCACCCGCTGCTGCAATGTGGCTTGCCGCAACAATTTATCAACGACTTCGTTGTAACCGCCTGCGCCTTTCTCGATCACCTTGCCAAGTACCTGCATGGTTTCTGCATCGTCGCCAAAGATTTCTTTTAACGCGGCCAAACGCGTCACCGTATCGAGGTTTTTCATTTTGTCGAGCTGGGCCATTAAATTGCCCATACCGCCAAATTCACCCTTGCCGTCAGTAAAATCCAGTTTGATGCCTTGCGATGCCAGCGCAGCATTGGCTTTGGCGACTTTCTTGGTGTCTAGGCCCAACTGGATGGTTTTGCGTAAGGCATTACCTGCTGCTTCGCCCTGCATGCCCATCTGGTCGAACATCACCGCGAACGGGGCCATTTCTTTGGCGGCATCAGCCCCCTTGCGCTTCATGGTATCCATGGCGGGCGCCATCTTGGCGTAAAACGCCAGCATATTGTCGTCTTTCACCCCCAGATTGACCGATCGCTGAATGGTGTCCATCAGCGACATCATGTCTTTTTCGGTCGTCCCTGTTGCGTCTTGCATCTTGGCGGCAAATTCAGCCGCTTGCTCAGGTGATTTTTTAAGCAAAACGCCCATATAAGCGGCTGACTCACCGACACCGCCCAAGATTGCGTCGTAGCTCATCCCTTGTTTGACCAAGGTAGACATCATGTTTTGAAAGTCGGCCGTCGTACCGGGTAAGGTTGTACCCAGCTTCAACGCTTTGGCGTTAATCGCATCGAATTTTTGATCAACAACACCACCAGCGCCCATCATGGCGACTTTTAAACCCGTCGCAGCGTCTTCAGCATCAGCAAATGCCGCAATCGGCTTCATCATCAAACCCGTTAAAATCGCGCCGTCGGCCATCATGCTCATGCCTTTGCCTGACAGCTTTTGCGACACCGCATCAAACTTTTTCTCTAATCGATCTAAACTGCCAATCGATTTGTTTGCGGCACCACGGATCACGGATGACATGTGATCAAACGCTTTGAGCTGAATGCCGAGCTGTAACATATCCATGAGAACCCCCTTTTATTAATCTGGCTGGCGATGCAAATGGTTGTGATAAGCCACGGCCTCAGCACAACAAGCAGCCAATTCATCAGCGGGCATCGCATCAACCGCAGCTTCTGACCAACCGTACGTGGCATACAAGTGCGAAATGGTCAGCAACGAAGGATGCTCGCTGACTAGAGCTTTCCCAAGGTCATCTCAATCAATAGATTCACATCGACCGCAGTGAATTCGTCCAACTCTTCAGCAACAATGCCTTTGCCGTCGATTTTGGTAATTTGAGCAATCATGGCAAACAAATAATCCGCGCCGCCAGCTTGCGCTCGACGTGCCAATTTAATGTGCTTGCCCATGGGTTCAATTTGCTTTGCTCGCTTGCCTGATGGCAATAAAAAACCGCCATTATCGGCGGTTTGCTTGGTCACTTGCTCAATCACTTGATCGGTTGCTTGCTCGGTTTTTTCAGTCATTTAAAGCCCCATATTGTTACGAAACTCCGGCTTAACATCCTTGCCGGCGATTTTAAAAATATTGTTGATTAAATCGATTTCGATCACATCAACCCCGCCGCACACTTGCTTTAAATACATCACAGCAAATTCGGTTTGGTATTCATTGGCGTCTTGCGGTTTATGTTCACCCAAGGGGAATTTTTTGCAGGTGCCGGTCAGGAACGTCACCAGAGACTGCTCTTCAAATAGCCCTTCAACAGCGTTCCAACTTTCAACACTGGAGCGCACTTGCAGCGCCACCGCTTTATATGGATTGGCATATTGCAAAAACGTATCGCGGTAAAAAGCATTCCACTTGATTTCGGCCGATAATTTATCGATACCACCGGGCAACTCCAGCGTGCCAATCATGCCGAGCCCTTTGCGCTCATTCATCTTCATAGCGATTTCTGGCAGTTTGCATTCCGACGCTTGTCCGACGCAGTTATTGCCTCCGACGTAGACGTTGGCATTGGTTACTTGTTTCACTTGCACGATGCGCTACTCCTATTTCACGCTGGCAGCGTATTCGCTGGTCAGCTCAGATTCAAACGTACCGCGCTCAAACGGCGGTGGCGGCATCAATTTGTAGTTAAACGTCAAATGCCCATTGGCAAATTCAGTCTCTGGATTGCGCGCCACGTCATACCAGCACTTTCCCCCCAGCAACGCCCCATCACCAATCAACTTATTCATCAGCTGATTGATCGAATTCACCACGGCATCCACCAGCGCCTGATTTTGCAAGCGATCGATATATTGCAACGTGAAGTAACGAATCGACTCATCAATAATGTCTTGGGTCCGCGTCACACTAATAAACGTACTCAAGCCCGATTCACTCGGGAAATTCGCGTTGCGATTGCCCCACAAGCGATAACCGGTACCGAATGAATTAAACACCGTCACGATGCCAACTTCATTCAGTGCGTTGACTTCGGATTGTGGATCGTCAATTTTGGCGGTGAGATTGCGTTCAAGACCGACAATGCCGTTAATCTCGGTATTACTCGGACTCCACCAATAGCCTTTCTCAACATCTTTTGCCGCCATCACACCAGCAGCGCGTGCTGATAGCGGCTGCAATACCACCGTATCGGTGACACTGTCGTAAACCTTCACATGCGGATAGCACAGCATTGCCGCATCATTGGAGGTATTAAAATTGCTATTCTCGACGGGCCCACGGCTACTAATAGCCTGTGGCACGGTGAGGCCCAGCGGCGCATCAATCAATGTTTTAGCACCGAGCTTATCGGCCTCAGCAATCAGTTCGGTCGCCACAGTGGCGAGCGTGGAATAGCCAGGCGCAATCAAAATCTTCGGCACAAAACCAAATAATTGATAACAATCGGCCAGTGCTTTTAAACCTAAGCGTCGGCCTTGCGCATCGATCGTGCCATTGATTTCAGCTGCGGTGATTTTGCTTGGATCGGCATAGGTGTAAGCCAGTTTTAAACTAGCATTAGCAGGAATCGCCGAAGCTGCGGTGCGCTGGCAACGCCCTGTTAACACGTCGACGGTGTAATCGGTACCCGCAACATAAGTTGGCGTGCCACCCGAGGCCGTCACGACCAAACCACTGACCGCAGGAAATACTGTTTTAAATTGCCCGCTGGCATTGACCAGCGAGTTTTCCGCCGCAATCGTGGTGTTATGAATAGCCGGATCCAGCACATTCACCACCACCACAGTGGCCGCGCCTTGATCGTAAATGGCATCCAGCGCATCAGCACAACTAAAGCCGGCTAAATCAGGACAAAATGCGGCGCCATCTTTATCATTAAGCAATAAGGTTGGCGTATTCACCGGCCCCATCGGCGCCGTACAAATCAAGCCAATCACCGCCGATTTCACAATATTGACCGCGCGCGGACTACGATCAACGCGTTGGGTTTCAACCCCGTGCAAATAATTAGCCGCCATGACTCACCCCTTTGCCGGTTTTAGCCGGTGCCTTGCTTGCCTCATCGGCGCTATTTTCAGTCTCTGCGACGACCGTTAAATGCCCTAAGCCCGCGAGCATTTGCACTCGCTCATGCTCAACCGGCAATTGCACCGTCATGCCATTGATCAAGACCCGCTCTTGGCCCTCAGCCAAATGCAAGCCCGTAATTGGCCCTTGGTAGCGATAATTCGCTGTTTTCATGGTTTCTCCACGGTAATTTGATGTCCATCATCCCGCGAAAATGTCATTTTTTTCAGTGCGGGAGCGGTATCGGGAACGGGGGTTTCGGTTAAATAGATCGATACCGAAAAAGTCAGAGAGTAAATAAATAAGGCATCTTCAAAATCGGGCGGACTGTCATCGACATGCGTAAATGCCTTAATCGCAAAGCGCGGTTTAAAGCCAACAATGGCTTGCTTGACCAAATCAATTAACGCCAATGACGCACCCGATTGAGGTCGCCAGCGTAGCAATAACACCCAAGTGGTTTGTTGCTCTTGCCGAATCAAATCCAGCGCCATGCCATGCTTACTGGATGAGCCTCCGGCATAAGCGACCAAAACCTCGGGGCGTTTTAATGGCCGCGTCGGCGACAAGACGGCATCTTGACTACTCACCACGTCAACGCTAGGTCCCAGCTGCGCTTTCAATCGCTCGATTAATGCTTGTTCGATTTCATAGAGCATGGCGACCTCAAGCTTGCGCTGCGGATAACTTGGCTTGATAAATTGAGCCATCACCGACCGCTTTAACTTGCCGAACGGCATACAGGCCATGCGGTTTGCCATCCACGGTGATCGAGAGCTCTTCGTAATGCCCCGCATCCACGCTGGCTTTTAAGCCAGCAAAGGCATCATTTGAATAGGTCGCAATAAAATCGGCATCCGGAATCGCCAAATCAAAACCGTCTCCATACGCATCGAGATGAAAATCACGCGTTGCCGAGTCAAATAACACCGAGTGATTGAGTGGACTACCGCCCGAAAACGGTAGCCACTCAGCCGTTACACCAAAGACAACGGCTAATTCATCGAGCGCGGCAGCTTGTTCTGCCGCCCAGCTCATTGCTCGCTACCGCCACCGCCGGTCTTGTCTAGGCTTTGATCTTCAATCAGCTTTTCAGACGGCTTGCTGGCTTTTTCTGCCAACTCAAGCTCAAGCAATTGCTTGGCATCGGCGGCAGCAGCATCAACGATGTCGCCCGGCGCATACGCACCATTTTTATCGGTAAAGCTGCAATTCAATTTGATCCACATGGCTTTCCCCTTACAGCACCGAGGCCGACAAACTGGCGTTAACACGATATGGCACAATCAGCGGTGCTGATTGCATCAGTAACCAGCGTACCGATGGGTCTTTTTCTAGCCATGATTTAGAGAAATACGGCAAAGCTTGATAGCCAGATTCTTCATCACGAATTGCGCCAAAAGCCCGATAGCCTTCAAGACCCGCTGATGAACTCATCACCACAGAGCCGGTTGGGAACATCGCTTTTTCAACATCTTCCATCGGATCAACAAACCATTCGGCGTAGGTATAAATCTCAAAACCATCAATTGACCCCATATATTTACCGCCTTCACCCGCTGCGGCTGGCGTGAGCGTCGCAATATTGCTATTCAGGCTATTCCAGCGTTCTTTCACTGCAGCGTTATTCCGAAACACTTTCCACGCATCAGGATCAAGCACGACCTTATCTGGATAAGCCCCCGATTTTTGCAACACCAATAAAGCCCAGGTTTGCAAATCATCGAGTGGATTCACCCCGGCATCCGTCCATTTGCTACCACTACCTTTGATGACTCGCAGCGCAGGGTCGCGCTGAAAGTCGACCAATGCAGCTGGATAGTTATCGCCAACAATCGTGACCTTGCCGTACAGCAGTACTTCTTTTGCCATCCATTCCAGACGACGATTCACCATCTTGATTTGATCGGCCAAAGACGTGCGCAAATTAATTTGCAAGCGCTGTTCTGGCGTGTAATTACCACCGATGGTTTCACCCAAAGCGCGGCGTAGCGGTGCAGACGGATCGAAGCGGCGTTTATCTTTGATGTAGGCCGGTTTTAAGCTATTCACGACGCGGCCATTATCCCCAACCACTTTACCGGCCACCAATGGCGACACGAACGGCGCCATACGACGGCGACCACCTTCAACTTCAAAATGAATTTCTTCGCTCGTTTCACGCTGCTCGAACGGGAAAAACGTGCTCAACAAAAAATTACTTGGCAGCGGCAATGCAGCAACAACGTGGCCGAGGACGGCGGTGTTAAAAATGTCCATGAACCCAACCCCTTATAAAATAAAAATACTTTTGGCACGTAGGTCATCGAAAATCGATGTCACGGTATGCCCGGCACCCAATGTCAACGCGCTGGCATTTAAATCAGCACGTAAATAAATCAGCCCTTCTTTGTCGCCACCCGTTGCATCTACGTCCTGCATCAGCACTGCATCCGGCACTTGTGAGCCATCATCAGCAGCGCTCGCTGACAGAATAAATTTGCCGCTGGCAGTGATTTTGCCAATCACCGCGCCGCGCTTAAGGTTTTGCCCCGAAGCAATGGTGCGCTTCACGACGAAGACATTGTCTTCGGATCCCGCCATCAGGTTGTCTGGCGTAAAAACGCCTTCAGTTTTGTTTTGTGCAAACATCGCTTACACCCCTGCAGTTAAAATTTGTTTGGCCATCGCTTCAGCCGTCGTTGCGCCAGACGCATCACCGCCACCGGCACCAACAGCTGGATTACCCAGCTCAGCCATAGCCGCAGCAAAATCAGGCTTGCCCGAATTGGCCGCAGGGGTTGTCGGCGTAACCGCTGCTGCTGGAGCCACTTCAAGTAAACCCGCTACGGCATCGGCAGGCATATCAGTGGTCATGGCTAACTTACGCGCCAATGCTTCACGGCCTTGGGCTTGCGGCAAATCTAAAATGGCCGAAATGCGAGTGCGTTCTGCCGATTTGGCACTGGCCGCAGCGGCTTGCTCAGCGATCGCCGCTTGCGCTGCTGTAATGGTGTTTTCTGGTTGTGACATCGAGTTTCCCTTCAGGTTAAAAACAACAGATTGCGGTTTGGCCGCATCGGAGAGCATTTGCACCGTGTCTTCAATCGACGCGATGCCGTCTGCAAAACGGCTTGCCACTGCATCATCTGCATTAAGCAAACCCGCTTGCGTGTCGATCACGGCTTGGCGATCGAGCTGACGACCCTCGGCAACGTGATCAACAAACATGCCGTACAGCCGCCCAACTTCACGCTGCATATCAGCGCGCGTTGCATCGTCGAGCGGCGTGTGGCTATTGCCAGCGGCTTTCTTATCGCCAGCAAAAATCGGCGTATAACTAAGGCCCTGCGCTTTATCGCGCTGACTTTGATCGACGTGCATCGCAATGACACCAACTGAACCGACCATCGCCGTACTCGGTAGGTAAATTTTCTGAGTGGCAGCGGCAATCGCATACGCAGCAGAAAAAGCGCCTTCGTTGGCATAAGTCCAGATCGGCTTTTGTTCGCCCATTGCTTTGAGCCGCGAGGTCAAAGTGAACAGACCAGCGACACTGCCACCAGGGCTATCGACTTCGAGTAGTACGGCATTCACATCACGATCGCGCATCGCCGAATCCACCAAGGCGGCGACTCGGTCATAGCTGCTCATGCCACAGAGCGCATCCATCCAACCACCGCGCTGTAGCAATGGCCCCATGACAGGAATAATGGCGACCCCGTTACCAGCCATCGCATAAGGTTTGCGCTCGCCAGCTGGGCCAGCACTGGGTGCGAAACCATCTGACATTGCTTTTGCGGGCAAACCACCCGATAAGGCCAGATTCATCGCCATGTGTAGCTCTTCGGCTTTATCCAAAGTCAGCATCAGCGGCGTGTTATAAAGTTGGCCGATCAAATGCGGCAGTGTTTTCATACGGCATACCGCGCTAAATTTCGCTGCATTTGGCGAACACGCCAAAGCTTTGATCGAGTCCGCGCCGCACTAAAAAAATCAAAGCCATTGGCAAACATGGCGAATAACAAAAAAAACATATCAAACTCCCATAAAAAAACCCGCCATCTAGGCGGGTTAAAAATGAAGGGGTATTTACTTGGGCAATCCAGTGCTACTGCCTCCGGTCAAGACACCCCCATGGGTATGCTGCTGTAAACTAATCGAACCGGCTTTCACATCACCGCTGGCCTGAACTGAACCACCGAATGTGGCATTACCACCCGCACCACCAGAACTCAATGCACCGGTGATTGTCGTCATTGGCGCATCCAGCGTAATTGCTGGCGCTTTTAAGGTGATCGACTCAGCGGCAATAATTTCTACTTTGCCACCGGCATCAATGCTGACGTCGCCAATGGCTTTTAAGGTGTATTTGCCATTGCTGCGGTCGTATTCGATCTTGCCGCCGTCTTCAAACTCGCGCACCACCTTATTCACATCACTGCTCGGTGGCGCATTGGCATCGGTATAAACGCAACCGATTACCACGCCAAACTCCATATTCACATCCATTAAGCAAGCGACTGGCTCTCCCACTTTTGGCAAGTCAAAATGCCGATCGCCAATAGTTCTAGCAAAAATCACCTGCAGCGGCGCACTGACCA
The DNA here is from genome assembly GCF_947072475.1 of uncultured Deefgea sp. Classification (GTDB taxonomy): domain Bacteria; phylum Pseudomonadota; class Gammaproteobacteria; order Burkholderiales; family Chitinibacteraceae; genus Deefgea. The sequence goes on from NZ_CAMTIA010000042.1 coordinate 14,621, forward strand.
TGCCATCCAAGTCAGCAAACAGCACACAAACACGCGGCGACTCAACCGAGCTCACACTGCCAAACTTTAATAACCCCGCTTGTTCAGGCATCAGCGGCCTCCTCGACCACGCTCGGCACAGCGTCTTCTTCAGTCACCACGTCATCAAGGACAATTGGAATCTCTGGGTGCATCGGATCGGGCAAGCCCAACTCGGCGCGTTTGGCTTTTTCTCTGGCCTGCTGCTCGAGCACTTCTTCCCAATCGCTACCTTGTTCAGCGCATTCGGCTTCTAAGGTCGAAATCCCTGATTTCAAACGCACGTCCGCCGCTTGAATTTCTTTCAATGGATCCACCCAACCACGCCCAGGTCCGATCCATTTACTGCGGGTATATGCAGCACGTTGCTGATAAAAATCAGCCCCCTCGACCTTGCCTGCATTAATAACCTCTTCAAGCCACAATTCATAAACCACTTGTGCCCAATAATCGGCCAGTTTTTCACGTCGCGAGCGGAAACAACGCCAAGCCTCAAGCAAGGCGGCACGCGCTGACGAATAGTTGGTTTTTGAGAAGTCTTTCAGTAGCAGCTCATACGGCAAGCCCATACTAGCGGCGATTTGCCGCATCACCGCAACAGTAAAAGCTTCAAATTGTGCAGCGGGTCGCGCCGGCATAAATGGTGCCATTTTTTCGCCCGGATACAGCGGGATAATGCTGCCACTTTTCAGTTTGGCACGGCTTTGATTGCGCTTGGCCATCACATCATTGACGCCATCACTACCGCCAAACATTTCTAGCAGTCCTTCAGAGTCCATCGGGGTTTCAATGAAAGCCGCCATCATCGCGTTGATGACCGCTGCATCGAGCTCCGCACCGTTGTACTTATCAAGCTGGCGAAACTGCTGCAATACCGAAGAAATCAGCGGTTTGCCGCGTGCTTGGCCAGCGCGCTCTTTATCAAACAAATGAATAATTCGAGGCCGTCCCCAGCTCGTTCTGGCCGGAATACGCTCCCATTCCCCCGCCACCGAACCGGCGATCCCAATATAATCACCGGGATGCGTTTTACGAATCCAATACGCTTGTGGTGCGCCGTAGGTATCAAACTCAATACCGCCGCGTAATGTGGCCGAATCAGGCTGACCATTTGGATTGCACAGTCGATCCGCTTCAATCAATTGAAAAGTAGTGGTAAACCGACTACCAGGGCGCTTTAACCACAGCGGCAATGCAATGGCATCACCATTGAGTAATTGCGAGCGAAACATCAACTCGGTAAGCCCCGCGAAATTCAGCGATAAACCCGCGTCGCAAAACGTTGATTTAGTCCACTCGCGCCACAGGGTTTCAACATTACGTTGCCAAGCCAGAGCCCAAGCAGCGTCTTTACCCAGCGTTTTCCAATCCGGCAAAGCCGACAGACGCAAACCTGTACCAACCACGTTATCGACTAGGGTTTGTACGCCAGAGGCCGCAATGCCATTGTTGCGACTAATATCGCGAGAGCGAGCCACCAGCGTACCCAATTCGGGCAATAAATCTGCATCCGCGCTGCCAGCCACGGGCATCCACGACGCCATTTGCGGTGTCGTCATCGATGCACCGGTATGACTACTGGCATTGATTCGCAATTGTTGTGACAGCGAGCGGTGTTTGCTACCGGTTTGCATGGCTCATCCTAAAAGTATTGCTGCATCACGCGTCGACCTGCGCCACCACTGGCCACGGCAATTTCGCCTTTCAACGTACTGATATAGCGCTCAAGTTTATCGATATCGGCGCGAGAATAAGTAATCTCCGTGCCCGTTCGGTTAATTCGCTCACGCAGCGAACCCGTAAGTAATTTATGCCGCGCGTTTTCTGCTTCGACTAAGCGTAGCCGCAAGGTGCTTAAATCAGTCATCAAAGTCATCCATCATAGAAACCGCTTGCAAGGGTATAAACTCAGCAATCGGTTTAGTTTGCGTTTCAAAAAGTGGCGTTTGGCGCAGTTCATTTTCAAGCTTGGCCCAGTCCGCTTCTGACTTTAAATGCAGCTTGAGCGCACGTGAGCCGTGCAAGCAGTAGACCTCGCAATCGAGTGCTTCATTGCGTTTCCCAGCTTGCTTTTGCCACGCCAATTCAGCGGAGTAATGCCCGCCGTTTTGTCTTTTTGGAATTTTTCGTTCAGAAAGTAATTGTTCGCAGTAGTCCTCGCGAACATGTTTGGTGAAATGAAAGCGCCCTGGTCCATGGCCTTCGAGTGAAAGCCGACCGTGTGAGCCAATCAGTACGTCTTTGGCCTTGCTGGTACCGACAATAAATACACGCAAACCATATTTCGATGCTTTGGTATTTCGGTAATCGGTATCGACACTGATTCTGGGTTTACTAAAAACTTCTAGCCCAGCCAAGGCCCCACCTTTGACCGCCATCACCAGCACATCAGGACGGCGTTTATTGGCTCGCACCCAGTCATACACCACATCTGATGTATTACCGTCCGAGCTATCAATGCCCACAGCGGTAATATTCAGGTAGAAATTATCAACATGTCGAATTGGCGCAAACAATATGGCTTCTAATTTTTGCCAAACCGTGACCCGAGGATTGCCATCATCATCGGTCGAGCGCAAATCCAGCGGATTACCTTGAATTTCAGTCCACTGCACCAACCAGCTTTCTTCACCGCGACCCCATGCCCGAATCACCACCGCCAATCGATCATGCTGCACATCGATCCCAGCAGTCAGCACCAAACCACCGCGTGCAACCGTCATCGGCGGATAATCCAAACCGCGCTCTTTGAGGGTATCGGGCTTTTCACTACCGTCTTTGAATTCCCAAGAGAGCCCCAAGGTCGCGTTAAAAAATACGATCATTTCAGCAGCATCGCCAGCTTTGAGCTTTTTATTGGCCTTGATGAACTTCTCAGCCAGCATTTCAAAGCGGCTGTTATGCATTTGGCTATATAGCTCGTTCAGCGCCAAACCCACCGTACCCCGAAATGGCGCCGTTTCAACCGGTCGACCAGCCCGAATGGCCGTATTTTTTTGCACATCATTCCAGTGCGAACCGCAATACTGACAAACATAATGCGCGGTGCCTGGTTTGTGCTGCCCTAGATGTTCATCATTGAGCTCGGGATCTTTATTCCACTGGACTTGCTCCCACACCAGCGGCTGATATTCACCACAATCAGGGCAAGGCACATGCCAATACACTTGATTACTATTGGCAAATTCATCTTCAATACTGCTAATGCCTTTAATCGATGGCGTGCCACCAATGAGCATTTTCATATCGCGAAAAGATTTGCCGCGTTCCTCAAGCAGTTTGATTGCATCGCCTTGGCCACGCAGATTCAAATTGCAATCATCAGGCTCTTCAACAAATAAATAACGCGCCGATGTCGATTTCACATCCGAGATCGAGTTACTGCTAATAAACTTTACAAAGCCACCCACAAAGTTTTTAAACAGCTGCTTATTGTCTTTATTACGGCTCTTGATCGGAATAATTGCCGACAGTTCAGGCGTACCCTCGATCATCGGCTCGAATTTTTCAGAATTAAACGATTGTGCTGCGCCCTCTTTGGGAAACATCACAATCGCAGTGCCTTTGCGGATATGAATCAACCAGCCCAACACATTCAAAATGGCCGCTTGTGTCCAGCCGACCTGGGCAGATTTAACGCAGACGATTCGATTCACATCGCGCCGCATCATTTGCTCGAGCAGCCATTCCAGATATGGATTCACATAAAACGAAAAACGGCCAACAATGGCCGATTCTTTTGCGCTCATGCGCCGATATTGCTTGCCCCATGCTGCAGGGCTGATCCGAGGCGGGGGCCTAACAATCTTCTTCAATAATTTGCTCATCAAAGCCTTCGCCGTATTCTTGGGCAACGTTGGTACAGTATTCATAATCACCCAATGCCTGCCGAATCTCAGCGATCATGTCTTCAAGCACGGCATGTTTCGCATCTAAACTCACCGCAGTTTCAAAAATCTGTGCATATTTATCTGGCAGGCCCGCCAATAAGGCCACCGCGTCAGAAAAGAATTGCGACAGCGCTGGCTCAATATCCGCCACCGCCACCAGTTGCCTGGCTTCGACCTCCATTTGTCGCTCAATCTGATTACCCCGCAATCGATCAAGACGATCTTTAGGCGATTCCGATGAGCCGGTCAGCGCTTTGGCGATTTGCCAACTTAAAACTTGAGCGGTGTCATATTGATTGGACGTGCCACGCCCTTTTGAAAGCACTATCGGCATGCCTGCACGCTGCCACTCTGTGAGCGTCCTTTCAGACACCCCGACGATTTGCGCCAGTTCCTTTTTATTGACGATTTTTCCCATGTTCGACCACCTGGCCAAGTCGACCATTTTTACTGTTTTTAAGTTGTTGTTTTACATGACTTTTTAGACCACTAAAAGGAAGGAAGTCTATAGCAAGCCCATCACTAGAGAGGACTCGGGGTTGCCAAATACCCATGCTGGCGAAGGCCCAGGAAGGACCCGCTGTTTCCTGAGAAAACGCCAGAAAATCCCAGCGCAGCATGTGAGGTCATAAGACCTCACATCGATCGCGGCTCACGCTCACCGCGCCGAGGCGACGGCAGCGGCGATCGCTTTCTTAAACTCTTCGAGAAAGGTGGCCTCAACATCACGATCAATTCCTTGCGGCAGTCGATAGACTGGTGTGTACTTTGCATCATCACGAAATGCAAACACCAACGCAATCTTCTGTTGCCGGCCTTTATTGATGCGCCGCCAGATACCCGCGCCACCATCAAAGCCAACCGGCTTACCCACAAACAATCGATCTGACTCAGCGGCCGCGAACTGCTTCACCTTCCCGCCCTTACCAGAAAACTGCGTCAATCGATTTCGTCGAGGCCCAGTAAATCCAGCCTGCGCCGCCAGCTCAGACTTAATGCGCTTAGTGAAACTATTCGTGGTATTGCCATACTGATTGCGCCGCGTCTTTTTACCCGGCATCAATAAAGCATTTTTGCGTGGATCACGTTGCCCACCCTCAATCTGATAGCGCATATACTCGGCCTGCTTTGGCAGCCAACCGACAATCGAAATCAAATCGCGTTTAGTGGATCGCTTAACGGCCAAACCCCGTTTAGTAAACGGCGTCGGCTTATGAATATCGGCGTCCAACTGCAGCAACATCTTTTTCTGTAAAGACTGCGCGGTGCGATTTAACGCCACACTCGCCGCATAAGGCACTTGCTTCAAAGCCGCACGACTTAATGCCGCCAGAACTCGCTGCACATCAGACTCAAAATACTTTTGCATAATCCGCGCCAGAAATACAAAAGCCCTGCGCATCGGCAGGGCTCAGAAACGACAAAACCTCGCGTTTAGGCGAGGTTCTTGAGCTAAACGTAAAAATCAACAGCTTAGCGGATTTGACTCTAATCAGTTCACCTCAAATCGTCAATACTTTTTTTAAGTTGGCTCGCGCCACCGCATTGCCTGCCAGCAACGACGCAGTTAGCGCCGCACGGCCTATTACTAACAATGGTACCTCATCAACCCCCACCTGCAATGCCTCCATCACCAGCAAATGCGCCCGATGTAAGCGATTAAAATAAGCCGTTTTCCCACAACCACAAGCCTCAGCATGCTGCATCGCCGTACCATGCGTCATGTAGCATTGCCAAACCGCTTGATGCAATTCAAACGGTAGATAAGCAACAATCTTTTGCAACTCATGCAAATCATCCACGCACACATCATGTGGCAAACCCGCAAACTTACCCCCGCCAGCCGCTTCTCCCAACCGCGCCAACTGGCTCTGTACATAACCCAAGCCGCAGTCATCACGCCGACTCGCCCATTCCGCCCACAACTTTAAACGTCCATCAATAAAATCAATCATTACACCCTCGCTTACGATCAAGCTCTACATAGGGCCTCTAGCCACCGTCGTCTGCCGAATTGCTCAGTCCGCAGGGCTTTATTTTTAATGCTCAACCATGGTGTTATCACCACGGTTGCAGTCCTTCTACAACACCATCAACCCAGCTGTGCGCGTAATCCAGCCATGGCGCTCTTGGCCACTTCTGGATTGCCTCGCGTGTAAACCTTTTCTGGCGCTCGCTCCGGAATGGCCGGGCAATGTCCTTCAAGTCGTTTTGCCAAGCATTCAATCCAGCGCACCTTATTCACCCCGCGCCATGTTGCGCAGCGAATTGAACTCAAGCCAAAATCATAAGCAGCCCAATACACAGCAGGGCTCGACCAATCAGCAGCTAATGCATCAGGGGCATGCGCCTTGCTTTGGGCTTCGGCAAAAGTTTGGGCATAGTCCGCTTCGGGTCGACACATCGCAGCCAATTCACCCAAGCTTGGCGGCATTGATTCCGCCTTCAAACCCGCACGCAAACGATCGAGCGCCGATCGCATCCAGATCCACTTCACGCCTTGGGCATACAAAAATGCCGCCGCTTCATCTTGCCAAGCAATCACTGCAGCCTCATCCGGAAACAAGGCCGACCAGCGCTGGCCGTACATCGCGGCCATCCGTTGTCGCAGCATCACAATTGGCACATACCCATCAGCCCCTGCTGGCCGAGTCCACGCATTCTTCGCCATACTCACCTCCTCATTGCCCTTCAATCAATGCGCATACCGTAAGCGCTCTTTCAATTGCGCCAAATACGGTGCCGCTTTGGCTTTATCGCCGACGGGATACGCCTTCGTGCTGAACCATGCTTTATCCCCGCTAAATTGAACCTCAGCAGCGGCGGCCATCATTGGCGCTACCCCGTCCGATCGCACCTGATTCACGATTGCAGCCAGATACACCACCGCATTGGGTATGCCCACCGCCGCTTTAGCTCGCAGCATGGCGGCAGCAAATTCAGCTTGCGAAACCCGCATATCGATCCATTGTTGATACATCGCTACGGCTTTGCCACTACCTGCTTGTGTCGCACTAAACCCTGCCTGTATGGCCACTAAGCGCCATTGCCCGATCAGCTCGGGAACCGCAGGTACCTTTGCCATATTGCCAAGCGAAATGGTCTGGTTTTCATTTTCAATATTATTTTTTTCATCATCGATCAGCGATTTCTCCTTAACCAATGTTTCAGATGATGATGAAAATGCTATGGAAAAAGGGTTTAAAGCTTTACCCGTCACACCGTTCTCCGATGTCTGTTGCAGTTCGCCCGTTTCTTGGTGTTGCAGCTCCTGTTGTATTTCATCGGCAAACCCTTGTGGGGATTGGCTTTGCGCCTGTTGTGGCTGGGTCTGTTGTAGTTCGCATGAAACCTGTTGTACCTCCTGAATACGTGATTGATTGGTTTCGGCCATCGGCAAGAAAAAGATTAATTGCTTCTGCTCTGGGACCGAGCGATATGCAATCAATCCGGCGTTCAAGAGCTCTTTTTCATAACCACGTACGGTTTGCTCCGAAGGCGTTCCACTGTCACTGGCAGGTCGACCACGCTTGCCTTCTACATACAATGCTTCACGCAATGCCCATCGGCTTAGTAAAGGCTTGCGCCCCACTTCGCCATTGTTGAAATTCATGCGCCGACGTAGCACCACATACAAACACCATGCCCCTGGGCGCAAGCCATACAGCGCCTCCATTTCGAGGTCTGTTAAATAGAATCGACTCATTGCATCCCCACTTGATTCGCCATGCCCGTCCGCTCGCTTTTACGAATCTCGGCTTGAACTTCTGCGTCGCCATACACTCGATCAAGCAAGGTTAAATAGTGCAAAACCTTGCCGTGTAATTCATGTGCCGACTTTAATAAGCCGCTGCGCTCATGCACATCGACATGGCCATCATTACCCACCGCGTTTTGCGCTTTGCGCGCCAATTCACCCAAGGCCGCGCTGGCCTCTAAAAATGACAGCATCAAATCTTCGTTATCCTCAATCGCCCCCACCGCTGGCAGCTGAATAAACACCCCACCCAGTTGCCGCGCCATCGCCGCGATAATATTTCGGCCATTGGTTAATTCCATTACGCTCAACGCGTCATCCACGCCCAAAACTGCGCGGTTATGCCCGGTTAACTTATGCCGCAATGTTTGCGGATAGCCTGTCACCACGCGACTTAAATCTTCTTGCCCGCCACGCCACAAAGCACAGTCTGCCCGCGCCGCCTCAATCACGCTTGCCGCCAATACGGTGTGATCCATTTCACCCACCCCCACTCAAAAGCTGTGCGCAGACCGCGCCCCGCCAAACCGCTAAGATGCAGTTGTTGCATCCCGCATGAATAAAAAAAGCCAGCCCCACAGAGGCCGGCCAAAACCAGCCCCTATGCAGATGGGACTGATGAGGAAACAGTAGCAATCGTTTTTGCCGTACCGCGCAGATACGCCCAATCCACATCGGGGCGTAGCTCTTCGCAGCGAATTTCACCATGGGTATATTTTTCAATTTCGATCGCCAATGACTCTCCGCAACGCTTACGGCCAGCCGCTAGGTGCTTGATGTAGGCCACTGTCGAACCAATTGCATCCGCCAAAACAGCCGCTCGACTTTTCTCGATTGAGATATATGATTTGATGTCCATGGCCGAACAATACCAAAAGGTAATCATCATAGCAATACCTACAGGGCATTTACCATTAGGTACAGCACAAGATAAATTAACAACTATGGATATCTTTGAAACTCGCCGGCAAAACCTAAGACACCTAATCGATAATCGATTCGGTGGCGTTATCGCGCACCTTGCAAATCAAATCGATAAGCAACCTGCCTACCTTTCCAGATGCCTCACTGGTAAAGCAGAGCATCGCCGCAACATCGGAGAAAAGCTCGCCAGAGAAATTGAATTAAAACTAGGCCTAATCAATGGGGCACTGGATTTACCGCCAGCAAACGTCCAAGCAATTGATCTAGATATTGAACCTACAGAGAAAGAGCAAGGTATATATCCGCGTCCAGCATCCAAAGATGACTACGCACTAATACCCCAATACAGCACCAAAGGCGCATGCGGTACAGGCTTTTATAACGATCACGTAGAAGTCATTGGCGAGCTATCGTTTAAACGCAGTTGGCTCAATCGCCTGGGCATCAGCGAATACGATGCTTGTGTAATTTATGCCTCTGGCGACAGCATGAGCCCCACCATTTACGATGGCGACGTGGTACTGGTCGACCAAGCCCACCAACAATTCAAATCGGGCGAAGTCTATGCCGTACTTATGGATGACGAAGTCATCATCAAACGCATCACCAAAGAATTTGGCGCGACGCTGCTGCGCAGCGACAACACCAACAAAGCCATCTACCCCGACATTAACGTACCACCTGGCCACGACCTAAACATCATCGGCCGCGTCGTTTGGCGTGGCGGTGGACTTTGATTTTGTCATATTAAAATTAAAAAATTGAATCAGCCATTATGAACAATATTTTTACGAACCTAAAAAACAAGATAACTACTTTAAATTCAATTTCAGAACTTAATAAATTACTTAAAGAATCAAAAAAAATTCAAAACAAACGCAACAATGACAACGACAAGTCATTATGGATAATTTTAGTTTTTGCTAGCATTTTAGTAACCGCAGTTTTATCAATAATTTTTATAAAATTTCAACTTGGACAAAACATTCCAATATTACAAATTACCAATTCAGGACAACTCCAATATTGGGGACAACTAGGCGATTTTTTTGGTGGAATACTTAATCCGCTTTTAAGTTTTACCGCCTTAATGGCCATTTTATATAGCATAAAAATACAACGTGCAGAGCTAAAACTAGCACGTGATGAAGTTGCAACAACGAACAAAATTCAACGAAATCAAGCCAAAACGTTCGAGCGGCAACTTTTCGACACAACATTTTTCGGTCTACTAGAAGCACATCGAAATATTCTTAATGAAATATTTTATAATGGACAAAAAGGAAGAGATGCATTTAAAACACTATCTAATGATTTGTATCAAAATATCTTATCCAGAACCGAACCTACTGATGTTGGCTTGATCGAATGCTTTGAATCTTTCCACACAAAGCATGAAGCGATACTAGGACACTACTTTAGAAATCTTTATCATATTTTGAAAATTATAGATTCCTATGATACTGCAAGTGATGACGGAGAAGTGGTTAGGCAAATATCTGAAAATGAGAAAGTAAATCAATTTGCGAAGGCATATTCACGCCGTCGTCAATATTCAAATCTTCTTCGAGCACAACTTTCAAGTCATGAGGTAGCACTTCTTTTTTCGAACTGCCTAACTAAAGATGGCGATGGCCTAAAATCTTATGTTGAGCTGTATTCAATGTTAAAAACATATAAAAATACATTTTATTATTGTAAGAAAAATGAGTTATACAACCCCAACGCGTTCCTAGACTTCGAAGAAATTGATAGAGTTAGGCTTCATGAATTATCAGTTCATATCCGCATCGAAAGAATCAAAAAAATGTCATCACGATTAAAGAAAAGAAATAAATCAAGTGCCGAGTAACCACTTAAAGCAGCAATTAGATTGCTCAGCGAAAATTTACACTGCAAACACTGCAAACACTGCAAACACTGCATGCACTACATAGATGTTGTAAACCGCACAAGTACACCAAACTTCAATCCGCAAACCAACCGCCCTCGGGCGGTTTTTTATGCGCCACCCAAAAAACAATTACCAATAGGTATTGTTTAAATAGATACCATAAGGTACATTTACCTACATCACCACCAGCGCAGCGGTGCCGGTTTGGTGATTGGCCTTCTGCATAGATGCTTCCGCTGCGCACAATGCTCGCTATCCAGTGAGCTTGCGGAGCCGATATGCAACTCACAGCAGCACCTCGCCCCACGGCGAATGCCACCACCCCGCGCCAACTGGTACGGGATCTTTCTGATGATTATGTTTTATTGAGTTTTCTCACCACCCACGGCTGGCGGATTACGGCGGCGGATGATCGTGCAGGATTGTATTGGGCGCAGCGCACATGCAAGCACTAAAAGAACTCGCCCTCGGCCTACTACTCGCCGCGCTCTGGACTACAGGCTGCATCATGGTTTTATTACTGAAGCAAGGCATCACGCAATGACCCAGCCAGTTGAGACACCGCCGATCAAATGTACCAGCCGCAGCTGCACATGGCGCGGCTATGAAACAGGCCGCTTGCAACCGTTGGCCAATGCAGCCAATCAGCGCACCGCCTGCCCGTATTGCGGCTGCCGCGAAGTGCAAGCGATGACCGCGCAGCAAATCAAAATCTACCGCAAGCAACAAGCCGCCCACAACAACGCGCCGCAGCTTGTCACAAATTAACAAGGAAACACACAATGAATACCGCGTTCGCCCTGATGGCCTGCTACCAAAAACCGCTGATCCCACTGGAAACCGTTGGCTCGGATTACCTTGGCCTCGGCAAACGCGAAGTCAACGAGCAAGCCGCCCGCAACAAACTACCCTTCCCCGCCATCCGCCTTACCGACAGCGCCAAAGCCCCACGCTTCGTCCGCATCGAAGACCTCGCCAACTGGATCGACCAACAAGCCGAGCAGGCACAAAAAAGCTGGCAACGAAGCCAGCTTTGAATTATTAATAAGCAAAAAATATCTAATATTTCATCTAATCGCCCTGTGCGTTCAATCTAAACCAACTTATTGATGGCCAAACTATGCCACTACAATTCATCTGACGCCGAGCTAAGGGGCAGACCCAAGCGCAAGGCATACGCCGGTTGGGGCTGGCCAGCGACTGAGCCGCGCGAACTTGAGCGACATATTAGAGTTGAATATCCTAGGAACATAACTCTTCCAATAACATTATGTACTCTCCTCTTGTTAAATGAGGAAATAGCTCCTTGCGATACTTAATATTCTGCTGAACTCCATTTTCAGAAAGTTCGACGCTGACGACCTGAATGCAACTCAGAACTTTCTGCAAACCCTCGTCTCTAGTTATATATTGAATATTTACTCCAAGCATATTTTGAGAAAGAGCGATTGCCCTTATGAGATTAACTCTGGAAAGTACGTAAATATCATTTATTACATTGTATAGCACAGACTCAATTTTACTTGGCTTAAGCACTTTTATAGCGGCCTCACTTCCATAGAGGCTAGCCAATGACAAAACAACCGCTAGATGTGTTTTAGGAATATTGTTGTAAGCAGAGCATGCAAATATTTTCTCTTTAACATATTGTCTTTTGCCTTTTTCAACTCCACCTCCAATTAGCTTACACGAATACACGAGGAACTTCTCTAAATTATCCCACCCTGACTCTCTAGATTCGGTAAAAGTTTTTGAAAAGTCCAATATATTTGCGTGCATGTATTCTTTATCTGTTTTAGCACGCTTAAAATAATTATTAATTTCACATGTTTCTTTTTTTGTAACGCTATATTTTTCAAGAAATGTCTCACTCCTTCCTTTTTGCCCTTCTACTAGAGAAAGTATTGGGCTTATTGATGATGTTTCCACATCAATTTCACTCAGAAAATTCTTCATTAATATTTTCTTGTTACAAGTTATATGCTTTCCTGAATTAAGATCTTTTATCAAATCAATAACATTTCTATCTAGGAGATAAAGATTTTTTGTTTCTTGGATATTGTTCATTTGAAGATCCAACGTTAAGGTGAGGAGCGGCTGGGCTGGCACAAGGTTCCAGCGGCGAAGCCGCTCCTCGATCGAAGTGTTATGCATTTTGCGATATGCGCGATAAGAAATTCATTGCAGGATTAATTTCTCCGTATATATCGCCTCTTACGGCCTTAACCAGAACAAGAAAGTCTTTTGGCCACCAGCCGATCGCCAGCTTCATTTCTTCGCCGATTGCGTCATCTGGAACTGTGAGCACGAGAAATCGCTTAAATTCGAAGAGAAGCGCATAAGACCACGCATGGCCTTCAGATTTCGTCCCTAGAAAATCAGTAATCTTTTCGCTCATCGGCTTAGGTTGAAAGTGGTAAACAGCGTTCCTAAATCGGCGTATCAATTGATAGTAGTCGTCGTACTTTGAAATGAGATTGGAAATAGCAGGGTCGCACTTTTCCAACTCTTGCCAGCCTTCAACAACTACGTAAAGCGATGCAAGCCAATGCGCTAAAGCGCCTACGAAGTCCGCATCAGAGCTGCTTTCCGTGAAACTTTGGTAATGGTCATATTGCATCTGTGCCCAGTGCAAGTATTGCCCAAAGCTAACGATGGCAATTATGTCTTTCATCGGCAACATGTTCGGCACCCGAATGTATAACGCTTGGGTCTATTGTGGATTAATGATTTCGGACACCAACTTAGGTGGTAATCACGCCACCGTTAATAAAGTGTTTCATGAGCAAAAAGCCTACCTATAGTTACTAATGCCGTTCACTTAAGGTCTGTTTTGTAGATTTTTCGTATCGGATAGCGCTTG
>NZ_CAMTIA010000043.1 GCF_947072475.1 uncultured Deefgea sp.
CAAAAGATGGCATAGGATTTAACGATTGAGGCGACAACTAGTTTGACAATTACCGCTAAGCATCAGCTCGCCGCAACAGCGTTTTGTGGGCATCCCAAAAATGAACGCGCCCTTGGCGGCGATGGCCGCAGCGCTGGATGTGCAATTGTCGGTGCCCGTCACGGCCATTGAAGCCACAGCGCAAGGTTGGCAAGTGCGCGCGGGCGAGCCAATCTGGCAAGCGCGGCAACTGGTGCTGGCGATCCCCGCGCCGCAAGCGGCGGCACTGATTCCCGTCGCCCACCCGATGCAGGCGGCGGCCGAAAACATCCCCATGTCGCCTTGCTGGGCGGTGATGCTCAGTAGTGAGCACGCCATCAATTTGCCATTCGCTGGGGCATTTATGAATGATGGCGCGATCTCTTGGCTGGCTCATAACAGCAGCAAGCCCGACCGCACTGGCCAGCACTGGCTGCTGCATGCCAGCGTGGCGTGGTCGCAAGCTCATTTAGAAGATTCCGCCGATGAGGTGATTGCTTTACTGATTCAGGAATTCAATCGCCTGCTCGCGCGGTGGGGGCAGGCTGAACCCCATTGGCAGCATGCTGGCGCGCATCGCTGGCGGTTCGCGCAAGGCAGCAGTACTCAAGCCGTCGTGCAATCGGCTGAAACGGGTTTGGTATTGGCTGGAGATTGGCTAGCCGGTGGCCGTATTGAAGGCGCATATCTATCTGGCATCGATGCTGCCAATGCCCTGCTGGCCGTTACGGCTGGTCAACAAAGCAATCAATCATGAAGCGAGCAATCTATTGGTTTCACAATGTGATTGGCGAGCTGGCGCGGCGTGGTTTGAATCTCAGCGGATTGATTACGATGTGTATAGCCATCAAGGTAATTGGCTGTATTTAGCCGGTCGCGGCACAGAGCCAAGACCCAATCGGCGCTTTAATATTAAAAAACAGATTAAAAATTACGATCCAAAGCATGAATCCAAAGCATGAATATATGCAGTTATGGTGTGATTAACCGTGGGGTGTGAATCGCAGCCAACTGAATATGAGATGACGGCTTTGGCCGAGCAGTACCCGATTGCATCACACAGAATTAAGGCCGCTACCTGATGGTTTGCGGCCTTGCATCTTTCAGTCATTGGCTTGTACGGATCGACCGAAGCGGTTTTTTCTGCCGCATGGTTTAACCGTCATTCAGTGACTCAAGACGAGCAGCTGTAGTGCGAGATGCCACCCGCGTTGAAAAAATGATTGGGTTTTAGTCGGTAATATTTTGCTTCAATCGCTGGTTCTTGCTCGCTATATGGGTCATTAAACACCTGTTTCAGCTCTGCAATTAATGAATAGTCGCCTTGCCTCGCTTGTTCATAAGCGGGTGCAACTAGCCATTCGCGCCAGGTGTATTTGGGATTGGTGAGTTGCATCTTGCTTTTAATCGTATTGAGATCTGGTTTTTCATTGGCGATTAAGTCGAGCCATTGGTCTAGCCAATGCTGCCATTGCTGATCAAGCTCAGCGGAAGTGGATTGATAAAAGCTCTTTTTCAAGCGCTCGATATCTTTAGGTAGATGCGATAGCTCGCGAAAAAAGATCGTGTAATCCAGCTTGGTTTGGGTCATTAGCTGTATTAATTGGCGAAACAGTTGCGGGGGAAATTCGCTCAGACCCAATTTTGCGGCCCACATAGTCTGACATTGCTGCTGAATCTCAACTTTAAAACCATTGCGAACTTCATCTAATTGCGCAATTGCCGGCTCATCTTTCGCCAGCAGCGTGCGCAGTGCCAGCCAAAACATATGAAAATTAGCCTCAGCGGCGGCAGCTTGGTTAAAAAAAGCAAAGTGCTGGCCACCGCCAGTCCACGGCTGAAAGCCGGGGTCAAAAGCTTCACAAAATCCAAACGGGCCATAATCTAGGGTTAATCCACCGGCGTGGCAATTGTCACTATTAAAATTACCTTGGCAGAAGCCTACGCGTAACCAATGGGCGACAAGTTGACTTAAACGCGTTCTAAACGATTTGGCCAACTCAATAATCTGTTGGTGAAACGCGAGGTTTGGATCTATTTCGCTGGGGTACTCACGCTCAATTAAATGGGCCACGATGGCTGCTAGCTCTGGGAGCGCATGGTCATGCGCGTTAACACGTGCTCGACGGGCAAACAGCTCAATCTGGCCAACGCGCAAAAATGATGAAGCGACGCGAGTAGATATGGCCACCGGGTTGTCCACCATGATGTCAGGATCCGCTGAATTGGAATTTGGGGCATACCAAGGCCGCGCCGCAGTTTCTGATTTGGAGACGTATAAGCTGAGCGAACGCGAGCTTGGTACGCCTAAGGCGTGCATAAATTCTTGCGCCAAAAATTCACGCACACTCGATCGCAAGACGGCCCGACCGTCGCCTCCGCGACAGTAGGCGGTTGCCCCCCCGCCTTTTAATTGCATTTCATAGCGTTGACCGCGAAAAACACCTTCAAAAATCGACATGGCACGGCCATCACCATAGCCATTGCCGGTACGAAAAGGACATTGCTGAGTATATTCAGTGCCATAGATTGACAATGCATAACCGGTTGCCCAGCCATAGCGCAGCATTGGGGCTGGAGCCTGACTTAAATCACCAGAAAATAATTGCCTAAAGCCGTCGTCATGGACGAGCGCATCGGCTAAGCCCAATTGAGCAAACAAAGCTTGGCTATGACTAATATATTCGGCATGGGCCATCGCGGTGGGTTTCACCCGAACATAATGACCAGAAAACACTTGCCGTGCTTGGTGATCATTCCCATCGGATGTGCCATCTGGATCGGGTGTAAGGCGATCCATCAAGGAATAATCTACAGCCTTTGCAAAGGCGGTTAAATCTGAAATGCTAGGCTGCGCGAAAGCGTTTGATGGGGCAGTCATTGCTGAACTCCTTTATGCTCTGTGTTTTATATGGATCATTACAACGCAGAGGATGTGCGCGTTGCGAATCGCCGTTTAAGTCGCGCGTACTTTAGTCGGTTTATCGCCTTGAGGCATTTTTTTGTTAGCATGGGCTTCTTTTTACTCGGTGAACACTATGAGCGCACAAAAACAACCCAGCCTGCTTATCAATCTGCTGCTGAACATTCTGATCCCGACGCTAATTCTCACCAAATTAAGCACCGACCAATGGCTTGGGCCGACTTGGGCAGTGGTGGCCGCGCTGGCGTTTCCCTTGGGTTACGGCCTATACGATTTAAAACAAAGTGGCAAAGTTAACTTTATTTCGATTCTAGGGATGGTTAGCGTGCTATTAACCGGTGGCATTAGTTTGCTAGCGCTTGATCCCAAGTACCTCGCCATCAAAGAAGCCGCCATCCCCACCCTCATTGGCTTAGCGCTACTGATTAGCCAGTTCACGCCCTACCCGCTGCTCCATAAGCTGCTGTATAACGATCAAATTCTTAACCTTACAGCCATCAAGCAAGCATTAGTCACCGAGCAACAGCAAGCTGAATTTTATAAACGCCTGAACATCACTAACTACTTGGTCGCCAGCTCGTTCTTTTTATCGGGCGTGCTGAATTATCTGTTGGCTCGTTGGATCGTGGTTAGCCCTGCGGGCACTAGCGAATTTGCCGCCGAACTGGGCAAAATGACCGCTCTTAGCTACCCAGTAATCATGGTTCCCAGCATGATCGTCCTGATGGCCAGCTTGTGGTACTTGCTGCACAGCCTTAAAAAACTGACTGGACTTGACACCGACCAGCTACTGGCGGTGAAGGGTTAATTGTCACTGTGAGCCACTACGCTGGCTGCCAATGGTCGCCAGTGCGAGTAGGTAGTGGTTAAGTATTTTCAAGCACCAAGATCGGTTTTTTTGCTGGCATTTCTTGCTCATAAACCATCGGTAGTCGATTGCCGCGTGCCGGCGTATGCAGTGATAGAAGCCCACGATGACTCGGTCACGTCTTTTTCTGCTTCCCAACGGCCTTCAATATTATTGACTGGTGCCAGTGCTGTTCGGCCATAGCAGACATGCAAAGCTAAAGCAAAATCCCCAACCGAAATATAAGATTGATGGCCATAAAGCGTTCCGATGCCATCGAGGAATTTAATCCGCTGTAAACCAAATATCACCAAAAAATGCGCGTCCTGATTGTTGACTGTTGTCGCCATCGCTCATCAGGGCGACGATATCAATTTGCGTAAAATCCTCATTAAATGCTTGTCGTAAATCCGCTTTCACATTGCGTTTGTAGTTACGCCATTGCTGGGTGTTTTGATTGCCGCTCTCAACTGCGATTAATGCCGCTTGTGAGGTGAACGCATTCGGCCAGAGACTACCAACCGGCTGTTGACTCGCCCACACGTAATTGACTGACTTAGATGAAATACCCAACAAACCGCGCTCGACAACCACATACAGGCGAGCTGGGTAGTCATCGCCCGCTTTGGTCTTTTCATTTAAACCAAGCCATGCTTGATCTACTTTCCAGCGCCAATTGAGATAGGGGGTGCGATTTAGATCGATTTTAACTTTTTTGAATTTACCTGATGCGCCACCCGCTACGTTTGCGACTAAGACTTGCGTTTGGCCCTCGCGCTGCAACTGGTATTGCGTACTGCCTTTGAATGACTTGTCTTCCCAGCCCGCCAGTTGCCCTTGCGAAAATTGCCCAACGGGAATGCTGGCGGCGCTGAGTGGGTAGGCGCTCATCACTAGGCTGACACCCAATACAAAAATGGGCAATAGTTTCATTTGGCGTGCCTTTTGCTATTTAGTAAAAATTTGGTACGCCGCAGTAATCCGCGTGACCGTCGTGATGGCGCACAGGGCAGCAAAGCCCAAAGCCAGCATGGCAAACCACTGCGGCATCAGGCACATCAGCACAAAGACCAAGATGGTTTCAGTCGCTTCGGTTAAACCACCTAGGTAATAAAATCCTTTTCGCGGATAAATTGCACTACTTAAGCCGCGTTTTTCGGCCAATATGGCAAAGGCTAAAAAGCTACATCCGGTACCAACAAAGCTGTAAATCAAAATCGCTGCGGCCAAAGCGTTTGCCGCTGGATTTGCCAAGGCAAATGCCAATGGCACGGCCGAGTAAAATAGAAAATCAAGCGTAATATCTAAAAAAGCACCTCGATCAGTCGGCTGACTTTGCCTTGCCATCGCACCATCAATACCATCGGTTAGGCGATTGAGTAAAATCATTGCCAAGGCCCATTCCATCTGCCCGAATACAATCATCGGCACACTGCTCACACCCACAATAAAACCAATCCAAGTGATATGGTCGGCTTTTAAGCCCAGCGCCAGCAAACGACGCGCGATGCTTTGAATTGTGGGAGCGACGACATTGAGTATTTTTCGATCAAGCATGTTGAAAATCCTCGATCTGCAGCACTCGTCCTTGGGGCGGAATATCGGCGATGTCGTGCGTAACGAGCAAGGTTGGAATGGCTAAGGCGGTCACACGTTCAAAAACAAAAGCGCGAAATTGCTCACGCAGTACCGCATCGAGCTTGCCAAATGGCTCATCGAGCAATAAGGCTTGTGGTTGTGCGAGCAATGTGCGTAAAACACTCACCCTTGCGCGCTGCCCCCCAGAGAGGGTGGCGGGGTCGCGATCATAAAACCCAATCAAGCCAATTTGAGCTAACTGCGCTTCAATGACTTGGCGACGCAGTGATTGACCCTTGACCTCATTCGGTAGCGCGAAGGCTAAATTTTGCCCCACACTTAAATGGGCAAAGAGTAAATCGTCTTGAAATAAAATCCCGATGCGGCGCTGCTCAGTGGGGATTTGATCGACTCGTTTTCCATTGAGTATCAGCTCACCCGTCGCAGAAAAAATCGGATCGAGAGCTCCAATCATCCAGTGTAATACGGTCGATTTTCCCGAGCCAGATGCCCCCATTAGGGTGAGTACTTCGCCTTGCGCAATCTGCGCATTGAGTCCGCCAATCAACGCTTGCTTGCTCTGCTTGATGCAGAGCGACTTAATTTCTAACACTTTAACGTAATCCTCGGCGATGCTTCGCCTGCCAATGGCTCGCTATCGCGGCCAGTGCAAACGCCAGCATCGGTAATAACATCAGTAAAACCGCTTGAATGGCCATGGTGCGACGATTGCCACCGCTACTGAGCGCAATCGCTTCAGTGGTGACCGTACTAAACCGGCCAGCACCAGCAAATAGGGTTGGTACATACTGCGCAATACTCACCGCAAATCCCAAGGCAAAAGCCCCCAAAATCGGCCGCATTAACAGTGGCCACTTCATATATAAGCAAGCTTGCCAGCGTGGATAGCCCAGAGCCTGTGCTGTCAACATCAATCGCGGGTCAAATTGGCGATAAGCACCGACCAAACTAAGCAAAACGTAAGGCACAACCCAGAGTAGATGGCTCCAAATCAAGCCCATCACTGTGCCGTCCAAATGCAAAACCAGTAGCGCAAAATACTGCGCAGCAGACAGTGGAATCACCGGCAAAACCAACGGGGCATAAAGCCAAGCGTTATTGCGCTGCGGCCCCCATTCCAACCAGATCAATACCATCACTAGGGCGATCAAACTCGTCGCTAAACCAAGCCAAAGTGATGTTTTAAACGGCGTAAAGTCTGCATTTAGCCACGCTTTTATACTGAGTTCATCAGGCCATAAAGCCGGAAAAAACCAGCTCTGCGCTAAGGACCAAACAAAGAGTAGGATCATCAAGCTAAAGCTAATCAACACCCCGAATTGATATAGCCAAGACAGCATAGAGAACCGGTTAGGCTGACGTAATCCATCCAAATCCACCGTAGCGCGCTGATACACCCAAGCAACGCCGCGAAGCACTCCGCCCAAAGTCAGCAACACCAGCAGTAAAATAAGCGCCGCAACACCACCCTGAGCTTGCCGCTGCGGATCGGGATCAGATAGCCATTGCCATACCAGCACCGCAAAGGTTGGCGGCGTCGTCGGCCCTAAAATCAGCGCCATATCGACGACAGACAAACTGTAGGCCAGTACCGCCGCAAAAGGCCACATCATCCTTGGCAATATTTGCGGCAAGATGATACTGCGCCAGATCTGTTGCCGCTGATAGCCTAGGCTACGCGCCACAGTGATTTGCTGGGCAATGTGCCGCTCACCCAATAAATTCATCATGACCCAGAGCAAGAAAAAGCTCTCTTTAATGGCAAGAGCAATGCCAAGACTCATGCCATAAGGGTCTTGCACGGTGAGCCAATCAGGCGGGCTATCCCATGCCATCAAAGGCGCAATGGCACGAGCGAGCCAACCTGCGGGGGCAAATAAAAAAGCAAAGCCAATGGCAAATGCGGCATGCGGCATAGCCAATAAGCTTGGCAAGCGCTTTACAATAGAATGCCAAGCATTTGATGGGTATTTCTCTATAGCAATTGATAAAGAAAGCGCTAAAGCCAATACCCCACTGATTAATGTGGAGCTCAGTGTCGCCATCAAGGCAGGGATTGTTTGTGTATCTTGCCAAATGGCGAACCAATGACTGATTTGAAAAAAATCAAACCCCATCCGAACTAAGCCCGGAATGACGGGCAGGAAAACGATGCAGATCAAGCCGATGGCGAGCAAAGTACTGCCTTTGCTCGCGCCTCTCGCTACGATTAAAGGTAAGCCAATACGCATTTACTTTGCACCGTAGCGCTTTAGCCACTCCGCCTCAATCGCCGCAACCCAGCTTGAATGCGGTTCTGCCAACGTCGGTATTTTTTCGTTCAACGCGCCAGGTGCAGTCATCTGCATCGATTGACGATATTGTGCTGGGATTTTATCCAACGCCAATACACTTGGGTCTCCCCAAATTTTTAAGTCCGCCTTTTTAGCTTGAGCTTCTGGCGAGAGTAAAAAATTGGCGAAGACTTGTGCGCCCGCTTTGGCTTTTGCATTGCTTGGAATCGCCAAGAAATGCACATTGCCAATCGTGCCCTTGCTAAAGCCAAAGCTATACGCCGTTTTTGGCAATTGCTGCGTCGCAATCAGATTGGCGGCCTCATTCGGATTAAACGTGAGCGCCAGTTTGAGTTGACCATCGGCCAGCATCTGATTCATATCGGCGGCGCTTTTGGGAAAACTACTGCCTTTGCGCCAGAGCACCGGATGGAGTTGATCCAGATAAGCCCAAAGCGGTGCACTGGCTTTAGTGAATAACTCAGGACTAAGCGCTTGCTGCAATACTTTTGCATCCGGTGCGAGCTCTAGCAATAATTGCTTCAAAAAAGTCGTACCGTGAAAATCTGGCGGTTTTGGATAGCTCACTTGTCCGGCGTTGGCTTTAGCAAAAGCCAGTAAGGCTTGTGCCGATCGTGGCGGATTTTTCACGGTGGCTTGATTGGCAATAAAGGTAAGCTGAGCAGTTCCCCATGGCATCTCAAGCCCATCCGTAGGCTCAGAAAAATCAACACGCACTGGCTTATTTAAATCCACAAAGCGCCAGTTTGGCAGGCTTTCTGCCCATGGACCGTAGAGTAATTTGGCTTGTTTTAGCGCTTTGAAGTTTTCACCATTAACCCACAATACATCGACCGAACCATTGGTGGTACGACCCGCAGCCACTTCGGTCTTAATGCGTTTAATGACGTCAGAGGTATCTGTGACTTTGACATGTTTAACGCTCACCCCATACTTTTTTTGGGTTTGTGTGGCGGCCCAATCGATATAGGCATTGATATTTTCACCACCACCCCATGCGTTAAAGTAAACCGTTTGCCCTTTGGCATCGGCTTCGATTTTATTCCAATCCGTATTGGCCATCACGGTGGCGCTGAGACTGAAAGCCATTAAAATTGGCAAGAGTTGATTCATGTTTTAGCGTGTTCCTGCGTTCATTGATTTAAATTAATTTGAATTGATTTGAATTGATTTCGAAAACTAAGCTCGCATCCAGCGATGATATTTCTCAACCCAGCGCAGCAGCTTCACTGGCGCATGGGCGCGCTTCCATTCCCCTGCGACATATTTATTCGCTTCAGACATGGTGGGATAGGTATGAATCGTGCCCAAGATTTTATTGAGGCCAAGCCCATGCTTCATTGCCAACACATATTCGGCGAGGAGTTCACCGGCGTGAGCCCCCACAATGGTGACCCCTAAAATGCTGTCTTTACCGGGTACCGTGAGGACTTTGATAAAGCCTTTTGCCGCGCCATCGGCAATCGCCCGATCAAGATCGTCAATTTCAAAACGAGCGACTTCATACGCAACACCAGCGGCTTTGGCCTCTTGCTCGCATAAGCCGACTCGGGCCACTTCAGGATCAATAAAAGTACACCATGGAATCACGCTGTAATCCACTTTAAAGCGCTTAAACTGCCCAAATAGTGCATTCACACTGGCATACCATGCTTGATGCGAGGCGGTGTGGGTAAATTGATAGGGACCGGCCACATCCCCTGCGGCAAAAATATTCGGGTATAGCGTTTCTAAATAATCATTGGTCACTACGGTACGCGCCGTTTCAATCCCAAGCGACTCTAAGCCATAACCTGACAGCCTAGCTTGACGGCCTACGGCGCAAATCAATGCGTCAAACGCAATGGTTTGTTCGCCAGTGGGGGTTTGGACAATCAAGCATTTTTGTCCGGCATTCACTTCGCAACGCAGTGCCGCATATCCGGTTAAGACCTGCACGCCGCTGTGGCTAAGTTGCTCACCAACAAACTCAGACACCTCGGCATCTTCACGCGGCATTAAGCGATCACCACGTTCAACTTGACTGACCTTGGCACCAAGGCGGGCAAAACTTTGCGCCAGCTCACAACCAATCGGCCCGCCGCCTAAAATCACTATGCGCCGTGGTATTTCGTCCATTTGAGCAAAGGCTTCCCAGAGTGTGTCGCTGGTGTAGTAGCCGGTTTCATGGATGCCCGGCAAATCAGGCACAATCGGCGCCGCACCTGCGGCAATGATGATGCTGCGCGCGGTTAAACGTTGCTCGCGACCATCGTGGTGCTTAATTGATACCGTCCATGGGTCCAGCATTGTGGCGTAGCCTTGAACGATATCGACGCCTAACTTGCTGTAGCGCTCGATACTGTCGTGTGGCTCGACCGCACGAATCACGCTTTGTACTCGCGCCATCACAGCACGAAAACTAAATTCAGTGTCGGTGTCATCCAGTCCATACTGGCTAGCATGGCGCATTTGGTGCGCCAATTTTGCGCTACTGATGAGTGCCTTACTGGGTATGCAGCCATAGTTAAGGCAATCACCGCCCATTTTGTGCGCTTCAATCAATGTGACCTTAGCTTTGACTGCTACAGCGATATAAGCCGACACCAGACCCGCTGCACCACCACCAATCACGATCAAATTGCGATCAAACTGCTTGGGTTTTGTCCAGCGCTGATAGACTTTACGACGTTGAAATTGGGCAATGATTTGTTTCGCCAGCAAAGGAAAAATCCCCAGCAGCACGAATGACATCAGTAATGCGGGCGACAAAATGCCCGCTAGCGATTCAATTTTGGCGAGCTGAGTGCCGGCATTCACATAAACGAGGGTGCCTGCCAACATACCAACTTGGCTGACCCAATAAAAAGTACGCGTTTTGAGTGCGGTTAAGCCCATCAATAAATTGATTAGAAAGAAAGGAAAAACCGGCACTAGTCTGAGCGTAAAGAGATAAAACGCGCCATCGCGCGCCATGCCAGCATCAATACCAGCGAGTTGCTTGCTAAACCGCTGCTGCAGGCTGCTGCGAAGTACATAGCGTGAGGTTAAAAATGCCAAGGTGGCGCCAATGGACGAAGCAAAAGAAACCAGCACCGTCCCTGCCAGCAGACCAAAAACAGCCCCCGCAGCTAAAGTCAGAATCACCGCGCCCGGTAATGAAAGTGCGGTAACAACGATATAAACAGCAAAAAAAATCAATCCAAGTAACCACGGTGATTGCTGCTGCCATGTACTCAATTGCGCCTGGCTTTGTTTGAGTTGCGCCAGCGAAAGCCATTGCTGCAAATCAAAGATAAAAAATAAAGCCACAAAGATCAGCAGCACGGTAATGAGTATTTTTTTATTCAATGGTTAATCGCCTGTAATTTTTTCTAAAGGCTGCAAAATAGCGGCTCCTTTACTTACCGTTATAGTCGGATGACTCTGCGTTTTATTACAGTTAAGCCGCCTGTTAAATAAACTAAGAAGGGATTGCTTGTGTCAACTATCGATATTTTGCAACAAAGTTTCGATCTATCCAGCGCTTCCAGTACCAGACCCATCGCCCCTCTGCACTAAAATTGCCCCATGAGGCAATGGCATGTTGTGGGCCTGTGGCCAGCAAATACAGCGTGGTCTCCCTCAGCTTGTAATGTTTTTTAGGTGGGAGACCTTGCATAACATCAATCAGATTTTGCGCAAGAACCGGCCCGGCGCGAACGGCATGTACGCCAGATTTGGCGTGTGCCATCGATCTTGAGCCGACGTCTCCTGCCGCAAATACATTTGGGTGCGACGTACTTTGTTGCGCTGCATTGAGGGCAATAAAGCCATGCTGATTGAGCGCTAGCTTAGCGTCGCGCAAAAGAAACGGTGCTCGAACGCCAGTCGCTGCAATAATAAAATCGGCATGAATAAACTCGCCATTTGACAGCACTAAGCCTGTTCCTGTGCCTTGGGCTTTTGCTTGGTGTTGCTTTAAGCCGCTGCGAGCGATGGCTTGCTGCGTACGACAAATAACCGATGGCGAAAATCCAGGCAAAATACCTTGTGTTGAATAAACAAAATCAATCTCCAACGGTAATTTCAATTGGCTTGTTGTGTACTGCATCGCCAGTGCCAATTCAACACCCGCAGCGCCACCGCCAACGATTGCAATGTGCAAGGGTTTTGCTCGTTCCAGTTCGCCAATAATGCTGATCCATTTTTGAATAAATTCATCAAGGGGGCGAATCGGAATCAGCAGATCTTCTGATAGCGCGAAGGCGCCAACTTGTGATTCACCGCCAATATCAATCGACAATAAATCATACTCAAGTTGCAACCCACTAGGCAGCGTCACCAAGCGTAGATCCGCATCGATGCCAACGGCGGTATCGACAATAAATTCAACACCGGCACGCTCACATCGCAGTTGTAAGTCAATCTGACAGTCACCAAGCGCATAGTGACCAGAGATCCAACCTGGCAACATCCCCGAATAGGTTTGATACTGAGACGGTGACAATAACTGCACTCGCCAGCCATTTGGCACGCCGTCTTCAAATTGCTTTAGCACCGCAAGATGGGCGTGCCCTCCTCCTAATAAAATTAAGGTTTTCATTCAAGTCCGATGCTAAATTTATGAATCATTGCCATTGACTAGTCACTCTGCTTGAACAGCAATTCGTTCTTTAATTAATGATTTTAAAATCCAAGTCTACGCGCTGCATCGACATTCCCATACTGCGCTCTTGTTTTGCAATGACTTGCTGGTGATGAGCAATGGCCTGATCGAGATTAACCCAAGGTGCTTCTGTAGCATGAAATGAAGGGCTAAATTGTGTTGAGGCGTACTGAATTTTGACCCGCGATGCGCGTTGAATTTAACCTGGCGTTAGCGTCACCCACGGTATGGATGACTGGTTTGAGCGCGCTGCTTGCCTGCTCTTTTTGTCGCTCTCATTCCTGTATTTTAAGTTTGCTACTGGCGCTACTTTGCTTAAAGCGCGATGACTCATTGCCTGTTTCGATGAAATGAATGGTGCGTCAACCGATCCAGTAAGATCGTGATGAGCTTGGCGTCGCCGAATACAGTTGGCCATTCGGCAAAGGTCAAATTGGTGCTGATGATCACGCTGGTGCGCTCGTACAGTTTGCTTAGCAAGTGAAATAGCAGTGCACCGCCCGCTTGTGAGAATGGCAAATAGCCCAATTCATCAAAAACCACGGTACTTGCAGTCTGATCTACGCAATTCGATGAGAAACAACAACTAAGGCTTTAAGTTGCTCATTAATGCAATTAACTGCGTGGGCTCTAATGGTTTTTGTAAAAAATGGTCTACGCGGGCAATATTAATGGCTTCACGCAATACGGCTAAATCGGTGCTAGCGGTAATCAAAATACGAAGGGCACTGGGTTGTAATGCACGAACTCTAGCTAACAATGAAATACCGTTTTCTCCGGGCAACTGATAATCACAAATCACGGCCGAAACCGTATGATCGGCGAGGTATTCCAAAGCCGTTTCTGCGCTGGTCACACACTGAACATCGAGTGTTAACTTCGATAAGATGTGCCGCATCACTTCCAGCATAATCGGCTGATCATCAATCACTAAAACTTTAATCACCTGCTGTGGTGCACGTAATTTTTGAGTGTCCAGCACATACCTTTTTCGCAACATCAACACTAACTCATCGCTAGGCACGGCCTTTGATATCCAATACCCTTGAATTAAATGCGCACCCAGCTCGAATAAAATTCGAGCTTCTTCTTCCGTTTCTACACCCTCAGCCAATGCCTGCATCGATAAGCTACGCGCCAGCTGAATAATGGTGGTGATAATGGCTTTATCGTGCGTACCCTTACTTAAACCGCGAACAAATGACTGGTCGATTTTCAAACGCTCGGCTGGAAAACGCTTTAAATAACCCAAATTAGAATAACCCACACCAAAATCATCAATCGCCAAGGCGACGCCCAGCGCCTTAATACGGGAGATAATATCCAATGCCATTTCTGGATCACTAATCGACAAACTCTCGGTAATTTCTAGCTCTAAGCACTCAGGAGGGATGCCGTGACTGGCCAGCGTATCAGCCACGCGTTGGACAATCTCATCGTTAACCAAATCTAAAGGGGATACATTGACCGCCACCCTCACCCAGCCAAGTCCTTCTTGATGCCAGCGCAAAATTTGGCGGCATGCCGCCGCCATCACCCACACTCCAATATCACGAATCAAACCAATTTCTTCTGCGAGCGCAATAAATGCCCCGGGAAAAAGCAAGCCATAATCTGGCGATTGCCAACGCACTAACGCCTCCACGCTGACTAGCATTCCGGTATTTAAATCGACTTGGGGCTGATAAAACAACACTAGCTCATCACGCACAATCGCATTACGCAAACGGATTTCTAATTGATTTCGGGTGTCGAGTTCCTCTTGCATATCCTCAGAAAAATAACAAACCGCACCATTGCCGCTTTCTTTGGCGTGGTACATCGCAATATCGGCTCGTTTAAGTAGTATTTCACCATCACTGCCATGCTCTGGAAACTGTGCCGAGCCAATGCTATACGCCATGACTTGATCAACACGGTCTAAGTGAATGGGCAACAACATAATCTCTTGCAAGTATTGCTCTACTTGCTGACGCTCCAGCGCACTGGCCGTTGGCACCACCAACACAAACTCATCCCCACCCAATCTTGCCGCCAAACCACCTGCCAAGGGCAGTCTTCGCAATCGTGATGCAACTTCACACAGAACGATATCGCCAGCAGCATGTCCCATACTGTCATTAATAAATTTAAATTTATCCAAATCAATAAAAAACACACTCAACCCCGCAGGATAAACTCGGGCAGAGGCAATATACTGGTTCAGCTTTTCAAGCAAACGCTGACGATTGGGTAAGCCGGTTAACACATCGTGCGAGGCTTGATAGCGTAATTGTTGATGTAATCGACGCTGTTCGGAAAGATCATGCAAAATAATAATCCGTGCAGGACTCCCCAAAAATGCGCTGCTACCAATAATAATATGCACGGCAGAAAACTCGCCATTGGCCTTGCGCATTAAGACCGCAGCGTCTTCTTGCACCAACACAAACTCATCCCCACCCAATCTTGCCGCCAAACCACCTGCCAAGGGCAGTCTTCGCAATCGTGATGCAACTTCACACAGAACGATATCGCCAGCAGCATGTCCCATACTGTCATTAATAAATTTAAATTTATCCAAATCAATAAAAAACACACTCAACCCCGCAGGATAAACTCGGGCAGAGGCAATATACTGGTTCAGCTTTTCAAGCAAACGCTGACGATTGGGTAAGCCGGTTAACACATCGTGCGAGGCTTGATAGCGTAATTGTTGATGTAATCGACGCTGTTCGGAAAGATCATGCAAAATAATAATCCGTGCAGGACTCCCCAAAAATGCGCTGCTACCAATAATAATATGCACGGCAGAAAACTCGCCATTGGCCTTGCGCATTAAGACCGCAGCGTCTTCTTGCGCCCCTTCACTGAGTGGGTCGATTTCATCATCCACCACCATATTGAGCCAATTGCAGCCAATTAGATCGGCAACCTGAGTAAACCCAAGCAACTCAACCGCCGCTGGATTCGCTAAAACAACTTCACCACTATTTTGCGCCAACAAAATAGCACATGGCATTCTAGAGAGGACATCAAAGAACTCTTGCTCCTCGCTCGTACGCATTTTTTCGTAAGCCAGTCGCAACGCCTCGCTACGTTCTTCAACGAGGTTTTCTGCATATTGACGCGCTTTTTTTTCACGCTCAATCGTCCGACGAAAAGCGCCTTCGAGTTCTTCATTCATAGAAAATAATAAACTCCGTGACTTGTGCCTCTCCCTCATCTAAAAGATCACTGCGGCTGACCTTATTTTTGGCATGATAATAAGCAATACACCCAGCGATCATGCCTTCGGCCAGATCAGCCAAATGACGCCGTGAACGATAACGCAGCAACAAAGAACCATCGCTGCGTCGCTCCGTTTCTAGTCTAGGTAATTCTGCATCGGGGTAGATTCGACGAACTTCCACATGAATATGCCCTTCAATACTTTCCAGAAAGCTAAAAACGTCGGGCTTATCACGAAAAAAATCAGGGTGCTGCGCCACCAGTTTGCCAAATAAATATTTGCCAAAGCCTCGAACCAAATCAGGGATGGGTATATTGCAACGGGTCGATAAAGCCGTCACCATTGCGATTAATTCTTGAAAGTCATAATACCCAGCGGCAGTATATGCACCACCAGAAACAGGATTGGCCGCCGTAATCATCGCATCTACGGTGACCATACCCTGTGCGGACTCAACGAACTCAATAAACTCGTTAAAAACAATACCTTTCATAAATCCTCCGCCTTACCTTGTTAATGCTTACCATTAATCTAGCACGGCAGAAAAATATGACAATTTTTAACTTTTTTTTCATCGTCTTGTCATGATAAAACTGGACTTCATGCACCACAAAACCAGTCAATCCATCGGATTGAATCAAACTAATTGCACTAACTCACCATCGCGGCGAAAAGCTAAAAATGGCTGTACCGCCCCCGATTGAATTGCGGCCATCATTCGTTGAAATGCACCCTCTATTTCATCATGGGTCGGAGCTAGCAGGCCTTTACCCCCTAAACCAGCCACAAATACCATATCCCAATCGGGGACGAGCTGCGCTGATTCAGCAGTTAACGCCGCGAATGTACTTAGCTCTAGCGGCGATTTATCCACATACATTAGGGGCGTTAACTCACCCGCTTGCTGGGCAGAAAACTGGGCAATTTGCTCGGCAGTCGCATCCTCAGGCAAACCAGCCCCCGTAAAAACAAACAACAGCCTTTGTGGTGTCGGCTGGCTGCGAGCGGCGGTCAGTAAATCAGTAAAGCTGGCAATATCCATAATGTCCCCTAGAGTCTGTTGTGATAAAAAACGTCGCTAAAGCTTAATACCGAACACTGCTGTCAGCATAGTTTTGATCTTGGGTGAGTTTAATCACACCACACAGGGTGTGCGTTGATAAGCAATTACCGACAATGTGCGAACGCCTTGTGCGCCGTGCACCAAAGTACCTTCAATATCAGCAGTGGCTGAAGGGCCGCTATGCAGCACTGCGTATCGTGCCATTTGGAACTCAGGGCGTTGATACGCTTGGTGCAAATTGCCAACAATTTCATTCACATCCAGCAGCACCACCAAATGCTGGGCAAGGTACGCCAGCGCATTAATCACCAATTCTTGCTCGGTAAAGCAAACGCTGCCGGTTTCAGCCACAGCAAAACGCGCGCGCACGACGGCGACATCAACCTCTGCCAAGTGATGCGGATCTTCGCCTTGCACAACATTAAAATTACCCTCAACTTCGGGAACGACTGAAGCAATAATTTTAGCTTGCGGAAAATGCTGGGCGAGCAAAGCGTTCAAATGCACACCTTCAGGGCAATCTAATATTTCCCCCCCCATTCGTTGCAAGCTCGCTTGAAATTGCGGCCATGGGCTTGGCAAATTGGCATCAAACAACGGCACTTTGGGTAAATCACTCGCTGGCGGTTGATTAACGCGTACTTGCGCCAAAATAATATCGCGACTACTCATGATCAGCTCCTCGGTTTTTAGCCCACCATTGATGAAATGTGGCTTTTGGCGCATCGGGGATTTCACGCTGCAAGCCCCAAGCATTGAGCGGGTTATAAATAAGAGCCCGAGGAAACTCACGACTAACTTGGTCAACCCCCGCAATGACCCGCCGATATAGTGCCGGACTCGCCAATACTTTAGCGGCCACATCCAGCGCGGTTCGGCGCAATAGCGGTAGCTCTTGTTTTTCACTGATAATTCGCCGCCACTGATAAATTTGCTCGTGGATATTAATTTTGACCGGGCACACGCTGGTACAACTGCCATTCATGGTGGATGCATAGGGCAAAGCACGGTAGCGATGTAAATCAATGGCTGGATTTAAAATAACGCCAATGGGCCCTGGATACACACTGCCATAACTCAACCCACCACTACGCCGATACACAGGGCAAGTATTCATACACGCCCCGCAGCGAATACACTTGAGTGAAGTCCAAAAGTCAGCCATCCCCAACCGCGCCGAACGGCCGTTATCAACCAACACAATATGCATTTCACTACCATCACGTGGTGCGCGAAAATGCGAGGTATATTGCGTAATCGGCGAGCCTAAGGCACTGCGCGACAACAGGCGAATAAACACGCCCAGATCTTCAATCCGCGGGATCAGCTTTTCAATCCCGACTGATGCGACATGCAAAGGCGGCAAATTGGCGCTAATGTCGGCATTGCCTTCATTGGTACACACTACAAAACTACCCGTCTCTGCGATTAAATAATTGGCCCCGGTCATCCCCGCATCGGCAGCTAAAAAATGCGGTCGCAGGCTTTGCCGCCCTGCCTCACTCAACACTTTAGGATCATCATTATTAGGATCAGAGTTGATGGTACGAGCAAATAATTTTGCAACATCACCCCGCAATTTATGCACTGCCGGCACCACAATATGACTCGGTGGTTGATCATCATCCAATTGCTGAATACGCTCACCCAAATCCGATTCAATCACCGTAATCCCGAGCTCGGCCAAATACGGTCGCATCTGGCACTCATCCGTGAGCATCGATTTACTTTTAATGACGGTTTTAACCTGATGCGCCGCAAAAATCTCACCAACAATCCGATTATGCTCTTGGGCATCTTGTGCCCAATGTATCTGCACCCCATTGGCTGTTGCGTTGCGTTCAAACTCTTCGAGATAGTCCGCTAAATGCGTGAGCGTATGCGCTTTAATGTCAGACGCGAGCTGACGCAGCGTTTCCCACTCAGGGATCTGATCTCGCTCCTGATCACGCCCTTTTCTTAAGTCCCACAAGTGATGATCATGAAAACGTTCATGCTGCACATCGGCGATAAACATATCTGCAGCGGCCGATTGATCTACCGGTTTCATACGGTATCTCCATTCAATATCTGGGCAATATGAATGTATTTTTGTCCATACCCTAAGCGCTGCGCACAGCCTTTTTGATGCATTAAGCAGCTCATATCGGCCGAGACAATATATTCCGCCCCCGCGCGTCGTTGATCATCGACCTTGTCATACCCCATTTTGGCCGAGACGCCCTCTTCAAAAATAGAAAACAAACCACCAAAACCACAGCATTCATCGGCGCGCTCTAACTCAACCCACTCGATGCCCGGTACATTGGCCAATAATTCTTTAGGTTTAGAAAAAGCCGGCCCACGAATTTCTGACATTGATGCCAAAGGGGGCTGCAGACTGCGTAATGAAGTGCAGCTATTGTGCAAAGCCACTTTGTGCGGGAATGACGCCCAAGGAAAATCGCGTACTTGCAAAATATCGTGCAAAAATTCGACCAATTCATACGCATGCGTTCTGACTTGCGTCACTTCATCGGTTTGCTCAATCGCATCCATGTGTTGCCGAACATGGTGAATACAACTAGCGGATGGACCGACGATATAGTCGTAGCCCGCAAAGTTCTGCACAAATAATGCTTCACAAGCCGCAGCATTTTTTTGATCACCCTCATTGGCGAGCGGCTGACCACAGCAGGTTTGGTTGAATGGATACTCCACAATACACCCCAAGCGCTCGAGTAATTGCAGTGTTGCCACCCCAATTTCAGGAAAGCTTGCATCAATAAAGCACGGCACAAACAAAGCCACGCGTGGCGCAATCGGCGTCATCGTCATTACCAGCCCCTTATTTCAATCGTGAACGATGTTTTATCATCGCCCATGCTCATCAAATAGCCATCACCACATCGCTGCGCCTCTGCAACTTAAGAATACGCGCGCCATCCGATTGCTGTTTATTTACAAAAAACAAAATAATGCACATGCTTATTTGTAAACTTACGTACAGTCTACACCAGCAACAACTCAATGTTTTCGTAATTAATAAGGGGAAAATAAACACTACACATAGATAAAATCAGCACAAACAGCGTCGGCACCAAGCTCGAGTGGCGTAGCGCAAGGCGCGACAACTCAAAAGACCAACGCGTGCCGATCCCATCGACCAGCACCGGCGGTTTGATTTTTTAGCTCACTAAAGCGTAGGAAATCGAGATGAATTTAACAATAGAAGCGCTTGAGACCGCCTGCAGATTCGATCTGCAAGGCATTAAGCACGGTCGAGCGGTCGGCCTATCGCGGATTGATGGCGTAAACGACCATTGGCGCTGTAAGCGATTTCTTGATTTTTTTCTTGAGAAAGCAGACTGAGTAAATGGCGATTTGCCTCTTCATGGCATTGCACCAATTGTGCATTACTGCGATTAAGCACTGCGGCCAATTTGGCTTGCTGCTGTAATTGCTGCCATTGCGGCGCAATTTTGCGATCACCGAGCAAATAATCACTCAATTGTGATGCCGTATGTAAATTCAATTGCTGTGCAGATTGCAAGCGGCTTTGGGTTGCCATTTCTAGCTGTTGCACCGCCCGTGCTTTCAAGACCAGTAAATCATTCATTTGATCAAACTGACGACTGACCAAAATATCTTGTTCACGTTGCATTAACGCCACAAGCCGCTCCACCTCGAGCAGCTCAATTGCAATCGACGAGTACAAATCAACCGGAGAGATCATGGACGGGCAAGCAGTGCTTTCACACTCGACAGTAAGCCATCGGCAATCGCCTCAGGTTTAATCGCAAAGCGCCCGTCAGCAATCGCTTGGCGGATTTCAGCTACTTTGTCGGCATCAAAGGTCGAATCGCTTTTACCTGCACCCGCGACATTGGACAATTGAGCCGCTAAGGGATTGATGCTAACGCTGTTTTTTTCTGTCGCTTGCTCAGCCTTAGCAGCAACACGGCCTTCAAGCGGCCGCGCAGCGATATTGGCTAATGGCTTGCCAGAGTTGTCAATTTTCATGATTGCATCCTATGCCAATTTAATGGCGCACACTCAATTTCTTCCATTATGCCAATTATCGACCCAAGTTTGAAATTCTTTAGTAATTCAATTGTTTATCAGTAAACGCTTAAACACAAGTCACCAGAAATTACAACAGCATAGACCCAAGCTCAGCACATAGCGTATGAATACGTTATCCTTGGCTTTCATATTCCTTGGTGGAGCCTTTTAAATGCAAGTTTATCCTAGCCGTTTTGGCCAAATTGAAGTTGACCCCGAAACCATCATTCAATTTCCACTGGGCATTCCCGGCTTTGAAGATTGCAAAAATTACAAACTGCTTCACGAAGAAAAACCCAACCCTAAAGTATTGTGGCTGCAATCTTTAGATGATGCGGCAGTGCTGTTTACCTTGGTAGAAACTGAGCGTTTAGGACTCAACTACGCCTTGACCCTATCTGACGCAGAATGCCAAACCATTGAATTAACTGCGCCAAGTGATGCCAAATTATTTTTGATTCTATCTCGCCCAGAAGGCGGTGCCATTAGCGTCAATACCAATGCGCCCTTGGTCATCAACTTAAATACCCGCAAAGGCTTACAAAAAATTGACGTAAAGGCCGATATTGTTTTTCGCAATGCATAATGCATGCTGTCTTGAGCAGCAATTGCTCAGCACAAAGCCGTCGGCGTCTTGGAGCGCAGCCGTGCTTGCTGTATGATTGCGCCATTTTACGCGCTGGCCATACTGGCTAGTTGCGCGCGTGCGCTATTTGTAAGTGGCACTTCTGGAGTATGAAGAGCATGAAAACGACCTTCCTCGACTTCGAGCAATCTGTAGCCGAACTCGAAAACAAGATCGAAGAACTGCGCTACGTGCAGGACGATTCGGCAGTAGATATCTCAGTTGAAATTTCGCATTTAGAAAAAAAGAGCCAAGAGCTCACTAAAACGATCTACGCCAAACTGTCGCCGTGGCAAATTTCTCAAGTGGCGCGCCATCCGCAGCGTCCATATACCTACGACTATATCGCTGGTATTTTTACTGACTTTCAAGAATTGCATGGTGATCGCGCTTTTGCCGATGACTTAGCGATTGTGGGCGGTTTGGCTCGCTTTAATGGTCAAAGTGTCATGGTCATCGGCCACCAAAAAGGGCGCGATACCAAAGAAAAAATCTTACGTAATTTCGGCATGCCACGCCCAGAAGGCTACCGCAAAGCCTTGCGCATGATGAAATTGGCAGAAAAATTCAACATTCCCGTCATCACCTTTATTGATACGCCGGGTGCTTACCCTGGTATCGGCGCTGAAGAGCGTGGACAGTCCGAAGCGATTGGTCGCAATTTATTTGAAATGGCCAAACTGCGCGTACCGACCATCTGTACCATTATTGGTGAAGGCGGCTCGGGCGGTGCACTGGCGATTGCCGTCGGCGATATTGTACAAATGTTGCAATATTCAACGTATTCAGTGATTTCTCCTGAAGGCTGCGCCACCATTTTGTGGAAAACCGCCGAGCGTGCCTCCGATGCGGCCGAAGCCCTTGGTATCACCGCAACCCGCTTAAAAACCCTCGGTTTAGTCGATAAAGTGATTAGTGAACCCGTTGGCGGCGCACATCGCGACTATCAACTGATGATGAGCGCAATGAAAAAAACCATTGCCGATGGGCTTAAAAACTTACAAGCCAAATCGATTGATCAACTTCTCGATGATCGCTTTGAGCGTCTAATGGAATATGGCAAATTTAAAGAAGAATCCGTCGCCTAAAACGACATTCAATCACGAGGGCTGGCTTGCCGCATCAGCCGCCCTTGGTGACTTTTGCTGCAACGGGGGCCAAGGCCCCCGTTTTCAATCGCAGCCCTCCCCGACTCGCTTATGCGTTGGCTTTTCAGCCGGATTGGATTCCAGCGTACTGCTGCACTGGCTCAGTCAGCAGCAAACTGAACTGGGCTTTAGCTTAAGCGCCATTCATGTTCACCATGGCTTATCGCCCAATGCTGACGCTTGGGCCGAACATGCACGCGATTTTTGCCAAGCACTCCAG
The DNA here is from genome assembly GCF_947072475.1 of uncultured Deefgea sp. GTDB lineage: Bacteria > Pseudomonadota > Gammaproteobacteria > Burkholderiales > Chitinibacteraceae > Deefgea. The sequence goes on from NZ_CAMTIA010000043.1 coordinate 22,620, forward strand.
ATTCCTTGCCAAATAGCACACGTCAACGTATCGCAAGATACTGGACTCGGCGTTGAAAGCAATGCCCGTACCGCGCGGTATCGTGCGTTTAGCGAGCAAGCTTGCGATGCCATCGTGCTCGCCCACCATCAAAACGATCAAAGCGAAACGCTGTTAATCAATTTGCTGCGCGGCAGCGGCCCAGCGGGCCTATCTGCTATGAAACCCGTGCGGGCGCTGAACGCGAACACCGACGTGTTACGCCCTTTGTTGCAGTTGCCACGTTCGGCCTTGCTGGACTACGCCAATGCCCATCAGTTGACGTGGGTGGAAGACGAAAGCAATCAAAACACGGCCTTTAAACGCAATAAAATCCGCCATGAGCTGATCCCTTTACTTGAGGGTATTAACCCCAAAGCCATCGCCACTATTGCCCGTAGCGCAATACATCAAGGTGATGCTGCGGCGATTTTATTAGAGCGTGCCCAAGAAGACCTCGTGCTGTGCGTGCAAGAGCAGGCTTTGCAACTTGCGCCATTTCAACAGCTCAGTGCTGCGCGGCAACGCAATGCCTTGCATCACTGGCTCGATACCCACGGCATTACGCTTGAATTGCGGGCATTTGACGAACTACTGCGCGTCACTTTTGACGCCGCCAGCGACACCTGTCCTGCGCTTGTTTGGCGTAATGCCGCGATTCGCCGCTATCGTGGCGCATTGCATATTACGCGCGCCAGCTTAAACCCGGGCCCTGAATTAGATCGCCAATGGCAAGACGCGCCGCAGATTGCCGATTGGCATGGCGAACTGCGCTGGATTGAAGCAGAACACGGCATTGATCTGCGCTTTTTGCAGCAAGGCTACCGTATCGCCGGCCGCTCTGGCGGCGAAAGCCTCAGACTGGCAGCCAATCGCCCAACGCGCTCGCTCAAAGCCCACTGCCAAGTCCTTGGCATTGCACCATGGCTACGCGAAACTACGCCGCTGATTTACCTTAACGGCCAACTGGCTGCCGTGCCCGGTCTTGGCGTTCACGCTGATTTTCAAGTTGCCGCCGATCAAATCGGCTGGCTGCCGATTTGGCAAGCCAATCACCCCAATTTGCCCAGCTGCAAATAAAGGCGATGAATCATCATCTACGGCATCCCATGATCAGCTCTTTAGCATCATAGGGTGCCGTTAATGCAGTCCGCTCACGAAAACGGGGTGTATATACCCCAATGCAGATGCAGTCTTCCTTACGAAACATCTAGATTTTGTTGACGTTTTTTTCGCCGCGCAGGCAAACCAAACGTCAACAGAAGCTAACAATGCCCCTGCGGTAACTGACTCGCTCAACACACTGACAAAGCCATCAAATTGTTACGGGTAACGTCAATACAACACCCAAGCTATTCATGCAATTAGGGAATTTGTCACAGAGTCATTACGAATAAATTGCTAAAGTCTTCTAGTCACCTTTCAACATCAAGCGCTTCTTTTGCAAAGAAGTCCTCGCACGACGCATCGCTCCTCATCTTGTAAGTTAGACTTCCCGAGTATCTTCTCATGCGAGATCGAGGAGCCACTTCACGGTGGTAAATAATGATTCAACGTCTGTCTGCGCATACTTTTCGTCTGCCTGTTTTTATCCCTAGTTTAGTCATCATCATCAGTTTGCTCGCGTATTGCACTCTAGCCACACAGCATGCTGAACAACAATTTGTCGCTACCCAAGCTTGGATTACGCAGCATTTTTCTTGGTTTTATATTTTTGCCGTTTCTGGAGTTTTTATTTTTCTAATCGGCCTAGCAGTCAGTAGCTTTGGCAACATTCGGCTTGGTCGTGATGACTCCGAACCAGAATATAGTTTCCTATCCTGGCTAGCCATGCTGTTTGCTGCCGGAATGGGAATTGGTTTGATGTATTACGGCGTTGGCGAGCCCTTACAGCACTTTGTCTCGCCGCCCACTACCGAAGCCAAAACCATGGCTGCCGCTGGCGAAGCCATGAATAGCACCTTTTTACACTGGGGCTTTCATGCATGGGCAGTTTATGGCTTAGTGGGCCTAGTGCTAGCCTATTTTGGCTATCGCTATAATTTGCCCCTCACATTACGCTCTGGTTTATATCCAATTCTAAAAGAAAAGATCAACGGCCCAATTGGCCATGCGGTCGATATTTTTGCCTTATGCTGCACCTTATTTGGCTTAGCGCCTTCGGTTGGTCTAGGAGCAGGTCAATTGGCCGCAGGGATCAGCCGACTCACCGGCTGGGATACCAGCGGATTTTCGATTCAATTACTGATCATTGCTACGGTGATGATACTCGCCGGCTTATCTGCGGCAACAGGCATTGGTAAAGGCGTACGCCGTCTTTCCGAGCTCAATCTGTTCTTGGCACTTGCACTCCTTTTATTCGTATTATTCACCGGCCCAACCTTATTTTTACTTTCGGCAATGGCTGAAAATGTATCCCAATACATTGGCAATTTTGGCAGCCTGACCTTCCGTACCTTTGCCTATGCCGACACGACAAGTCAAAGCTGGTTTACCGACTGGACCATTTTATATTGGGCTTGGTGGATTTCTTGGTCGCCTTTTGTGGGGCTATTTATTGCCAAAATTTCTCGTGGCCGCACTATTCGCGAGTTTGTGGTTGGCGTGATTTTAATTCCAAGTGCCTTTACCTTTTTATGGATGACCGTTTTTGGCAACAGCGTCATCTGGTTTGATATGCACGTGGCCAATGGGGCGCTCTCTGCCACCTCGGGCAATATTGATGCTTTATTATTTAATTTTTTCCAATACCTTCCCTTGCCCGCATTGGCTTCAGCCTTATCACTCCTGCTGATTGCCGTGTTTTTTGTAACCTCTGCCGACTCTGGCGCCTTGATGCTTGATTCTCTAGCCTCTAAAAGTGAACAAAAATCCCCTATTTGGCAGCGGCTATTATGGGTATTTATCTTGGGCACGACCGCCAGCATTTTGCTTTGGACTGGTGGACAAAAAGCATTAATGACCATGACTTTAATCGCAGCACTGCCCTTCACAGTGATTATTATTTTATTGGCCTATTCTTTATGGCGCGGCTTAGCCTCGGATCAACGCCATAGCCAACAAGCACTGAGCCCAACCAGCACTTTTTGGAATGGTGAGCATTGGAAAATGCGTCTAGAGCATATTTTGCGACAGTCCAGCCAAACCGATGTCAATCAATTCATTACGACCATTGTCGAGCCTGCACTCAACACAATTGCCGACGAAATGCGCCAGCAAGGCTGTCATGCAACAATCCAGCGCGACAATGAACATTGCATTGCATTGGTCTTACCACAAAATGGCATGCGTGACTTTGTGTACGGCGTTCGCGCAGAAACACGGCCAATGGCTAGCTTTGCCCTCAGCCAGATCTCGCTGCCAGCCAGTGATCGCAAACTCAGCATCGAGCCAATGACTTTTTTTGCCGATGGCCGTAAAGGCTATAACGTTGAATACCTAAGACAAGCCGAGCTCATTGCCGACGTTCTCAAGCAATACGAGCGGTATCTGTCGCTAAGCCATACTGATGAAGCTCATCTGATGAATACATCCCCTCTACACACCTAAAGTTTTGGCCAAAGGCCTTGTTACAGTCGCACCCATCAACACGACAAACACAAGGCTTTGTTCTCTCCCTTGCGAACAACACCCACACCGAAGCACTCAAAGCGCCCTTACAAGGAGCTTTGAGTACTTTTATTCCCACATCACAACCCACATCACAAGACCGGACATGTCCAATATTGCGACTCAAGCCTGGGCAAAATAGTGCCACAGCCAGTGATTGAAAAGGCAACAAGTGGTATCCTGCTCACCCATCACGGTGGCAATCGCGCCAGCAAATAAACTTTAGAGTGACGAATTAAAATTGAACAAAAACAAAGACTTAAAACCAACCCCCATGATGGCGCAATATTTTTCGCTCAAGGCCGATCACACCGACAAACTGGTGTTCTATCGCATGGGGGATTTTTACGAGTTGTTTTATGAGGATGCGGTTAAAGCGGCGCGCTTGCTCGATATCACCCTCACCACCCGCGGCAGTAGCGCCGGTGAGCCGATCAAAATGTGCGGCATTCCATTTCATTCGCTCGAACCGTATCTGGCTAAATTAGTCAAACTCGGCGAATCGATTGCCATTTGTGAACAAATTGGCGATCCCGCCACCAGCAAAGGGCCGGTCGAGCGCAAAGTCATGCGCGTGGTCACACCGGGCACTTTAACCGACGCGGCGCTACTGGACGACAAACAAGAAAACCGCCTGTTAGCGTTACGTTTTGTCAAAGGCAAACTGGGCATGGCATGGCTGTCATTGGCGTCGGGCGATTTTGCTTTGATGGATTCTGACGTCGAAAAAATCAGCTCAGAACTAGAGCGACTGCGCCCGGCTGAAATCTTGGTGCCTGACGGCACTGAGCTGGCACTACTCGATCAGCTACGCATCCCAGTGCGGCGGATTGCCAGCTGGCAATTTGAAAACGACAGCGCCCAGCGCAATCTAAGCCGGCACTTTAGCGTCCATGATTTAAGCGGCTTTGGCGTGAGCAATGACATGCTGGCTCTCGGCGCTGCGGGTGCCTTGCTCGATTATGTCCGCAGCACGCAAGGCGGCTCGCTACCGGCACTCAATGGCCTGCGCGTAGAAAGCACCACCCAATACATTGAGCTGGATGCCGCCACACGGCGCAATCTTGAAATCACCGAAACCATTCGCGGCGAAACCGCACCCACGCTGTTTTCTTTACTTGATCAATGCGCAACAGGCATGGGTTCGCGCCTATTGGCGCATTGGCTGCATCATCCATTGCGTCAGCACAGCAAAATCATCGAGCGGCAAGACGCGATTAGCACGTTGATTGAGCAAGCGCGCTGTGAAACGCTCTACCCAATCCTGCGTGAAATCGCCGATATCGAGCGCATCGTTTCGCGCATCGCACTGCGCAGCGCCCGCCCCCGTGATTTAGCCAGTTTACGCAGTAGCTTGCAGGTATTACCGCAATTGGCCGAGCAGCTCCCGCACAATGGTTTATTTCGCGGTTTAGCGGCCGCACTGAATGCAGAACCCGCCATTGCCAGCTTGCTACAAGCGGCAATTCAAGCCGAACCGGGGGTATTAATTCGTGAAGGCGGCGTGATTGCGGATGGCTATTCAAGCGAT
>NZ_CAMTIA010000044.1 GCF_947072475.1 uncultured Deefgea sp.
AAGCGCTATCCGATACGAAAAATCTACAAAACAGACCTTAAGTGAACGGCATTAAGATTCATCATCTGGCCTTTTTTATGTGCATCACAACGCTGCCGACTGACCCTAAAGCTTTTTTTGCTCATACCATAAGGGTAAATTTTAAGTTTTCACTCGACGTATCAATGAACGACAGCCGATAAAACTTGGCCTATTTTATTTTATCTTTGGTAATCAGCCCCGTTACACCACCCAGCCCCAGCTCTTGTAATTTCTGCCATTCAGCTTCGGTGCGAACTTGTTCTGCAATCGTCAAAATACCCAGGCTATCGGCCATACGCACGACTTCTTTTAATAAGCGTTGATTGCCGGTATGTTGATCAATATCGCGGATGTAACTGCCATCAATTTTTAAATACGCCAACGGTAAATCATACAAGCGCAGCATGCTGCTCACCGCGCGGCCAAAATGCTCAATCCCCACTTTGACATTAAATTGATTCATCTCTGCCGCAAAAGTAGCCAGCGTTTCAAATTCTTGCGTAAAACTATTGCCATTAATATCAAACCACAGGCGAGCACGCGTTTCAGGATTGAGGCCTTGCAAAATTTTGACTAGCTCAGCGCGAAATGGCAGATGACTCAATGATTCAATATCTAAATTCACCGCATAATTTGCCGAGTGCTGCTGCAGTTCTTTCACTGCCAAGCGGATTGCCGCTAAATCAAGCTCCGCAGTTAAGCCAAAACGCTTGGCAAATGGCATAAAGACACCGGCACTCAATAAATGATCACTGCCCACCTCAGGTAAACGCAACATCAGCTCTTGATGAATCACCTTGCCCTGCCAATCTAGTGCCGGATATTGCGCAGCAACAAATTGCTGCGACTGCACGGCTTGCTGCAAACATTCACGCCAATAGCTGCTAGGGTGACTCACAAACGCAACATCAATCGTCGCCGCAACAGCACTAATCACACCTTGGTTTTCTGCTTGCGCCATGGCGGCATCGGTTCTTGCCAGCAAAGCGCCAATCGATTCACCTTGAATAAATTCGCTATAACCGATGTGAATAAAGTTTTCCATGCTACTTAATTCAGTCAACGAGGTGAGTAATTGGGCGACAAATTCAGCAGGATTCTCTAAATCTGGCGTTGTTAAAGCAAAATCACAACCATTTAATCGGGCAGCCACCCATTCTTCACCTTGATCATCCCAACGCGCCAAACACGTTGCGATCTGGCTAAGTAATTGGTCTGTTGCTTGCCGACCTAAATTTTGATTAATCTCAGCCAGATCTTTTAAACGCAATAACAATAAAAAACCATGCCCGCTACGATCTTCATCATTAAGTAATCCCGATAAACGCCCCATAAAAAAAGCCCGATTGACTAATCCGGTCACTTTGTCTCGATTCACATCTTGATGCAGCTGATCAATGCGCTCTGATTGTTCATCAAACATCTGCTTAATTCGCACCACCATGCTATTCATTGCGCCAACGACTCGGCGTAATTCAATATACGGTGGCTCGGCAATGGTAATAAAGCGTCGTTCGCTAATGGCTTCGGCCTGCGCAATCATTTGAGAAATCGGCTGACGTACGCGATTAAATAGCGCCCATACTAATAAGGCCACCAATACCCCGCCGCCAATAATCCAAAAGAATAATTTAACTACGCCACTCCATAATGATTCGTAAGCGAATTTACTATGCGCACGAACCTCGACCGTCCCAGCTTGTTGCCAGCCCTTATTGACTAAAGCTTGCCCCGAAGCCACATCAATCGGAAACAATTGCCTAAACCAACTCGGCACATGACTGGGCAGCTCTTTATTTTTGAGTTCGATGATTATTTTTTTGTGCGGATCACGAAAACGAATTAATTCAAAATGCCCAGAATCAAACAAGGCCGAGGTCATTAACTCAATCATTGCAGGGTCTTCAGCTTGCTGTGATAAAGACAAAGCCAAAGACGAGGCGTTATCACTACTTTGCGTGAATAATTGTTGCTGCAAATAATCTCGCGCACTCAATGTACTCACAATTAAGCTCACCATAAAGGCCAGCAACGTTGAGATGATGATTAATAATAATACCTGCCGAATTAAAGACACTCTGTTATTCCTTATTGTCAATACCATCTGCTTGCATACGTAATAAAACGTCTTTCCAGCGTGACAAACGATCAATCGATGCTGATGGCTGTTTACCACTCCCTGCAAATACGCCTTCATGATTAAAACTAAATACGGGGGTTAAATCAGGACGGCGACTTGCTGGGCGAATTTCAGTAATTAAATTATCCAAAACCAAAGGCTCTGCATCAGGTTCGCTATAGTAAGTCAAGACCATATGCGCCTGACTAATTGTACTATTACTGCCACCAATTTTGGCTTTCACATAACTCAATCTTAATTTATCAGTAGAAACCCCAGTATCTTTTAATGCCATATATTTAATAATAGCAAAATCTTCACAGTCGCCAGCTGACTTACCCATCATTTCAAGCGGTGTCGCCCAGTAATCAGCTTGGTTCCACAAAGCCTGATCTTCAACAAACTGAAATCTGCGATTGATATACTCATTAATTCTTTTTAGTTTGTCGGCCTCAGGCAATGTTTTGCTAGCGAGCAATAATTGCTGCATTTCTGCCACAGTTTTAACGGTATTTGCAGCATAACGTTGCTGCGCCAACTTAAGCAAACGATCAAAATCCCAGGCAGAAAAAACGGGGAATGCCCAAAGTATTGTGAGCAACAGTAAGCTGCAAATCCATCCGTAATCAGGACGCTGCAAATTGAACATTTCGATATTTTCTCGACAATTTGGCTATAGTAGGAATTGTTAATACTAGAGCATTAATGAAATCATTTAGGTAAACTAGACAACAATCAACGCGCTTATAACTTTAATACATCATCCAAAATTGGACATTGAGAAATATGAAGCTAAAAACAATTGCAATTTTATTCCTTACTCTCAGTAGCGCCACTAGCTTTGCGGCCACAACATTACGCGATGCCGTCGAACAAACTGTATTACGTAATCCAGAAATTCGCGCTAAATGGCTAGAGTTTCGCGCGTCAGGAAAAGAACAAGATGTTGCGCGCGGCGGATACTACCCACAGATCAATATTCAAGGTATTGCAAGCGCAGAAAATCTGCAAGATCCAAAAAATAACACCGGCAATTTCAATCACCCTAGCTACAATATCGAATTTCGCCAAATGCTGTTTGATGGTTTTGCCACGTCTGAAGAAGTTCGCCGTCTCGGTTATGGCAGCTTAACTCGCTATTATGATTTATTAGCCACCAGTGATGCTGCGGCACTTGAAACCACCAATGCTTATTTAGATGTATTACGCTATCGCAAATTAGTCGAACTAGCGAGCGACAATTATGCAATTCACAAAGAAACCTACAATCAAATTGTAGAGCGCGTCGAAGCGGGCGTAGGTCGCCGAGTTGATTTAGAAATGGCAACGGGTCGTTTAGCATTAGCCGAATCCAATTGGCTGACCGAATCATCCAATTTACTCGATGTTTCTGCCCGCTATGAACGTCTTACTGGCGTAGCCCCTGATGCCGTGATGAGTGATGTACCTGATTTAGGCTCATTTAGCCCAAAAGATTTAAATAATCTGAAAGATGGCCTGCGTAATAATCCAAGCTTTTTGGCCGCAATCTACAATATTCGCAGCGCTCGTGCCGCTGCAACCGCCAAAAAGAGCGGCTTTTATCCGCAACTCTATTTCCGCGCGGCGCATGGCTACGATAAAAATCGCGATAATATCGACGGTAATTATCGTGATAGCAAAGCGCAATTGATTGTGGATTACAATATTTTTCGGGGTGGCAGCGATGTGGCTTTAGCCAGCCAATACGCTGAGCAGCTTAATATCACCTATGAATTACGTGATAAAGCCTGCCGTGATTTACGCCAAACCACTCAAATTGCGTGGAATGACACTTATCGCCTCACCGAGCAGCGTAAATACCTCGATCAACACGTACTCTCAACCGAAAAAGCCCGTGATGCATTCCGCCGGCAATTTGATATTGGCCAGCGCTCATTACTCGACTTATTAGATACCGAAAACGAGCTATTTGAAGCCAAACGCGCGCTGGTACGCGCTGAATACGATCATCAACTATCGTATGCTCGCGTACTGACTCAAGCGCATGAATTGCTGGCTGCACTGCAAATCTCACCACTGGAAAACATTGCGCCCGATTCTGATCTTGGCGGCGCTGAAGCAGAAGACGATAAAGCCAATTGTTTAGGCGCTTTGATTCCAACCGTACCACTTGATCGTGAAGCGGCTCTCGCTGGTCGACCACCACGCATTGCGACCCCAGTGATACCTGTCACACCAGAAACACCTGCGAGCAATAATAGCTGCGATAAATCGATTACCGAGATGGTAGAAAGCTGGCGCAGCCAATGGGCCGAGAAAAAGGTCGATGCGTATTTAGCACAATATGCCAGCCAATTTGAAGCCTCAGGCCAGCGAACTCGTGCCGATTGGGAAAGCAAACGCCGTAGCCGCTTAAGTAAAGAAGGTGCGATCACCTTGAAATTTGATAACTTGAGCTGCAGCAATGTCAGCAAAGATCAAGCCAAGGTCACCTTTAAACAAAGCTACAGCTCAAGCAACTATCAAGACAACGTTGAAAAAACCCTTGATCTGGTTTCCGAAGGCGGTAAATGGAAAATCAAACGCGAACAAGTCACCAGTGGGCGTAGCGAATAAAGCCAAGTTCACCAGCCAACAGCCCGTTAATCGACGGGCTGTTTTTATTTTTGCCTAGGATCTGTTGATGGCAAACCAAACGTCAACAGACCCTGGCCCATCTGTTACCATCGGCCATCCTGACCGTGAAACATCAATATGAAACTGCAACTGATTGCTGTCGGCCACAAAATGCCGAACTGGATTTCTGAGGGCTTTGCCGAATACGCCAAACGCATGCCGCGTGATTTTGCGCTAACGCTGACTGAGCTAAAACCGGATAAACGCATCAGCGCGCGCACGCCGCAGCAAGTGATGAGCGAAGAAGCCGATCGCATTTTGGCGGCGATTCCCGATGGCGCTCGCGTATTGGCGCTCGACGAGCGCGGCGCTAATTGGACGACGATGAAGCTCGCCGACAACATGAAACACTGGCAAATCGATGGTCGCGAAACGGTATTTATTATCGGCGGCACCGATGGCCTTGATCCACGGATTAAGCAACGCGCCGACCAATTGTTGCAGCTGTCGGCAATGACCATGCCCCACGGCATGGTGCGCGTCTTGCTCGCCGAGCAACTGTATCGCGCGGTGTCGATTATTAATAACCATCCTTATCATCGAGAATAAAGCCAATGGGCTACTTGCTTCCCATCATGCTGTTTTGCATGCTGGCCCTATTTGCCGATATTGGCGAGCGGGGGATGGGGGGCTTTGTTACTCTATGGCTTGATAGTGATTGCGTACTTAATCGGATTTGGCCTGCGACACGCTTGGTGCAAACAAGCGCCGCTGTTTAACGCCGTCACGCTCGGCTGCTGGTTCATTTCTACCTTCTTTTTTGCTCAGGCTTTATCTTCATTATGACCCAACTCTACCTCGCCTCTGGCAGCCCACGCCGTAAAGAATTACTCGCGCAAACCGGCGTGATGTTTGAACGCATCGCCGCCCCCATCGATGAAACGCCGCAAGCGGCCGAACAGCCACGTGATTATGTGATTCGTATGGCGGTAGAAAAAGCCGAATCCGGCTGGCAACATTTAATATCAATGGGCTTGGCGCTCAAACCCGTGCTCGCATCCGACACTTCGGTAGTGTTGGCCGATGAAATCCTAGGCAAGCCGCTGGATGCCGCCGACGCTGCGGCGATGCTACGTAAACTCTCAGGCCAAACGCATGAAGTGCTCACCAGCTTAGCGCTACGCGACGAGCATGGGGTGCAAACGCGATTAAGCGTCAGCCGCGTCACCTTTGCCCAACTGAGCGATGCACAAATCGCCACGTATGTGGCCAGCGGCGAGCCAATGGACAAAGCCGGCGCGTATGGCATTCAAGGCTTGGGCGGCGTATTTGTCGCGCATCTAGACGGCAGTTTTACCGGCGTCATGGGTTTACCCTTGCACGATACTGCGGCATTATTGGCGGAGCATGGCTTGGGCGTTTTGGCGTAATAGTTTTACCGATCACTCGCATCACTACGCTACGGCAGGCGTTTAAAATGCTCGCCTTTAACGACAAGCACTTATTTATCTAGATGTATTGAGCCGCAGGCATTAATCAGTAAGGTCTGCAAGCAAATACCTTTGAGGACACACCATGGCAATCCAAACTTTTGAACTCCGTAACGAATACATCGCGCTGTGCGATTTGATTAAAAACCTCGGCATTTCACATTCGGGCGGCGCAGCCAAACTGATGGTCGCTGAAGGCTTGGTCGAAGTCGACGGCGTACTCGAAAGCCGTAAAACCGCCAAAATCCGTCCCGGCATGGTGGTTAAAGTATTGGGCGAAGAAATCCACGTTGTCGCCAGCGAAGCTTAACCGCGCCAGACATTGCGGATCACAATCAGCGCTGCAAACGCATACGCCAGAAAAATCAACAGCAAAATCGGCAACATCGCGCCAGTCAGCGTTAAATTGTTGCCGAGTTTTTGCGGCAAAATAAACAGCAGATACTGCAACAGAAAAAAACCAGCCAAACCCAACAAAACTTGACGCAAACGGAACCACAACCGCTGCACGATAGAACGACTTTGAAACATAAACCGCATCCGCACTAATAAAAATAAGAAGGCGATTTATACCGTAAGCAGATGACGACAGCATGACGCTGCTTACACCCCCCCCCTCAAGCCACCGCAGCGAGCAAACCGCCAGTCACATCCAGCGCATTGCCTTGACTTTGTGGGCTGAGCTGTAGATTTTCCCCACAAAAACACAATCGCCCCTCTCCCTCAATCAGCACTTTACCGGCAGCCAATTCTCGATGCTCGCCGCGGTACAACTCAATATCTTCTGTTGACTGATCGTGCGTCAACCAGATGCCGCCCTCTTCACGCCATAGCTGCGCAGGGTGGCTCAACTCGACCACCAGCAATTCATTTTTTAATACATTGGCGGATTCAATCGTAGATAGGTGACCATGACTACCATCCATTTGGCATAATGAATTCACTATACCCAATAAACAAAAGCTGATCGCTGATGATTTTTTGGCCTTTATGTGAATAAAATTCACATAAAGCAAATTTCATTCGCTCAACGAGGAATAAATGATGAGCCAACTGCCACCACTGGCGGCACTGCGCGCATTTGAAGCGGTAGCGCGCTTAGGTAGTGTGGTTAAAGCGGCCGAATCACTGAATGTGACGCACAGCGCCATTAGCCATCAACTGCGAACAATTGAAGATTTTCTCGGACTCTCCTTATTTTTACGCGAAGGAAAACGACTGCAACTCACCGAGGAAGGTCGCATTTATGCGCTACGTATTCGTGGGGCAATGGCCGACTTACAAGACGCCACGCAACGCGTACTCACTCGGTCCAAACCCAATGACATCAGTATCGGTATCGTTCCCTCATTTGCACTCAATTAGCTAGTGCCGCGCCTACCCGACTTTAAAGCCCAATACCCGCAATATACGATCTGGCTACGGGCAGGTTTGGGCTTTGAAGAAATGAATAATGGTCAACTAGATATGGCGATCCGCATGGGCGCTGGCGGTTGGGATGGGATGCAACAAATCCATCTGATGGATGAACAACTGTTAGTCGTCGCTGCGCCCAGCTACCAACCTCGGCCAACATCGTCCAATGCACTGAAAACTGCGACGATCTCCACAATCCGGCAATCCCTTGGGCGACGTGGTGCCAAGCTGCGGGGCTGGCCGATTGGCGACCGACACCAACGTATTCCTACAATGACAGCAACCTAGAACTCGAAGCCGCACGACTCGGCCACGGCATCATGCTGGCGCGTACTTCGCTCGTCGAATCACACTTCGCCAATGGCACGCTGGTACAAATCACCGACATCAGCGTGCCTTACCAATACCCCTACTGGCTAGTCTGGCCAGACCGCAGCAGCACCAGCGGCAAAATCGCCGATTTCACCGCATGGATCATGCGAGCAAGCCAACATCCACGAAAAGGGTATGCAAATATAACCATTTATTATAAAAGGCTTGATAGACATACCATACACAATAATAAAACACTATGCGCGGAGAAATAGCTAACAGGCAGCGCCAAAACCTAGTTGCGCCCTGCCATCACACCACCATCGACATCCCAAACTGCGCCCGTCACCCAGCTAGCAGCATCGCTGAGCAAGAAATCAATGGTTTTCGCAACGTCATCCGGCTGGCCAATTCGACCAATTGGGTGAAACGAATTAAACGAAGCCAAGACCTCATCAACCTGATCCGCCTTAATGAACGACTGATAAATCGGTGTTTTCACTACCGCAGGCGAAACCGCATTCACACGAATATGCTGCTCAGCCAATTCCATCGCCATATGCTGGGTGAGTGCGTGCAGACCCGCTTTTGCCATCGAATATGCGGCAGATGGTGTGGCTTTAATCACCTGTTTGGCCCACATCGAACCTATATGCACCACGGCACCACCGCCAAACTTCGCCATATTCTTCGCGACGGCTTGTGAAATAAAAAATGTCGCCCGATTTATAGCCAGATATTGATCATAATCGGCGTGTGTATGCGCTAAAAAAGCAGTTGGATTAAACGTACCCGCAGCATTCACTAGATACTTGATATGCAATTCACTCTGCGCAATAAAATCGATCAGCTTTTGCACCTCCTGCTCTTGCTGCAAATTGATTTGCAGCGTTGTGATATCACCCAAATGCGATAACTCTTGCTGCGCCTGTGCTAATTTGTCCGCCGATTGGCCGACAATCAGCGTCGGAATATTGCGGGCTAATAATAATTTCGCCGTCGCCAAACCCATGCCGCTTGAACCACCAACGATCAATGCCATCGCTTGCTGTGTATGCTTCATTGTGTAACTCCTTTCATGTTAAGGTGAGAACACACTCTAAGCGACGCGCTCAGGCAGTGAAAAGTAGGCACAAAATGGTTCGGTAGATTCAAAAAGGGCTAAATTCATGAATAGCAAGGAAATAATTTTTTCACGACAATCGCCCCCCGAGCGCAGCGCACGGATGGTGGAAAGTATTTGCGGATGCAAATGGTCGCTCACCGTCTACAAATTGTTAGCACACGCAGTGAATCGCCCAGGGGAAATGGTGCGCCGTGTAGAAGGGCTGAGCACCAAGGTGCTCAATGAATGTTTAAGACGCAATATTGAATACGGCATCATCGAACGCATTGCATTTAATGAAGTTCCACCTCGGGTCGAATATCGCCTCACCCCATTTGGCGAGAAATTCATCAAAATCCTGACTGAGCTAGAAAATTTACAATCAGAAATGGAACAACAGCAGTAACGCCCAACCACTGAGCAATCCTTATCCCTGATACACGCGTAAACCCGTAAAATAGCGTTTTCGCTTTTGAATTTCTGCCGCCATGACCATCATTCTCTCGACGCTGAACGCCCGCTACACGCATGCCTCTTTGGGCTTGCGCTATTTGCAGGCCAATATGGGCGATCTGCAGTCGCAAACCGAAATTATGGAGTTTGTGATTGGCGGTAAAACCACGGAGTTTGCTGAGCGTTTATTGGCCAAAAATCCGCAGATCATCGGCTTTGGCGTTTACATTTGGAACGTTGAAGAAACCGCCCGCTTGGTGGCGCTGATCAAGCGCGTTGCGCCGCAGGTTAAGATTATCCTCGGCGGCCCCGAGGTGTCTTACGAAACCACGGAGCAAGCGATTGTCAAAGACGCTGATTTTGTCGTTACTGGCTGGGGCGAGGTGACGCTACCTGATTTGTGTCGCCAGATTCTGCACGGCCCACAACCCTTAATGAAAATCCATGTCGGCGTGCAAGCCAAACTGGATGACTTACAACTGCCCTATTCTCTCTACACCGATGACGATATCAAAAACCGCACGCTGTATGTCGAAGCATCAAGGGGTTGCCCCTTCAAGTGCGAATTTTGCCTCTCGGCGCTAGATAAAACCGCATGGCCGTTTGAGCTAGAGCGCTTTTTGGCCGAGATGGAAACGCTGTATCAGCGCGGCGCGCGGCTGTTTAAATTTGTCGATCGCACGTTTAATCTGAACATCAAAACCAGCCTGCGCATTATGCAGTTCTTCCTCGATAAAATCGCCGCACACCCGAATGATCCGGTGTTCGCGCATTTTGAGGTAGTGCCTGATCATCTGCCCGAAGCGCTCAAAGCCGGCATTATGCAATTCCCAGCAGGCAGCCTGCAGTTTGAAATCGGCATTCAAAGCTTTAACCCCGCAGTACAAACCTTGGTCAGCCGCAAACAGAATAATGAAAAAGCTGCCGAGAATATCCGCTGGCTGGTGGAAAATTCGCACGCGCATATGCATGTAGATTTAATCGCTGGCTTGCCCGGCGAAACCGTGGAAAGCTTTGGCGTTGGCTTTGATCAACTGTACGCGCTCAAGCCGCATGAAATTCAATTTGGGATTTTAAAACGCCTGCGCGGCACGCCAATTATTCGCCATACCGCCGAATTTGCCATGGTGTACGACCCGTTCCCGCCGTACACGATTTTGGCCAATCGCGACATCGACTTCACGACGATGCAGCGCTTAGTGCGCTTTGCGCGTTACTGGGATTTGGTCGCCAATTCGGGGCGCTTTGCCAATACTTTGCCAGCGCTATTGGGCGACGCGCCATTTGCTAACTTTATGGCGTTTGCTGACTGGCTCTACGCCAGCACCGACGCCACGCATCGCATCGCGCTCGATCGTTTGGCGAAAATGGTTGCGCTGTGGTTGCAAACGCAAGGCATGTCAGCCGTTGCGGCAAGCGCTTTGCTAGAAAGCGATTACGCCGGCAAACAGCATAAACCCAAAGCCGCCACCGAAACCGTTGCCCCATCACGACAAGCGCAACATCTGCACGCCTAGATGGGTATAGCAATGCCCGCTATATTCAATAAGCGCTATATTGATATACCCAATAAAAATCGGCAATATTCAGATTACGTGCTGATGGTTTTAAGTGCCTGCGGCACAGTGTTTTACAGTCGCAGTCAGTGGCGGCCCCCCAACTCTTTGTCCGCCAAAGAGTTGGGGGAAAAGAAAAGCGACCCGAGCGCGCCCAGCTCCGCTGTGCCCTCGATTGTCGTGAGCCCAACGATAAAACCGTTTGTCTCTCTCCTTACTCGGTGCGCTTCGACGGGTTTTTAAGCCCCAGCTCGACGAGCGCGGCACAGCATCAAATCTGAACATTGCCTAAAAAGCAACTACACGCCGATCCATAGGCAAAGCCATAATCTACTGCACAAAAAAGCCAGTTCAGCATGAACTGGCTTTTTTTAAACGCAAACGCGTTTAAGGCAAAGGCACAATGGCGTGTGCGCCTTGTAGTGCGGGTTCGGCTTGTGGGTAGAAAAAGAGACCTTGGTAATCGGTCGCAAACTTCGATGGCGATTTAAATTGCGCTAACTGTGCGCGCAAAGCCGGATCCGTTGGCGCATGAATAAAACCCGATTTCAAATGAGTTTGTTTTAACACCGCATCAAGGGTATTGGGCGCTAGCACAACATCCTGAACGCCGCTATCCCAATACTTATTGGTTTTGCCGCCCAGCGCGGCCAATCTCGCAATGTAAACTTGCTCAGCAAAACGCTGTTTTAGATGCCAGCCCATGCTGTAGATTGGCTGCTGCGTCGCCGGATCTACGCCACTCACTTGTGGCAAACCATGCGATGAATTGGTCCAAACAATGACCTTTTTACCGGCAAACGGTTGCTCAATCAGCCATTGCACATTGTCGGCTAATACTGGATTGCGCAAATCATAATTCACGTCATCGGTATGCTGCTGACGGCCAACGCTGGCTTCGATCGATTTGACTTGCTGGCACCACCAACCGGCCGATTCACGGAGTGGCGTTTGCCCAGTGACGGCGTTTTGACACAACTCGGCTTTAAGCTGGGCGCTCACTTGCTTAAATTGGCTTAAATCCATGCCCTGACTGTTGAGCTCAATCGCCCGTTTGGCGACTTGACGGTATTCAGGCCAATTGGCTTGCGCGGGAATACTCGAGCCTTTTTGCTGCAAAAATTGGGTCATCGTCGGCAATAATTCGTTAATCGACGTCGATCCAGCAAGCGGCAGATCAAACCCAGCCAAAATCAGCGGCCGCTCGCTGCGGCGTGCTTGATCGATATACGCCAAGGCTTTGCGACTGGCATCGGTTTGTGAATACATATAAAACACTCGGCCCGGCGCTAATTCGACCACACTGGCGTCTTTCTCGGTGGCGCTACGCCAGATGCCTTCGACGTCAAACATCGCACTTTCAATCAATAACACCTCAAAATCTTTGTTCTGATGCAGGTATTGCACCAAGCGATTCATCAGTTCATAGGCGTTTTTGTCGGCGTAGCTGTCTTCATTGAGCACCACTAAACGCGCATCCCCCACTGCAGCACCAAAGGCCGCTAAGTCTTGCGAGTCGCTCGCTTGCGCCGCGTCTAACGCTTGCAAGGGCTGGCTCGATTGGCTTAACCATTGCTGGACGTTTTCTGCCGTTGCAGCATTGAGCGTCGGTTCAGCGAACTCCACCGAACTTGGTTTTTCTCCACACCCAGCGAGAGCTAGGCTTACTGCAGTAAGAATTATAAGGTGACGCATCTGTTTTCCTTGTTGCATTCAATCAGCACTGATTTCAAAATGGGGCAAATCATAGCTCAATACGCTGTCATGCAGCACAAGCCTATCGTTATACCTGCGCAATCAAGCAAGCACCTTGATTTCAAATAAGCCCAGCCAGATCTTTCAATAGCTTGTGCAGATAGCCAAAACGGCGCGGTAGGCTGAAAAACCGCGTGTTCAAGCACAATACAAACTCAAGCGCGCCAATTTGCTTCAAAATAGCCGCCAAGATCAGGCCGCAACGATTACGTCGTCAGCGACTTCACTTTTATTGATGGGAGAATTGGAAATACCGTGGAATTATTAAATATTGATTGCTTAGGCAAGCCATTGCGACTCGAAGGCAGCTTAGCCGGTTGGCAGCAGCTGTTTTGGAACAATACCCTAGTGGCAGAGAAAGCCGCCTCAGCCGATCGTGAAGGTGCCAGCGCGCTGCAATTTATCCTGAATGACCCCATGTCTGGCGAGCAACACATTCGCCTTGAAACCGATTTGCAATGGCAACCGTTTGTGTTGGACTATCGCTTAATCGTTGACCAAACGCTTGTCGCCGAGGGAACGCGTGATACACAGGATATTGAGCGCCAAAGCCCGGTTGTCCCCCACCAAACCACCAATAAGTTCAGCTTGCTGGGGCTGGGGGTTTTAGCGTTAAAGCTATTTAAAAGCGCCAAACTCATCAAAGTCGCGCTCGCTGGCGCGAGTGTTGCGGCTTATTCTTGGTTGTTTTCATTCCAATTTGCGCTGGCTTTATTGGCGTGCTTGGTTTTTCATGAATACGGCCATATTCGCGCCATGAAATATTTTGGCATGAAAACCAAAGGTATTTACCTAATCCCATTTTTAGGCGGATTAGCGCTGTCGGACGAAAAAATCAATACCCGCTGGCAAGACGTGGTGATTGCGATTATGGGGCCGAGCTTTGGCTTACTATTATCGCTGGCCTCTTGCTTGGCGTATTGGCTGACTGGCAATGTGTTTTTTGCCGGCTTGGCAACCTTTAACGCCCTGCTCAATTTATTTAATCTATTGCCGATTTTGCCGCTCGATGGTGGGCATATTTTAAAGAGCATTAGTTTTTCAATGAATAGCGTGCTCGGTTTAATTGCCTGCGTTGTTGGTGCGCTATTGGGGATTGGGGTGAGCTACCATTTTGGTCTGGCCTTACTCGGATTTTTATTATTTATTGGTAGCTTAGAGATCGTTTTTGAATGGCGAGGCCGGCATCAAAGCCATTTATTGCCGCTAGACCGCTATGGGCAGATTTTTTCTTTGGTTTGGTATTTACTCACCGTGGCGGCGCTCATTGGCATTATTTGGTATTTTGCTGGCTTGGGCGACGATATGCTGCGTATTCCACTCAAAATTTTACAAAACTAATTTCATCACGGTATAAAAAAAGCCAGATCATATTCGATCTGGCTTTTTATTATTGCTTCACTCGATTCACTCGCTGATTATTTAGCAGGCGCTTTAATCGTTGCTAAAGTCTCACGCAATGCGATATCGACGGCTGATAGCAATAATTGATCTGGCGCTTTACGGCAAGCCACATCGATGCGCTCACCAAATTGCTTACCTGCTTCAAGTTGATCAGGGAAAGTCTCGTCACGGCTTTGTAGTAAATAACCGGCCATGGTTTCTACCGCATGGAAAAATTTATCCACCGATTTGCCAGATTCTTGCCACATTTCAGTACAGCTCAAATGCGCAACATCTTGCAAGCTCGGCAGCGCAGTAGGTTTAGCGTCTTTGGCGGCAGCAAACGGAGACAATAAGGCGAGGCTCAAAGTAAGGGCGATCAGTTTCATGGTAAAAGCTCCAAAAAAGAATGAATTAATGTAATGAATTAACGATTAAAAATGGCACCGGCAGCGCCGCCAGCGACTGCGCCTTTTAAGGCACCACGTAAACCATTGCCAGCTAGACCACCAATCACCGCGCCCACAACAGCACCTTTTTTAGCGCCGCGCTGGGCACGACGACCTCGATAACCATCACTACTCACCGCAGCCAGTCCGCCACCAATCACAGCGCCACTCAGAGCACCTTTAAGGCCATTACCTGCCGCCAAACCGAGCACACCACCAATCACCGCGCCTTTGCTTACACGATTATCATTTCGCGCCTGCGCGGGTTGGGCTAAGGCCAACACCAAGGGCAAGGCCAGCAAGCAACGAACCAGAATTTTCTTTTGCATGAATAGCTCCAATTTAAAATATTTGCAATACCACCCCGATGTCTAACTCAACGCTCGATGACGAGCCAGCACCTAAAGTTCGCCGACGCAGTTAATGGAGTTTAGTACGAAAATAAACACCCAAAAATGCAGTTGACCCCAATGGCCATTAAATAGGCGATCGGATCAGCAAAATGGGCTTATTTGGGTAACGACGAGATCTGCGACTTGAACAACGTCGAGGTGAATACTTGATTTTTATCGATTTTAGGCGGGCAAAAGCGCCAAAACAAGCCGCTGTGCTATTTCGCACACGGCGATGACAAATCGAATTTGTTTAGAATTTTTTGGGTAAGGGCTTCAAAATATGAAAGCGACCCCGCTCATCTTGCTCGATATAGCCGCCTTTTCTCAGCTCAGTCAGCATCCGATTGACCATTTCTCGCGATAAACCAATCCGCGCGGCAATCTCTTGCTGGCTTAAATCCAAACCAATTTGATTGGGATAGGCTTGCGCATTGCGCTCTAGCCAACCCAAAAAAGTGCGTAATTTTTGATAGCCACTGGCATGCGATAATAAATTGACGAAATTGAGCAAAAACTTAACACCCGTCGCCAGCTCCTTGGCGCAAGCTTGCCAAGCTAAAGGGTATTCACGCAAAGCCTGCAGCAAATCGTCGATGCCAATTAATAAATAATGACTATCAACCGCGCTGGTCAAACAATAGGTATTGACGCGCTCATTAAAGAGCATTTGCAAGCCAGCGATCGAGCCTGCGGGCATATAGCCATATAAAAAAGCACGCTTGCCTAGATCTTCATTCGCCGTAATCGATAAGATGCCGCTCGATAAAAACAAAATATGTTGGCTTTTAGCGCCTTCGCTGCAAATCAGCGTATCGGCCTTCACATGGTGCTCGATCCCACTTTGTACCAAACGCTGCCGAATCTCCGTTGGAAATTCATTGAGTAATGGAAACAAAAACGGCAGAAACGGTGGTGCTGCAACAGGCTCGCTCATATCACTCTCATTCATTGGCCATCGTCGCTGACGAAACAAAAAGCCAGATCAACGATCTGGCTTTTTGCATCAAGTCGTGCTCAATCTGGCAGCACGCATTAAGCCATTGCAGGTAATGAATAACCTTCGATTTTGGCGCTTGTTACCAATTGACCGAGGTAATCGTGCATGGCTTTGCGGCCTGCCATGTCGGTTAAGAAGGCTTGTAGACGTTCTTTCACTTCTTCAAATGAAACACTGTCACCTTGGCTACGCTCAGTCACTTCAATGATGTGGTAACCAAATTGGGTTTCTACCAATGTAGGCACAATCACGCCAGCTTCGGTCGAGAAAATCGCGGTTTCAAATTCGGGCACCATTTGACCACGGCCAAATTGACCTAAGCTGCCGCCTTGCGCGCTCGATGGGCAAGTTGAATGCTCGCGAGCCAAATCAGCAAACTTGCTTGGATTGGCCAATACATCCGCCAACACGCCTTCGGCTTTTGCTTTGGCGATGCCCGCAGTCAAGCCTTCGCCCAATGGGAACAAGATGTGATTGGCTGAAGCCATTTCACCCTTGGTAAAGCTTTCTGGATTGCTATTGTAAAAATCAAGGCAGGCCGCTTCGTCGGCTTCTTCAACAGGAATGGCTTTTTCTAGCAAAGTGCCGATGATTTCTTCAGTTGTAGGTGCGGTGATGCCTTCTTTTTTTGCCGTTTGCAATAATAATTCACGCAAAATCAATTCTTGGATTGCCGCATCGCGCGGGCTTTCTGCTTCGGCGTGTTGCGCCAATTCATTTTCGATACTTGCTTCGCTGATTTCAACGCCGTTTACGATAATCGCCATGATTAAATCCTATCTTTGGGTATAAAAAACCCAGCATCAAGCTGGGTTATAAAATAATTGCTCAATAGCTTACCCGTATTAGTTATGGGTGAATATGCCGAATATCAAGTGCTAATCGAGGCCAACTTTTAACGCATCAAACCAATCAATAAATCGCTTCACATCCGCACCACGGTAAATCGCCCCATGCTGGGGACACAGCAACTCAATATCTAACTCGCGGACCTGCTCAACCCAGCGTTTTTTCGCCGTATTACTCCCCATCCAGCGGCGATGAAAACCTTCGGCGTAACGAATGTGCTGATCAAAATCCTCAACAAACAAAGGTGCATTTGCATCAGGAAATAAGGCTGCGCCAATGTCGCCGCTAAATAATAATTTGCAGGCTGGATCGTATAAATGAAAATTGCCGGATGAATGCAAGTAATGCGCCGGAACGATGGTCAACGGCGCATCGCCCACCAACAAAGTACCGCCCTCGTCGGGTATGCCGACAATCGTATTGTCTTCACCACCAAAATGCGGAATAAAACCACTCCATAAACCAGAAACATGGCATTTAATCTGGGGATTAAAATCATGCCACAAGCCCAAAGAAGAAATCACATCGGGGTCTTGATGTGAAGAAAAAATCCTTTGCACCGTACGCGGGTCAACCACTTCTGAGAGCGCCGCAAACACCGCAGGGAAAACTTCCGAGCCACCCGGATCACACAAAATACTGTCATTGCCATTGGTCACCACATATTCATTGGTATCGATCAAATGATTCGGGCGAGCAGGGTCACGCGAAATGGCAAACCAACGATGATCAGCAGCACTGGCAATCAATAAAGCTTTTTTCATTGAATCAGATCTCAGGCAAGGTTTTGGGTGATTTGGCGTAATGCATCCAGACGCGGTAAGACTGTGGTTATTTTTTGGGCAAATTCTTCGGATAATTCAGCCAAAATCGTACGTAATTCACCGCTATAGGCTGACTCGATGCGGGCCGATCGGGCTAAAACCAAGCCAAAAGTACAGGTTTGATACGCATCATCCAAGCATTCTCCAAATTTACTCCCCCCTTTAAACACCACCATTTTGTTGCGGGTTTTTTCCATGGCTGGGGCCAGCAGTTCAGCCACCTCGACAGAAAATGCGGCGGCATCGCTTAAGCGTGCCAAACGCCTTTCGGCTTGCAAACGGGTGGTTGCTGAATTGAGTAATTCTTGTGCCAATAGGCCAAGTCGATGCATTTCTGCCTGCAGCGCCAAGCTGAGTGAGCGCAATTCTCCCGAGATCACACCAAAACCACGGGCATGCGCGCCCGCTTTTTTGGCCAAAATAATGGCATTTAAGCCCATTAAGTTAATTTCAAAACAACTGACAACAACAACCTTCACTTCCTCATGAATTAATACCGATTGTTGCAATGCACTTACGCCACTTTTATGTGGATCCATAAGTTGCCTCACGAATTAGGATGAGCTTCGTTATAGTCGCCGAATGCTTACAAAACAAACTTGATTTGCCGACTGATCTATAGTTAAAAACGAAAGCATTTAGAAATCCTATTTCATCGCATTCAATGCATGGAGATGAATCATCATGATTCGCGCTTTAGTTCTCGCCAGCCTACTTTTTAGCCCCATCAGCCATGCCGCTAACATTGAGCCTGCCCAAGGCCCAGCAGTATTAACGATGAGCGGTCATATCAGCCAATACAACCAAGGAAACACCTTGGTTTTTGATGACGCATTGCTCAATCAGCTCCCACAAAAAAGCATTCGTACCCGTTCACCGTGGTATAGCGGCGTTCATACCTTTACTGGGCCATTACTCAGTGATGTTTTAAAACGAGCAGGGAGCAAAGGTCAGCAGCTTCATCTCAAAGCAATCAATGACTACACCATTGTGATGCCCAGTAGCGACACCCAATTTGAGCCCATTTTGGCAAGAAAAATCGATGGCAAAGCGTTTAGCACTCGGGATAAAGGGCCGTTATTTCTGATATTTCCTTTTGACCAATACACGCACTTACAAAATAGAACTTATTTTTCTCGCTCCGTTTGGCAGTTAATTGCCATCAAGGTTGAGTAATCAAACAATGTCAAAAAAACCGCTCGGCAAAGGCCCGCTATCCATCATTGCCGCCGCCGTACTGCTGATGATCATCAGCATGATGTTGATGCTGAATCGACAATATGACATCTTAGAAAAATCGTCTCGAATCGGAGCGGATAACGATATATGGGTTTACGCCCAATTGGGCTATGAATACTACCGGCTGAGCGATCAAGTGGAACGACTTTTGGTCGATGAAGATGCCTTACAGATGAAAAACTTACGGATGCGTTACGATATTTTTGTCAGTCGGGTCGATGTAATTGCCAAAGCGCCCTATGCCAATCATGCAACCAATCCTCAAATCCAAAATAATTTGGATGCCTTACAAAAATTCATCGCCGAGACAGACCGTTATCTTGGCCCTGACGTGCCGCTTAAATACCATCGGCAAGACCTCATTACACTCAGAATGGCGCTTGATCAGCAGCAAGACATCATCCTGAATATGATTCAGTTCGCCAAAGACGACACTTTACGCAGCGCCGAACATTACGCCAAAACATTAAGTGAGCAATCGAAAACCATTACTAGCTTAGTTTTACTGCAACTAGGATTAACGCTGGCTTTCTCGCTGCTGCTATACCGGCAAAATCGCTTAGAGCACCTACGAAGCGATGAACTCGAAGACCTTAACCTCGCGCTAGCGGGGGCAACTCAACGCGCCGAGCTGGCCAATCAAAGCAAAAGCATCTTTCTGGCCAATATGAGCCATGAAATTCGCACCCCCATGAATGCCGTTCTGGGGATGCTCGATCTGTTATCCACGATGTCGCTGAGTGAGCCGCAAAATGATTACGTCATCACCGCCAGAAGCTCAGCACAGCATTTACTCGCATTACTCAACGATATCCTCGATTTATCACGACTAGAAACCGGGCAAATTGAGCTAGAAAAAACCCCTTATTCGCCGCAACAATTGTTGCGTGAATGTATGCGTTTAATGCGGATGCGCGCGAACGAAAAAAATATCCATTTAACCTTGGCCCTGGCAGATCATTTACCCCAATGGCAATTGGGCGATATTGTCCGGATGCGGCAAATTTTGCTCAATTTACTCGGCAATGCCATCAAATTTACTGAAAAAGGAGAAGTCGCGCTTTGCGTTTCAAGCAACAAAGACGATTTGATTTTTATCATCAATGACACCGGAATAGGCATGACACCCGAAGGCTTGTCTCGGCTATTTAAACGTTTTCAGCAAGCCGATAAGCACATTGCCCGCCATTACGGGGGGAGTGGATTAGGGCTAGAGATTTCCTTAACCCTGATTGAATTAATGCACGGCCATATTGATGTGCAAAGCCAATTTGGCGTTGGCAGCCAATTTACGGTGCTGATCCCACGCATCGATTGTGATCCACCGCCAGTGGCGGCCCCGAGCACGCAGTATGCGCCGCAAACCGCCCGCTTAAACATCCTCGCCGCTGATGACAATCCAGTGAATTTGAAAGTATTAAGCGCCATGCTCAAACAGCTAGGGCATCAGGTGGAATTTGCCATCGACGGCGCAGAGGCGCTGGCCAAAGTTCAAGCAAAACACTACGACCTCGTACTGATGGATGGTCATATGCCCGTGATGGATGGGCTAGAAGCCACCCGCCAGATTCGCCGTTTGGGGGGCGATTATGCTGCGCTACCGATTATTGCTTTGTCTGCCGACGCACTCGCCGAATCGCGCAGCCAGTTTCTCGCTGCAGGCATGAATGATTTTCTCGCCAAACCGATTTTGCTTAAAACTTTAGAACACATCATCAACAAAAATTGCCAGACCGCCCCGGCAAGCCCAGTCAAAATCGACGGCCACTAAACCAGCTTCACCCGCTGCGGGTGCTCAACCAGCGTGCTGCAAGCCCTTAAAACCCTCAAGATCCAAGCTGGATATTAAGTCGTGGGTATTTAAATGCAGGCCATACAAATAAAAGTCTGCAAACAAATACCCATCAATTAAAATCCACGCCGATACGATTATTCTTTTTTCGCCGGTGCCGGGTACCATTGCTCAACCGGGACCAGTTTTTCATGTTCGGGATCTGAGCGATAGTTTGGCGACATAATTTGAATGCCATAAGTATTAAAAACGTCCTGCACCTTGCCATTTAAATCATGCAAGATTTCCATCCGCCGCTGCGGCTCATCCAGCGCCACGCGCAAATGGTATTCCACATAAAAATCCAGCAAGCCGGTTTGAAACACCCTTGGCGGCGGGTCAGCGCGAACACCCGCCGTTTGCTGCGCGGCCATCAATAGCATCGCCTCAACCTGCCGCCAAGCCACGTCATAGCCAATGGTGACGATAATCTGTGAAATCACCCCGCCGTTGGTGGCCAAGCGCGAGTAATTAACGACGTTTTGCCCAAATAACACCGAATTAGGAATACTAATTTCTTCCCGTAAATTGGTATGAATTTTGGTGGCAAACAGACCAATATGCGCCACAGTGCCTTCGGTATTGCCAATTTGTACGAACTCACCCTGCTTGAGCGATTTGGAGTAAACCAAAATAAAGCCGCTGGCAAATTGCCCCACCACGCTAGAAGCCCCGAGCGACACCATCAAACCAACAATCACCGACAAGCCTTTAAATGCCTCGGTATTCGCCCCCGGCAAATAGGGGTAAATCATCGCCAAGGCTAATAGCCAAATCACTACCGATAAAATGCGCCGCGTCGTACCGGCAGTATCTCGGTCAAACCAAGCAAAACTCAGTTCGCCACGCTCAATGCGGTTAAAAAAGAACGCCATCAACATGGATAAATAACGAGTACACACCACAATAAACGCCACCACCAACAAGCCGGGTACCGCATCGAGCACGGCTAAACCTGCCTTACCTAAAAATCCAAAAATCGTTACATTCAGATTTTCACTCCAAGCGCGGGTGAGCGGAAATTGTAAAAAAACATAACTTGCCCAGCTATACAGCAAGGACAAAATCAATACCCCCAAGACAATCCTGACCACCCATTGCAGGGAATGATTTAAAGACGCGATTGTCACACCCACGGTGTTTTTCGCGACTCTGGCAATCGGCTGCGCTAAATAGCTATGCCCCAATTTGAGCATTCGCGGTCGCGCGCGCCTTAAAATCCACAAGCCAAAAAACAGCACCACCGATGCCATCAGGGTATGTAAACCGGCAAATAACAGTTGCTTCGGGTTATTCAATTCACGACGATCATTAATCAGCAAGCTGAGCTGTTCCGTCGCCCGCTCAACCGCCGAGGGCATGGTTTCGCCTGCCAACTCATTGATATCACCCGGCTGAATCGTGAACACCATTTGTCCATCGAGCAAAATCGCGATGCCCACACCAGGCGGGATGACTGGCATTGAGCTGACTTTGCCAAGGCCTTTGGTTTTAATAATTCGAGCCAAACGCAGCTTGGCCGCCTCCACCCGATCTCTTTGTGTATACGATGAAATGCCAACGCGAAACACCGCCAAAGTGCGATTGTCCACCGTTAAAGGCAAAGCCTCATTGTCTTCATTTTGGCGGGTCTCGGGGTTGGCAAGTAAAGAATTGGCCCCAGCCGCGTAAGCCAAACTCGTCCATGCCATCAGCAAGACGCAAATAAAGCCGACTATTTTTCTCATCATATCCACCTATTGATTGATCACACCGTGACATAGACCTTCAGCGATTGTATCGGTATATCGCCGATATGCAGGCTAAAAATACGCCGTCTGCATTCACTTTCCTGCGCCACACTTACAATTATCTTATTGTCGACGCATTTAATCTACCGCAATGGCCATTGCAGCACGGCAAAATAAATCCACTCGCAATAATCACAACAGTATTTTGTTGCCGACTCAGATAAAATTACCGCCTCAATCATTAGGAGAATCGCATGCACAGCAATCGCCCCTTTCCACACACTCGTCTGCGCCGCATGCGCCGCGATGATTTTTCACGACGCTTAATGCGAGAAAACAGCCTCAGCGCCAGTGATTTAATTTTGCCGGTGTTTGTTTTAGATGGCACAAACCGCGAAGAAGCGATCGCTTCAATGCCCGGCGTAACGCGGCAAAGCCTCGACAAACTGTATTACACCGCCGAAGCGGCGGTAAAACTGGGCATTCCCGCCTTAGCCTTATTTCCCGTGATTGAGCCGCAGCTTAAATCACTCGACGCCGCCCAAGCCTGGAATCGCCGTGGCTTAGTGCCGCGTGCGCTCGAAGAACTCAAACGTCGCTTTCCTGATTTAGGCTTAATTACCGATATCGCCCTCGATCCTTACACCATTCATGGGCAAGACGGCATTATTGATGAACACGGCTATGTGTTAAATGACGAAACGGTGAATGCGTTGATTCGCCAAGCTTTATGCCATGCTGCCGCTGGCGCCGACATGGTGGCACCGTCCGATATGATGGATGGCCGCATTGGCGCAATTCGTGCCGCTTTAGATCGTGAAGACCATATCCACACCCGGATTTTGGCGTATTCCGCCAAATACGCCTCGGCGTTTTACGGCCCGTTCCGTGATGCGGTCGGCTCATCGGGTAATTTAGGTAAAGGCAATAAATACACCTACCAAATGGACCCCGCCAATAGCAATGAAGCTTTGCATGAAGTCGCGCTCGATTTAGCCGAAGGCGCTGATATGGTGATGGTCAAACCCGGCATGCCGTATCTCGATATCGTTCGCCGCGTGAAAGATGAATTTAAAGTGCCGACCTTTGTGTATCAAGTTTCAGGTGAATACGCCATGCTCAAAGCGGCCAGCCAAAATGGCTGGCTTGATGAGCAAAGTGTGGTGCTCGAGAGCCTATTGGCGTTTAAACGCGCGGGCGCAGATGCGATTTTGACTTACTACGCGCTCGACGCTGCTCGTTGGCTGACGCAAAAGTAAGGTCAAGGTATTTTTGGCCACAATTTTAGGTATTGTTTCGGCGCGACGTCGCCGCACTCAATGCTTCAATGACGCTGTCCTGACACTATAAAATGGGCAGCGTTATGCTTCATGTCCAAATTCTCATTGATCACTTGCGGCAACATCTCGGCCCAAGCCAGTTTCCAAACCAACTCGACGCACAATACCCTGAGGTATTGATGCGCATTATGCACAGCTGGGAACAAAACCAACTTGACGCCTGTTTTAATGACTTACTGATTCAAGGTCAGCAAAAACAAGCTGGTTTTCCTAAAGCGATTGCCACCGAAATATTCCGTCTGCAAGTTGCGCTCGATGCCTTACCCCCGCAAACGGCCGACATTTGGGGGCATATTCCGCTAGTCAAAGCCGATCCTGATGCCAAAGCCGTTTTGGCGCAGCATGGCCATAACGTCACACCCAAAGCACTACACCAAGCCATTGAGCAACGGCAGTATGATTTATTGCCTTTGTTTATCCGCGCAGGAATGCCCATTGAGCTGCAAGATGAAGCCGGCTGGACCCCCGTCATGCACGCCTGCTTTGCCGGAAAACTCAACATTGTGCTGCAACTGATTGAGCTCAAAGCCAATCTGCACGTGAAAGATCGCCATGGCTATACGCTACTGCATTGGGCGGCACTCAATGGCAACACGGATCTGGTGAGCTTATTCATCGGCCACCAACTCAATGTGCAACAAGCCAGTCACAAAGGCATGACACCGTTAATGCAGGCCGCTGCCGGTGGGCATCTTGCCGTGATGCAGCTGATTATTCAACACTGTGGCGTCATCAGCATCAATCACCAAAATGCCGAAGGTTGGACTGCGCTACATAAAGCCACCGCCAATCACAAATTTAACGCCGCTTTATGGTTGGTGCAGCATGGCGCGAATCCACATCTACAGCATCTGCAAGGTGAGTCGGCATGTAGCTTGGCGCTCAAACTCAATCAATTTCGCCTGCATGATTTACTAAATGAATACGCAGATCGGCAAGAAAATCGTCAAGAGATGCAAGCCGAATGGCAGCTTAGCTAAAAAAAACGGCATAATCAGCGAATAAGCCCTTACGCAAAAGTCGTCTTGCATCATTGCCTCACCATGTCGTACTCGCTACTTTTTGTGGCTTGGACGCCTTGCCATACAACGCTGGCACGAGGGCTTAGAGAATACGATTCACGCCGAATTATTCGGCCCAATGAGACCCATCATGATTGGAGTCATTCTTGCCTGTCTTGCGGTTGGACTTGTTGCTGGATTTTTAGCCGGTTTATTGGGCGTCGGCGGCGGTTTGGTGATTGTTCCGGCTTTATTGTGGGTCTTTCACTGGCTTGGTGTCGCCCCCGAGCATCAGCAGCATTTAGCCATTGGCACTTCATTAGCGACGATTATTTTTACTGGTGCCGCCAGCGTGCGCGCGCATGCGCAAAAAGGCGCGGTGCGTTGGGATATTGTGCGGCAGATTAGCCTAGGCATTGTGCTTGGCACCTTTATTGGCGCGCAAATTGCCGGTTGGATTTCTGCGGTGCATTTAAAGTGGCTATTTATTATTTTTGCCTACGTAGTTGCGGCGCAAATGTTGCTCGACCTTAAACCCAAACCGAGTCGGCAATTACCTAATGTGCTGGGCATGAATCTGGTTGGTAGTGGCATTGGCGTGTTGTCGAGCTGGGTCGGCATTGGCGGTGGCTCTTTATCAGTCCCCTTTATGACGGCATGCAATGTACCGGTTAAAACGGCGATTGGTACTTCGTCGGCAATTGGGATTCCGATTGCGCTGGCTGGCGCGTTGGGTTTTATCGTTAGCGGTTGGTCAGCGCAGCAACTGCCATCAGGCAGCTTAGGCTTTGTGTATTTACCGGCGCTATTGGGGATTGTTTTAGCCAGCTTTCCAATGGCCAAAATCGGCGCAGCAGCGGCGCATCGCTTGCCAGTGCCGGTGCTAAAAAAATGCTTTGCTGCCCTTTTAATCGTCTTGGCGAGCAAAATGCTGATCAGTCTGCTTTAAGTGCCAAATCGCCGTATTGATCGAATCAAAGGACGCAATGAAACCAAATAAACTAATAGGTATACTCACCTATGCTTTGATGTCTATGGCCCATGCAGAGATACCCTCTAGGTCAATCCAGTTACAGTTACCCAATCAACAGCATATTTTAGTCAGCGAAGGTGAGCTTGAGCCGCGCAGCATCGGCAGCTATGCCATTCGACTTTATGCTGGTGGCAGTAGCGAGTTTCCATTTGATGTGTTTCTCAGCGGACAAATTCAGCCGCGCGATGGCAGCCTTGAGCGCGTCATCAATGCGGACATCAATGGCGACGGTCTGGATGAAGTGATTATTGTGTTGCGCTCAGCCGGCAGTGGTGGCTATTTAAGCGCCGATGCCTTTAGCTGGCAAAATAATCAACTTCAATTGCTTGCTGCAGTTAAAGACTTAGCGCCCAATACCGAGCTGATTCAAGCTTTTACTCAATTCAAAATTCAAAACAAATAAGTTTTTACCGGCAAAAAAAAACGGCCGGAGCCGTAATGCCGTTCACTTAAGCCAAGTGAGCGGCATTTTTTTCCTCGATTTCA
>NZ_CAMTIA010000045.1 GCF_947072475.1 uncultured Deefgea sp.
AAGTGACGATAAAAGACAACTAACGATAAAAAGGGCGCTACTAGTTAAATCCTTTCGCTCTAATCTCTGGAGGTGCTGCGCGTAAAAACACCAAAACATTGTCATAAGTAGCCAATTTAATGGCAATAAATGACGAGAAATTGTACTTTTCTCGATATTTATTGTCAAAAATCGTCATTTATTGTCAATAAGTGACGATAAAAGACAACTAACGATAAAAAGGGCGCTACTAGTTAAATCCTTTTGCTCTAATCCCTGTCGGTGCTTGCAATATTGCAAAATATATTTCTGGATAACGACATTATTTATGTTGTTGTGGGTGGTAATCCTCCCAATAAATTATAAATATGGTCAATCATAAATACTTTTCAAAACTGTAAATATTGTCTAGTCTAGCTTTCTTTAGTAGGCATTAAAATTAATACAGGATGGCCTTTGTCATACATATGAATTGCACCGGGTTTGCGGAGGCTGTTTTTATTTGAGGCAGACCAACATGGCCTGCTTGTCGATGCCGTCTTGATAGTCAAGCATTTTGATACGTTGTTTTATACTTTTTCTGGGTTTTTAACACGCCAAAGCACAGGTGAACCAATTTGCGTATGCCTCGGGCAAGTAAACGTTCAAATAAAGCTTTGATGTGTGGGTTGTACATGGCGGCGACGATCGCCGCCATGTAGAGCACTGCAGGTATGCGGGCGGGACCAGCTTTAGAGCGTTTGGTGCGGCCTAGTAACGACGAGCCAGATTGTCGCTCGATGGGAACTAAGCCCAAATAGGCTGATAATTGTTCGGCCGTATTGAATTGATGCGTGTGCATGACCGCCAGCAATTGCGTGTCATTTTGTGGACCGATTGTGGGGTCCTTTGCAGCATATCGAGATCGTTTTTCAGGCTAGGATGACAGTCGATATGGTCGTTAATTTGGCTATGTAGCTTTTTTTTGCCGATTGTGTTCGCGCAATAACTGCCGAACCCATTTACCCTCGTTCATTGCCTGTGTTGAAACAGGCAATGATTCCTATCGCTTCCAGCACAGCAGTCTGGCGGCGAAACTGCGAATTCAACAAAGGGAGCAAAGTATAAAAGGAGCGTTGACGGTAGAGCCGGAGCTGTTTAAAAGCAAAAGTGAAGGCGTAAAATAGAGGGCAAATCATCCGCTATTGGCTAGGCTGTATCCACAGTTGCTCGATCAAAAAGCAACGCTCAGCCCTGGGGGGGAATTCGTTCGGCAGGGGTGGGGAAAATTTCAATCGGCGAAAACATTTGGGGTAATCAACATCATGCTGAGTATCAATCCACGGTTTTTCAGGTAAATGTAAGCCGAGTCTTGCGTAGCATGCAGCGAGAACAGGGCGGTCAAAATCTCGTCAATTATGAGCAACGATGTAATCGGCTTTTTCGATCAAATTTGTGATGGCTTGGATGGTTCTAATATCAAATGGCCGCCCATGGCGTGCAAGTAGCTCATTCGTTATATGTGTGTATTCAGCAGCTTCATCAGCCACGGGCTGATCTGTTGTAAAAAGCTGAGATAGCATAGCAACGGGCTGATCAAATTCGGTATCCTAGAGCACCAAACCAATTTCAGTGATGAAATTATCTTCTGGTGGTGTGTCGAAAGCGGCACCCGTTTCTAAATCAAGTCCGAGTAAGAGCATAAAAAATCCTTCAATTTATTGCGGGCGGCGAAACTATCCATAAGATTATCGTTGGTTCGCTACACCTGACACAACATGCGCAGTTGGCGCTACGCCTGCGGCAGAGTCGCAGTGCCCTGTGTGATCATCAAAAAACAGGTCGGGTGAAAATGTTTTTAGAAACGGTCCTTTTGCCAACCCGCCTAAAAAATACGCTTCATCAACTTGAATATTCCAACTCATTAAGGTTCGAATCGCGCGTTCGTGTGCTGGTGCACTTCTCGCCGTCACCAATGCCGTGCGAATTTTCATTGGCAGGTGAGTCGATTTCTTTTGCAATTGATGCAAAGCTTCCAAGACGGGTTTGAATGGCCCAGCTGGTAATGGTTGCCCGACTTTTTCTCGTTCATGGGTTTGAAATGCATCAAGCCCATGAGTTTGGAATATTCGTTCTGCTTCATCTGAAAAAAGTACTGCATCGCCATCAAATGCGATGCGTATTTCGTCAGGGTGCTGGTTTTGGTTAACCGACTTTGGATAAACCCTTGCCGCAGGATAATTGGCCATTAATGCATCTCTGACGTCTTGCTCATACGCCGAAAGAAATAAGTTGGCTTGCAGGGGTTCTAAAAATTCCCATGCCGGTCTGCCGCGAGTAAATACGCCGCGCAATAAAGGTAAGTTTGCTGCTTCCGCGGATTTGAATACGCGCAACCCACTCACAGGGTCATTGCGCGATAGGATGACCACTTCAACGAGCTGTTCTTCATCGGTATTGAAAGCGAGTAGCTTTTGCACCAATCCAAATGCCACGCCTTGGTTTGCAGGATTGCAAATTCGTTCAAGCTGTAATTGCATATACGCCGTATCGTCGTGGGCATCAAAGATTTCGTTCTCTTCTTCAAAATCAAATAATGCGCGCGACGAAATTGCGATGACTAGCTTGCCATTTAGAGTTGCTGCCAATGTCTACTCCTTCTTGGATTAAAGGGTACTTTCAATACCCTTGTTTGAAGTTACTCACCTAAATAGTTTTCAATTTGCCAATTAAACGTATTCAAATTTATGTGCACGGAGAAAAATTGGGTGCTACGTTCGCTATCTCATCTAGGTAAGCCCGAATTTGTGGATCATTTTGATTGCTCGAATTAAGTATTATTCCATGTAGTTGAGCTCGTAAGTCTGCCCAGCGTGTGCGAAGTACTTGCCAATTATGCTCATCGTAGGTGCCTTGAAAAATCACTGGCCGTATATCGATTCTTGGGATTTCGGCAGGCTCACCATCGCGCTCAATCACTCGGGCAAGCTCTTGTTGCCAAAAACTTCCAACGCGATCAACGCGACCAATTTGTTGTTCAACCACACCAGGATTCCACTCTGGATGGAGCAAAATCACCGTTTTGCAGGCTTCGTGCAGATTCAGGCCCTCTCGGCCAACCATTGATTGAGCCACCAGAGCCTTAAGCGAACTGTGTGGACGATTAAATGCCAATTGCATCATGCGTCGACTATGCTGGCTTGTGCCGCCATACATCAAGCGGGAAAATAGGCCTTGGCTGCTGCCGTACTCATCTTTCAAGCGCTGTTGTAAATGTGGCCACAAACGTTCAGCCTCCTGCTCATCGAGTTCACCATCGCCATCCTCATCACCTTCATTGCGCTCGCACAATGCCTGCATCAGATCAGCAAAGGCTTTGGCGTAACGCTCTGGGCTTTGCAACTGGACCGAGTCACCTAATTGCTCGTTTAACGCGCGGCTGACCAGCGCAAGGGCGTGAGCGTCATCTTCGTCCTCTTTGGTATTAGCTAACGCATTGCAAAATGCACTGTAGATGCTGCGTATGCGGGTTTCGAATTGTCCTTGGCGAAAGCCCTTTTCAAGCAAGCGCGGTAGATCTTGACGTAGGCTTTTTCGATGCTTTTGCAGCTTGCTGTATTGTTTGGCCAATGCCGCGTCTAGAACGTCTAAACATAAATTTGACTGCAATTGCTGATGCGCCGCACGAACAGCTGGCCAATCACTTTCATTGGCTTTTCCATCGACTTCCCCATGCACCTTGGCTTGAGGCCAGAGAGTGTCAGTGTCCAGTGCGCGCAGCATTGCTCTGGCATTCAACAATTGTACTAAGCAGGCTAGCGGTCGGGTAAAACGCCCAAAGATCAAGGTCTTTTCACCGCGTTCGCTAACTTCTTCAATGGCAGCTACTGCAGCTAAAGTCGCAGGGTGGTTGAATAACACTTCATCACCATTCTTATCAATGAATGGTTGCTGCATAACCGTGCTCCACCATTGCCCTCGCTGCAGGCGTTTGAACTCTGCTGGGTTTAGTGAGGCTTTGTCTGCCGCTGCTAATTGATTTGCTGCTAGTTCATCAGCTTCGCAGTCTTGCTCAGCAATATAGCTAGGGCTATCGATTACGGCGGCTAGGCCATGACCATTGCCTATCGTCAGTCGCAGACGTTTGAGTTGTTCATTCTGGCTGTCCCGTAAGCCAACAGTCACCACAGACAGCGCTTCTGCAGCGCATACTGCTTGCTGCCAGGCGGGTTCAAGCATTGCAACATCAATAGCAATATCGCGCTCATTACGGTAGGCGTCATGGGAAAGTTGGGTTGCCTTTACAAACTGCTTTACGGCCGGGTCTTCGCGCTTATCTCGACGCAAAACAAAAGGTGACAACGCAGCCTGAAAGCTTGCCGCCGCAATTGCATAAGCCGCTCTGACAGCGGTATCGCTAGGGCTGGCGCGGACTTGCTGCACCGCATGGGCATAGCCTGTTACAGCACTTTCGACGACTTGCAATTGCTCTGGCTTGAGCCCAATACGCCGCAAAATCTGCTGCCACTGGCTAACATCCAACTCAACGGGTGTCGCCGTCATGGCAAAGCGCCGGGCATCAGGCGATGCCTGAATCAAGCGGCCAAGCAAACAAGATAGGCCGCTATCGTCATTACGGCTCTTGTGCGCCTCGTCGATTACGATCAGATCAAAGTGGCCCAAGCCTAAACCTACCGTTTCTTCGAGACAGGGGCGGAGTAATTCATAACGCTTGTATTCGCTAGCATCCAAGGCACCCGGCCATGGTGTACGACTAATAAGCGCTTCCATTTGCTGATAGCGCGGGTGCAGAGGGTCTTCAGGAATGGCGTTACAAATACTGGCTGCTGCATTCTTAATTGAAGCGTACTCAGCCCAAGGATAATTCAGGGTCTCTTCTTTAAAGTAACCTCGCGGAAAACTCCCTCGGGTTCTCTTACGCCAATGGGCATAGACCTCAGGCAGCAATGCCCAGCGCCATGCATGCGAATCTTGACCCAAACGCCAGTTAGAAAAACCATGGGAAACCACAACTACTGACTCCGAAAACCATGGTTTCTGCGCAGCAATTTGTACGGAATCCCAAGCGGAGATGTATTGCCACAAGCTGCGTAGTAACGGTGCCGCTTTGACCTCACCACGGCTTAACTCTTCCTGCCATTGGTAACCTAGCACTGGCGGCACCAGTACTGCAACACGGCCGCCAGCGGCAACCACTGCACGGATTACTGCAACGGCAATGCGGGTTTTTCCCATGCCGACTTCATCCGCCACGATCACGCCATTGTCTGGTAACCGTTGAGCCAAAGCACGCACACTGGCGCACTGCCCCTGATTCAGCCAAGAGCTAGGGTTTGTGCCTGGGTCCTGCTGCTGGGCGAGGTCATATAATTTTTCTGCAACAACTTGCCACCCTTGAAATTTCTGATTCATGGCTGCTCTCCAATCGGGCATAGGTTTGCTACATCCCAAGACGCTTCGATTCTAGATAGTAAAGCACGATAATTAGCACCTTCAGCACTCGATGCCTGTTCGGCAAAATCGGGTAGGAACGCCGCTTCGCGCAGCGGACTTAAGGGGTTAAGGTTCATCGCTCGGAATACGCGGATGACCGGATCCTTAGCAACTTGCAGCAAGGACTGTTCAAGCCGCGTACACCAGGCCAACCAGTCGAGCGGGTGCAAATCAACCTGTTTGGCTGCTATCTGCTCAATTAACGCCATCATTTGGCGAATCGGATAGTTGGTGGCGTTAGTATTTGTAGTCGCACCGCTTCCCCCTGAGTTATCTTCAAGCTCATCAAGCAACTTGTCCTCATCTACAGCGGACTGGGGGAAGTTGGTCAATTGCCACCAAACCTCAGCCAGCTCCAGCTCAGGTATCGGTGTTCCGGCTATGCGCCCTGACTCATCCATTACGGGTATTACAGTGCTATGGCGCTGATTAGCAACTGACCACTGAATAGTCACCATTCTCGGTGCTTGACTTGGCCAGTGCCATACACCTGGATGAGAGAGGGGGCATGCTTCACCATTGGCATCTAGTAGCGTGATCTGGACTTCAGTTTGCTCCGGAGCGCACAGTGAATTGCCTTCTTCAGTCATTTTCCAGTTAAGCCATGCTAGCGGCGCAGCAAGCGGACCATCGTTATGTTCGGGCATTGCCTCACCAGCCAACAATTGCCCAAACGCTGAAATTTCCGTGTCCCACTGTACTGGTAGTCGATTGGTAATAATCTGTGCTGCGCTGACATCTCCCTCAGCACTCCAATATAACCTTTCAGAGCTAAGTAACATGCCGGCTTCAAGATTGCCACCAGCGGTTGACATCGGATTGGCGAACCCAGGGCCAGTTAAGTTACCCGAGCCTAAGTAAACCCAAGCACTGCTGCAGCGCGCGCTGCCTGCTCTGAGATTGGCGGAGAAAATAAATTTTGCATGCAGTGAACGTGGCACTACAGAGCCAAAAATTTCGGTATTCTGTGCCGCCGCACGAATGCGGTAGCCTGCTGCCTGCATCGCACTTAATCCATCAGCAACGGCTTGACATGCATTAGGGTTAACGAATACGTCGACTTCAGGGCATGCAGTCAATAAGCCCACGTTTTGTAGTGTTGTCGTGATTTTACTTAGCACTGAGGGTAGCTGCCCATGGCCATTTGCTCCCTCGAAAAAGCCCGAGCCCATGCAGAGGTAATTACGCTTGACGCTGGTGGCATGCTGTTTAATTAATGGTGCTAGTTGCGTAAGCAAGGATTGCTTGCGGTTATCGAAGTAACGTGGAGTTGAATCTGAATTGCTATACGCTGCTATAGCGTTTAACCACCCGCTTAGCCACTGTATTGATTGTTCAGTTAAAGAGACTGACTGGTGATTCGATTTGGCATGCAAAATACGCGTATCAAAGTAACCGCTGAGCCACTCCAGCATCTCCCAAGCTGCAATGATGTCCGTGCAGTTTTGCTCGAGACCTGTCGGTTTTTGTTGTAGTTCATCACTGCTGCATTCGATGCACGCCACCAGATCGAGTGATTCGGCAATTGTTTGTACAGTCCAGTTTCCTGTCGAGATGATTAAACGAATTAACCAGCGATTTGGCTCTTTTTCATGGCGAAAACCTAAAATTGCCACTTTTGCATGCAGCAATGCAAAAGGTTTTTTTTGTCCTGATTTGAAAATGAGATGCGCAACGCCAGGGGCATCGGTTAGTGCGATGGCTGAATGCGCGGGATCGAGCATCACCGCCAAAGAAATTTGGCCTTGGTGAGCACGTTGAGCACTGGTTTGTCGGGTAAAGCGCTCAGCCGCTTGATCAAGAAAATTACAGTCAGCAGAGTAACCACAAAGCCAACCAAAGCTACCCAGATAGTGATCGGGAGCTTCAAAATAATGTAGCAGAGAAGGGGTGGTCATTATGGTTTTTCACTAAGAATGGGGGTGGCGATAAGCCAGTCGTTTAAAACGCCATGTAGATCAGCGTTTAAATAAAATAAATTGTTGATTCGAGACGATATGCCTGTTGGCCATTTCACACGGCGTAGATCCACCTCATCATTCGCGGTGTCAGCATTTGTATTGTTGGTACTGCCTTCGAATGCAGGTCCAGGTAAAGCAATTGACCCCATTAAACGCAGTACGTTGCCGTCTCGTGCGACTAAATTGCGGATAATGATTTCATCTGTTTCAGCGCTGCATTCACGGCAAAATTGAAGAGCGATAGCATCAGTATGCCCCAGCGTTAAATAGCTAGCCGCATGTTGGCGTAGAGTAACGATTGCCGATCGGACGGATTGTGGTAGCTCTGATTTTTTTAAGTCAAAAGATCGGTTTTCTTGTAGGCTGCCAAGATGGGACTCTAGTGCATTAAGTACTTCTAAACTTTGATCGCGCAGCGCAAAAAAAGTAGCACCAGTATGTAAATCATGCCAATGTTCCTCATCCAGCATGGGAGGGCGGTTCGTCCAACTAAGTGTTTGTTCTGGACTCTGACGCAAAGTTTCAACCCATTGCAGGGCATTGCGTCGGCGTTGTTTGTTGGTATATGACTCAGTGTTACTTCCGCACTGCAACACATCGGTCAATAGTCTCCGAAAAGTATTGTCCATTGGCTCAAGGGGGGATAAGGATGCATAGAGAATGCTTTTGTAGCGCCCCTTGTCCACGTCAAGCTTACCTTGGCTCCATTGGTAGATGTTTTTGAAAAGTTCGCCTCCATATCCGCCATTTGAATTGGCGCCTAAGTCAAATCGAAGTAAACAGTCATCACTAAGTTGGTACTGGTTAAAACGTGTCGCATCAGATCGCACTAAACCAAGCGCTGGTAAAGCTTTCACCGTTGCCATACGCATCGGTTGCGTTACGTAGAAACTAGGTTTAGAGGCTTTTTTAAATGTTAAATCTTTATTGTTTTTAAGTTTGGTTGCTCCGCGCAAGCGAGGATCGGATTTCCAACCGTTATGATCAAGCGCAAGCCAGCAAGATAAAGCTTCAATTGCATTTGCGCATTGAATATTTGAATTTTTCTGATTATTAATTTTTAATTTATTAGCCAATGCGACGCCTAATACGGCATACCAAAGTTGCTTGCCAAACCATACGCCGCCAATTCCAGGAACGGCTTGTTCATTAAAATATCTAACTGTAGCTCCTAAACCTAGAGTCCTTGATCTTCGCGTAGAAGTAACCGTGTCGGGGCCGAGTAATCCCCAGGTTATTTCGTTCATTTTAATCCTTTGATATTGATTAGTTTTAGGTATACGCGCGCATATTACAGGCGCTGATAAAAGCCATTATGCCATTGTATTTTGAAATAAAATGTCACAATTTTATTATTTCCAATGCCTAAGCCTAATTTTACCAGAGCTGTTTGTATTTAATGGTGGGATTAATCGCTCACACTCTATGCAAAACAAGATTTAATTAATGCATTCAGGTTGATTATGAAAATATGGAGATCGCGGATGAAAACTAAAAATAGCATGTGTTGTATGGGTAAGTACGCACGCTACAGATAGTTTGAATGCCATCGACACTACATCGATATAAATCAAAGGCTTAGTAATGGGGTATTCAAACTAAACTTTGCCGATCGACTTATATCGATACATCAATTTATAATCAGTATCAGTACCGATATACCCAACTTATTTTTTGGAAATTTTAGCTTCGCATAACAGCACTAAATTTCGCCCACGCGCAGTGCCACGCCAGTTATCGGCAACAGCAACCAGCTTTCAATAACCGGTTTACCTGTTACTTTACTGAAAATCTCTGCGTAGGTAGCCAAATTGTCTGCCATGGTCTTGCGCTGATATAACCTGCCTTCGCTTCAATCACCAAATTGGCACGTCCAGCGGTCATCGTGCCCGTTTCCGCCTCGAGCGCCATTGGTAATTCAATGCGCGCCTGCCCATCAGGCCAACGACGTAATAGCCATTGACGCGCCGATTCCATTTGCGGATATAAATCGGGAGCTGAAATCATATGCGCTTGCTGGTACGAACTAGAATTTCAGCCCGTCCATCAAAACTAAGTGGCTTGGTACGATCTGCCAAATGTGCTGCAAAACATGCATGAATGACATCGCCAAATCGGCTGCGCTTTGCATCTTTCCCTGTGGAAATCAGTACGCCAAATTGTTCGCTTTCTAACACTACGGCATTGATCACAGCACTGCTTGATGGCAATTTTTGTTTTGGGATGATAATGCCCAATACCATGTGCGGCAGCTCGTTGTTGTAACTCCAAAGCCATTGCGTGGCAACCTCTTGCACTTCAGCAAGACTTTCAAAGTCATCGCAAGCCAGCCATTCATGCCGCACGGTCCGATTATAGCGCTCGATATAGGCATTTTGCTTGGGATTGCCCGGCTGAATATACGCCAATTCAATCGAATGTTGTTTCGCCCAGTTTTTTAACTGTTGGCTAATATATTCAGGCCCATTATCTGAGCGAATCAGTTTTGGCTTGCCTCGCATTCAATAATTTGATTTAAACTACACATTACCGGGGGATTACCATTAGACCTGTGGGTTTATTATTAAATTTTATCATTATTTTTATTTTGGATTTTGAAGAGGTATTCTTTAATCTGAAAGTCCAAGAAACCGGAAGCTCGACCGTTTGGAGTTATTTTTATGGGGGTTGGTAGTGCCTTGCATTTGACAAGGCGATACAGGGTGGCTTTGGATATGCCTAGAATCTGTGCGGCCTCATTTATGCGTACAA
This sequence comes from uncultured Deefgea sp., assembly GCF_947072475.1. Lineage (GTDB taxonomy): Bacteria > Pseudomonadota > Gammaproteobacteria > Burkholderiales > Chitinibacteraceae > Deefgea. The sequence continues at coordinate 10,185 of NZ_CAMTIA010000045.1, forward strand.
TTTTTTCCATTTTTGTTCTGCGATTAGGTTTGCGATACCCCAGATTACACTTTTTAAAAATCCATTCAACGGCTCGCCAAAAAAACTTTGAATCATTAGAATTTATATTTATTCAGGTGAATCTAAGCTTCGCGGTAGGAGTCGCATACATCATGCCGCGGCTTGAATAGCCGCTTTATTCCTTTTCGAAATAAATAGCATTACAAACTCTCTGGCCTGGATTTTTACGTTGAAAAAATGTGCTCAATGGTTACTTTGCTCCTCCCTTAGTACTGAAATTGAGATCCAAGCAATTGTGATGTCTAGCTTAACGGCATAACTTCCGTAAATTACCGGAAAGAAAAATTTCAAGTTATTTTTGGCGATGATTTTGAATGTGAGCCCGAGAGACACTACCAATCAATGCAACTTTGCGGTGCAAATATTGCGGTTGATCTAAATTGATTGATTTATTGAAGGTTTCTACCTTAGAATTTAGTCTTACAAAAGATTAATTTTATTTAAAATGAGCTTTTATTGCCCTTCAGAAGATTAATTCGACTGTTTGTAGCCATTTCTCGTGGTGTTGTATCTACAGAAGGTTATTTTGACTCTATGGAGTAGCGATGGTTAAGTGCCACTTATCAAAAATCATGGGTGAACGTCGAATAAAAATAAGCGATCTTGCGCGCGATACAGGCTTAAATCGCGGAACGCTAACGCGCCTCTATCACGAGACGGCTGAGCGTATTGAATTGGATGTTGTTGATGCGCTTTGTACTTACTTCTCTTGTGGAATTGCAGAGCTTTTTGAGCACTTACCCAATTCGGCTGAAAAGTCCAGCGACCAATAGGACTGGCAAATCATAACATTTGAACAGGATTTGCTCCGATACGACTGGCGAAAGAACAGGGTGGCTAGGTCATCAGTTTTTAAGCTCGGTTTAGAACGTGCACATTATTATTGGTGTTATTAGATTGGCTAGTTTTTCTGCCCGTCACATGATCTGACCAAGACTGCATCATCGGACGACGCTGTTCTAATAAATCAGTGCGGTGATAAGCAGCCTCGGTTTTATTCGCAACACTGTGTGCTAATGCGCGCTCAGCTAAATCACGCGGATATTCATTTTCGCTTGCCCAGTCGCGAAATGATGATCTAAATCCGTGTGCTGTTGCAACTCGATTGACCGTACCACTCACTGCTTCATGACGGCGCAGAAATGATGTTAGCGCCATATCAGACAGTAGGCCACCACGTGGAGCTGGGAACACCAAAGAAGCATGCTTGCCTTTCTGCTCATCGAGGATCGCCAAGACACGATCTGATAAAGGTACACGGTGAATCTGCTTCATTTTCATCCGTGCTGCAGGAATGCTCCAGACACCAGCGACCAAATCAACCTCATCCCAAGTCATTCCCCGTGCCTCACCCGAACGACAGGCGACCAATATTAAAAATTCAAGTAAAGGCCGAGTTGAGTCATAGCGCTGGACTGCCATTATCTTGCTGGTGACAAATTCAGGAATTAGACGCCAAGGCATCGCGGGAAAATGCTCCGTTCGGCTGGCTTTGCCTTCTTGCTTAGGTAATAAGTGATTCACAACATCGACTGGATTCGCGGAACAATATCCATGCGCCCAAGCCCAACTCATCACGGCACTCATACGTTGCTTTACGCGACTTGCAGTTTCGGCCTTTTCAATCCAAATTGGGCGTAATACATCGGCGATGTGCTTGGGCGTTACCTCGCCAACAGGAATCGAACCTAAATCCGCAAACACATACATAATTAAGCTGCTAATCCAATCGTTTGTATGCTTAGCATTTCGCCAGCTGGGTGATAAATCAGCATAAAGAGTTCGCGCGGCCTGCTCAAATGATGGCATAGCAGTTTTGATTTTTTCCGCCGCATTTCTATGGTCTAGTGGGTCTATTCCATGGGTAAGGAGCTCACGTGCCGATTGCGCTAACTTACCCACTTCCAAAATTGATACGTCAGGATAAGTACCAAACCCAATTACACGCCGTTTTCCACTTGTCGGGCTCGTAAAACGTAATTCCCAATATCCCACGCCTTTATTCTTACTGGCCACCAAACTTAGTCCCGATACGCCACCGTGTGCCAGCGTTTTATCTGTAGGCTTAATAGTTCGTGCTTTTGTGTCGGTAATGATCGCCATAAATTCCCACCATTTTTCCCACCACTTGACATGGCTTTTAGTGAATCTTAGTGAGACAATAATAGCAGATAAATAAACGCAACTATATGAATAATATGGAATTTATGATGCATTGTGATACACAGTGATGTCATATAATAGTAGACCCTCTCTCCGCCACAGATTAAAGCTAAAGCCCTGATTATTCAGGGCTTTTTTGTTGCCTGTCGATTCTAGCCCCACATTTAGCCCCACATTATGGGGGCATTGTTGTGGATGATTATGGCGGTATTTGAGTCAATAACAGTGGCGCTGAAGTTTAAATTAGAGGCGGTGTGGCATTAAAACTCTAATGAAATGTGAAAGTCACTGCTGGGTTGAGCGCATTTAATCCGCCAAATTTATTATCGTGTGCTTCTATACATAACAATTTACCCATATCCAAGCTAGGGCACTGATTCCCAGAATTGACTTGTTATTGTTGATGGTTGTTCTAAGGAATGCCTAACCGTTCAGTAGGTCTCAGTCTATTAAGGTCAACTTCTGAATATTGCTGAATCTTGTTCAATTTATCTACCCAAACTCATCGAACGTCGCCACCGAGCTTACCAATTTAGCCACAGCCACCCTTGGATTGCAGCCCACTTTGATTTACGGGTTTAAACTCCCCAACAGGCAGCAATCGGCCAGAAGCGGAAATTGAATTTATAGCTTAGTGTTGAAGTTGCGAGGCCCAACAATTACGTGTGGCAGTATTTAATCTCGCGCTGTTGCTGGTAAATACAAGAGTAAAAATGATTACTAGAAACTGGACACGACCCAAATTTCGTAGACAGGTGACCGCAAAGACCGATGTGTTGATGCCAAAGCTTGGAAAACGAAAGGCCGCAAACCATCAGTTTGCGGCCGTCATTATTTTGGATTTTTGCCAGTGCTGTTCGGCCTAAGCAGACATCATGGCTACAATCCCAGCTCACTTAAACTTGGGTGATTATCTGGTCGACGGCCTTGGGGCCAATGAAATATGCGCTCGGATTCGGCGATGGCTAAATCGTTGATACTGGCAAAGCGACGATGCATCAAGCCTTGGGCGTCAAACGCCCAGAGTTCTTTGATCAGGCGATATTCCACTTCACGTTCCCACTTGCGAGTGAGAAATTCAATCACCTGTTCACGACCACGCGGAAATTGATCGCGATTGCGCCAAATCGTATCGGGCGTGTAGGCCAGTGCGACGCGCTGTGGGTCACGCGAATTCCAGCCATCTTCTGCCATGCGTACTTTTTGCGCTGCCGTTTCGCGGCTGAATGGGGGGAGTGGTGGTCGTAGCTCGGGGTTCATAGTCAATCCTTGATCAAAATTGAATTAATAAGTGTCAATGCCAGCCATGCTCACGTAACCGTGCAAGCTTTGGATTTGCTTCATCCAAGCCACGATGGCTGGAAAGCCTAGCAACTCAACTTTGCCTTCAGTTGCCAGCGCGATATAGGGATAGATAGCGATATCAGCGATGGTGATATGCGCTGCTGCTAACCATGCTGATTGTGCTAGGTGTTGATTGAGCAGCGTGAGCAGTTGTTCGGTAATGGTTTCGGCTTCAATGAGATTAATTGCGCGGCCCCATTTGTAATGCAAGCGTAATGCATTTGGCCCGCGAGTCACTTCATTTGCGGCAGTCGCAAGCCATGCGACCACTTGCGCCAAAGCGGCCGGCTCATTCGGTAACCAGAAATCCGCTTGTTCCGCGCCATATTGCCGCGCTAGATAGACCAAAATCGCTTGGCTATCACGCAAGACCACATCGCCATCGACTAACACCGGCACTTGGCCAAGCGGATTCATTGCCAGATAATCCGCCGATTTATGTTCGCGTGTCGCGCCGTTCACCATGATGGATTCATAGGGTATATCTAGCAAAGACAGTATTAGACGGATTTTATGGCAATTACCCGATGCAGCAAATTCGTAGAGTTTGATCATGATTTTCCCTTGGTGAATAAATTACAAATCGAGTTCAAGCCTTGCCGATTTGGCACGCGATACACAAATACACATCAGCCCAGCGTGTTCGCGCTCGTTCTGATTGAGCGCATTATCGCGATGGTCGACTTCGCCACTGAGTACTTTGACGGCACAGGTACCGCAGTTGCCCACGCCACAATCGGACAGCGTATCAATTCCCGCCGCTTGCACCGCAGCCAATACGGTTTGATTGGCGGCAATGGGGATAATGCGTTGCGAACGGCGCAGTACCACTTCAAACGCGCTGTTCTCGCCGTGCGCTGCGGCGGCGAAACGCTCGAAATGAATTCGCTCAGCGGCCATATTGAGCTGAGTGGCAGTATCTTGCACTGCGCTAATTAAACCGGAAGGTCCACATACATACACTGGGGATGTATCGCTAGCCGATTTCAGTACTTGGGCAATGTCGAGAACTTGGCCTTCATCTTGAAAATAACTCGTCATTTGTCCCGCCAAATCGCGCAGTAAACGATCGCCGTAGGCCATATCGCGGCGGCTGCGGGCGGCATAGTGCAAATGAAACGCACGACCTTGCGCTTTCAGAGTTTGCGCCATGGCTTTGATCGGCGTAATGCCGATGCCGCCAGCAATCAGTATGATCGGAGCGTCGCTGGCACTCAACGCAAAATCATTCTGCGGTAGGCCGCAATGCAGCGTCATACCCAGTTGATAATGTTGATGTACAAAACGAGAGCCGCCGTCGCCTTCATCTTGGCGCAACACAGCGATTTCATAGATATCGCGCCGAGCCGGGTTGGATGCAATCGAGTAATTACGCTGGCTGGCTTGGCCGGTTTTCAATATTACTGGCACTTTGAGATGTGAGCCCGCCGTAACGATTGGCAAGTCTTCACCCATCGGATGGCGTAATTCAAACGCACGCACTTGCGGCGTCAGTTGGCGGATGCCGCTAATGACCAGTTCTAGCGCGCCTTCACCTAATGTCGTGATTGGCGCAGATGTTAGCGGTTTGGCCTGCAACGCTTTGAGTTCGGCGTGTAATGGCGCGATCAATTGTTCAATATCGGCGTCGGTATAGCGCGGCGTGATGTGCTGTGGGCAATTCCAATCCCATGCTTCAACGGTAATCACCATGGCACGTTCAATCCGCGCTCGATAGGCTGGGTTTTCTAGCGCGGCGATTAATTCGGGGTTTTCCAACTCATGCACAATTCGCACTCGCCCCCAGATTTTGAGGCGGCGACGATTCGGATAGTCCATCATAATGATCGAAATTTTATCGTTGGCATTCAAATTACCCACCGACAAATACTGCACATTGCCACGAAAATCGGCAAAGCCCAGCGTATTGGCATCGAGCACTTTCAAAAAGCCCGCTGGTCCGCCGCGATGTTGCACATACGGCCAGCCATTTTCACCTACGGTTGCCATATAAAAACTGTCACGCGCAGCAATAAACTCAGCTTCGCGCTCCGTCATCTCACTGCGCGTATCTTCGGCCAATTCAAAGCCACGGTTACTATCGCGGCTGTGATAACGGGTCTGGGCAGCTTTAACACTGTCAGTAAAAGTAATAGCGGCAAAAGCGCGTGGCATGATGAAACTCCTAAACGTACGCAAACATCGATCTGATGCCAACAGTATGTCTGCCTCAGGCCGACTAGAGAATCACCATGCGCTTGAATTGATTATTTCGATAAGCGGAATAAATCGAGCCGTTCCCATGAATTTCCTGCAGATATTCAGTGATTTATTTTCAATAAGCATGGGTATGTGGCTAAATATCAATTTGGTTATTACTTATAGTTATATACATGCCTAAGGTAGGATTAGCCGAAGCTTGGCACATGCTCTTGCATGCACAAGCTGAGCGCAGAATTTCGATTGCTGAGAAATGCGTTCAAAAGCTGAGGATATTCAGCGACCACTGCCTGTTGCACAGACGGCCGCTGTGCCAAGGCTTGCCGCCAAGCCTGCACCGCTGCTGATTGCGCTAACAGGCCAAAATCAGCTATCGCATCAAAGGCATCGAGGTATCTGAAAATAGGAGCAAACACCGCATCGACTAATGTGAACTGACTCCCCGCAAAATAAGGACCACCGCCGAGTACTGCATTGATTTGCGCGAATTTGTGCTGCAATTGCAGGGCTTTTTGCTGTAGCGTGGCTTCATCCTTCGCCGAATAAAAACTCGCAATGTCAGCCAAAATGGCCGAGCCCAATTCCATCCAGCCGCGATGTTGTGCGCGCTGCAATGGATGCTGTGGATGCAGTTGTGGTGCCAGCGTTTCATCCAGATATTCACAAATCACTGCAGATTCGAAAATGGCGATATGAGCCACCTGCAGGACGGGGACTTTCCCCAGTGGCGAGATGGCTAAAAACCAGTCGGGTTTCTGAGCCAGATCAATGTTAATGCGCTCAAATGGTACGCTTTTTTCCAGTAATACAATGGCGGCTCGTTGCACGTAGGGGCAAAGTAAATGACTAACTAGGGTGATTGGCTGCGACATGTTGTTTTCCTGCTGGGTTGCATTTTGAGTTAGTGTAGACTTGCTTTAGTGCAATAAACATAAGCAGGGTTGCAGACTATGAATGCAAAAACGCAATACCATTTGGGCAGTCAGGACCTCGAGTTTCTGTTAGCGATTACGCGCAGCGGAACTTTGGCTGCGGCAGCAGAGCGCTTGGGTGTGGATGCTTCAACGGTATTTCGCAGCATTCAACGCCTTGAAAAAGGGCTGGGGCAGCGCTTGTTCGAGCGCAGCAAAGCGGGTTATTTCCCAACGGAAATGGCGCAGACTTTGGCTATTCACGCTGAACAAGTGGAAATCGCGCTGGAATCAGCTCGCTCGGCGGCACAACTGCAGCCTGAAGATGTGGCGGGTAGCGTACGGATCACCACCACCGATTCCATTTTGCACGGTCTGGTCGCCTCCGAACTCGATGTACTCTGCATGCAGCATCCGCAGCTGAGTTTTGATTTACACACCGGAAATGAGTTAGCCAATTTAACCCGACGTGACGCGGATGTTGCCGTCCGAGCCACTCGAAAGCCGCCACAACATTTGGTTGGCAAACACCTTGGCAGTATCAAAGTAGCGCTGTATGCCGCGCAAAACAGTCCTTGGGTCGATTTGCCTGCGGCATTAGAGCACCATGCGCCGTGGATTGCGCCCGACGATGCGTTGCCTGAGCACCCCACGGTGATATGGCGTAAAAAAAATCACCCCAAAATCATGCCGCGTTATCGGGTGAACAGCATCCTGACTGTGGTGGAATTGATTGAGCGCGGCATGGGTGTTGGTATGGTGCCGACATTTCTAGCCGCAACGCGACCCCATTTGCGCGCCCTGACCCCTGTATTGGATGAATGTGCGACCGATTTGTGGCTACTTACTCACCCAGAATCACGCCATCTACGTCGTGTTGCCACGGTGTTTAGTCATCTGGCACAACATATTCAATTGGATTGAGTGCTGAGCGCTATCGCTGTTGCTTATTCTGTATTAGCTGGCATTTGCGCTCATCGCTACAGCGTATTTTCCGGCCAGGCTTGCATGGCGAAATCGACCAGCTTGAGTAAGTCGTAGGTACTTGCTCCATCAATGCCGGAGCGGTGACCAATGCAAACCGTCGATCAACTGAAAGGCCTAGGGCCAAAAAGCCGTGAGATGCTGGCGAAAATCGGGATCGACACTTCCGAGCAATTGCGCGCTGCCGATGCGTTTGAAGTTTATGCGCGGCTGCACCCAGTAATGCCGAACGTCTCGCTCAATATGCTGTACGCACTCATCGGCGCGCAGGAAGATTTGCCGTGGCAGCACATCAAAACCGAGCGCAAAACTGAAATCCTGCTGCGACTTGATGATATGGGGCTAGCGCCGAAGCGGAAATAGTGCTGGCTTTGCCGCTAAAGATCGAATGGATTGGCAAGGGTATACGAATAAAGCGATTATTAATAATAATCTTTGATGGTATACCCGTACAGATGTGTGCCTAAACCGCCACCTCAAGCTGTAAATCGGTAAACACCGCCAGCGCTGCTCGCAGCTCAGCGCACAGCTGTGGATTAGGCAAAATCGCCTCAGTCGTTGTGGTTTCGCCAATCACCGGCACGGTGATTGACGCGGCGTCTAGCCATAGCGCCGACATCATGGTCAGCGTTTCTTTTAGCGCCTAAAAAGCATGTTGTGCGCGTGGTGATGTATTTAATGTTGCGACGGGTTTATTGGCAAACGCTGGCGTATTCACCAGCCAATCGAGTAGGTTTTTCATCACGCCACTCACACCATGCGCGTACTCTGGGCTGGCTATTAACACGCCATCGGCCGCTATAATCTGGTCGCGTAATTGCGCCAGTAGTGGCACGGTTTCGATGTCGATATCGGGGTTAAACGGCGGTACTTGGGCAAGTTGCGCAAACAGCGTGACGTGAATATGGCTTGGCGCCACCGACTGCACCGCCCGCAGCAAAGCCGTGTTACACGACGCAGCACGCAAGCTGCCGGAAATGGCGATCAGGTGTAGGGATGCTGGCATGGTGAGCTCGGTGGATTTTGAAATTTTTAGGGACTGTTTTCGACCCATTGCCGACATTCAGGCGGCTTTGTCACGAGTGGCTGATATTGAATGTGAGGCAGCCGCATCTCGGCCACTCCGGATGAATGACTTGTTAGGCTTTATTTCCAAACGGCCACCAGCGTTTTTTTTGTTTCACTACAATCGACTCCCATCCATCGTATTCGCCGTTGAAATGCTCCGAGTGCTCATCCAAAAAACCCGTTGTTTGGAAAATTGCGTCGACTGTAGCTGCTTGAGTTTTTTGGTAAATCAAACCGAGACTTGAATCATCATCGAAGGGGCCACTTTTACTAACAATTTTGAATTCGCTTTTTTGTATGAATTTTTCGAACTCACTACGATCAAGTTCGTTTGTGAAATAAGAGTAATGTTCTATTGGCCGTGGTGTGATCAGTTGATCACCTTGTTGTTCCATTACCTCTGTTACTCTGCGGTCTGTTATCCAGCGAAGATCATTCTTGGTTGGGTACATTACCGTTAAATACTGTGACCATTCCGCATCAGGCTGTGCCCAAGCCTCAAATTTGAATTCACTGAAGTTTTGAAGCGCAGCTTGTACTTTGGCTTCGATGTCATTTGACGAGTCGCTATAAAAATAAAATTCTCGTCGCCCATCATTCGTTATACGGCCAGCGTAAATTGCTGAAAAGCTATTTGTCATCGCCTCAGAAAGTGCATCTTCAATAGCGCATAGAGCTTCAAACTCCTGCTGTGTTGAGAAGCCGTTATCAGGGTTTGGGTGATTAAAATAAACCCAAATACACAGCGCGATGCAACGGCTTGAGTCAGGCGCGCGTTTTTTAAGGCCGAGGTCTACATAGATAGACGCAGGCTTACTATTTACGTTGCACAGATAAAAATCCCAATCTCTGTCGGACATGAGTACCCTAAAAAAACCTAACTATTAAGTAGGCCTCACTCATTGAGGCCTAAAGCAATAACCGAGCAGCTTAAGTCGGTTATCAGAAGGACTGCGGACATTCATTCTGGCATGAGCTGGCAAAATGTTACTTCCGCTCTTGGCCGAAAAAAGCCGGTGACTTATTTTCAATGATTGAAATGATCTTGTGTTCCTTCGACACGAAGTTTTTCGTCTATGTCCTATTTGCAGGTTTTTGGATAGACCAATACGGATGGTATCAGGCTGTTTTGGCCGGATGAGTGCTTGATGCTTGCAAATAACCTTGTGGTAAATGTCCTAAGAGTTCAGTGAATCCATCAATTAACTGGCGATTTTTTTGACCCAATTTATCCATCCCCAGTGCCGGTGCGCGCGAGGCATCGACATCGTAATTGCTGGCGCGAAAGATGCGCTCGAAGGATTTGTTTGCCATATCCCGCGCATACGGCCGTGTTTGCATTGATAGATTGGCGATGGCCATTAAATCGTTGCTGCGGCTAAAGCGGGGGTAACCTTGAAAGCGAAATTGCTCCGCCACATGGCGATCGCTGTGGGCAATCAATTCGTCCATCAGTGCATAGGCCAATTGATGCAATTGATCATGCCGCAGGATCAGCGTGATGGCTAGCTGATCAAACTCGCTAAAATCACCTTCCAGCTTGCGAGCCAGCGGCGCTTCGCCGAGTTGTAAATCAATCAAGTAACTTTGATTGGTTCGTTGTTCGACGCTGACCAGTTCAATCTGCCGCTGAGCAAAACGCAGCTCGGCGAGCTGCTGGCGAATAGAGGCCACCGGGTCGGCAATGGCCTGTGTAGTGCGCAGGAGTTGGTCACGCTGCTGCGCCATCAAGGGTAAATCGTGATGATTACTCAGCGCCGCGCTGGTTTTTCCTGCACGATTACGCAGCGTGAGCAGCTCGCGTACTTCGTGCTCGCGGGCTTTTTTAATGGCGATGAAAATGGTCTGAATGATTTCAGATGTCGGGGTATCTGAATCAATGCGCCATTTACGGCCATACACCAGCTTATGCGGGCGTAGGGTATTGCTGCGGTCATAATTTTCACGCCCAATCAGACCCACTTGAATATACAAACCGCTGTGATCTTGCCCGGCAAAAATCGGCGTGTGTTGATCAAATTCGATTTGACTGGCGATTTGCGTGATGCTGTCCAGCGTATGCTGATAGCGCAAATAATGCTGAGCAATGCATTGCTGCCCATTATTCAATACCACGCTGGGCGCGAAGGGCATGGCGATTTCACCAGGTTGAGTCTGGGTGTGTTGCAGAGGGCGGAGTGTCATGGCGATGGCAAGTCAATTAGATTGAGTACATTGTGCCTTTCAATATAAAAAGGAAGAATGGTTGTATTTTACAATTTATTATTGCATTTTATGGAATTGAATCGGCTTGATTCTAAATCTTGTGAATCGATCTGGCTTTGTCCGCCAGTAGCTCTACTGGCGGACAAACCGAGGCGATGTTCAACCATTGTTGCATTGGATGGATTTGCATTAAACGCCACGGCGCAGCAAAAACGTATCCAAACTCCAACGGCGCAGCGGCACGGCGGCCAAGATGAAAATCATCAAACCCCATTCCAGATGGTCTTGCAGTGCGGCAGGGATGTCTTTTAAAACGTGGTAATACGAGGCGACAGCGAGCAGATTGAGCGCAAACAGCCCGACTGCGGACAGGCGGGTAAATAGCCCCAGTACCAACAGCACGGGCAACGCCAGTTCGCTCGCTGTGCCAGCAATGGCGGCTAGTTGCGGCGGGAGCAATGGCACGTGATATTCGTCGCTAAACAAAAATAAGGTGGTATTCCAGTCGGCAATTTTGGTCAGGCCAGAGAGGAAAAAGATTTTGCCAATATAAAGGCGTAGCAGTAAATCGGCAGCAGGGGCGAGTGCGTTCAGTGGTTTGGCCTCGGCGAGGCGCTGAAGTCGTTGTAATGGGGGCATTGCATTATCCTTGAATCGGCTTGAGTTCTTGGTCGGGGAAAACGGCAAGGGCTTACACTTTTGTGGCTTAAAAAAATCCCCTGTAAATCAAGGACCATAAAATGGCGCCAGATTGCAGGGGCAAGTGAGTCGACCACGAAGGAGAATCACAGCAAAAGTTACATCGAACTCAACGAGCCTTTTAAATCGATACATGTGCCTTTGGCGACCAGCTTCCATTCTTTGCCATCATTGGCTTTTTTGGCCATGCCCGCGCAGGAGTGGCCATTGGCGGCACAGTCATTGCCACCGGCTTTGGCGATACCAAAGCATTTTTCCTTGCTGGCGTCGGCAGCTAATGTGGGCTGGGCAGCGAGGGCAAATACTGGGTCATCGCACTAGCTAGCGTGAGTGTTCTCGAGTTCATTTTCAGTCCTTTAATGCGTGTTGAAGCACAAATTGAATGTCTTGCAGGGGCGCGATTAAATCTTCACGGAAGCCATGGCGGAGCTGCAAAAAATGTGGGTTATTAAACATGAGCCACACTTGCTGTTCACAGTCGACAGTGGCTAATACCTTTAGCGGTAAATCAAGCCCGATACTGATGGCCGAATTCATTAATGATGTACCTAATTTTGGATGGCCAAAAATGAGTAACTCGGTGTCCGGCAAAGACAAATCCTGTTGCTGGGCTGCTGCGGCGTGGTCAATTCGCGCAAAAATGGTCGCGCCTTTGCGCAGCAGCGCGTCGCTAATCCGATCCATCGTTACTTTGACCGAATACGGTGAGCGCAGTTTATTCACGCCAAATACAGACGGGTCATCACACGGACTCATGCTGCTCCTCCAACTTAAGCCATTCATCGAGTTGCCCCGACTGCTCTAAAGCCACTAAGTCGGTAAATCCACCAACATGGCGATTGCCAACGAAAATCTGTGGCACCGAGCGGCGCGCGGTCCGTTCGACCATGGTGACGAATTCGTCCTGATTTTGATCGACCAGAATTTTATTGACCGCTAAACCTTTACGCTGCAACAGGTTTTCAGCTTGCACACAAAATGGGCAAGACCGAGTGCTATACATGGTGATATTCGACATTTATAAAATCCTTTGCCCATTTTGGCTTATTCTTTTGATTGGTATATCAATGTAGCCCTTGTTAATCAATGGATGGATTGATATACCCTGATTTAACATCGATAGCTTAGAGCTCTTTAGGTGCTTTATCTTTGATCGTTGGCCATTGCATATTGGCTTTTTTCAAATTACCTGCCACGTCTTCTTGCCATTTCTTCTGCACTTCTTTGTTCACGTTCAAGTACAACTTGCCATCAACGACTTTCCACGCTTGCGGATCACCATCGAGCTTTTTATCCAGTGCCACGCCCATGGCGCAGAAGCCACCGAACTGGGGTGCGTAATGCGCTGGATTGGCTGTAAATTTGTCACGGTTGCCTTTGCTGGCGAAGTGGTAAGTGATGCCATTGTGGCTAGCGGTGTAAGCTGCATTGCCAAGCGTTGGCGCTTTCACGGTGAAATAAGCCACAGGGTCAAAACCTTGCAGGCCCACGCCTTGGGTATCCACGTTGATGGCGGCGGTTGAGTTTTCGTCATAGGCCATAGCGGTGCTTGGCAAGACGGCGAAAGTGGCGAAGCCTGAAATTAAAGCGGCAGCGAGGATAGATTTGCGTACGTTAAACATGTTCATTCCTTTGGGTTCATTGAGTAGTTTGTTGAGCGGCTCCTGCACAGGGAGGCATTGCACCGCATGGGTAAAAAAATTAAGCGAGAGTCACTTTTGGAAAGTCGATTTCAAGGCGTGACGCTTTGCCCAAAATATTGGTCAAGATATTCATGCCGACATGGGTAATGATTTCGACGATATCACCATCAGTAAAACCGGCATTACGCGCCTCGATCAATTCAGCGGTGGTGATGTCACCATTGTGTTCGGCCAGAGAGCGAGCCAATTTCACAGCGATGGCGGCTTTGGCATCTTGGCTAGTACCGGCACGATTGGCGGCGATTTCATCGCCATTCAAACCCGCTTTGCTACCAATCGCGGTATGGGCAGAGAGACAATATTCGCAAGAGTTTTGCTGTGCCAAAGCCAAGGCGATGCGCTCCCGAGTTTGCAAATCCAAGCTGCCGCCGTTGGCGATACCATGCAGACCTAGGAAAGAACGTAGAGCCACGGGTGAGTTGGCAAATACTTTCAAGAAATTGGGTACCACGCCCAGTTGTGCGTGAATCGCGTCGAACAAAGCTTGTTGTTCGGTAGTGGCAGTTTCGGTAGTAACGACGTTGATGCGGCTCATGATTTATTCCTTTTAGATTAAGCAAAAGTTATCTTGCTGCGTTGTATCGCCTGGTCGTACTGACTTGTACTGCCTGCGGCTGCTACGCCTTGCCATAAAACTTTTGCATGGATACTGGTTAAGTGGTTCGCTGTGTTGCCAGCGAATGAGTGCATTGTGCCGAACGCCACTTGAAAGAAGAATACTCATGCATCACAATAGATTGTTACTAAATTTGGAATAAAAGCCATGGATCGATTTCATCAAATGAGCGTGTATGTCGCCGTTGCTGAAACAGAAAGTTTTGCCGCTGGTGCGCGCAAACTAGGGATGTCGCCACCGGCAGTGACGCGGGCAGTTGCGGCATTAGAAGAAGAGCTGGGCGTGAAGTTACTCAATCGCACCACGCGTTACGTACGGGCAACTGATGCAGGAGTGCGCTATCTGGATGATGCGCGGCGGATCTTGGCCGAAGTGCAAGAGGCTGACGAAGTGGCTGGGGGCGTCAATGCTGAGCCACGTGGCCATTTAGTAGTGACCGCACCGGTATTGTTCGGGCAGTTATTTGTGATGCCCAGTGTGGTGGGATTCTTGCAGCGTTATCCAGATGTGGACGTGTCGGCACTGTTTCTGGATCGGGTGGTGAATATGCTGGAGGAAGGTGTTGATGTGGGTATACGCATCGGAGCATTGCCAGATAGTTCGATGCGTGCAATACGGGTGGGGCAAGTCCGGCGTGTGTTGTGTGCATCACCCGAATACTTAGCGCAATATGGCATCCCCAATACGCCAAATGATCTGCTCAAGCATCAGATTGTCGCCGCCAGCAGCATCAGCCCAAATATTGAGTGGAAGTTTGGTGATGACGAATCGGCTAAAGCGATTCGTATCAAACCTCGCCTCACCGTCACCAGCAATGACGGAGCCATAGCTGCCGTGCGTCATGGCGCAGGAATCACACGATTATTGTCATATCAAGTGGCTGGGCTATTGCAAACTGGCGAATTAAAAACCGTGCTGGGCGAGTTTGAACCTAAGCCATTACCAATCCACATCGTGCACCGAGAAGGTCGGCACGGCTCAGCCAAGATTCGCGCCTTTGTCGATTTTATGGCGCAAGCTTTAAAAGAAAATAGCGCACTTAATTGATGGCTCTTCCTATATGAGGCGTGCTGCTAAGTATGGACATCAACGCACTGCACAAGATCTACCAAAAAATATTTTTTATGGGTCTGTTTAGGCCAATGTGTCGATGCCGCAAGTCGATAAAAGAGAGGCCGCTAACCATTAGGATACGGCCTTTAATATTAAGGGGGCATGCTTTTATTGTTTCGGTTAATCCACAGTTTCTGTGGATAACTTTCCGGCTATTGAACAAAAAGTATTTTGAAACAAAGCACCTTCATTGAAAATACTGGCGAGCTTATTATTTTGGCGAACGTATGTTCAGCAACCCTACGTTCATGACGGCAGATTGGCCAAACCAGCCATGCTGCTAATTGGTTTGCTTCGTTAAAATGTCTTTCATCTTGTAAATGTCGGTAATTGTCAAACTAGTTGTCGCCTCAATCGTTAAATCCTATGCCATCTTTTG
>NZ_CAMTIA010000046.1 GCF_947072475.1 uncultured Deefgea sp.
GGCTAGAGCTACTGTCTATGCATGACAAAGCCATTGTTTGCGTTGACTTTGTCAAAGGCGCGGCAGCGCATCGTCGCCAATTTGGCGGTGGCCGTGGGCAACCCGTTGCCAAAGCCGTCGGCATCAAAGGCGAATATATTCCGCGTATTTTGGACGCCACCGCCGGCCTTGGCGGCGACGCCTATGTGCTAGCGAGTTTAGGCTGCACCATGACGCTGATCGAGCGCACGCCGATTGCGTATTTACTGCTGAGCGACGGCCTAAAACGCGCTGCAGCGGACGCCAAAACCGCTGAAATCGCCGCCAGAATGACGCTGCATTTTGGCGATGGTCGTGAATGGCTAACTGAGCGCGCGCAAGGCTTAGGGCCGCTGGCTGCGCAAGAGTTTGACGTGGTGTTTTTAGACCCGATGTTTCCGGAACCGGGCAAACGCGCTAAATCCAAAAAAAGCATGGCCGCTTTTCAAACGCTGATCGGAGGCGACGAAGACGCCGACGCGCTACTGGCGCCTGCGCGCCTGATCGCAAAAAAACGCATCATCGTCAAACGCCCCCGCCTCGCCCCACTGATGGCCGGCGCTCGACCCGATTTTGTTTTTGACGGCGAAAGCACACGGTTTGATGGTTATTTGCCAACGGGTGGCATTCAAAAAGAATAATAACTGACGTATTGCCCGCCATGCCTTTTACCGACAAGACTCTCCAGCCAATACATCAAAAAAAAGGGCTTTGTTCAGATTACGTGTTGATGATTTTAAGTGCCTGCGGCACATTGTTTTACAGTCGCAGTCCGCGACGGGGACCCCATTTTCTTTGACTCGCCAAAGAAAATGGGGGAAAAGAAAGGCGACCCGAGCGCGGCACAGCATCAACACCAAATCTGAACATTACCAAAAAATGTAGGGCGTATTCGCCGCGCAGCGGCAATACGCCAGCTCCTCATTCGGCGTAATGCCTTTATGACCATGCCCAATGTGCCGCGAATTAGTTTAACCAGACAAAGAACTCACTAGACGACCGGTCTAGTTATGTGTAGGATGCAGCTATGACTTCTGAACACATCGACGTACGTCAGCATATTTTGGATACCGCCAAGCCGATTATTCTCGGCAAGGGGTTTTCGGCTGTCGGCTTGACTGCGATTTTAAGCGCCGCTGCCGTGCCCAAAGGCTCGTTTTACCATTACTTCAAATCCAAAGAAGCGTTTGGCGAAGCCTTGCTGGAGGATTATTTTGCCAATTACTGCCAGCGCTTGGATGAGATTTTTAATGCCCAAGGCTCAAATGCGAGCGAGCGGATGTTGGCGTACTGGGGTAGTTGGCTAGAAACCCAAAGCTGTGATGATCGCGATGGGCAATGCCTCACGGTTAAATTGGCCGCCGAAGTTTCGGATTTATCTGAAAGCATGCGCGGCAGTTTAGTGCGTGGCACTCAGCAATTATTAGCCCGTATTGCTCAGTGCTTAAGCGAGGGCGAGCAAGATGGCTCAATACCCCACTTTGCCAGCACCGAACAAACCGCACTGCATTTATACGAAATTTGGCTGGGCGCGACTTTACTCACCAAGATTCGCCGCGACCGCAGCGCGCTTGAGGGCGCAATGCAAAGCACGCGAGATATTTTAAGCTTGCGTTAATGACGCCCTGTTTTCCCCCGCGCGGCAGCCGAATTTGCCGCTGGGTATTTTATTGATCGCAAGACTTTTAGATAAATCGCAGCTGCGATTTATTTTTTAATTACCAACTAGACGACTGGTCTAATAAAGGTTTTATCATGACTAATTTTGAATTTTTTAATCCAACAAAAATCGTTTTTGGCAGCAACACCATCGCCCAACTTGAGCAACTGGTTCCAGCCAACGCCCGCGTGATGATTTTGCTCGGCGGCGAAAGCGCCCGCAAAAACGGCACACTCGCTGAAGTCAAAGCCGCGCTCGGCGCACGTGAAGTGCACGAATTTAATGGCATTGAACCCAATCCAACTTACGAAACATTGATGCAAGCGGTAGAGATGATTCGCGCCGAAAAACTCGATTTTTTACTCGCGGTGGGCGGCGGCTCAGTGATTGATGGCACTAAATTTATCGCCGCAGCGGTGCCTTTTGTGGGCGAGCCTTGGGATATCTTGACGCATTTTGGTGGCAACATCCAAAGCGCCTTGCCATTTGGCACGGTGTTAACGCTACCAGCCACCGGTTCAGAAATGAATCATGGCGCAGTGATTACGCAAAAAGCCACGCAAACCAAACTGCCATTTATGAATCCTTTGGTGTTCCCGCAGTTTTCGATCTTGGATCCAAGCAAAACCTTCACCTTGCCAGAGCGCCAAATCGCCAATGGCGTGGTCGATGCCTTTGTTCACACCATTGAGCAATACCTCACTTACCCCGCCAATGGCATGGTGCAAGATCGCTACGCCGAAGGTCTATTACAGATCTTGATTGAAATCGGCCCAAAAATATTAGCCAATCCACAAGACTACGATTTACGCGCCAATTTAATGTGGGCCGCCACCCAAGCACTCAATGGCTTAATCGGCGCGGGCGTGCCGCAAGATTGGTCAACGCATATGATCGGCCACGAACTCACGGCATTGTTTGATATCGATCACGCCCGCACGCTGGCGATCGTCCTGCCGGCCAGCTTGATGCTGCGTAGCGAAAGCAAACGCGAAAAACTATTGCAATACGCCGACCGCGTTTGGCATTTACACCACGGCAGTGACGACGAGCGCATCGCCGCAGCGATTGAAAAAACCCGTGATTTCTTTGAAGCCATGGGCATCAAAACCAAATTATCTGATTACGACTTAGGCCCAGCCGCCATCGACGCCGTCATTAAGCAACTCGAAGCCCACGGCATGACGCAATTGGGCGAACGCAAAGATGTAACGCTTGAAATCAGTCGCGACATTTTAACTGCCGCACTATAAACAAAGCCTTAGCACCGGGCCATGTCCAAATCGACTGGCCCGTTTCAACCTTAAAGGATGCGCAATGAGCAGCAATCGCCAAATCGTTTTAAATTCCCGCCCCGTGGGCGCGCCAACACCAGCCGATTTTCGCCTCATCGAATCGGCGATACCAACGCCAGCGGCGGGCGAAATCCTGCTTCGCACCACGCATCTGTCGCTAGACCCCTATATGCGTGGCCGCATGAGCGATGCCCCCTCTTACGCGCCACCAGTTGCGCTGAACGACGTGATGGTTGGCGGCACGATTGCCCGCGTTGAAGTATCAAACAACCCGCAATTTAAAGTCGGCGATGTGGTGCTTAGCTATAGCGGCTGGCAAGACTACGCGATTTCTAACGGCGAAGGCGTGAATGTCTTACCGGCTGATATGGCGCAACCGTCGATGGCGCTTGGCGTACTCGGCATGCCCGGCTTTACCGCCTATATGGGTTTACTCGATATTGGCCAACCTAAAGCCGGCGACACCGTGGTGGTAGCGGCGGCAAGCGGCGCAGTGGGCGCGATTGTCGGCCAAATTGCTAAGCTAAAAGGCTGCCGCGTGATCGGTATTGCCGGTGGCAAAGACAAATGTGACTACGTCACCAATGAGTTGGGTTTTGATGTTTGTATCGATCGCAAAGACGCCGACTTTGCCGCGCAATTGGCCGCAGCCTGCCCATCTGGGATTGATGTGTATTTTGAAAGCGTTGGCGGTGCGGTGTTTGACGCCGTTTTGCCGCTACTAAATGTCGGCGCGCGAATCCCTGTTTGCGGTTTGATCGCGCATTACAACGATAAACAATTACCCGCAGGGCCAGATCGACTCGGCTTATTGATGGGCACGCTATTAAAAAAACGCATTAAGATGCAAGGCTTTATTATTTTTGATGATTACGGCCATCGTTACGGCGAATTTTTTAGCGCGATGAGTCAATGGCTAAGTGAAGGCAAAATCAAATTTAAAGAAGACGTCGTGCAAGGTCTAGAAAACGCCCCCGAAGCCTTTATGGGCTTACTAGAAGGCAAAAACTTCGGCAAGCTCGTCGTTCGCGTCGAACAATAATCCACCTAAAGCCAGCGATGGCTGCAGCAATAAAAAACCCGCCCGACTGCGCTAAGCACATCGGGCGGGTTTTTATTTTTCGTTGATGCGGTGCCTTATCCTTATTAGCTCACAAAGCTATACCTTAAATTGCTCGACGCGGCCGTTGAGCTCCAGCACCAGCGTTTTAAGTTGGCGCACCGAATTGGCGGCGCC
This sequence comes from uncultured Deefgea sp., assembly GCF_947072475.1. Taxonomy (GTDB): domain Bacteria; phylum Pseudomonadota; class Gammaproteobacteria; order Burkholderiales; family Chitinibacteraceae; genus Deefgea. The sequence continues at coordinate 4,211 of NZ_CAMTIA010000046.1, forward strand.
GCCGACTTCGCGCACATTGTTTTCTGCCATGCTCGAAATATCCTCCACATTGCGCGCAATATGCTGCGTGGCGCGACTTTGCTCTTGTGTAGCGCTCGAAATCTCGCTCACCAACGGCCCCACTTGCGCCGAATGCTGATCTAACTGCGCCACCAACAAATCGGCTTGCTGCGCCAATTGCGCGCCCTGTCTTGCGCGCTGACTCACGCTTTCGATATTACCCACCACGCTTTGCGTTTCTTGCTGAATTTTCTGGATCGTTTCGGTGATTTGCTGCGTCGATTGCCCTGTTCGCTCGGCCAATTTACGCACCTCATCGGCAACCACCGCAAAACCTCGGCCGGTTTCTCCGGCGCGCGCCGCTTCAATAGCGGCATTGAGCGCCAATAAATTGGTTTGATCGGCGATTTCACGAATCACGCCAACGATTTCGGAAATCTGCAAAGAGCGCTGCCCCATGCTATGCACTGCACCAGCCGAAGAATCAATGTCATTGGCAATTTGATGCATTTCTTCGGCGGCGGCCTTCACCGCTTGCCGACCGTGGCCAGCCAACTCACGCAATTCGCGCGTTACATCGGCGGTGCCACACACATTGGCCGCCACTTGATCAATGCTGGTACTAATTTGCTCAATCGCCACCGTCACCGACGCCGCTGCGCGATGCTGGGCCACCGAGCTTTGCTCAACGGCTTGCGAAGAATTCACCAATTGATCGGTGGTTTGCGACACTTGCTGCGTGGCGCTAGATACGCGCATTAATAACTGCTGCAAGCTGGCAATCAACGCATTAAAGGTGTCAGCGATTTCGGCTAGATCACGATTGCCGCTGATTTTGACCCGCCGCGTTAAATCGCCACTATCGGCAATTTGCTGCATCGCCACACGTAAGGTATCTAAAGGCGAGGTAATACTGTGGGCAATCCACAGCGATGCTAGCAATAATACGCCAGCCACCAGCACTAAAGCCCCGCCCAAAAATAAAGCCCGCTGCTTAAAAATCGCGTCCAAGTCGTCAATGTAAATCCCCGAAGCAATCACCCAACCCCAAGGCTGAAACAATTTAGCGGTCGAGATTTTGGCCACTGGATTGTCTTGCCCCGGTTTAGGCCACAGATAGCGAACAAACTCAACCTGCCCACTTTGCGCCGCTTTAACAAGTTCAACGACAATCGGCACGCCATTTTTGTCTTTGAGGCCGGATAAATCTTTACCCGTTAGCTCAGGCTTGATCGGATGCTGCACCATGCGGTACTGCGGATCATAAATACTAAAGTAATTGTCTTGGTCGTAACGCAGGTTTTTTAACGCCGCTTTGGCTTGCGCTTGCGCGGCCTCTTTCGACAGGCTGCCGTTTTTTTCTAGCAGGCCGTAATGCGCAATCACGCTGTGGCCCAATTCAATCAGACTTAAAGTTTTGGCCTCCCGATCTTCGAGCATCGATTGCCGGCTCGACAGCAACATCGCAATACCAATTCCCAATAAGCCGATCAGCGCCAAGCCGGTCAACATCCATAATTTATGTTTAATTCGCAAAGCGACACGCATCGTCAATCACTCCATCAGGCAGACCCACTCACCATAGCTGACTTAATATGAAATTTTCATGAATTTTATTTGTATAGATTGCGCTGCAAAAAATGAACGCCTCGCTGACCCAGGTATTTTTAATCTCGCAATGGAACTTCATTCGAGCAGTGCGCTCTACTGGATGCGAACAACATAATTGGAGTGCAGCATGAGTACCGCAGAAATTGTCTTATATGGCATGGGCGCAGCTTGCTCGATTTCGTTTTGCCAAATGCTGCTGGCGCGGCAAGATCGTATTGAGTTGATTTTTATGGGCACCTGCAGCGGATTACTGCTGGTTGGTGGCATCGCGGTTTAATATACCGCTTTATCGCTAGGCCCACGGCTCAGCGATAAAGCCCCCTTCATGAGCACCACGCTAAGCTGCGATCACCGCGCAAGTTGCATCTCTCCCCCAAATCAAGCCGCACCACATCCTGTCCTGTTTTGTCCCCCATCTTGTCGTTTCTTGCGCTCACTTTAGCGAAACCCTTGTTTTACACTGCTTCTGTCACCTTCAAAATCAGCTAACAAATCGCTAAAGGGTAAAAAATGTCCAGATCCGCACTGCTTGTTATTGATGTCCAACAATCTTTTTTTACAAGCGCCTTACTTTAACGCCAGCGATATGCCGCTATATCAAGCCAAGCAGATCGCGCTCATTACGGCTTGTCAGCGCCAGCACATTCCGGTTATTCGAATTTTTCACGTTGAAAAAACCGGTCATTTTTCAAAAGCATCCGGCTGGGTGAAACCCATGGATTTTTTACCGCCACACCACGGTCCGGTATTTGAAAAAACCGTGCATAACGCGCTGCTTGGCTCGGGACTACACGAATACCTACAACAGCAAGGTATCGAGCATTTAATTATCAGCGGCATCCGCACCGAGCAATGCTGCGAAACGACCGCACGGGTGGGGTCTGATTTAGGCTACTCGATTGATTTTGTCACCGAGGCGACGTTGACCTTTGCCATGCAACACGCCAATGGGCAAAGCTTTAGCGCCGACGAAGTCAAAACGCATACCGAGCTGGTGTTAAGCGGCCGATTTGCTCGAATTTGCAGCATTGATCAGCTGGTTTCCAGCTGGCCGGCGCTCGCTCACGCCTAAAACCCGACACCGATGGTGCGCCAATGAGACCAAAAAACGGGGGTATAGGCGGCTGAGATTGGGATAATTTACGCTACAGCGCAATACATCAAAATCGGCTTTAGATTTAAACTAGTGCGCCCACCACGATTAAGCACGCTGCATTCAGTGTGTTCTACAAGGAAACCCACCATGCCAGCTCGTGACCTACTGCTCGCTCTCGTTGTTGTTTTAGCGTGGGGCTTTAATTTCGTCATCATCAAATGGGGTTTGGTGGGTTTACCTCCGCTACTGTTGGCCAGCTTACGCTTTGCTGCGACGGTATTTCCTGCGGTGTTTTTCTTACGTCGCCCTAATCTGCCGTGGCGCTATCTCATCGTTTACGGCCTGACTTGGGGATTGTGTCAGCTGGGGTTTTTATTCTCGGCCATGGCCAACGGCATGCCGGCCGGTTTGGCGTCAGTAGTTTTGCAATCGCAAGCCTTTTTTACGCTGATTTTTGCTGCCGTGTTCTTAAAAGAATCCTTCAAGCACAGCCAACTCATTGGCCTATTGATCGCGGGTATTGGCTTGTGGCTGATTGGCAGCAGCCACGGCCAAAGCATGACTTTGCTCGGGTTTATCATGACGCTACTGGGTGCGGCGGGTTGGGCGATGGGTAATGTGATTTTAAAACAATGTACGCAGCAAGGCCTGCAATTTGATGTGTTGGCCTTTATGGTTTGGGCATCGATTGCGCCGTTGATTGGCTTTATTGGTTTAAGTTTATGGCTAGAAGGCCCACAAGAAATCGCCACTGCCTTGCAGCATTTTTCAATGCAATCGTTGTTGGCCGTGCTGTATCAAGCGATTTTTGCCGCCCTGCTGGGGATGAGTTTGTGGAATTTACTGCTTAAACGCCATCCAACCAACCTCGTCGCACCATTTAGTTTGCTGGTGCCTTGGGTCGGTTTAAGCGCTGCCGCACTATTACTAAACGAGCAATTATTGCCGCAGCAATGGTGGGGTGCGCTGCTGTTGATGAGCGGCTTGGTGGTTAATATTTTTGGCGGACAAATTCGCCAACTGTGGCAAGCACGTAAACTGGCGGCGCAAAACTAGCCCGCAGGGCGCGCTTTACTCTGTGGTCTGCTGTTGTGGTGCTGGCTGCTCTCACTACAACACTGAATCCGTCAGTCAATCCAGCGTCATCAGCATTTAATTCATGCATAATTTATGTCTGCGTCAGTATTTTCACTCATGGCGCTGACTCAATAACAAGGCCTTGCATGCTTGATTTATATTTTGTGTTAACCCCGCAATTTATGTTGCTCGATTTAGCTGGCCCAGCTGAAGCGTTTCAAATCGCTGCGCTGCATGGCGCAAATTATCAAATCAATCTGGTGTCACCACTCACTGAGCTCACCTCCTCAGTGGGGCTAAAACAGCACCAGCTCGCGCCCTTGCCGACGCCGATTCCCGCTGGGGCGACGGTGATTTTGATTGGCGCGCAAAATTCGCAGGTCAACCTCAAAAACGCCGAATCCCAGCAAGTGGTCACTTGGCTACGCCAGTATTTTGACGCGCAGCAGCATCAACTGGCCTGCGTGTGCTCAGGCAGCATGCTGGCGGCAGAAGCGGGTTTACTCGATGGCCGGCAATGCACCACCCACCATGAAATCATTGATCGCTTACGCCAAACCGCGCCCTTAGCCCACGTGCACGACGATCGTTTATTTGTGCAAGACGGCCCCATTGCCACCAGCGCGGGGATTTGCTCAGGGATTGATTTGGCACTGCATTTAATTGAGCAAGATGCCGGTCCTTTGATCGCCCAAAGCGTCGCGCGCGAGATGGTGGTTTGGCTACGCCGTAGCGGTCAAGATCCACAGCTTTCGCCTTGGCTGGCGCACCGCAATCATTTGCACCCGATGGTGCATAAAGCGCAAGACTTAATCAGCCGCCAAGTCACTGAGCGCTTAACGCTGGCGCAAATTGCCGAGCATGTGCACACCAGTAGCCGCAATTTAGCCCGTTTATTTTTACAGCACTGCGGCATTACGCCGCATCAATATCAGCTGGATATTCGCCTTGCTACCGCTCGGCAATTACTGCAGCAACCGCAGTTATCCATTGAGCGCATTGCTGAGCAAGCTGGGTTTACCTCGACCCGCGATTTTCGCCGCGTTTGGCAACAGCAAACCGGTAAACTACCCAGTGAAAGCCGTTAAGCGCTGGCATCGCCCCTGTTACGACAAACCCTGCCAACTACCTCTTTGTTGATACGCCAGCGCCGCAATCGCCCGTCATCACGCCAGCGCCAGCACCGCCGCTAAAACTCGCTGGCCAATGCCAAATAGCATCTATAAAAAAACCACAGTATTGCTACCAAGCCATTGATATTCAATACATCAAGCGCAATACCCCTATAGAAAATCGAATAAATTTGCGGTGGCTTGGCTCACAAAATGAATGTTAATAGTTCACAAAACCGTGTCAGCTATTGTTTTACAGGGGCAAAATAAGCAATGCTCGCGCCAATTGCTTAGGAGAAAGAATTGTTATCACAAAAAAAATCATGGCCGATGTGGCTAAAAATTATGCTGGCGCTCGTCCTTGGTGTTATCGCGGGTTTGGTCGGTGGTGAGTGGATTAAGCAACTTAAACCGATTGGCGACATCTTTTTAGCCTTGCTAAAAATGACCGTGATTCCCGTTATTTTTGTGTCTTTAGTGTGCGGCATTACCGCGCTAAAAGACTTAAGCAAGATGGGTCGCGTTGCGGCAAAAACCTTAATGATTTACGCCGTAACCATGGGTATTGCGGCGGCCATTGCGATGCTGTTGTCGATGACCTTTGGCATTGGCTCAGGCATGAGCGCCATGCTGCATGGCGTGACCGCGCCAGAAATGCAAACAACCTCTTTGCTCGACACCATGATGGGGATTTTTCCTGACAATCCATTTAAAGCTTTTGCCGAAGGCCAAGTGCTACCGATCATTGTGTTTGCCATCTTTTTTGGCATTGCGATCAATAAAGCCGGTGCTGCCGGTGAGCCGGTGCAGCGCTTATTTGTTTCGCTCAATGAAGTGGTGTTTAAGCTGATTTTGATGGTGCTCTCTTTTGCACCTTACGGCGTGTTTGCGCTGATCGCCTATGTAACCGCCGACAATGGCTTTCGCGTTTTAGGCGAATTAGCCTCACTGGTTGGCGTGATTTACCTCTCGTGTATGTTAATGCTGGTGGTGGTTTTTCCTCTGTTATTGCGTTTGTTTGTACTGCCGGCTTGGCCGTTTCTTCGCAAAATGCTACCGGTGCAGCTGTTTGCGTATTCCACCGCGTCGAGCAATGCCACTTTGCCACTCAATATGGAAACCTGTGAGCATCAATTGGGCGTACATAATTCAATTGCCTCGTTTGTATTGCCTTTAGGGGCAACGGTGAATATGAATGGTTTGGCGACGTATTTGGGCGCAGTCGCGATTTTTGCCGCCAACGCCGTTGGCATTGAATTGACCTTACTGCAAATGGTCACGGTGATTATCACTACGGTTTTAGCGGCCATTGGCGCTGCCGGTGTACCGGGAACAGGTTTGATCGTGATGAGTTTGGTGCTGACTTCAGTCGGTCTACCGCTCGAAGTGGTGGCAGCGATTGCCGCAGTGGATCGCATTATCGACATGATGAACACCGCCACCAACGTCTCTGGTGACTCGCTGGCGGCCGTATTGGTGGCGCGCGCTGAGGGTGAGTTGGATCTGGCGACTTATCGTAATTTAAATAACGACACCGAATAATCATTCAATCAGGCCCTTGCTTGGGCCGCAGCCCCATCAAGTCCAGTAGGATTTGATGGGGACAATCCCCGCAGCACACTCCCGCCTTAACCTGTCGTTACACATAACACCGACCAATCCACCCAAAAACTTACACAAAACATCAAGCAAAGCCACTTGCGTGTAAAATCACGCCTTCACCCCGCTGATTTTGGATTACACCGCCCATGCTGGCTCTTCATTTTGTCTCTCGCTGGCTCACGCAAACCATGCCCGGTATCACCTTGCTGCGGCATTACCCTAGAGCATGGTGGTCCAATGATTGGCGGGCAGGGATTTCAGTCGCCGCAGTGGCGATCCCCGTTGGCGTGGCTTACGCCCAATTAGCGGGAATGAGCCCGGTGGCCGGTTTATACGCCAGTATTTTACCGCTGCTCGCGTATGCGCTATTTGGCTCATCACGCCAACTGATCGTGGGGCCAGACGCAGCAACCTGCGCAATGATTTTTTCCACCCTTGCGCCGATTGCCGCTGGTGACGCTACGCTCTATGTGTCGTTGTCGGTGAGTTTGGCCTTGCTCACCGGCGTGTTTTGCCTGATTGCCAGTCGTTTACGCTTGGGGTTTTTGGCTGACTTTTTATCTCCACCGATTTTGGCCGGCTTTTTAAATGGCGTAGCCATCAGCATTGTTGTTGGCCAGCTGGGCAAAGTCTTGGGTTTTAACTTTAGCGACAACGGTTTAATCGAGCGCCTGATTGAATTGCCATTCAAACTGCTCGAAGCACACCCCATCACAGCTGCAGTCGGCCTGGGTACTTTACTAATACAACAGCTGGCGCGCCGCTTATTACCGAGCTTGCCATCGGCCTTAGTGGCGATGGTGATGGCCGGTTTAATGGTTTTTGTTTTCCGCTTGGATCAACACGGCGTCAGCGTCATTGGTGCCCTGCCCGCCGGCTTACCCAAGGTGCATTGGCCGGTGCTGCCCTACTCGCAACTGGGTGAGTTACTCGGTGCTGCCGCTGGTTTGGCTTTAATTAGCTTTAGCAGTGCCATGCTCACCGCGCGCAGCTTTGCCGCTAAAAACCGCTATGACATCGACGCCGATCGTGAATTTACTGCGCTGGGCATGGCCAATATTGCCGCTGGTTTTTCCCAGGGCTTTGCCATTAGCGGCGCGGACTCCAGAACCGCAGTCAATGACGCCATGGGGGGCAAAAGCCAAATGGTCAGCATTGTTGCCGCACTCACGATTGCGATTGCCATGCTGCTCCTCACCCCCGCTTTGTACTTTGTGCCGATTGCAGCATTAGGCGCGGTGTTGATTACTGCGTCTTTAGGGCTGATGAATTTTGCCAGCATTCAACACTTTCGCTTACTTGGGCGCGGCGAATGGGTGATTGCCATTGTGACCTTAATTGGGGTGGCCTGTGTTGGCGTGATGCAGGGCATGTTGTTTGCCGTGTTACTGTCGACATTGCGGCTGTTAATTCATATTGCCCGCCCACAAGAGACCTTACTCGGGGTGTATCCAACAGGACAATCGTTTCATGATTTAAAGCATCACCCCGACGCGCAAGCCATTAGCGGTTTATTGGTCTATCGTTTTGAGTCGCCGCTCAACTTTTTTAATGCCAATTATTTCCGTCAGCGCGTGCTGTCCTTAGTCGACGGTAGCGTAAGTCCAGTGCAATGGGTGGTCATCGATGTGGCAACGATTTCGCAAATTGATGCTGCGGGTGAACAAGCCATGTGGCAATTGCAGCAAGCGCTTGCTGAGCGAAAAATTCGCCTCGCTTTAGCCGGACGCAAGCGGCAAATCGAACGCCGCGCTCAGCAGCAAGGACAGCTTGAGCGCATTAAGCGTGACTTTTTATTGTTTTCTACACTCAAGCAAGCGCGTATTGCTTATGAACAGCACTTGCAAGCGCAATACGATTTAAATCATTGCCCCGAAGGAGCCACACCATGAGTAAAAAAAATCTAAGTCCTAAAACCCAAGCCGCAGAGCATGCAGCCATCAGCCCAAAGCCGGCCCTATCCGAAAAAACCTATCTGTCTGAACTGCGCAAACTGCATATTGAGCTAGTCAAGATGCAACGCTGGGTACAAGAACGCGGCCTGAAAGTGTGCATTATTTTTGAAGGCCGCGATGGCGCGGGCAAAGGCGGCACCATTAAAGCGCTGACTGAGCGCGTGAGCCCACGCACCTTTCGCGTCGTGGCACTACCGGCACCCACCGATAGAGAAAAAACCCAAATGTATTTGCAGCGCTACATTGCCCATTTACCTGCAGCGGGCGAAGTGGTTATTTTTGATCGCAGTTGGTATAACCGCGCCGGCGTTGAGCGCGTAATGGGCTTTTGTACGCCAGAGCAAACACAGGCATTTTTGGTGGGCGCGCCGCAGTTTGAAAAAGCCATCATCGATTCGGGGATTATCTTGCTCAAATACTGGCTTGAAGTCACCCCTGAAGAGCAAGAACGGCGCTTACGCGATCGCATCGACGACGGCCGCAAAACCTGGAAGCTCTCGCCCATGGATATTTTGTCGTTTAACCGTTGGGACGACTACACCAGCGCCCGCGACGACATGTTTAAATATACCGACACCGAATTTTCACCGTGGTTTATCGCCCATTCAGAGGACAAAAAACGCGTTCGGCTCAATGTGCTCAGCCATATTCTGGCGCATGTGCCGTATGAAGATTTACCGCAAGAACCGGTTAAACTGCCAAAAAGAAAAATCAAAGTCAGCAGCAATACCGAACATCCACTGCGCATCGTGCCGGAAAAATTCTAATCAATAAAAAACACCCCGTATTGAATCGCCCTATCGGCGGTTCACGGGGTGTTGATTTCAATCAGCCAATTTCAATCACAATCGATGCTGGGTATCACCGACCACTAGCGATTAGGTTTTTTTGCGCTTAAGTTTTTCTAGTTCGGCCTTGGCAATATGCCGCTCTGCTGCCGCTTGCCGCTCTTTGAGCGCAGTGGCTTTTTTCCACGCATTTAAAGCTAAAATCCGCTCGGCCTCGGTATTGTCATCTTCAATCTGCCCCGCCGCCTGATGATCTTGCTTTAAGCGCTTGGCATCTTGCTTGTCTTGATTAACTGCCATTTGTCTCTCCAATGAAAGTACAGAGGTATTTCAGTGCAGACTATTTTTTATATAGCCCACATCTAAATACCCAACAAGATAAGGCCGCGATCAGATTACATATTGATGCTATGCCGCGCTCGTCGGTCTGGAGCTTAAACACCCGTCCAAGCGCACCGAGTGAGGAGAGAGACAAACAGCTTTATCGTTTGGCTCACGATCGATCGAGGGCACAGCGGAGCTGGGCGCGCTCGGGTCGCCTTTCTTTCCCCCTCTTTCTTTGGCGAGTCAAAGAAAGAGGGTCCCCGTCGCGGACTGCGACTGTAAAACAATGTGCCGCAGGCACTTAAAATCAACAATCAACCCTTATTTCGCTACTGCTGTCCCTAGGCTGGACAACTCGCCTTGTCGATTAAAGCTAATGCCACCTGGCACTAAGGGAACAAATAACTGCCCAGAGATCGTATACGCTAGCGATTTACTTTGGATGGCTTTCAGCTGCTTCCAAATATTACTCAGATTGGTCGTTACATTGACTTTAACCACCGCCTCACCCAAGCGCGGCAAAGTTACTTTTTGATTGGAGACGCCGGTCGCAAAGGGTTGGCCATTCACGTCGAGCTTCATCTTCAAGCCATCAATCGGCAAAGCCATATCGTTCGGATTGGTCACGCGCAATGACACCACAAATTTCTGCTCCAGCAAGCCCAAATCCAGCACTTCTAAACCAGCTAGATTCACTTGTGGCTTTTCAAAATTAACGATGCCGCTACACGCACTCAGCAAACTCAAGGCCAAAACACCGACTATTCGCTGCAACCACGTCATACCAATTCACTCGTTGCTAGTAAAATCTGATTAAACCGCTCAAACAACTCGCCTTCGATCAATAGCGCGCCTCTTTGCTCTGGGTGAATCACCGCAAAGCTAATATCGGCCTCAGCCACCACTTTGCCATTGTCTTTACGCACAATGCGCTGATGGATTTTTCCTTCGCGTGGCAATAACTCAACCAAGCGCGTTTCAATCAGCAACTGATCGCCCATTGTGGCGGCGCGGATATAGCGAATATCGACACGGCTGACGACTAAGGCCATTTTTTGCGCCATAAACCACGACAAATCGCCGTACTCTTCCATCAAGCCCCAGCGCGCTTCTTCCAAAAATTCTAAATAACGCGCGTTATTGACGTGACCATACAAATCCAAATGAAACCCATGCACTTTAATGGGGGTGAGATGCGCCATAACCAACACTCCTAGATCAATTCAAATCACTCGTTCGTAAAAAATCACATCTTCGCCAAACCAGAGGTAATCTGGCCATTGATCGCTATTTTGCACGGTATTTAAATAAAAAACAGTCATATAGAACACGCTATGTACTATTATTTTTGCCGCAATGCTTTTGTTTGCTGCAGTTCTTGTGGATAATCGCCCAATCTTTGTTTTACTCCTTGATTTGACGACATGGATTGGCGCCATTCTCGCTCTTTGCGAATCAGTTTTTTGCTCGTCCTTACACTTACGGCCTTGCTGGGTATTTTGCCGTACTTTTTATCGTCAGACCTCGTTCGCGATCAATTGATATCAGCAGTCCAGCGAGATACCGAGCGTAAGCTCGACATTCGTGGCAGCGCCCATATGGTGCTGCTACCGCGTCCGGCTGTGCTGATTAAAAACGCCACACTCACCGAACCGAAGCAAGACACAGTTTTTGCCCATGCCGACGCCATTAAAGTGGTGTTTCGCCTATGGCCTTTAATTAGCGAAGGCAAAGCGGTCGTCAATAGTATCGAGGTTGAAAAACCCGAGTTAACCGTTATTCGCCACGATGATGGCACGTATAATTTTGAAGATCTGCTGCAAAGCAAGGGTCAACTGATTCATTTGGCCTTGGATCGCTTTAGTTTTTCTGACGCGCAACTGGCGTTGCAAGATGATTTAGTCAATGAAACATTGCATTTAAGCCAACTCAATCTAGAGCTCGATAATCTCACCGACCCCAAAAAAGGCGATTTAAGCCTAGACGGGCAAATTTACCTCAATAACAATGGCGAATCAGCCCGCTGGCGCGGCAAAATCAAAGGCTCGGCCGCGATGCGCTACGTTGAGCAAGAGCGGCGCTTACATATCGCCGATATTAAAGTGGCACTCACGCAAGAAGGCGCCAGCGATGCGGGGCTTAAAATCAGTAATACTCAGCTACAAATTACCGGCAATTTAAATTATGGTTGGGATCCATTGCGACTGACTGGCGGTGATTTAAAACTCACAGGATCGGCCAATCGCGCTGGGCAGCAGTGGAAAACCACGCTCGACGTGCCCGAAATTCGGCTCACCGACAGCGCATTGGCGCTCAATCGCTTGCAGTTTGATCTGGAAATGCAAGACAAAGACACTAAATTTAGCGCCTCGGCCACCGTGCCGACGCTTAGCGGCGCGCAAAGACATTTTTTACAAAGTAATACCGCCAAAATCAGCGTTAAATTTAATAGCCCAGAACAAAATCTGGACGTGGTTTTTAGCACGCCACTGGCCATTGAGCGCGGCAATGTAACGCGGTTATCCAATTACCGCCTCACCGGCAGTTACACCAACCGCAGCTTGCCACGCGGTGCGATTCGCTTGGATTTAACCGGCAAGGGTGATATTGATTTACACAATGAGCTGATCAATCTCGATAGCAATGGCACGCTAGACTACGAGCCACTGCACGCGCAAATTGGCATGGAAAGCTTTGTTGACCCGCAGTTTCGGATCAATATGAATCTGGCCAAATTTGATTTAACGCCTTATTTACCCGCCGTGGCCGCTGGGGCCAAAAAGAGCAATCCCAATCATAATTTTGATTTGTGGTGGCTAGAAAAATTCAACGCCATTGGTTCAATCAAGATTGGCGAGTTGGTACTGAATAATTTGCACGTTGACGATTTAGACGTCACCTTAATTGCCCGCAAAAATCGTCTGGTGCTCGATCCACTGTCGGCCACACTGTACGAAGGGCAATTGGCTGGGCGAGTTGAAATCAACTCAAGCCAAGCGGTGCCATTTTTCCGCGTTGAGCAAACCTTATCCAATATGAATATCAACACTTTGCTCACCGATACCTTAGACACCAGCCGCTTTGAAGGTCGTAGCAATCTCACCATTGATGTGACCGCCAAAGGGCAAAACTTGGCGGACTTACGGAAATCGGCCAACGGTAAAATCAAAGCCAGCCTCAAAGAAGGCGCGATTCGCGGCATCGATATTAGCGGCTTACTGAGTTCGGCCAGCCAGCAAATCAAACTCATGAATGGCGAAGTGAGTAAACCGGATCATAGCAATGGCAAAACTAATTTTTCTGAGCTTAATGCCACCTTACACCTTAAAAATGGCATCGCCGAAAATCATGATTTGAGTGTCAGCGCCGATGTATTAAAACTCAACGGTGGCGGCACGCTCGATTTGGTGGCCGGCACGCTCGATTACCAAATGCAAGCCAGTGCCAATCCCAAAGTACCTGAATTGGCCGGTTTAATCGGGCTCACCCTACCGATTAGCTTTAGCGGACCGATCCAAAATCCGGTGTATAAAGCCGATACGGCCAATTTAAAAGAACAAATCATTGCGCGGCAAACCGCCGAGGCACAGGCAAAAATAGATCGCGCCGCAGCAGCACAAAAAGCGCGTGAAGAAAAAATTGCCGCACAAAAAGCCGCCGTCGTAGCCGAACAAAAAAAAGCGGCACTCGCCGCCAAAAATAAAGCGCGTAGTACGCAGCGCAAAACCACCAAAGCAGTCAAACCTTAATGCCGGATTTTTCTTTACGTTTACGCCAATGGCAGCAGCAATATGGCCGCCATCATTTACCGTGGCAAGTGAACGATGCCTACCATGTTTGGCTGTCTGAAATCATGCTGCAGCAAACGCAAGTCAGCACGGTGCTCGACTACTACCCGCGTTTTTTACAGCGTTTCCCAACGCTGGCTGATTTGGCCGCCGCGCCGCTCGATGATGTGTTGGCGCTGTGGAGTGGACTGGGTTACTACACCCGAGCAAGAAACTTGCATGCCTGCGCCCAAGCAGTGATGCGCGATTTTGCTGGGCAATTTCCTAACGACCCAACACTCATTGCCACCTTGCCCGGTATTGGGCGCAGTACCGCAGCAGCGATTGCGGCGTTTTCTTATGGCTATCGGGCGGCGATTTTAGACGGCAATGTCAAACGCGTGTTAACGCGTTGGGCGGGGATTGAAGGCTATCCGGGGGTAAAAGCCATCGAAAACCAGCTGTGGCAATTGGCTGAATCCTTACTCCCCGCCAACTGTACCGATACCCAGCAAGCGGCCAGCGAAATCAAAGCGCATACCCAAGGGCTGATGGATTTGGGTGCGACCATTTGCACACCCAGAAAGCCCAGCTGCTTATTGTGCCCCATCGCCAGCGATTGCCAAGCCAGGCAGAGCGATCGGCAAGCGGTATTGCCGACCAGAAAACCGAAAAAAACCATTCCAGAAAAATCCACCACCATGATTTTTTTGCGTAATGATCAAGGCGATTTATTGCTCGAAAAACGCCCGCCAACTGGCATTTGGGGTGGATTATGGAGCTTGCCTGAAGTCGCGCAGGATGCCGATCCCGTCGCCCAAATCGCAGATAAATTGGGTTTAAACATTGCGCTGAGCAGCGCACTCCCAGATTTTGTTCACGTATTTACCCATTACCGTCTCACCATTACCCCGCAATTGGCGCAACTGGTGGGCAGTGATTGCGCCAAAGACAGCGCCAATACCGCATGGTTTAGCCCTGCAGCAGCACTGGCGGCCGGCATTCCAACGCCCTTGCGCAAAATTATTCACTCGATTTAAACCACCGCGCTGGGGCTTTATGCTTGCGGGCAAGCGCCAAGGCCAAACGACGCTAGCGTTTACTTTTGCGATTGGGGCATTGACTGCAGTCTTTCACTTCGCCGATTTTTTCTAAAGATTGGCTTAAAGCACACACCGAGCGGCGGCAAGCAACAAACCGTACTTGCTCGTCATTGGCTAATTCTCGATACGCCTTCATCACGTTGTGACTTAAAAAATCAGTAAATAAAATCAATAAATCAGCGCCATTCAAACTTGGTGGTTTGCGCTGGTGCGCCACATTGCGCCCGCTCACATGCTTTTGCACGGTAATACCATGCTCAGCGAGCAACTGAGGAATGTTGCCTAAGGTATCGGCGCCAACCAGATATGCATTCATTGATAAGCCTTCGTTCAGCGTGTGAGGTGAAATGATTATCATTTAAATGAGAATAATTATCAATAGCAATTAAGCAATATTTCAGCACTTGAAACTTTTGCGTAAATAATGCAAAGTATTCAGGGTTTTTACCTGGCTTGCTTTGCATCAAACTGTAACCAGCCCAAATCAGGCTAAATACTTCATCCTTCACCGCGCACAGGGAATAAAGCCAAGATGTTGATCGTGATCCCCAAAGAAAGCCAACACGGCGAGACCCGGGTCGCCGCCTCGCCTGAAACGGTTAAAAAACTCGTAAAACAAGGACATCAAGTTCGCGTTCAATCGAGTGCCGGCCTAGCAGCAACATGGTCAGATCGCGATTACCTCGCCGCTGGCGCGAGCATTGGCGACGAAACAACTAGCATGTATAGCGATGCAGCGCTTATTTTAAAAGTGCTAGCGCCCAATACCCAAGAAATAGCCCTTTATCCTGCGCACGCCGCGCTGGTCTGTCTATTTGATATCCATCGCTACCCGCATCTTGGTTTACTCGCCGCCAAGCAAATCGATGCTTTCGCACTGGAATTGATTCCACGGATTAGCCGTGGACAAAGCATGGACGTGCTATCAAGCCAAGCCAATATTGCCGGCTATCGTGCGGTATTGTTGGCGACTCATTACTTCCCGCGCTTTATGCCGATGCTGATGACCGCCGCCGGCTCAGTCAAACCCGCACGCGTTTTGATTTTGGGCGCTGGCGTGGCGGGCTTACAAGCGATTGCCACTGCCAAACGTTTGGGCGCGGTGGTTGAAGTGTTTGATGTGCGCCCAGCAACGCGCGAACAAGTTGAATCACTTGGCGCTAAATTTGTTGAGGTTGAACTCTCGAGTGAAGAGCAAGCGGCGTTTGCCCACACCGGCGGCTACGCCAAAGAAATGTCAGACGATTATCGTCAACGGCAAAGTGAGTTGATTGCACAACAAGCAGCGCAAGCCGACATCATCATTAGTACCGCCCTCATTCCGGGCAAAGCCGCACCGATTTTGCTGACCGCAGCCACCGTGGCGAGGATGAAAGCCGGTAGCGTGATCATCGATATGGCCGTCAGCCACGGCGGCAATTGTCCGCTGTCGCAAGTCGATCAAGTGGTGATCAGCGACAACGGCGTTAGCATTGTGGGGCAAAGTAATTTAGCCGCTTTAATGCCAACCGATGCCTCGAGTATGTTTGCGCGCAATGTGCTGACGTTTTTAGCGCTATTGGTCGATAAAGACGCCAATTATGCACCGCAGCAAGGCGATGAAATCGTCCAAGCCACGCGGGTTTGCCACGCCGGTAGCATTTATTTTGCTAGTGCCTCGGCTGGCTTTGCCGCTCAAGTCACCGCCGCCCAATCCAGTCAGACCAGCGCGGTACCGGCCACTGCTGACGCCATCACAACTGATGACATCACTGCAGATGCCAACACAGCAGACGTCATCACTGCAGACGCCATCACTGCCTAAGGAAAACCCATGTCTATTCTTGCCCTAACCGCGTCTACAACGGCCATCGCCCCCATCGCCCATGCCGCAGCGAGCGATCCCTTCATGGCCAGTTTAACGATTTTTGTCTTGGCGATTTTTGTCGGCTACCACGTGGTGTGGAATGTCACGCCAGCGCTGCACACGCCGCTAATGGCGGTCACCAATGCGATTTCCGGGATTATCGTCGTTGGTGCCATGTTGCAAGTGGTGGATATCAACGCCCAGCAAATTACGCTCACCAGCGTTCTTGGCGCGGCGGCGATTTTCTTGGCCAGCATTAATATTTTTGGCGGCTTTTTGGTCACTCAACGCATGCTCGATATGTTCAAATCGAAAAAAGGAGCGAAATAATGGCGAACTTAACGGCCCTGCTCTATCTAGTGGCTGCGGTACTGTTTATTTTATCGCTACGCGGACTGTCCACACCGCACACCGCTTTGCGCGGCAATTTATACGGCATGGTTGGCATGGCGATTGCCGTGGCAACGACGTTTTTTGTCGCCAACAGCCCGGTGGTATGGCTGATTGTCGCCGCAATGGCCGCTGGCGCCTTGGTGGGCGCATACAAAGCGCGCACCGTGGCGATGACGGCGATGCCAGAACTGGTGGCCGCAATGCATTCTTTGGTCGGTTTATCAGCGGTCCTCATCGCCATTGCCGCGGTGTTCCATACCGGAATGAGCCACACTGGCGCGCAGCAAATTGAGCTATTTTTAGGCGCATTCATCGGCGCGATTACCTTTACCGCCTCGGTTGTGGCGTATGGCAAATTGTCAGGCAAGTTCGGCGCGCGCGCGATCAACTTTAAAGGCCAGCATTTACTCAATCTGCTACTGGCACTGACCATGGTCGGACTAGGGATGGCGTTTTACGCCACTGGCAGCCAAGCAGCGTTTTTAGCCATGGTGGCGATTGCCTTGACGCTCGGGGTGCTGCTGATTATCCCAATTGGTGGCGCCGATATGCCGGTGGTGGTGTCGATGCTCAATTCATATTCGGGCTGGGCGGCGGCCGGTATTGGCTTTACGCTGGATAATCCGGTACTGATTATCGCTGGCGCTTGCGTTGGCGCATCAGGCGCGATTTTGTCGTACATCATGTGTAAAGCGATGAATCGCTCGATTGTGTCGGTGCTACTCGGTGGCTTCGGCGCTGAAGTCGCAGCCGCCGGCCCAGCAGGCAGCGCGCAAAAAAACTATCGTTCAGGCTCGGCTGACGATGCAGCATTTTTAATGGAAAACGCCGAACGCGTAATTATCATCCCCGGCTACGGTTTAGCGGTGTCGCGTGCGCAACATGCGCTGCAAGAGCTGACTGATTTACTCACCGAGCGCGGTGTCGATGTGCGTTATGCGATTCACCCAGTGGCTGGACGTATGCCCGGCCACATGAATGTGCTGTTGGCCGAGGCCGAAGTACCCTATGAGCGCGTGATCGAAATGGATGAAATCAATAGCGATTTTGCCAGTACCGACGTGGTGCTGGTGATTGGTGCCAATGACGTGGTCAATCCTGCCGCCAAAAACGATCCAAGCAGCAGCATTTATGGCATGCCGATTTTAGACGCGTATAAAGCGCGCACGGTGATGGTGGTCAAACGCTCAATGAGCGCTGGTTATGCGGGGCTCGACAATGAGTTGTTTTATATGGATAAAACCATGATGGTATTTGGCGACGCGAAAAAAGTCGTCGAAGGGATGTTGCGAGCGGTGCATTAATCGCTCTTTACGCCACGAATGCATCCGCATTCGTGGCGGCGGTCCGGTCCCAACATCACACGATAACGCACACGCCGCTGACCGTAACCGCGTAAAACGCGGTAATGCCAAACGCTATTCATCAGCAAAAAAAACCGCCACCTAAGCCATTTTGACGGTTTTGTGCTGCGGGCTGAGCCAGCGATTGACGTTGATTGAGTGGTAACAGAAAGAATGCGCTTTAAAACCCAAGGCCGCTTTCTGCGGCCTTTTGTCATGGCCTTTTGCAATTTCTACGAGTCAAAAAACCAAGAACAAGGTAAGCTTACGTTTTACTGCAGAAAGAACGCCATGATCACCACCACCAGCACCGACCAAACCGGTCGCCCAACGCCAAAACCCTGCCCAAAATGCGGCGCCATCGCCGAGCAGCACAAAGCCGGATCAAATCGCTTTTGGGTGCAATGCAGTAAGCTGGGTAAAAACGGCAATTGCAGCGGCATCGGTCAGCAAGGCAGCAATAAAAAAGAAGCCATTGCCAACTGGAATTCGCTCCGCTAAGACGGCATGGGTATTAATTGCCAAGCCTTATAATACAAAGCCTAGCAAGACATACCCACTAATCATTGAGCATAGGCAACAGCGGCAAATCGGTCACGCCGACATCAATCCCCTGTTGCATCAGCAAGGTACTCACTTGGCCGCGATGATGCGTTTGGTGATTGAAAAAATGCTGTACCTGCACCCAGCGTGGAATGGTTTGGGTAAAACCATACACCTTACTAGTCCACGTCACTGGCTCATTTAGCCAAGCCGCATCCAAACCATTGGCCCAGTCAATGATCCGCGCATCGAGCGCAATCCGTGCGGCGTGCAACTCGGCAAAATCAGCGTAAACATCCACGCCCGATGGTGAGCTAATCAGCGTTTCTCCAGTAAAGCGCGATAACCACATTAAATCCCCCCAAACAATATGATTGAGCGTGCTATGAATCGACTTAAAAAACGCCCCACGATCCGCCTTGCGCTCAGCATCGCTCAAGGAGGCAGCGGCAGCGTACATTTGCTGATTTTGCCATTGGTTATACGCCGCCATCAGTTGCGGCATGTTGCCTTGAAACATAAACCCTCTCTTATTCAATCGATTCGGTAAGGAGCACCACTTTGCCGCAATTGCGACTGGCGGCAATGTATTCATGCGCGGCTTGCGCGTCTTTGAGCGCAAAAGTGCGATCGAGCGTAATGCGATATTGGCCACTAACGATGCGCGGCAACACGGTATCGCGTAGCGCCTGCGCCAATTTGGCCTTTTCAGCTAGCGCTTGGCTGCGCAGCGCCGAGCCTTGAATTTTTTGCCGCTTAACCAGCAATAGGCCCAAATTAATCTCGCAGCTCAGGCCTTTGAGTAAGCCAATCACAATAATACTGCCATCGCTATTGAGGCATAGCTGATTGGCGGCGACATAATCGCCGCCCACCGTATCTAAAATTAAATCCACCCCGCCAGCGGCTTTAAGCGTGGTCGCAAAATCTTGGCTGCGATAATCAATGACTAAATCCGCGCCCATATCGCGACAAAAAGCCTGCTTTTCGGCTGAGCTGGTCGTGACCGCCACCCAAGCGCCGACCGATTTAGCCAACTGAATCGCCGCCGCGCCAACACCACTGGCTCCTGCGTGAATCAATATCCGCTGCCCAGCTTTGAGCTGGGCAATGTCGATTAAATTCAACCATGCCGTCATCCACACCTCGGGCAAACTGGCCGCCGCTGCAAAATCGAGGGTATCGGGCTTTAAGCAGCAAAGCGATTGATCGAGCAAGCAATACTCGGCATAAGCACCACCACCCACCAAGCCCAACACCGCGTCGCCGACCGCAAAATCGCTCACGCCCTCGCCCAAGGCCACCACCACGCCTGCCACCTCCAAACCGATGATCAGCGACTCACCGGCGGGCGGCGGATATTTGCCTTGCGCCTGCATCAAATCAGCCCGATTCACCCCCGCCGCCATTACCTGAATCAGCAACTGGCCCGCTGCCGGCTGCGGGGTCGGATGTTCAGTCAAAACCAATTGTTGATTCAGCGTCGTAATCGCCAACATAAGCCACCTCGATAAAGGGAAAGAAAAGGGTTGAGTGATCGGAAAACAGAGTTAATTCGATCTTCATAACAGGGATACTTTCACTGACGTTTCAAGTAAGCGCTATTGCTATAGTCACGGTTTCCATCAGAGAATAGCGCAATATTGTAGGGTCGCCTTCAGGCGACCAAGTCGGCTAAAGCCGACCCTAACTGAAAGAATCTTGTGGCCACCAACTGAATTCGTCTAAACCATGCGGGTGAAGCTTCACAAACATTGTGCATTCGGCGCACTACGCTGCGCTTTGAGTGCGCCCTACACGACGGAGCCTACACCGCTAGATGTTGTAAGTTGGGCTAAGCGCCAGCGCAGCCCAACAATCGCGCGGTCAACGTTGGGCTATCGAGCCCAAGCTACCGAGCTGGACTGGTATTACGAGCATGCTTAAGTACATCGTTTTTCCATTCCAACTACATGCAAACCATTTACTTTTGGCTGCCCTACGCCTGCTGCGACAGGATAATCCTCAACGTGGCCAGACAATAGATACCCTCTTCGCTCATAAAAAGCCTGCAGTTCAGGCCTAGATGAAAGCACTGAAATTTTTAAAACATCAGACTTAAAATTGGCTATGGCATACTGCTCTGCGTACGCAAGCATCTGTTTACCTATCCCTTGTGCTTGGCGCAAGGGATCAGTGGATAGCATGCCAATATAAGCCGCCGCATCACGTCGCTCGACGTGAACACAAGCCACAAATTCAGTGCCCTCGCAAAGCAGTAAAATTGCGGATTGCGGCTGAAATAGCTCTTTAATTTGCTCGCAGTTGGTTCTATCTCCCGAAATCAACGCAGCTTCGTGAGTCCAACCTTTTTCGGTAGATCTAGGTCGGTAGGCTCTGTTCACTAGTTGTGCGATTTCTTCTGCGTCGAGTTCAAGTGCGATACGAAAAAGTGTTTGCATTTTAAATAGCTGCAGCT
>NZ_CAMTIA010000047.1 GCF_947072475.1 uncultured Deefgea sp.
GAGCGCCTGCCTTACAAGCAGGATGTCGGCGGTTCGACCCCGTCACGACCCACCATTTTCTTGAAGTAAATTTACCTCACGGCAAATTAAATAGTTCACCGCGCTTAAGCAGCGATTTGAATTTTTTTATGTGATGTAAAGTTGTCAATACCGCTGCGGAGTGGTAGTTCAGTTGGTTAGAATACCGGCCTGTCACGCCGGGGGTCGCGGGTTCGAGTCCCGTCCACTCCGCCACATCCCAAGCATATCCTGTTGTTTCTCCTGATATTTACTTAAAATTTCATATTCAAGACATAGCAATCACGTTAAGATTGCAGCCACTCTATCTATTCAAATGGCATGCGCTCATTGCTTATGATCCCAAATCCGTCTACGTCAAAAATCAAAGCACGCAGTCAAATTGGGCCAGCTCGTTTGCTCATTTATATCGCCATTAGCATGAGTCTGTTTATTTTGATGACGACTTTTGCCGCCCAAAGCCAGATCACCGCATCAAGCCAAGTCTTGATTGGCATTAATCTAGTCTTGATTTTAGCGGCACTCATTACGGCACTGATTATTTCCAAACCTAAGCCAGAGCTCATTCCACAAGCCAGTCAACACAGCACGATTGTTCCTCCTGCCCAAGCCACCGATACGCTCGCGGCTTTGCCTGACTTAATCTGGACCATTGACTATGCCAGCCGTCGTGTCACCGCGCAAAACCAAGCACTCAACGACAATCACCCCGACGGCGTAGCGCAAAGCAAGCTGGCCATCTTGTTTCCTGCGCGTGTTTCACGCCAATTTTTAGAATGTTTAATTAAGATTCAAAACACCCAAACCGCACAACGTTTTGAGTATCAGTTAGACAATACCGAAATCACCTTTGAAGCGAGGCTAGCGCCACTGACCGCTCGCAGCTGTGTGGTGATTATTCGCGATATTTCTAGCACCAAAGCTATTGAAGCCGCACTTTTTCAACAGCAGCGTTTTACTCAGCAAATTTTAGATGCCAACCCTAGTCTGATTTTCGTTCGAGACAAGCATCGCCGCTTCTTATTGGTGAATCAAGCAACGCAATCATTACTGGGGCATGAGCTACTAGTTCAATCGCACATGGGGCTAGACGAAGATACCTCGATTTTAACTGCTGGCGACGATGAGGTATTGCAACATGGCAATACCGTGCGCCTCGAAGATTGCTGCACCCTACACAATGGTCGAACACATTGGTTTGACCTCACCAAAATCCCATTAGAGCGTGAAGGGCAAATCTATATTTTGACCATTGCCATCGACATCACCCATCTGAAAGAATCCGAACAAGCCCAAGTTGGCACCAGCCATCTGGTTCGCGCCATGGCCGACGTATTGCCACAGCCTTTCTTATTGGTTGAAAACGAAATCATTCAATTTGCCAATGTTGCCGCTTGCACACGTCTTGGCCTAAGCGCAGATAAAATCATTGGTGAGTGCATTAGCCAGCTAGCCATGGGTGACAATAAATACGCCAATCTAACGCACCTGAAGACCCCGCAAGGCGAAGCCATTCATTGCGAGCTGCATAAAGTCGATCGTGGCAATCAAAATACCCACTTAATTACGCTGCATTAAGCCTTCTACCTAGAATCAGCGAGCAACATGCTAAAATTAGCGCTTTAGTGCCTTTTAAGCCTCGCTGCAATGAATCTGGATTTTCGCGCCCTACGCGCACACCTCGCTGACTGTCTATCCAATGACTACCCCGCGCTTTCTCGCCAACTCCAGCAATGCAGTGATCGGCAGAAAAAGCAGCAAGATTTCGCGCCGCAACTGGTCGAGCTGACCGCCGGAATCGAAAAGTCCCTCGCCAAAGCGCAGCTGCGCCGCGACAATCTGCCCAAACCTGAATACGACGACAGTCTGCCGGTCAATCAGCGGCGCGACGAGATCAAAGCGGCGATTGCCAAGCATCAAGTAGTGATTATTTGCGGCGAAACCGGCTCGGGTAAAACCACCCAACTACCGAAAATTTGCCTCGAACTGGGCCGTGGTGTCCGTGGGCTGATTGGCCACACTCAGCCACGTCGCCTGGCAGCCCGCTCGGTCGCCAGCCGTATCGCGCAAGAACTCCATAGCGAAACCGGCGGCATCGTCGGCTATAAGATCCGGTTTACCGATAAAAGCTCACCGTCGTCATACATCAAATTGATGACCGACGGGATTTTGCTCGCCGAAACGCTATCTGATCGCTACCTCAATCAATACGACACCATCATCATCGACGAGGCGCACGAACGCAGCTTAAATATTGATTTCCTGCTCGGCTACCTCAAACAATTACTACCGCGCCGCCCCGACCTCAAAGTCATCGTCACTTCGGCAACCATTGATTCGGATCGCTTTAGCCAGCATTTTAATAATGCGCCGGTACTTGAAGTCTCTGGCCGCACCTTCCCAGTTGAAGTGCGCTACAAAGCACTCGCCAGTAAGGATGAAGACGACCAAGAAATCGAAATGGAAGAAGCCATCGCCCAAGCGGTGGATGAGTTGTGGCGCAAAGACGGTAGCGGCGATGTGCTGGTGTTTTTGCCTGGCGAGCGCGAAATCCGCGAAACCGCCGAAGAACTACGCAAAGCCAAATTGCGTGACGCTGAAATTTTGCCGTTGTTTGCCCGACTCTCCAATGAAGACCAGCAACGGATCTTTCGCCCCAGTAGCACAGGCCGACGTATCGTGCTGGCGACCAATGTGGCCGAGACTTCCCTCACAGTACCCGGCATCCGCTACGTGATCGACAGTGGCCAAGCGCGAATTAACCGCTATAGCCCACGCGCCAAAGTCGAGCAATTGCTGATCGAAAAAATCTCGCAAGCGTCAGCTCGCCAGCGCGCAGGTCGTTGCGGGCGCGTCGCCAGCGGCATTTGCGTGCGCTTGTATTCTGAGCAAGATTTTTTGCTGCGTTCGGAATTTACCGACCCAGAAATTACCCGCTCCAGTTTAGCCGGCGTTATTTTGCGCATGGCCGCGCTTAAACTGGGCAATATCGATCAGTTTCCTTTCTTGGAAGCGCCGTCGAGCAAACTCATCTCGGATGGGTATCAACAGCTACGCGAGCTAGGTGCTGTTACCGAGAGCGATACCCTCACTGATATCGGCCGACAATTGTCCCGCCTACCGGTAGACCCCCGCGTTGGCCGCATGCTGCTGGCTGGGCGTGATGAGGGTTGCCTCAAAGAAATGCTGATTATTACCTCAGGCTTGTCGCTACAAGATCCACGCGAGCGCCCGTATGACGCCCGCGCGGCAGCCGATCAAGCGCACGCCAAGTTTAATGAAGAAAAATCCGACTTTTTATCCTATCTGCGTTTGTGGGATTTCTTTGAAAAACTACTGGCCGACAAAACCACCAACCGTCAGCTAGTCCAAGATTGTCACCGCTCGTTCTTGTCCTACTTGCGCTTACGCGAATGGCGCGAGCTACACAAACAGTTGTCCGATATGGTGATTAGCGATGAAGCAGCCGATTCGCGCAGCCGCAGTGCACCGTTCCGCCTAAACGAAAAGCCCGCGACATTTGAGCAAATTCACAAAGCCTTGATGACCGGCTTGCTGGGTAATTTGGGATTTAAACAACCAGAAAACGACGAATACCTTGGCGCTCGCGGCCTTAAATTTAATGTGTTTCCCGGCTCTAGCCTGAAAAAATCCCGTCCAAAATGGATTGTCGCCGCTGAACTGGTTGAAACCAGCAAGCTGTACGCGCGCTGCGTTGCAGTGATTGAACCGGAATGGGTGGAAAAACTAGCGCCGCATCTGATCAAAAAGCAATACTTTGATCCGCACTGGAGTAAAGACAGCGCGCAAGTGAATGCATCGCTACGTATTACGCTGTATGGCTTACCAATTGTCGCGCGCCGGCAAGTACACTATGGGAGTATCAATCCCGCTGAAGCGCGCGAGATGTTTATTCGCGAAGCCTTAGTGCGCTTTAATTACAACTCCAAAGCCAAGTTTTTTGAACATAACTTTGCCATGCTGCTCGACGTTGAAGAGCTCGAGCACAAAGCGCGCCGCCAAGACGTCTTGGTCGATGAAAACGCCTTATTTGCTTTTTTTGACACTCGCATTCCGCAAGATATTGTCAATGGCGCCGGCTTTGAAGCTTGGCGTAAAGGCGCAGAAAAACTCAATCCGCAACTGCTGTATCTGCAAAAAGACGATTTAATGCAGCACAGCGCAGCGGCGGTGACTGAGGAGCAATACCCTGAGTTTTTCCGCCTGCATGATGTCAAACTGCCACTGGGGTATCGCTTTGAACCCGGCCATACCCTTGATGGTGTGACCATTACCCTGCCCTTGCATTTACTGAATCGCGTCAATCACGCCACTTTTGATTGGCTGGTACCGGGGCTGATTCGCGAAAAAATCACGCTATTGATTAAGTCGCTACCCAAATCAATCCGTCGCCTGTGTGTACCGGTGCCTGAATTTGCCACCAAAATGCTCACCGCCCTCGAAACGGCCAGCCGTGAAGAGCCGTTATTACCGCAACTGGCGCAATGCATTACCCGTGGCGTAGGGCAACCCGTGAGCGCTGACGAGCTCAACCCCAATGATTTACCGCTGCATTTGCGAATGAACTTCCGGGTGATCGACGATGCGGGGCAAGAACTCGCCCAAGGCCGTGACTTGATCGCGATTCGCGCCCAATTGGGCGAAGCGGCCCAACTCACCTTTCGCGATACGGCCGATGAAACCACCGGCATTGAAAAATCGGGCATCACCAAATGGGATTTTGGTGACCTGCCGAATAAACTGAGCTTTAAGCGCCATGGTAAAGCCATGACCGGCTATCCTGGCCTCGTGCCCGACGAAGAAATCGCCGCTGATGGTAGCCGCAAAGACTGCGTGGCCATCCGCTTATTTGATACCGAACATGCCGCCGATGAAGCGCATCGCGCCGGTGTAATTCAACTCTTGCAATTTGAGCTAAAAGATCACCTCAAACAACTGCCGAAAAGCCTGCCCAACTTTAATCAACTGGCGATTCATTTTCGTAGCCTTGGCAATAGCGATGAGCTAATGGCCGACGTGATTGGCTGTATTTGCAACCGCGCTTTTCTTGGCGACGATGAAGCGCCACGCAAAATGAAGGCATTTAACGAACAAAAAAGCCGCGCTCGCGTGCGCCTACCCTCGGTGCGAGATGGCGTATTGCGGATATTAAATGAGATTGCTCCTGACTTTGTCGCCCTCAGCAGCTTATTAGCCAAAGGTGGCAATATTCAAAATGAGCTTAAAACCCAATTGGCCACGCTGATTTATCCGGGATTTTTAAGCGCAACCCCGTGGGAGCAAATGCCGCGTTTGCCGCTGTATATCAAGGCGATGAAAATACGCTTAGAAAAACGCGCGCAAAATCCATCGCGAGACGGTCAACGGGGTGCCGAGGTCAATGAGTTAATGGCGCGGTATATCGCTGAAATCGGCAAGTGGCAAAAAGAAGGTCGTGATACCGCGAAATTACTGCCGTTTAGATGGATGCTTGAAGAATTGCGCATTGGCCTTTTTGCGCAAGAATTAAAAACGCCATATCCGGTATCGCTCAAGCGCTTAAACAAAGTATGGGATGAACTCACCAAGCGCTAAATTGAAGCCCATTTTAATCTAGAGCGGATGTTAGACTATCAGGGTATTGCCAGCTTGGCTTTTATTGAAAGCACGTTGCTGGCAATACCCTGTTTAATTGTTGAGTTATTGACTGTGCTGTTTGACGACCAGATGTCGCATTAGGGCATTAAAACCAATCAAAAAAAATCAAAACAACTCACTCGCGCTGACTTGGCTCGCATTCTGGCACCACAGATTGATTTGGAAAGGCACTTTTTTTCCACGGCAGTAGCCAAGCGGCAATTGGAAAAAAAGTTGCGGCAAAAAGCACTAACATAAACCAGGTTTCGTCAGACATGATCGCCTCCTAAGTGGGATTCACATCTTTATATTAAGTGAGCGCCGCGTATTTTTTTATAAAAAAGTCAGCTCAGCGTCTAAAAATGACATAAAAAAGACAGTTCAAACGTAATAAATTCATCAATACAGTAAGCTGACGTTAGCAAACCAGCGTGATGCCTCCTAAGCTAAAGCAAAGTGCCTGATGTCGGCGTAAATATTACCCTTACCCTCCAAATAGTCGAACCGGACAAAGCCAACCGCAGGCTTTTATGGCAGCATTGCGCCCCTTCTGATTGAGGATAACGTTTTGATTGCTCTTGAATTATTAGTCGTCTTATCGGCGATCTTACTCGGCGCGCGAATATCCGGAATTGGCCTTGGCGTCATGGGCGGCCTAGGTTTGACGATTTTGGTATTTGGTTTTGGTTTACAACCCACCTCGGCCCCGATCGATGTCATGCTGATGATTATCGCGGTGATCACCACAGCGGGCTGTTTACAAGCAGCCGGGGGTATGGACTTTCTGGTGCGCATTGCCGAAAAAATCCTGCGCCGTAATCCCAAGCGAATTACTTTTTTTGCGCCTTTAGTCACCTACTGCTTCACTTTATTTGCCGGTACTGGCCATGTGGCGTATGCGGTTTTGCCGGTGATTGCCGAAGTAGCGCATGAATCGGGCGTTCGCCCTGAGCGACCTTTATCGATTGCGGTGATTGCATCGCAAGCGGCGATTACCGCCAGCCCGATCTCTGCGGCAACTGTGGCGCTGCTGGCCTTATTATCGCCAGCGGGGATTCATTTAGGCGATATTTTGCAAATCGCCATTCCGGCTACCTTAATCGGCACCATGGCCGGCGCTTTAATGGCCAGCCGCCAAGGTTGCGAGTTGCATCTGGATCCGGTGTACCGCGAACGCCTGGAACGTGGTGATTTTGCGCAAGAAAAAAATCGTGAGCAAAAGACGCTTCCCCAAGGCGCTCGCCGTTCAGTCGGGCTGTTTTTTGTGGCCGTGGTCAGCGTGGTGTTACTGGGTACGTTCCCCGAGCTGCGTCCATCGTGGGTGGTTGATGGCGCAACGATCAAGCTCAATATGTCGCAAGCCATTGAAATGGTGATGCTCTCTGCCGCTGCATTGATTTTAATCAGCAGTAAAGTGAACCCTGAAGAAGTCATTAAAGGCTCGGTATTTCGCGCAGGTTCTGCCGCCGTGATCGGGATTTTTGGTGTGGCTTGGATGGGAGACACCTTTATTCAAGGCAATTTGGCGTTTTTCTCTGGCTCGATCAAAGACATTGTGACTGCGCAGCCTTGGCTATTTGCCGTGGCGCTATTTGGGATGTCGATTTTACTCTACTCGCAAGCGGCCACCATTCGCGCCATGCTGCCACTCGGGATTGCTTTAGGGCTACCAACACCCGCCTTGATTGCGATGTTCCCCAGTGTGAATGGTTATTTCTTTATTCCCAACTACCCCACCGTCATCGCTGCGATCAATTTTGACCGCACCGGAACGACGAAAATCGGCAAATACCTGCTCAATCATAGCTTTATGCTGCCCGGCTTAGTGTGCTCAATTACGTCGGTCGCCAGTGGCTTTGTTTTAATTAAGTTTTTGTTTTAAGCCCTAGGGTCTGTTGACGTTGGGTTTTCCGTAACGGGTAAACCCAACGTCAACAGAGCCTCGTTCACGCCAGAGACCGCGATCTACTGATCGCCCGCTGGCGTAACCGACATCGCGCAAATCACCTCGTCGCTCTTCGCCGAAATTACCTTGGGTATTAACCCACAGTCCTTATAAAATAAAGCACATACACTGATACCCCGTATCAACCTGCAAGTACCCGCCCAGAATTTAATGATTTTCCCCATAAAAAAACCGCCTAATTTCAGGCGGTTTTACGGAAAAATGTCAATTTAGCAGGGGCATTTACTTAGCTTGCCGCTTTTGCCCGGATAACGCGCGTCGATGGCCGCACGATAAAACGCTTTTTTATCCATAGGCGTAATTTCCGGATGCTTGGCTGCCATATGTGCCAAATAGTGCGCATAATCTTGCACCCCAACCATCAAGCGAAAAGTCTGCTGAATGCGCTGCGCTAACATCAACAACGGCGCTTTAGGCATTGGCCGGTGCCTCATCGCCACGCAATTGCAACTCAGCTTCTTGTACCGTCAAATGCTCAGCCTGCCATGCCTTATGAATCACCCGCAGCGCCGCCAACAGCATGGTAATGACAATCGCCATAAAAATAGCGCACAGACTGGCATTGACATAATCATTGACGATAATTTGCTGCATTTGCACGGCGGTTTTCGCCGGAGCGAGTAACTCACCTTGTGCCAGTGCCGTTTTGAATTTATCGGCATGCGCCAAAAAGCCGATTTTCGGACTGGCATTGAATAATTTATGCCAGCCTGCCGTCATCGTAATCACCAAAATCCACAGCGTGGGCAGTAAAGTCACCCAGATATAACGCTGTTTTTTCATTTTTACCAACACCGTGGTCGCCAAAATCAGCGCAATCCCTGCCAGCATTTGATTAGCAATCCCAAATAAAGGCCACAAGGTATTAATCCCGCCGAGCGGATCAATGACCCCTTGGTACAAAAAGTAGCCCCAGCCCGATACCGCCAAGGTGGTGGCAATCAAGTTTGCGGGCCAGCTTTGCGTATTGCCTAATGCCGGAACAAACGTGCCTAATAAATCCTGAATCATAAATCGGCAAACGCGGGTACCGGCATCGATGGTAGTTAAAATAAACAGCGCTTCAAACAAAATGGCAAAATGATACCAAAAGGCCATCGCGGTAGGGCCGCCAAAGACTTGGCTTAAAATATGCGCCATACCCACGGCGAGTGTTGGCGCGCCACCGGCACGGCTCAAGATCGTCGTTTCACCGACATCTTTGGCCATTTGCGTTAGCATTTCGGGGGTAATGATATAGCCCCAGCTCGAAATCACCGTAGCGGCTTCTGCTGCAGTTTTGCCAATCAGCGCTGCTGGCGCATTCATCGCAAAATAAATCCCCGGCTCAAGCACGCAAGCGGCAATCAAAGCCATCACCGCCACAAAGGATTCCATCAACATCGCGCCATAGCCAATTGGCCGAATATGGCTTTCGCGCTCGATCATTTTTGGCGTGGTGCCAGAAGCCACCAGCGCATGAAATCCCGATACCGCACCACAGGCAATGGTGATAAACAAAAACGGAAAAATACTGCCAGCAAACACCGGGCCAGAACCATCAATAAACTGCGTCACACTTGGCATTTTTAAAGTCGGTGCCACGTAGATAATCCCAATGGCCAAACCGACGATGGTGCCGATTTTCAAAAACGTCGACAAATAATCCCGTGGCGCAAGCAATAGCCAAACCGGCAACACCGAAGCGACAAAGCCATAAATAATCAGCGACCAAGCCAAGGTTTCGCCTTTGAGCGTGAACATCGCCGCCATAGCTGGGTTTTGCGCCACATCACCGCCGTAAACAATCGCCAGCATCAACAAAACAAAACCAATGATCGAGATTTCAGCGATTTGTCCGGGCCGGATATAGCGCATATAAATGCCCATAAAAAAGGCAATTGGAATGGTCGCCGCAATGGTAAAGGTACCCCAAGGACTACCCACCAGCGCCTTCACCACCACCAAGGCCAAGACCGCTAGCAAAATCACCATAATCAGCAAAATGCCAATCATCGCAATCACACCGGCCACCGAGCCTAATTCGGCCTTAATCATTTCCCCCAAGGACTTACCATCGCGTCGGGTAGAGATAAATAAAATAATCATATCCTGCACCGCACCAGCCAACATCACGCCAGCCAGCAGCCATAAAGTGCCGGGCAAATAGCCCATTTGCGCCGCAAGCACCGGCCCCACTAAAGGCCCTGCCCCCGCAATCGCAGCAAAATGGTGACCAAACAACACCCATTTATTGGTCGGTACATAATCCAAGCCATCACTGTGCTTTTCTGCCGGAGTGAGGCGTTGATCGTTGAGCTCTAAGACTTTCTCCGCAATAAAGCGGCTATAAAAGCGATAAGCAATCGCATAACACGACATCGCAGCCACAATCAGCCACACCGCGTTAATGGATTCACCTCGATTGAGCGCAATCGTGCCAAAAGCGGCCGCGCCCATTAAAGCAATAAAAAGCCACATGGCTTTTTCCTTGATACTCTGCATTTTTCAACTCTCCTGTGACTCAAATAAAAACGCTTATGCCTGCGTCATTACTGTGGTTTTCCCACTAACTTACCGCTCAGGTCAATAAAAAGCAGTTTCACTGTGGCTTTAGCATCGTAGTGTTTTTTTAGTGATTGCTGAGCAACTGGGGTAAAAACCGACGTTCAAGTCATTCTATACAGCAACAAAAAGTGGTCTCACGCCGTGAGTAAAGCACAATGCAACACCTTGTAAGAAACAGTTGTTATGCCTTTAGCCTAATGCTAAATTAGCGCGACTTAGCTGAGTTATTCAATATTATCAAAAGCTTAAATAACGCAGACTAAGAATAAAAAATAACAATTGGAGAAGACGAATGAATAAAAAACAACTTTCTGGCTTACTCGCCAGCAGCTTTTTAGTCTCAAGTGGCGCACTACTCATGCCGCAAATGGTCTCAGCGCACGGTTCAATGGAAGTGCCGGTGAGTCGTGGATTAAGCTGTTTTAATGAAGGCCCAGAAACACTCAAGTCGGCCGCTTGCCAAGCGGCAGCCGCCACTTCAGGCAAACAAATGCTTTACGATTGGCCCGGTGTAAGCCAATTGCCCAATGGCAATCACCAAGCCTTTGTGCCAGATGGTCAGCTGTGCGGTGGTGGTCGCAGCGATTACGCGGGTTTAAATTTAGCCCGCACCGACTGGGCGACAACGCCCATCGCGCCGGATGCCAACGGTAATTTTGAGTTTGTTTTCAATGGCACTGCACCACATCAAACCCGCGATTGGCAGTTGTTTGTCACTCGTGATGGCTGGAATCCCAATGCCGCATTGAAATGGGCTGATTTAGAAAAATTTTGCACTTTGGGCAATCTGCCCGTCGACAGCAATAAACGCTATAAATTGCAATGCAAATTACCGGCCAAAAAAGGCCCGCATATTATCTATTTGGCGTGGCAACGCAGCGACAGCACCGAAGCATTTTATGCTTGCTCTGATGTCAACTTCACGGGGGGCGTTTCGACCTTTAAAGAGCTTGGGCAAATTCGTTCGGCACAAGACTTAAGCGCCAATACCAAGGTCACTTTCCGTTTATTTGATCAAGATGGGCGCGACCTAGAAAGCACCAGCACCACATTGGGCTTTGATGCTTTCACCGGCTTGCAAACCAATCTTGCGGCGAACTGGCCTTTTGCCTTGGCCCAACAAGTCAATAGCGTGTCCAAATATGTCAGCATTGGCGTATTGCAAAGCAATAACACCATTAGCCCAGTAAAAAGCACGCAAGATAACCGCGTTTATAATCGCAGCGGCTTAACCGTGAGCTATCAAATTGATATCGCAGCGCCGGGTGGCGTAACACCAACGCCGGTACCAAGTGCGACGCCAACCGCCAAGCCAAGCACCAGCCCAACGCCAACACCGACCGCTCAACCAAGCGCGAGCCCAACAGCCACGGCGACCCCAACAGCCACGCCAAGCGCTAGCCCAACAGCAACGCCAACGCCAGTAACCCCAACGACTAGTCCTGCCGCGACTTGCGCTCCGGCTTGGAATACTGCGACCACCTATGCCGCGCCCAATAGCAAAGTGAGCTATAACGGCCGCCTGTATAGCAATAAATGGTGGACTGCCGGTGAAGTGCCAACGGCTTCTGGCCAATGGGGCGTCTGGAAAGACCTCGGTATCTGCAAATAAACCACGCTTGAACTAGGCCCAAAAATAGCCCGTTAAAAAACGGGCTATTTTTTTAAGCGTTGTGCATCGCCGCTAAAGCCAATTGATGCAGCACAGGCCCATTACTTGCAATCACCTGCCCGACTGAATTCTTAACTAAAGCTTGCCCTTGCCAATCGGTCATCATGCCGCCAGCGGCAATCACCACCGGGGCAACCGCAGCAAAATCATGCAGCTTTAAGCCCTCTTCAATCACCACATCCAAGCCGCCGGTCGCAACCAAAGCATATTGATAGCCATCGCCGCCGTAAACGGTAAAGCGCGCTTGCGCTTGAAATGGATTAAATAACGCCCAACTTTGCGGCGTAAAATACTGCGGCCCCGTCGTTCCCACTCTCGCTCGCGCCAAATCACTAATTTGACTGACCGTAATGGCGTCACCATTAAGGGTGCAACCTTGGCCAATCACCCCCAGCCAACGCTCTTTGGCAATCGGTTGATTAATCAAGCCCAACACGGGCTGGCCTTGGTAGAGCAATCCGATCAAAGTCACAAATAACGGTCGACCGGTGATAAAGGCTTTGGTGCCATCAATCGGGTCGAGCACCCAAACCCAATCGGCGTTTTCTCGCTCAGCGCCAAACTCTTCGCCAATAATCCCCTCGTCGGGCCGTTCGGCCTGAATCAAAGCACGCATCACTTGTTCTGCCTCACGGTCGGCCTGAGTCACCGGGCTATCGTCAAGCTTATCGTCAATCGCCAAACCGGTACGGTAATAGCGGGCAATCACCGCCGCGCTGGCATCGGCCAGCTTTTGAGCAAAAGCAATGTGTTCTGGGCTTGCAATCACAGCCATCTCCATGAGTCAAAATGGAGTAATTTTACGATGATTTGATGACAGACAGTATGCCCATAGCAGTAAATTCAATTTAATTATCACGCCAGCCGCTCAATCCATGCAAGATTGCGGCGAATCATCAGCCCATCAGGGCGCATCACAAAAAATTGAAATTCCCGACTAAAAGAGTACACTTTTACAAGCGTTGCAAGCGCACTGCGACTTGACTGTGCCGTCATGGCTTATCCGCCAATCAGGCGCTTCAATTTAACGCCGCACGCGGGTCATCATGGCGTGATCAACTCAATGAAGCCATGATTTAAAAAGACGAATCACTCAGGCAAACCAACTCTTTAGCCTCTGGAGCGAACAATGCAAGGCGATAAAAAAATACTCAAAGTACTCAATGGCGTACTCGGCAATGAATTAATTGCCATCAATCAAACCTTTTTACACGCCCGAATTTATAAAAACTGGGGCTATCAACACCTCAATCGCCAGGTTTACCATCAATCAATTGAGGCCATGAAACAAGCCGACAAACTCATTGAACGTATTTTGTTCTTAGAGGGGCTGCCCAATCTGCAAGAGCTAGGCAAGCTACTCATCGGCGAAGACGTTGCCGAAATGTTAGCCTGTGATTTAAAACTCTATAGCGGCATGCTCGATACGCTGCGCGCAGCGATTAAGGCGTGTGAACAAGCGCAAGACTATGTCAGCCGCGATCTTTTGGCCCATCTTTTAGAAGAGGAAGAAGAGTACGTCGACTGGCTAGAAACCCAACAAACCCTCATCAAAGACATGAGTTTGGCTAACTATCTGCAATCACAAGCTTTTGGCGAATAAGGAAATACACCATGCAAGGTCATCCCGCAGTTATACAAGCACTCAATAGCTTACTCGCTGCTGAGCTGAGCTCAATTGATCAGTATTTTATCCATAGCCAGATGTATCACAACTGGGGCTATGACAAACTGTTTACCCGTATCGATCATGAGCGCCAAGATGAGATTGGCCATGCCACACTACTCATCAAGCGCATTTTATTTTTAGATGGCACGCCCAATATGGCGGAGCGCACGCCATTACGCATCGGCCAAAATGTCGCGCAAATGCTACAGCTAGATTTAGATACCGAATATGACGTGGCTAGCGCGCTCAAACAATCGATCGCAGTTTGCGAAAAAGAACACGATTATGTCACGCGCGAAATATTGCTCACCTTACTTGAAGATACCGAGCAAGATCACGCGCATTGGTTAGAACAACAATTATTATTGATTCGCCAAATCAGTTTGGAAAACTATCTGCAATCACAGATGTAAACAAAAGCAGCAAGTCTGCGCCGACTCGAGCTATAGCCTTAGATCGAGTCGGTTTTTTTATGACCGTATTTGCTTCTAAAGCATACTAGATACCGCGTATAACAAGATACCCACGTAAATAACTGCAAGCCACCACCACGCATTGAGCGCTGGCGCACGACCATCTCGCAGCAATTTTACGCTGATCGCTTTTGCCATTAAACTACATTCTTTTGCCCTGAGTCAGCAATGGCATTTAGCGTCTTACTAAAAACCATCATTAGCAGTTTTTTGCTGCCGCCGGGCGGCTTGATCATCTTGCTCGTCGTGGCTTTTTTATTGCGCCATCGGGCGCCCAAATGGAGTTCGGGCTTATTTTGGAGCGCGATATTGGCTCTGTATGTACTCAGCACCCCCTTAATGAGTCATACACTGGCCAGTCAGATTGAACTACAAGCGACGCACCAATTCAATCCGCAGGCTACCGCGATGGTGGTACTCGGAGGTGGCAAGCGTTTTGGCGCTCAGGATGTCGCCGAAGGCGAAAGCATTAATAATGTGACCCTTTCTCGCTTACGCTACGCCGCAAAAATTCATCGGATCACGCATTTGCCCATTTTAGTCAGCGGCGGCTCACCGCAAGGCGGTATCAGCGAAGCCGAGCTGATGCAGCAAAGTTTACTCGACGATTTTAACGTAACCAGCCAATGGCTTGAATCCGCCTCAAACGATAGCGCGGACAATGCAACTCAAAGCGCTCGATTATTACTTCCGCAGCATCAAAATATACTGCTAGTGAGCTCAGCCGATCATTTACCGCGCGCGACGCGTAGCTTTGAAAAAGCGGGATTTACTGTTTTTCCAGTACCGACAGATTATCACCATGACGAAGCATTGAGCCCAGTCAGCTTTGTACCAAGCGCCAAGCATTTAGCCACCAGTAGCAATGCTTTGCGCGAGTTACTCGGGCAAATTTGGTACCAGCTGAGGAAAATATAAGCGGCATCTAAGTTTGACCGTCAGCAGCGCGTTGAGCTTAGAAATCAAAATCAGCGCACGCATAAGCCCACCCATGAAGACATCTCAATCATTTACGAAATAACAATCTCACAAAACTATAGGTATTGCCAGCAAAGCAATATCTAAATTTAGCTACAAGGCAATACCTAAGAGATCGAAACGATTACTTTCTAAGAATACGCAAAATCGGGATGCCAGACGACTTCCCAAAGATGGCCATCTGGGTCGGCAAAAAAGGCGCAATAGGCGCCCCATTTCGCCCAATGCGCAGCCTTGAGTAAGACCGCGCCACCTTGCAAAGCCTGCTCCAGCAATTGATCCACCTCGATCGCGTCAGCGACATTGTGCGCCAAGGCGGTGCGCCCTAAGCCGGCAGAGGGCAAGCTCACGCCGAGATCCATCGCCAATGCATCCACTGAATACAGCGCCAATTGCAACGTTGAGAAGTCAAAAAAAACCACTTGCTCAGTGACTTTACGCGGCGTTAACCCCAGCGCATCGCGATAAAAAATTAATGCTCGATTTAAATCGGTGACTGCCAAGGTAATAAAACTAATTCGAGCCTGCATTTATCGAATCGGATGACTAGCGGGGACTAATTCGTAGACTGTTTTACCCTGCAATTTAAAATACTCAGCAGCATGGTATAAATTTTCTGAATGCCCAACAAACAACAAACCAGCAGGTTTGATTAAAGGTGCAAATCGTTGCAATATTTTGAGTTGCGTCGATTTATCAAAATAAATCATCACATTGCGACAAAATATGGCATCAAATTGTCCACGAATCATCCAATTGCTTTCAATTAAATTGAGTTTACGAAATACGATCATATCGCGTAGCTCTTGCTTTAATTGATAGCGGCCATCGGCTTGCTGATTAAAAAATCGACTCACTCGTTGCGGGCCTAATTTTTGCACTTCTTCCGCAGGATAAACCCCCAAACGCGCCACATCGAGCACATTGGTATCTAAATCGGTGGCCAAGACTTTCACTGGCGGGCGCAAACTATCAAATGCTTCGCACGCGGTAATTGCAATTGAATATGGCTCTTCCCCAGTACTCGAAGCTGAGCACCAGATATTAATGATGCCCACAGTACGCAAATTTTTTAATTGCTGATTAAGAATATCAAAATGATGCGCTTCACGAAAAAATGAAGTGAGATTGGTGGTTAATGAATTGGTAAATAATTCAAATTCCTTCGGATCTCCCCGCTCCAAAACGTGCAAATAATCATTAAACGATTGTAAATTTAATGCGCGCAAGCGTTTTGCCAATCGGCCGTAAACCATATCTTGCTTTGAACTCGCCAGCGCAATACCGGCGTAGTTGTAAATCAGGGCGCGCACTTTTTCAAAGTCCGCCTCAGTAAATTGAAACTCACGATGACTAGATAACATATTGCGATTTCCAGAAATAAGCACTGAGTATTAAGCTATACAGCATATTTCATTTCAACCCTAGTTCATTCCAAATTGCATCAATTCTTGCTACAGCGCCAGCATCACGTTCAATCACCCGCCCCCATTCCCGATTGGTTTCACCAGGCATTTTATTGGTGGCATCCAAACCCATTTTGCCACCCAAGCCCGAAATCGGACTAGCAAAGTCTAGATAATCAATCGGCGTATGCTCAACCAGCGTGGTATCGCGTACCGGATCCATGCGAGTGGTAATGGCCCAAATGACTTCTTTCCAATCGCGGCAGTCGACATCATCATCAACAATAATGATGTATTTAGTGTACATAAACTGTCGCAAATAAGACCAAACACCAAACATAATACGTTTAGCATGGCCAGGGTATTGTTTCTTAATCGAGACAATCGCCATCCGATAGCTGCAACCTTCTGGCGGCAAATAAAAATCGACGATTTCAGGAAATTGCTTTTGCAAAATAGGAATAAACACTTCATTCAGTGCCACGCCCAAGATGGCGGGCTCATCAGGCGGTTTACCGGTGTAGGTACTGTGATAAATCGGATCCGGCCGGCTAGTGATACGCTCAACTTCAAACACAGGGAACCAATCTTGCTCATTGTAATACCCCGTGTGATCGCCATACGGGCCTTCTAAGGCATGTAAAAACCCATTCACTTCTTTGAGCTGTGTACCATGTTCAGAAAAGCCAGTAAAGCCCGTTTCGCACGCTTTCAGCACGCCCTCTAAGATAATTTCCGCGCTAGCTGGTACTTGTAAATCAGAACCGATGCATTTCACCAGTTCGGTTTTGCTACCACGCAATAGCCCAGCAAATTGATATTCGCTGAGTGAATCAGGTACCGGCGTTACCGCGCCAAGAATGGTGGCTGGATCGCAGCCCAGTACCACGGCGACGGGATAGTCAACGCCGGGATTTTGCTTGGCATGCTCACGAAAGTCGAGTGCGCCGCCACGATGAGCCAGCCAGCGCATAATTAATTGGTTTTTAGCAATTAGCTGCTGGCGATAAATACCCAAATTTTGCCGCTTTTTATTCGGCCCACGGGTGACCACCAAGCCCCAAGTAATCAGCGGCGCAACATCCCCCGGCCAGCAATGTTGAATCGGCAGCTGGGTTAGATCAACATCAGTACCAGCAACAACGTTTTCTTGGCAAAGCCCTTTGCGCACTACTTTGGGTGCCATATTGAGCACTTGCTTTAAGAGCGGCAGTTTCTCCCAGGCGTCTTTAAAACCTTTAGGTGGTTCAGGTTCTTTAAGGTAAGCCAAGGTATGGCCGATGTCTCTAAGTGCAGAGACTTCTTGTGCCCCCATCCCCAATGCCACGCGGCGTGGCGTACCAAATAAATTGGCCAACACCGGCATCGTATGGCCGGTGACGTTTTCAAAAAGAACGGCAGGGCCTTGGGCACGTAAAATACGATCACACAGTTCGGTCATTTCCAACCGTGGCGAAACCGGAACCTGAATCCGCTTTAATTCACCTTGCACTTCCAATTGCGCCATAAAGTCACGTAAATCATGGTATTTCATACTCTAGCCACCCAAAAAAATGCCCGGTGCTGACCGGGCGTAGTCGTCATCGATGACTTGATTTAAACCGATAAGCGCATTGTCGCGGTATGTGTGTCGCCTGCAGCCAGCACGAGCGCATTATCAAATACGTCGCCACGTTCAACGCAGACGAATGTTTGATTCACACCTGCGCCAATATCGCCAATATTGACCGCATGTGCGCCCGGATTCCAAACAACAGCACTGTGCGTATCGCTAACAATTTGGATGCTACGCTGAGCAGTCACAATTTTTTGCTCGGCAGGCACATTTAAATACACCCGGTCGGTGGTGCCAGAAAAAGTCATCTCACCCGTTTGCAATAAACGTAAATGCTCGCCGACGGTATCAATATATTCGCAGCCCGCTAAGCCTTGCACAGCAACCTGGGTATAGTCTTGAACTGCAAAGTAGCTATGGAACGCGTAGCTATACGGTAGGGACGTATCACTGCGGTTTTCTATTTTTAAACTTAAATCCAAACAACGCCCAACTTGGATGGTCAATTCAAACTCAAATGCATGTGGCCAAAT
The DNA here is from genome assembly GCF_947072475.1 of uncultured Deefgea sp. GTDB lineage: Bacteria > Pseudomonadota > Gammaproteobacteria > Burkholderiales > Chitinibacteraceae > Deefgea. The sequence goes on from NZ_CAMTIA010000047.1 coordinate 18,455, forward strand.
CGCCAACGTTTGTGCATTGTCTTGCAAGCATAAAACCAGCTCGGTGCTACCATCGGCTAAATTTTGCGCAGAGCGCAACTGCCAATCCATTGTGCGAGCAAAGCCATGCGAAGGTAAACCATCAGGATGACCACCAAACCATGGCATGCACAGCGGAATGCCGCCGCGAATCGCTTTGGCTGGCTTAAAAATGGCATTGGGTGACAACCAAAGCAAATCTTGGCCTTGCGCCGGAATGTATGAAATCAAGTGCGCGCCTTGCAGTGCCAACACGGCCGAGCCCAAGGTATTTTCGACCACCAATAGGGCTAAGCCTTCGCCCTCGGTTTGATAAAATGCGCTCGACGTTGTCAGGCGGACACCCTTCACTGACGCTAACACTGCTTCGATTGGCTTCATTTGCAACAACTCCATCGCCATGCGGCTTATTTTAATTGATAGCCGCACTCAAGCGGCATTACTTTTGTTCCGGCACCCAGACCAAGGCGTCGCCAGTCAGAACGACTTCACCCTTAACCCAGCATTCGGTCAATAATTTTACTCTTTGCTTTTCGAGCTGTATCTCAAGCACCGTGACCCGCGCCGTCACCGTATCCCCGATGCGTACAGGCTTCACAAAGCGCAAATTTTGCCCCATATAAATACAACCTGGGCCAGGTAATTTGGTGCCAATGACGGTTGAAATCAAACTGGCGGTTAGCATGCCATGGGCAATTCGCCCTGCAAACTGAGTTTGACTGGCAAACTCTTCATCAATATGCATCGGATTATTGTCACCACTGATCCCTGCGAAAAGTACAACATCGGTTTCAGTTAGCGTTTTACGAAATTCATCCGAATCACCAATAACGATTTGATTCAAAAATCGAGTCATTGCAAACCCCTTATGCAGATAGATTAAACCTCAATCTGCTACATTAACCATGGTACAAGGGATGAGCAATCGTTTTATTAATACAGCGCAAAAATTAAGGCAAAGTGCTCGGTGGAATACCTTGAATACTGCGTTCAGGATCAAACCAGCGCGAAATCCATTTAAACGAGCGTCGCCATGCATCTTGCGCGGCCACTGAATTGGGGTTGGCACGTTTATCACTGATTTTATTCATTTGCAGTTTGCTTTTGTAGACCTCGGCATCGGCAAAATCATGCTCGGCATCGGGATAGCTCACTTGATGAAAGAGGTCTTGCCCTGATTTTTCACCTAAGCGCCGACAAGATTCGGCGGTGCTCTTTTTACCTTCTTCCCCAACCAGCAATAAGGTAGGCGCTGCGACCCGATAAGGTGAGCGACCTAAAAACATTTGGCAGTTTGGATAAAATGCAACGGCTGATTTAACGCCGGGCTCTCGTCGATTCATTAAGGCCAGCACCGTGCTTGCCCCATCAGACCAGCCAATCACCGCAATACGACTGGCATCCACTTCATTCCTGGCTTTAAGCCAAGCAATGGCAATCTGCGCATCATTGGCCCTTAAGCCAGTGTTTTTCCGTTTATTGCGATTTGAAAAACAACCTTGGCGCTTTCCTTTTGGCCCATTTTCGTCGAGCATCAAGATACCAAAATTCATTTCTTGCAATAACGAGGCCATTTTCATCAAGCGTTCATGATTAGAAGCTTGATTCTGCTCTAATCGATTACAGCCATGCAACAGCAAAACGGCTGGCCCCATGGGCTTGGGTGGCGCAAGGAAAACCCCCGACAGACTGACCTTGCCAGAATTAATCACCACCTCTTCGGCCAAAGCAGAGGTAGAAACAAGCAATAATAAGAAACTCAGAACAATTTTCATTTAAGCAATCAAACGTAGTGCAAAAGGAAATCGGTAGAGCCATCCTTTTCTTGCATTAATGGCTCCAAAAAGACAACAAACAACGCGCATACAATACAGCAAACCCGCCAGCAGCCCGCCCACAAAGGGAATCAAACTCGATACAAAGCGACAAAGCGACAAAGCGACAAAGTCATCAACCAATTGAGCGCTTCTTTACCGCTTGCTAAGACAAAGACATCATCACAAAAAAACCGCAACTGAACTTGGAATGACGCTAAAAAACAAAGTGAAGAGATAAACCAAGAGCACCACATTCTTACTGTACTGAGAAATCGAAGTTTGCAGCAAAAAAAACGTCCGCATCGGTAACTGATTTGAAGACAAAACGAGGTCTGCGACTTTACCACAGCGAGCAAGATGAACAAAGCCAATACGCGCAATGGCGCGGTCAATCCAAACGTTCTTCAACCGCCACCTTTGAAATAAAAATCTCCTAGCGCCAAAGGTATTTCTACGCTAAACCACCTAAGAACTTCCTATTTGGGAAGGATAAAACGATGCCGAGGTCTACATAATGGATCAAACAATCTATTGCAATATCGATCAACGCGGGGTTGCCACTATCACCCTCAATCGCCCCGCCACCCGAAATGCAATAGATGAAATGATGATTAGCGAACTCACCTCACACTTAATTGCTTTGCAGCAAAATCCACACATCAGAGCACTCATTCTTCAAGCGACGGGTCATTGTTTTTGTAGTGGCGCCGATTTAAATTGGATGAAGCGAGGCGCATCAGCCGATCCAGATCTTAATTTTGAAGACGCCATCCAGTTAGCCACTTTATTGCGCACACTTGATCGACTTCCAGTGCCTACAATCGCCCGCGTTCATGGCCCAGCATTAGGCATAGGCCTTGGCATTATTTCGTGCTGTGATTTAACGATTTGCACGCAAGATGCATGGTTTATGATCCCAGAAACCCGACTTGGCCTCATTCCTGCGATTGTTGGGCCTTATATTATCAACCGTATTGGCAGCAACGCAGCGCGCCGATATTTTTTGACTGCAGAAAAATTCAATAGCGTCGTTGCCCAGCAAATCGGATTAATGAATGAGCAGCATCAAGATATTGAACATATGGATGCACACATCGAACACTGGTTAAGCGAAATTGGTCAAAATAGTCCGCATGCCCTAGCGGCAACCAAGCGATTAATTACGTCGGTGAATCATCGTGCGATTGATGACGCCATGATTTCAGACACCGCACATCGAATTGCCCATATTCGAACTCACGAAGAGGCGCAAGAAGGACTCAATGCGTATTTAGAGCAAAGAGCCCCTTTTTGGCAAACCCAGATTAACTCACAATAAGCCATGGTCGAGGCCGAGGAATGGGTTGTTTTTCTTCAGATTCTGCAACAGAAAGCAAACGCAAAGCCAATTGTTGTGCATTGCTTTGTTCGTCTAACATCGGCTTAGACTTTGCGCCACGGTTTACGCAAAGTGCTTGGCCAGTGGACATATCTAAAATTGTCGTCATAGTGTGCTCCTCCATCAGGGTATTACGCATTGAGGAACGATAAAAAACTCGTCTTACGTTTTAATATATCGACTTGATTACTTTAAAATGCAATTTTTATTCAAAAAAAACGGCAGCTGCACGCTGCCGTTTTGACATCCATCGTTCGCCTTATTCTGCTTTAGGCTTTAATTGATACTTCACTTTGACATCTTTACGAATCGCATCAATAAAAGCGGCCATTTCAACTTGGCCATACATTTTGGCTAAGTTTTCTTGCATGCGGAACTGATCTTCTGCCGATAAAGCCGGCGCTTCAATGGCTTTAATCACTTTATAAATCACATAGCCACGACCAGGCACTGCGCCGCCAACATAGGACGGTAATTTACCGGTGTTGGCTTTAAAAATCGCTTTCAAATTCGCATCCGAAACCCCTTCAACAGCAATCCGCGTAAAGGCCTGCGGCTGCCCCCAAGTTAAATTCTCAACCTGCCCGGCTTGCAATGCGGCTAATTTTTTAGCGCCATCAGCCATCGCCAAAGCTAACGCTTTTTCTTGCTTTAGCTTTGCGGTAATTACTGGCGTGACTTCCAACAGTGTTTGAGTGCTTGCCGGTTTGTATTCTAAAACACGTGCCGAAATCCACTGACCCGGTGACACCTCTAAGGCCTCAGAATTATGCTTGGCTTTCAACACATCATCGGAATAAATCGCCTCAATCATTTTCGGATTGCCCAACAAAGGATCTGCTGCGTTTGAACGCGTCAACCAATCACTTTGTTTTACCGCTAATTTCAAGGCATCAGCAGTCGGCTTTAAGCTATTTGATTGCTGGTATACCAATTCGGTGAATTTCTCAATTTGAGCAGGAAATTGGCTTTGTGTTTTTTGCTGTTTCAGTTTTTCAACCACACTTGGTTTAACTTCGGCCAACGAAGCTGACTTCACAGCATTGAGTTGAATAATGTGAAAACCAAAATCTGTTTCAACCAAATTACTGATTTCGCCTTTATTTAATTTAAAAGCAATCTCATCAAATGGTTTAACCATCATCCCTTTGGCAAAAAAGCCAAGATCGCCACCATTAACAGCTGAGCCTGGATCTTGTGATTTTTGCTTGGCCAATTCAGCAAAGCGTGCTGGATTGGCTTTCACTTGCGCCAAAATTTCTTCCGCTTGCTTACGTGCAGCCGTTTTGTCGGCCGCTTTCGCGCTCTTATCCACTGCAATCAAAATATGGCTAGCCCGGCGCTCTTCTTTGGCCAGCTCTTGTTGATGCTCTGCAAAGTATTTTTCAATTTCAGCGTCGCTCACGGTTTGCGCTGCCGCTAAATCACTTTGTGACAACAATAAATACTCAACTTTGACCATTTCTGGTTTTTTGTAATCCGCCTGGTGAGCATCAAAGTATTTTTTTACTTCAGCATCAGAAACCGTCACTTGTGGCAAATATTGCTCGGCAGAGATCGTTGCCGTAGCCACTTCGCGCTTTTCAGCCATCAATTGATTGAGCTGCTGCATTGCCGCATTGGATACAAAACCAGTTTGCACAAAGCCATCCATCAACTGACGCATCACAATGTCTTGACGCATTTTTTCTTCAAAAATAGCTGGCGTCATTTGCTGAGAAGCTAAAATTTCCTGATAACGCTGATCATTAAATTGACCATCAACCTGAAAAGCAGGAATCTGCATAATCGCATTACGAACCAATTGATCCGGCGCGGCTAATTTAAGCGCGACTGCCCGATCTTGTAATAAGCGCTGGCGAACCAGCTGCTCAAGTACCATCGGTTTCATATTATCTGGAATCGCCTGATTGCCAATGGCTTCGGCAAGGTGCCGATCAGTAATTGTATAGCCACCTACTTTGGCTAAATAAGGCGTGCTTTCATCATCCATTGCGGTGTAACCAGAAAGGCCCAAACCCACTACCAAACCCAAAGAGACCAGCCCCAGTACCACGGTCACTGCGGTTTTATTCTTATTTACAATATCAAACATACCCAGCTAACTCCTGCTATTCATGCGCGTTATCATGCCATATTGCTGCGGCACTGTCTGTAAGCGAGTGGGATTTGCATCACCAAATAAAAAAAAGGACAAACTTGCGTTTGCCCTTTTCTTCATTTGGCGGAGTGGACGGGACTCGAACCCGCGACCCCCGGCGTGACAGGCCGGTATTCTAACCAACTGAACTACCACTCCATATCAAAAAATCACAGCAACTGAGGTATGCTCAGTGCTGTCATTTCAAATACCATGCAGCAAAAAAGCTTATTGAACAGCGTCTTTCAGTGACTTACCAGCGCGGAATTTAGGCTGCTTTGCCGCTGCAATCGTAATGCTTTCGCCGGTACGTGGATTGCGGCCAGTGCGCTCTTCACGCTCAGACACATAAAACGAACCAAAGCCAACTAAAGTCACTTCATCGCCACCTTTCAGTGCACCAGAAATAGCTTCAATAGTTGCATCCAGCGCTTTACCAGCTGCGGCTTTTGATAAGCCAGCAGATTCAGCGATTGCATCGATGAGTTCAGATTTATTCACTTACATCCCCTTTCAATTTAATTAAATTTAACTGTGATTTCGTTTGCTACAACGGTTATATCAAGCAGTAAAAATACGTGTCAACTACGCTTGATACTTTGTTGGGTAGTTTTAACGTCAACAACCCGTGGCAAAAACCCAAACTCAAACGCTTAATGTTTAATGCTTGGTTGCGGTGCTTCAGTTCCTTCAATCACTGGAACTTCCACAGCAATAACAGCCGCAGCCTCAGGCATACGCTCTAAAGCATGCGCCAATACGTCATCAAACCATTTGACGGAATGAATAGCAAGCCCTCGCTTCACATTGTCGGGAATTTCAGCCAAATCTTTGACATTTCCCTCTGGAATTAAGACTTGTTTAATCCCGCCACGATGCGCTGCGAGTAATTTTTCTTTCAAACCACCAATCGGCAATACTTCACCACGCAAAGTAATTTCACCGGTCATTGCAACATCGCAACGTACAGGTATACCTGTCAACACCGATGTTAATGCGGTTGCCAAGCCAATACCTGCCGAAGGTCCGTCTTTTGGTGTCGCACCTTCAGGCAAGTGAATATGCATATCATTTTTTTGATAAAACTCAGGATCAATCCCCAAGCTAACCGCGCGGCTACGCACCACAGACAACGCGGCCTGTATTGATTCTTGCATCACATCGCCCAGTTGACCCGTTTGTATCATTTTACCTTTACCTGGTAATTTGACCGCTTCAATGGTCAGCAACTCACCGCCCACTTCAGTCCAAGCCAAACCGGTCACTTGCCCAATCTGATTTTTTAATTCAGCAACGCCATATTCAAAACGATGCACACCGAGATATTTATCTAGGT
>NZ_CAMTIA010000048.1 GCF_947072475.1 uncultured Deefgea sp.
AAGCCCCAGCTCGACGAGCGCGGCACAGCATCAACACCAAATCTGAACATTACCTCAAGATATTAAATCGCCACCGCATCAATAAAAAATTCTCGATTGCCATCGCCACCGGCAATCGGGCTAGCGAAATAATTGAGCACACGAAATTGATTCTCCGTTGCGGCAAGGCAAATTTTAGCTTCAACTTGTGGATAAAGGCTGTCATCGCGAACGATGCCGCCTTTACCCAAGGCCTGTGGGCCTAATTCAAATTGCGGCTTCACCAAAAACAATAAACGCCCACCCACCGGTAACACTGAGCGCAATGCGGGCAATACCAAGCTCAGCGAGATAAACGACACATCACCCACCACTAAATCCAGCGGTGCATCGAGCGCAGATTCGATCATGGCAAGATTTAAATGCCGCGCATTGACGCCTTCAAACTGCGTCACTCGCGCATCAGCAGCCAAGCGCGGGTGTAATTGATCATGCCCCACCTCAATGCCGACCACGCGCCGCGCACCCGACTGCAATAAGCAATCGGTAAAGCCGCCAGTCGAAATACCGACATCCAGCGCCAAAAAGCCGCTGACCTCCACACCCGCCGTGGCCAAAGCGCCGGCCAATTTAAGCCCGCCGCGTGATACATAGCGATCCAACTCATCCGGCGTGACGCTGATTTCAGACGCGGGAGAGACCTTGCTCGCAACCTTATGAATCTGCTGACCATCAACCCACACTCGTCCAGCCAAAATCATCGTTTGCGCTGCAGTGCGCGACGTGGCCAAACCCAATTCAAGCAGCCATAAATCAGCACGCATATTGCTTCCAAAAAATAAATCCGCAGCGCGCCGATTAACAACTCCGCAACGGATGCACTACCAATCAAAACGCCCTCTAAAAAGAGGGCGATTAGCCAATACACACCACGCCAAACGCAGTGCTATCCAATCAAATAAATGATTCGTCTGGGCTTAAATAGCGCCATTGGCCGCGTGGTAAATCACCGAGCAAAATCCGGCCAACGCGAATCCGCTGCAAACCGACGACTTCTAAACCCACTAACTCACACATCCGGCGAATTTGGCGTTTTTTACCTTCACGCAAAATAAAGCGCAATTGATCGGTATTTTGCCACCAAACCCGCGCCGGTTTGAGTTTAGCGCCATCGAGCTCAAGGCCGTGATTGAGTAAACGTAAGCCATCGGCTTTTAAATGCCCAGAAACGCGCACTAGATATTCTTTTTCAACTTGAGAGTTTTCGCCGATCAAGGTTTTAGCCACCACGCCGTCTTGCGTCAACACCAAGAGTCCAACCGAATCAATATCCAAGCGCCCAGCTGGCGCGAGACCTTGATAATGCACCGGCGAAAAAGGAATGCCGCTATTGTCGCCAACCCAATGGTTTTCTGGCTTAAATAACACCACCGCAGGCTCGTAGCCGTCTTCGGCTTGGCCAGAAACATAGCCCACCGGCTTATTAATCAAAATCGTTGCGCGGCCAGCTTGTACTTGAGCGGCAAATTTATGCAGCTCAACTTGCTGACTGGGTAAAATCTTAGTCCCGAGTACATCAACTACTTGGCCATCGACCAAGACCCAGCCACGGGCAATATATTCATCGGCCTCGCGACGCGAGCATAAGCCCAATTCGGCCATGCGTTTGGATAAGCGTAGGGGTTCTTCCATAATTTTTTCTGCTAATAAAGGCCGACAATGCAACATTTTACTGTTTTAATCGTCTAGGCATAAGACCTATTCATCACATCGAGACAAAAGCATGGAATATTATCTAGGCATTAAGCACTTGCATCTGACTTTAATTGGCCTTTCTGGCCTGCTGTTCTTATTACGCGGCGTTTTAATGCTCAAGCAATCGGCAATGTTGCAACACCCCGTGTTACGCATCACCCCGCACATTATTGATACCGGCCTATTGATTGCCGGTTTTAGTTTGGCGCTGATGGCCGGCATGAAACCCGGCGCGCACCCATGGTTGATGGCCAAGCTGATTGCTTTGGCGCTGTATATTATTTTGGGAACGATTGCGATTAAACGCGGTAAAACCTACCGCACCCGCGTCATCGCCTTTATCGCCGCAATCGCGGTGTTTGTGTATATGATCTTTGTGGCGATCAGCAAAAACCCAATGATTTGGGCTTAAGTCACAACGATAAATCGATTTGGGATTTGGGATTTGGGATTTGGGCAAAAGTAAACGCTTTGACCCAAATCGTTCAGAGACTTAAATCAGCGGCATTGCTGACGCAGTGTCGCTTGACTCACTCAACCAATGCCCCGACTTACCGCCGATTTTCTCCAGCAGGCGAATGTCGTTCATTACCATGCCTTTATCCACCGCTTTACACATATCGTAAATCGTGAGCAGGCCAACGTTAACGGCGGTTAAAGCTTCCATTTCGATGCCGGTTTTACCGTAGGTTTCACAAGTGACGCTGCAGCGCACCGTTGATTTTTGTCGATCAATATTAAAATCAACACTCACTTTAGTCAGCGGCAAAGGATGACATAGCGGGATTAAATCGCTGGTTTTTTTCGCCGCCATAATCGCCGCAATTCGTGCGACCCCGAGCACATCGCCTTTTTTATTTGTGCCGTCTTCGATAATGCGCAAGGTATCGGGCAACATCCGAATCTCGCCTTGCGCGGTGGCAATGCGATGCGTTTCCGCTTTTTTGCCAACGTCGACCATATGCGCGTCGCCCGCGCTATTAAAATGCGTTAAACCACCGGCCACCGGGATGGCTTCAACGCCGGATAAGCGCGCAGCCAAGCCGGCTAAATCGTCGGGGGTATTTAAATTGGGGAAACTGCCTTCTGCAAAAGTTAAACTCACAGCCTGAATACTCTCTAACCAATCCAACATCTTTAAGCGATTACTTGATAAATGCTCAACTAAAGACGCGAGCACGCCTTTGCGTAGCAAACAAATCGTCGGGTGAATGCGGCCATCGGCGGTTTTGGCGACCACAGCTTGCGCGCCCGAGCGCGCCATTTCTGCGCGTAATTTAAGCAATAAATCCGGCGGTAAAAACGGTAAATCACAAGGAACGACCAGCATCATTTCAGCTGGCGACGCCAAAAATGCCGAATGAATCCCAGCCAAAGGCCCGGGATGACTTGGATAAACATCGCGCAGCACCGCATAACCGTAACGCGCATAATCAGGCAAATTGCGATTTGCAGAGATCAACACATGATCGACCGATACCGATTGACGCTGTAAACCCTCTAAGCACCATTCGATCAAAGGGCGACCCGATAGCTCAACCAAGCCTTTATCGCGCCCGTCCATTCTACGCCCTTCACCACCGGCCAAGATTACCGCATCAACCATCATTATTACCCTTCCCAACGTTGCTTTGCCGTGCTGTCAGATTCGCGCGCATCAACCCAAATGCTGTGGTTGGCAGTCACTTCTTTCTTCCAAAACGGCGCCTCAGTTTTCAAGTAATCCATGATATACGCATTTGCCATATAGGCTGAATCCCGATGGGCACTGGCCGTTAAAACCAACACTATTTGCTCAGCGGGCTGCATCGGCCCCACGCGATGAATCACCGTCACTGCGCCTAAATCCCAACGCGCACGCGCCTTGAGCACAATGGCATGCAGCGCTTTTTCGGTCATTCTGGGGTAATGTTCTAGCTCTAAAGCAATTAATTCTGGCTGTGGATTAAGGTCGCGCACGCGGCCAACAAACATCACCACCGCGCCCACCGTGGCATCACCGGCCAGGCGCGCATATTCGGCGGCGACATCAAAATCCTGCGTTTGCACGCGAATCACATCCGGCATCAGAGTCATATCAGCCCCCCGTCACTGGCGGAAAAATCGCCACCTCGGCACCATCGCCAATCGCATCGCTCAATTGCGCCATTTCTTGATTGATTGCAACGCGAAACACTTTGCCAGTCGCCAATTCATCGTGCCAAACACCGCCGCGCGCCGCCAATAGCGCGATTACGTCGGCCACCGTGGCAGGCGTGCTGGGTAGCACTTCTTCGGCCACCCCAAAAACTTCTTTTAAGCGGGCAAAATAAACCAAATTAATCATATTTGAACTCCTTAAACCAAGGCCGACAACGGCAAGTAAGTCACCATATCACCGGCGCTAATCGTTTGCCCTGCCGCCAAATCCACCAAACCATCGCCCCACACCATCGACGTCAACACGCCCGATCCTTGTCGTGGGAATAGCTCCACTTGGCTGGCCGCATTCAAACGCACTCGCAAGAACTCGCGGCGATCGCCGGCTTTTTTCCAATCAAATGCAGCGATCAGCGGCAAACTCACCGGATCAAGTGCCGTTACGCCTTGACGCGCTAATAAAAACGGTCGCACCAGCATTAAAAATGTCACCATGCTCGACACTGGATTACCCGGCAAACCAATAAAATCAGCCTCAGCAATTCGGCCATGGGCAAACGGCTTGCCCGGCTTCATGGCGATTTTCCACAAATCTAATGACCCTAGGTATTCAACTGCAGCCTTTACATGATCTTCTTCACCGACCGATACCCCGCCAGAGGTGATCACCACATCGTTTTGCTCGGCGGCAATCGTCAGTAATTCAATCGTCGCCGCCCTATCATCGCCGACAATGCCAAAATCAGTTACTGCGCAGCCCAAAGTTTGCAGCAAAGTATGTAGCGCATAGCGGTTAGAGTTATAAATCTGCCCCGCCGCCAGTGGTTTACCCGGCTCAACCAGCTCGTCCCCAGTACTCAAAAGCGCCACTTTAAGTGGCCGCACCACCGGCAAAGTCGGCCAACCGATCGACGCCGCCAAACCGATTTCTGCCGCGCCCAAACGAGTACCGGCCATCAACACCACCGATTGCGCCGCAATATCCTCACCGGCGCGGCGAATATTCGCGCCATTTTTGAGTGGCATCGCCACCACGACTCGGCCATCGGTCACGCTGCAGACTTCTTGCATCGCCACCGCATTGGCGCCAGCCGGAATCGGTGCACCAGTAAAAATCCGCGCCGCCTCACCCACCGCGAGAGCCTGCCCTACTTCACCGGCCGCAATGCGCTGGCTCAGCAAAAAATCCGCTGGCGGGGTGTTAAAATCGGCGATATTGAGGGCATATCCATCCATCGCGCTGTTATCAAAGCCTGGCACCGCCAGCGGCGAAATCACATCGTGCGCCAAAACTCGGCCATTGGCCGCCAATAAATCCAGATGTTCAAACTCGCTCACTCGGCGCGCAGCCGCCAATAAATTCGCTAGGGCAGTCGCAAAATCCAGCATAAAAACTCCAATCATTATTAAATTTTAAAACTGCACTTACGCTCAGCAATCAACGCCTACCACGGCTGCGGCGCGTCGCCCGCCATAAAGCGCGTCATTGAGATCAACACAGCACACAAGGATCTTGCCGCACCCCCGTGATATCACATAGCGCCAGATACAATTCATACGGACTGCACCCAATTAACTGCTTGGCCTCGGTAATACCTAGCAACTGCAAATCTTTTGCCAGCGCTGGGCCAATATTAGGCAAGTCAGTCAATTGATTTAAGCGATTTCGATCGACTTTACTCGGATTCATGCCGCACTCACTTTGCTGAATTTGTACTCAAACGCTGCGAGATTCAGTTGCAAAAAAAGCATAAATAAACTGCGCCAATGCTGGCACATCATTCAAATCAAGATGGGGTATAGCCTGCTCAAGCTTGCTGTCTGTCGCGATGGCGACAATACTGGCATGATCTGGATACAGCAGCGGTTTGCCATTGGCCTCGCGCCAGATTTCTATTTTGGGGATTTCTTCGGATTTAAAGCCTTCTAACAAGGTTAAATCCGCTGGCGCCAGCCGTGCGATTTGCTCGGCCAGCGTAGGCTCAGCCGCACCGCGCAGTTCATGCACAATCGCATAGCGAAACGGCGACACCACCATCACCTCGCCTGCGCCTGCCGAGCGAAACCGCGCGCTATCTTTACGCGGCGGTTCCAGCTCCAAATCATGGTGCGAATGCTTAATCACATTCACCCGCCAACCTAGCTGAGCAAGTTCCGGCAGCAATGCTTCAATCAGCGTGGTTTTACCCGAACCGGAATAACCAGTAATACCGAGGATGTGGGTCATACGATGAATTCCTTAGCACTCAAAATCAGTGATCACCTATTTGCCTTGCTAATGCAGCACCTATTTTCTCGGCCAACAATACAGGAACAGCATTACCAATCTGGCGCATCGCCTCACCCCATGCCCCCTTAATAACAAAGTTATCAGGAAACGTTTGTATTCGTTTTGCTTCAAATGCGGTGAAATAGCGAACACTACCATCATGAAAACGAATCATATTTTCGCCACCAGGAACGCCATGTCCCCCTGCTTTAATTGTTTTTGATGGCCAATCAAAATCACTTCCTGTATGCCCAGGATAAATACGAGCACCATCCCGAAAAACGTGATCAATAATGCCATGATCTGACATAGGATCTGGCGTATCTGACAAAGCATCGCGTACAGTTTTCCACGGCATGAGTTCTGGCTCAAATAGTCCATATTTTTCTTTGAGTCGAACAACTTTTGCTTTAAGTCCAGCGGTTAAAATTGGCTGTAATGATGACGGCACATGATGGCGTTCCCAGTACTTTCCAGTCACATACATATCCCAGAGCAGCCGATCTTCTGAGTGCGTTGTCACTGGAAATGACCATGACAAAGCAAGATCAGAGCGTATACCAACAATTACAACCCGTTCACGAGTTTGTGGCACACCATAATCAGCTGCATTAATCAGCTTGTACTGTACGTCGTATTTTTTGCCCGTATAACTGGACTTGTTAAGTCTACGCAACTCATCCAGATGCTCACTCCAATCTGCGTTTTCTTGCGATACAAAATCTGGATAACTTAATCTGAGAATAATATATTCAAAATATTCAGAAAAAGTTTGTCGAAGCAAGCCCTTTACATTTTCAAATACAAAGGCTTTCGGAGAGAGCCGTTCAATGGTGCGAATTGCATAGGGAAACATATCGCGGCTATCTTGATTTGCTTTATGTTTACCACCCAATGAAAAAGGTTGGCAGGGTGGACCACCAGCAACGACATCAATTGATTCCAAACTATCTAAATCAAAATCTTTAATATCACCAAAAAAAACGCGCTTTGGATCAAAATTGCCACGAAGGGATTCACATGCGTGTTTATTAAATTCAATAAAGGCGGCATGCTCAAAGCCAGATAACTCCAAACCTTTAGCTAAGCCACCAGCGCCTGAAAATATCTCAAGAGTTTTCATGAAGATGAACCCAAACTTGTCAGGTGCGCTTGAATTTTTGCAAAAATTACATTCTTTTCAGAATGAGTGCCATTGCACTTATTTGCCCACATCCGACCCTCATGGATAACGTCCCAATCAGATTTAGCCTGCCCATATCGACCAGATCCTGGGTCATGATTGCCAAATCCATCCATTGCCACATTCCAAAGCGGTCGATTTAGTTTAATGAGGGCAGCCTCAATGGTACTAATCATGTCAGAGCTTTCTGCTTCGAAAATAACAAAGCGACACATAAAGTCCTCAAGCAAAATATCCGCTCCAACTTTAATGCTTCGACTATGCTCGCGAAGGCGACCGTTTAGTTCGTGAGACTGAGTGAGCTCGCTGTCCGAAGAGCGAGCTTGCCGCCACCCTTTTGGAACTGCTTTGCCAACATAGATAGGATAATTATAAGAAAGGCGATTTAGCTCGGCATATCGCTGATAAAGCGGATTGTTACCCGTGTAATACAACGCATAAACCCCTGTACCCAGGAAAGACTCTGAAGGAGGAAGGGAGTAAATAGGAGTGCCATTAAAAAATCGAACGGCATCTTTGACTAATTCGGCAAAAGCATCATTTTTGTATACATGCTTACTTCGATCAAATGCTTGAGGCTTCATATTATTTGATTTTTCGAAATATTAATTGAGGTTCAGATTTTCTCATACATAAGTAAATCACGGAGGGCTGGCTTCAAGTAACAAAAAAAGGAGGCTGTTCTAAAATAGAAAAAAATCGGACAAGGCCTGCGCCTTATCCGACCTACATACCACCGTATATCAACACAACCATTGGCCAGCAATGGCCACAACCCAATACCTAGCCACCCGTTTGCGACATAAAACGGATAATCTTGCCGGGCTGCTCTTTAAATTCATGCTTTTCAGGTTTTAATTCAATCGCATGCTGCAAGGCAGCGAGGATTTCTTCGTCCGTTGCGCCACCGCGCAATAAGGGCGCGAATTCAAATTTTTCTTCTTGGCCCAAACACATATACAAAGTGCCATCAACGGCCAAACGCACTCGATTACACGTGGCGCAAAAATGCTGTGAAATGGGCGTAATAAAACCAACTCGGCCACTGCCGTCTTGCGTTTGCCAATAACGCGCTGGCCCACCGCCTAATTCGGCAACTTCAGGAATCAGATCAAACTGCGACACTAATTGCTCACGGATAGGATTCAGATCCATATATTGCGCGTTGCGGCCGGTGTCGCCCATCGGCATGGCTTCGATTAAGCGCAAAATAAAGTCATTTTCGAGGCAAAAAGCCACCATACGCTGGATTTCATGCTCGTTCACGCCGCGCATGGCGACCATATTGAGCTTGATCGGCGCAAAGCCTGCAGCCTTGCCTGCCATAATTCCGGCCATAATCGCGTCGAAACTATCCCGACCGGTGATGGTATTAATACAGCCCTTATCCAGCGAATCCAGACTAACATTGATGCGCTTAACGCCGGCCGCTTTGAGCGCCACCGCGTGTTTACCCAGCTGAGTGGCATTGGTCGATAAAGACAGATCATCCACGCCGGGCAAAGCGGCCAAACGCGCGGCCAATTCAGGCAAATTGCGGCGTAATAAAGGCTCGCCGCCGGTTAAACGCACGCGCGACACGCCCGCTTTGGCAAAGATGGCGACTAAGCGGGTCATTTCATCAAAGTTGAGCCAGTTTTTGGGCTCTTCGTAATCGTCAAAACCCTTAGGCAAACAGTAATTACAGCGTAAATCGCAGCGATCGGTGACCGACAGCCGCAAATAACGTATGGCACGGCCAAATCGGTCTTGCAAAGCGGTCGAACTCGATAAGGTGGACGTAGACATATTTTTCCTTTTGACTTCAGCAAGGGATTGCACGTGAATCGCACGGCATATTGACTCAGTCGAGCCATGATCACCGTTCTGACAGTGTAGTCAAAACGACCATCCACAGCGCAATTTTGCTGAGGTATATGGCCTCAGATGACGGCAGCAAAACCGATAAGACCATTAAACACTATAAAATACTTTTTTTAACCCGCCGCCTGCATTAAGGACTACCTCTTTAGGGGTGGGTCGAGATAGAACCAAATACCCGCTTGTGCTAAACAGTGAATCCGTATACTAAGCCTATGATTTTAATCGACCAAATTGCTGCGCAGCGCGGTGATCGCCCCCTTTTTTCGAATCTTTCTTTCGCCCTTCAGGCAGGAGATTGCATTCATTTGCGCGGCGAAAATGGCATTGGTAAAACTAGTTTACTTAAAATGCTGGCCGGTCTTTCTCAGCCGGATCAAGGGCAGATTTTGTGGCAAGGCCAAGCGCTGACTGAGCTTGGCGACGATTATCACGGCCAGCTGCATTATTTAGGGCATAAAGATGCGCTGAAAGACTTGCTCAGTCCATACCAAAATTTACATTGGGCGACACAAATCGCGGGGAACCCATTATCAGAGGCGGCAATTTTGCACACTTTGGCCAAAGTGGGCTTATTGCAGCAATGTGATCTACCCGTGCGTAGCTTGTCGCAAGGACAAAAAAAACGTGCCGCCTTAGCCAGATTGCTGGCCACGCCACGGCCATTGTGGTTGCTCGACGAGCCATTTGTCGCGCTCGATACCACGGCACAAAGCGAGCTGGGTGAATGGATTAACAACCATTGCCAGCAAGGTGGAATTGTTATTTTAACTTCGCACCAACAGCTACCGAGCATCCAACACGTGACTGAGCTCACCCTGACGAGGCCGCTATGAGTAGTTGGGCTTTTTTCTGTACGGTGATCCGGCGGGATTTATTTTTGGCTTGGCAGCAGCGCGGTGATTTATTGGTCGGGCTGGTGTTTTTTGTCTTGGTCGCTTGCTTGTTTCCATTGGCGATTGGCCCCGAGGCCAAATTATTAAGCCGCATCGGCCCCGGTGTTTTATGGGTTGCCGCCATTTTGGCCAATTTGCTCGCCTTGCCGCGTTTATTTCAAGCCGATTGGCAAGACGGCACGCTAGAGCAATTACTGCTCGCCCCAGCACCAGCTGGCATGATGGTTGCCGGCAAAATCGTCGCGCATTGGCTCACCACCGGTGTGCCGCTCACCCTCATCGCGCCCTTGCTTGGCGTGCAATACGGCTTAAGTAGCGATTTATTGCTGATGCTCATGGCGACCTTATTCATCGGCACGCCAGTGCTCAGCGCACTGGGCAGTATCGGCGCGGCGCTCACTTTAGGCGTGCGCCAAGGCGATATGTTATTGGCGCTGCTGGTCTTGCCGCTGTATGCGCCGGTGCTAATTTTTGGTAGTGGCGCGGTAGCGGCCGTCGCCGGCGGTTTAAACGGCTATGCCGAGCTCTCTTTGCTGGCCGCCATTGCTTGCGGATCGCTGTTTTTGGCGCCTTGGCTGGCGGCGATGGCGATTAAATTGGCGGTGGAATAATGCCAAACTCAACTTTAGGAATGCAATGAAACCCCATGCCGATGGGCCGCGTTGGCTCAATATTTTTCATTTTGCCTCACCGTATCAGTTTTACCCTTTAGCCGGTCGATTGATTCCATTGTTTGCAACGCTGGCGGTGCTGTTGGCCATGGCGGGTCTGTGGTTGGGATTTGCGATTGCGCCGGCCGATGCCCAGCAAGGTGAAGGCTATCGGATTATTTTCTTGCACGTGCCAACCAGCTGGATGGCGATGCTGATTTATGTGGCAATGGCTTTTTGGTCGGTGATGCATTTGATTTTACGCACGCGGCTATCGGCCATGATGGCGCAAGCCTTGGCACCAACCGGGGCTTTAATGGCTTTTTTATCGCTATTCACCGGCGCGCTATGGGGCAAGCCAATGTGGGGAACTTGGTGGGTTTGGGATGCACGGTTAACGTCGATGTTGCTGCTGTTTTTCCTATATCTGGGTTTTATCGCCCTCACCCGCAGCATTGATGAGCCCGATCGCGCCGATAAAGCCGGCTCGGTGTTGGCGATTGTTGGGGTGTTTAATGTGCCGGTAATTTATTTCTCGGTGAAATGGTGGAATACGCTGCATCAGGGCGCGTCGATTTCAATGGAAAAAGGCAGCACCATGGCCAGCACCATGCTCATTGCCATGCTGCTGATGTCACTCGCGGCATGGATGTATGCCATCACCACCACGCTGAGCCGAGTGCGTAATTTGATTTTGCAGCGCGAAGCGCGCACACGCTGGGTGCAAGAATTACTCGCCATCCCAGCGAATAAAGCCTAGGAGCCGCGATGTATTGGAATAATTTAAGTGATTTTATCGCCATGGGAAACCATGGGGTATATGTATGGGGCTCATTTTTTGCATGTGCTGCAGCCCTATGCCTAGAGTGGGTATTAATTAAATCCCAGCGTCGCAATATCGTACGGCAAATACGCCGATCAGCGACGATTCAGCAGATGAACCCAACCTCCCCCGCCGTTAGCAAGGATGCCTCATGACCCCCAGACGTAAACGCGCCGCATGGATTATCGGCGCGCTCATTGCATTGAGCTTAGTCACCTTTTTTATCGTGAATGCGTTCCGGCAAAATCTGGTTTTCTTTTATTCACCGACGCAAATTATCGCCGGTGAAGCACCGAAAAATAGCGCATTTCGCGTTGGCGGCATGGTCGCCGAAAACAGCTTGGCGCGCGCTGCCGATGGCGTAACGATGCAATTTATCATCACCGATACCGCGCAAAATATTCCAGTGCAATATCGCGGCATTTTGCCGGATTTATTTAAAGAAGGTAAAGGCGTGGTTGCGCAAGGGCGCTGGGAAAATGGCACGTTTATCGCCAGCGAAGTGCTCGCCAAACATGACGAAAACTATATGCCGCCCGAAGCGCAAGAAGCCGTTAATCAAGCGCATCAAGCCGCAGCCAAAAACCTCGCAGCAAGTCAGGCCTCACAGCACAATAAGGAACAACAATGATTGGTGAACTCGGTAGCTTTGCGCTGATCTTGGCGCTACTGGTGGCGATTGCCCAAGGCACACTCGGTATTTGGGGTGGTATTCATAATAATTTGCCGCTGATGCGCGTTGCACGGCCGGCGGCGGTCTTGCAGTTGCTGCTCACCAGTATCGCCTTTGCCTTATTGGCGACGGCTTTTTTGCAAGATGATTTTTCGATTCGCTATGTGGTTCGACAATCCAATAGCTTGTTGCCGGTATTTTACAAATTCGCCGCAGTGTGGGGTGGTCATGAAGGCTCGCTATTATTGTGGGTGTTGATGCTGGCCGGCTGGGGTGCGGCGGTTGCCGTGTTTGCGAAAAACTTGCCGCTATCGGTACAAGCCTTAGTCGGCGGCGTTTTAGGCTGGATTGGCTCGGGGCTGTATTTATTTATTTTATTCACCTCCAACCCATTTACGCGTCAACTGCCAGCAGCCGCTGATGGCGCGGATTTAAACCCGCTATTGCAAGATTTAGGGCTGATTTTCCACCCGCCATTGCTGTATATGGGTTATGTCGGTTTTTCGGTAGCGTTTGCTTTTGCCGTGGCCGCGCTGATTTCTGGCCGCTTAGACGCCAGCTGGGCG
The DNA here is from genome assembly GCF_947072475.1 of uncultured Deefgea sp. Taxonomy (GTDB): domain Bacteria; phylum Pseudomonadota; class Gammaproteobacteria; order Burkholderiales; family Chitinibacteraceae; genus Deefgea. Next base: position 12,794 of record NZ_CAMTIA010000048.1, read on the forward strand.
CGTTGGAGCCGACCATGGACTTTGGCCGCTTGGGTTTCGCTGACTTTGGGCATTATGCTCGGCAGCGCTTGGGCGTATTACGAGCTGGGCTGGGGCGGCTGGTGGTTTTGGGATCCGGTCGAAAACGCGTCATTTATGCCGTGGTTAGCCGGTACCGCCTTGATTCACTCTTTAGCCGTGGCCGAAAAGCGCAATGCGTTTAAACATTGGACGGTGTTGCTGGCGATTGGCACGTTCTCTCTGTCATTACTCGGTACCTTTTTAGTTCGCTCCGGCGTTTTAACCTCGGTACATGCTTTTGCCACTGATCCGGCGCGTGGCTTGTTTATTTTGATTTTCTTGTGCTTGGTGATTGGGACTTCTTTGGCGCTGTACGCTTGGCGTGCGCCGTTACTGGAAGGCGGTGGCGCATTTAGCTGGCGCTCTCGCGAAGCATTATTGCTCGCCAATAATGTGATTTTGATTGTCGCTTGCTCAACGGTGTTTCTGGGCACGCTCTACCCCTTGCTGATTGATGCGCTAGGGCAAGGCAAACTCTCGGTTGGCCCGCCGTATTTTAATAGTGTGTTTATTCCATTGATGATGCCGGCGCTCATCCTCATGGGACTGAGCGGCACGGTGCGCTGGAAATACCAAGACGCGCATACTTTATGGTTGGCGATTCAACTACCGTTGATTTTGGCCTTAGTCGGCGGCGCACTCTTGCCACTCTTGTGGGGCGAATGGCGTTGGGGTGTCGCGGTGGCTCTGGCGATTGCGCTGTGGATTGCGTTGACGGCGGCGCGGGATTGGAGCTTACGTTTAATCAGCCATCATCGGCACGGCGCTTCTTGGTGGCAAGCCCTGTGCAAAGTGCCGGCGGCGTTTTCTGGCATGCATATCGCCCATCTGGGGATGGCGGTGTTTGTGGCTGGCGTGACGATTGTATCGAGCTACGAGCACGAAGATGATTTACGCATGGCCATGGGCGATACGCATCCGATTTCGGGCTATACCTTGCGTTTTGACGCGGTGAATTCCGCACGAGGGAGCAATTTTTCGGCCTTAGTTGGGCGATTAACGCTGAGCAAAAATGACAAGGTCGAAAGCGTTTTGCTGCCAGAAAAACGGCAGTATTTCTCCAGCCAAATGCCAATGACTGAAGCGGCGATTAATCACACGCCGATTAAAGATATTTATGTTTCGCTTGGCGAGCCATTAGGCAAAGATCCGTTTAAAGACGACTGGTTAATTCGCGTGCACTACAAACCGCTGGTGGGCTGGATTTGGTATGGCTGCATTTTAATGGGCTTGGGCGGCATCATTGCGCTGAGTGATCGCCGTTACCGGCAAAAAAAATGGGGTAAATCAGCATGAAGCGCTACCTACCCCTGATGATTTTCTTTGGCTTGGCGGTGCTGCTTGGGATTGGGCTCACGCTCAATCCGCGTGAACTGCCTTCGGTGTTAATCGGCAAACCCGCGCCGCAATTTGAATTAGATCGGCTCGATACCCCCGGCCAGTTTTCGCCGAGCGAGCTGCAAGGCAAAGCATGGCTACTGAATGTGTGGGCCTCATGGTGTAGCGCCTGCATTCAAGAGCATCCGGTGCTCAACGACATCGCCAAATCGTATGACTTCCCAATTGTTGGTTTGAATTACAAAGACCAAGATCGCGATGCCAAAGATTGGCTGGCGCTGCGCGGCAATCCGTATAAAGTTGTCGTTGCCGATCGTGAAGGCCGCGTTGGCGTGGATTATGGCGTGTACGGCGTGCCAGAAACCTTTGTCATCGATAAAGCCGGGCGCATTGTGTACAAACACATTGGTGCAGTCACCCAGCAAGTGTTTAAAGACAAACTCTTGCCCGAGCTACAAAAGGCCCAACGATGAAACGCTCTTTTTACTGGCTCATGCCGCTACTACTGGCGCTCTCGCTCACCGTGTCGGCCAAAACCGCCTCATCGATTACCAGTAATCCCATCGCCGAGGCGCGGCTGGTTGAACTCTCTGCCGAGCTGCGTTGCCTAGTGTGCCAAAACGAAAGCCTAGCCAGCTCACAAGCGCCCTTGGCGGAAGACTTGCGCCGCGAAGTGCGCGAACAAATCGCGCTGGGCAAAGATAACGCTCAAATCATCAATTATCTAACCGATCGCTATGGCGACTTTGTCACCTACCGCCCGCCTTTTAAAGCGCGCACGCTGTTGCTGTGGTTGTTGCCGCCGGTGTTATTGCTGACAGGGCTGGTTTTATTGTGGTTACGCCTTCGCCGCGCATCACCGCCAGCACCAAAGACCGATGCCGACAGCGATGCTGACGACGATGCGATCAAAGCATTACAACAAGAATTTGACGGGAAGAATCATGAACGCGACTAATATTGGCATCTTCACTTTCATCTGCGCGCTACTGCTGGTTATTTGCTTGCTGATGTTGCTCTGGCCTTTATTGCGTGGCCGCTCTGCCGCCGGTGACATTCGCCGTGCACGCTATGCTTTGCACGAAACAATTCTAGAAGAGCTCGACGACGATTTACGCGATGGCCGTTTAAGCCAAGATGATTTTGCTGCCGCAAAACAAGAAGCCCAAGCGCGATTGGTGGCCGAAGTGGGTCGGGCTGATGCCAGCAGCGAACAGCAAAAAACACTGCCAGCGAACAAGATTGCTTTGATTCTGGCCATTGTGTTGCCACTGGCGGCGGGGGGACTGTATTTTAAAATTGGCACGCCTGCGGCGCTCGACCCAAGCAAGCATCAAAGCCCGAATGTTGGCCCGGCTGAAGTCGATAGCATGGTGAAAAAACTCGAAGCCAGAATGGCGCTCGAGCCCAATGATACCGCCGGTTGGTTAATGCTGGCACGCAGCTATCGCGCACAAGCGCGCTATACCGAGGCGGCACAAGCGTATGAAAAATCCTGGCCTTTACTCGAAAAAGACCCCGGCGAGCTAGCCCGATTTGCCGGGGTATTGGCGATTGAAAACAATGGCTTTACCGGCAAACCCACTGAGCTGCTGGTGAAATCGCTCGATTTGAATGCCAGCGAACCCGATGCACTGATGCTCGCAGGCAGCGCCGCCGTTGAACGTGGCGATTATGCTTCGGCCGTCCGCTGGTGGAACAAACTACTCGTCTTACTCGATCCGGGCTCAGAAGATGAAGTCTGGCTCAAAGGCGAAATTCGTACATTACAAGATCGCCAAGCCTCTGGCACCGCCGCTGCGGCTCATCCCTAAAATCAGCGCTATTTCAATGGCACAGCGACCACGCTGTGCCATTTTTTTCCCCATCCAAATCAGCGTATATTTGGATACAATATTTTTATGACACGCCAGTAACAGTATCGTTACACTGAGCGCCTCTTTCTTTGCCAAGCTTGGCTGAGCAGCCAAATGACTATGCGTCAGCACCGATCTCGAACATCCCTGATACGCCCATGGCATTGGCTGATTGCTATTTTAAGCGGCTTGTTTCTCGCGCTGATTTATCCACAAACGCAATGGGATCAGATACTCATCGCGCCGTATTTTGATCCACTTCAACAGCGTTTTTTCCTCAAAGACCAGGTTTTTCTCAGCCAGTTTATGCATCAAGGCCTAAAAGACTTGATGATTTTACCTGCGCTACTCTTGCTCGCAGCATGGGCCGCGAGCTGGAAATATCCCAAACTGCAAGCTCATCGCCGCCGTATTGGCTGGATTTTATGTGGTATGGGGTTGGCAGCGCTGAGCATCTCGATTTTAAAATCTTTCAGCAACCATGCTTGCCCGTGGGATTTAAGTCTTTACGGCGGCTATGCCGCAAAAATTCCTTTGTGGGGCGCACTGCCCATCGGCGCTAAACCCGGACAATGTATGCCCGGTGGCCATGCGTCTGGCGGTTATGCTTTGTTAGCGTTTTATTTTGGCTTACTCGATCTGAATCGGCGCCGGGCTTATGTCGGCCTAGCCGCAGGTTTAATCTTTGGCACCGCCATGGGCTGGGCGCAAATGATGCGCGGCGCACACTTTTTGTCGCACAATTTATGGACGTTGTGGACGATTTGGGTGGTTTTATTACTTTGGTACTGCGTATGGCCCCCTGTACGCAAAATGGAATTGACGCATGTTTAAATTTAAAGCTTTAACCAGCGAAAAACTTACCCTGATTGCCACGCTATTTTTTGTTTTTGCCTGCAATCATGTTTTTTGGCAGCAACTATATACGATACAAAATCCAGATAATGCAGCCGGTTGGCTGTTTATGTTGATTGGTGCGAGCTTTTTAATATTGGTGCTCAATCTCATATTCACACTGCTGGCACTACCTTATGTGATTAAGCCGGTTTTAAGTGTATTGCTAGTGATTACGCCATTCGTGGTGTATTTCATGTCGCAATTTGGCATCATGATCAACGCTGGCATGCTGCGTAATGCCGCGCAAACCAATCTGACCGAAACCTTAGATTTACTCACCCTAAAAATGGCGCTGTATTGGCTGGTGTTAGGCGGTTTACCGCTGTATCTGCTATGGAAAACGCCGATTCAATATCGACCATTTCGCCGCGAAGCCATGGTTAAAACTAGTGTGATTGTGGGCAGTATCGTGCTGCTATTGCTGGTGAGCTTTGGCTTTTATAAAGAATTTGCTTCGGTGTTTCGCAATAACCGCGAATTGCGTTATTTAATTACCCCAATGAATTTTATCCAAGCCAGCTCTAGCTTTTTAAAACACAACGTGAATCTCAAGCCGATTGTGGTTGCCGAAATTGGCAGCGACGCCAAACATACGCACATACCGCAAAGTCGCCCTAAACTCACCATTATTATCGTTGGTGAAACCGCCAGAGCGGCTAATTTTTCACTCAATGGCTATAGCCGAGAAACCAATCCGCTGCTGAAACAACAAGCCGGTTTGATTAATCTGCCGCAAGTAAGCTCGTGTGGTACCGATACCGCCGTTTCGCTGCCGTGTATGTTTTCTAAATTTGGCAAAGCCAATTACGACGAAAACCAAGCCAAAAGCCACCAAGGTTTGCTTGATGTGGTGCAAAGAGCCGGTTATCAAGTGCTGTGGCGCGATAATCAATCGGGCTGCAAAGGCACGTGTGATCGCGTTCCCAATGAAACCATGATCGCAAGCGCCGACCCTAAACTGTGTAAAGACAGCGAATGCTGGGATGAAGCTTTACTTAGCGGACTGCAAGAAAAAATCGACGCCCAACAGCAAGACGCGGTCATTGTGCTGCACATGATGGGCAGCCATGGTCCGGCGTATTTCAAACGCTATCCACCCGCTTTTGCCAAATTTAAACCAACGTGTGATGACAAACAGCTTAACCGTTGCAGCCGAGAACAGATTCTCAATAGCTACGACAATTCGCTGCTGTATACCGACTATGTGTTGTCGAATGTGATTGATCTATTGCGCAAAAATAGCCATCGCGTTGATACCGCCATGATGTATCTGTCTGACCACGGCGAATCACTTGGCGAGAATGGCCTATACCTACATGGCGCGCCGTATATGCTGGCGCCGAGCGAGCAAACTCATGTGCCTGCCATGCTGTGGCTGTCGCCTGAATTTGCGCAGCAAGCCAAGATCAACTTAGGCTGCATGCAACAGAAAGCCGGCCAGCCGTATTCACACGACAATCTATTTCATTCGACCTTAGGCTTGCTCGACATTAAAACGTCGCTGTATCAAACCGAGCTCGATTGGTTCGCCTCGTGCAAAGCCAAAACCGCGCAATAAATGCGCGGTGGTTTAGGGCGAATTGATTAAGATAGGTCTCATGCTGTGCCGCGCTCGTAGGTCTGGGGCTTAAAAACCCGTCCAAGCGCACCGAGTGCGGAAGGGAGACAAACAGCTTTATCGTTTGGCTCACGACAATCGAGGGCATCGGGGACCGATGCGCGCTCGGGGCGCCTTCTTTTGCTTACTTTTCTTGGCGACGCAAGAAAAGTGAGTCCCCGTCGCGGACTGCGACTGTAAACAGCCGTGCCGCAGGCACTTAAACCCATCAACACGCCATCTGAATATTATCGCTTCTTATTAGGTATATAATCACAGAGCATATTTATAATACTCTGTATTTATATACCTACTTAATCCCCAACTCCACCGCCCAAATCGCTGCTTCAAGGCGGGAACGAAAGCTGAGTTTTCTGAGCAAGCTTTTCACGTGCACTTTGACCGTGCCTTCGGCAATGCCCAGCTCACGGCCGACTAATTTATTCGATAGTCCATGCGCCAAACAGACTAAGATTTCGCGCTCGCGATCGGTCAGCGATGCCAACATCGCATTACGCTCGCTGCCATCGTCTTCACGCAAAGCCAAAGCCAAGGCGCGGCCCAAGCGTTCTGGAATCGCCATTTGCCCGTCAAGTGCTTCGGCCAAGCGCGCGACGATTTCTTCGGGCTCCATGTCTTTTAATAAATAACCATCTGCGCCAGCGCGTACTGCGGCGACCAGATCGGCGGATTGATCCGACACTGTGAGCATCACAATGCGCGAATCAATATCAAGCTCCTTCATCGCGCGTAGCGTGGCAATCCCGTCCATGCCTTTCATATTCAGATCTAAAATCACTAAATCCGGATTGTGCTCTTGCACCAAGACCAGCCCCTCAGCGCCACTCGCCGCTTCACCCACGACGACAAATCGTGGATCGAGTGCCAACAGCTGCACCACACCTTTACGAAATAGCGGGTGATCATCGATTACGATGACATTAAATTGTTCGTTCATTTTCTCAATTCTCAAGACGGTTGCGTTGAATTGGACGCCGCAAACGGCGTAGTCGGAATAAAGCGTAGTTCTATCAGTGTGCCACACGGCTCACGATGTAAAAATTGTAATTCACCATTTAAATTGGTCGCGCGATCGCGCATGATGCCCAAACCATAATGCTGCTTACGCTCCGGATGGTTGGCTAAACCCACGCCATCATCGGCGATTTTGACCACAATCTGTTCACCTTCCCAAGCCAAACTCACCCAAGCATGCTGCGCTTCGGCATGACGCTCGATATTGACTAAAGCTTCACGCACAATTTGCAAAATATGAATCTCTTCATGCGCAGCCAATTCAACGCCGAGCAAACGATTATCAAGGCTAATGCTGTGCTGTGCTCGATCGACAAATTCACTGACGGTTTTTTCCAACGCCTCGGTTAAACCACGCTCGTTCATTTGTAAGCGAAAGGTATTGAGTAGCTCGCGCAATTGTCGATAAGCGCCATTTAAACCTTCACGCAGTTCAAACAATGCCGCATTGGCGGTGTCACTGCGCTGCGCTTCAGGAAACTGATTTTGTAAGCGCACCACTTGGATTTTTAAATACGATAGCGATTGCGCCAATGAGTCATGCAACTCGCGCGCAATCACACTGCGCTCGTCATGCAGCGCCAAGCGATGTAAATCTTGTTTGCGTTTGGCATTAGCCAGCGCAGTACCGATTTGCCGCGCCACGGCTTCGAGTAATTGTTGCTGCCAATCGAGCAAGGCTTGCTGCGTTTTGAGCTGAATCGGCATAATGCCGTAATTGTTTAAGCCATCGGTGAGCTGAAACACCGGTTTATTATTCGATTGCGCTGGTGCATTCACCCCTTCAACACAGTTAGCACAATCATCTTTTTCACAGCTTTCTGCGGCGGTGCTCGGCATTAAGGCCAAACGAAACGCTTTTGGGGCTTGCTCGGTTTCGGTAAGGCAAATCGCCGCATGCTCCAGCTCGATCAAGGCCCCCACATCCACCAACACCTGATCAAACGTCGCTTGATTGGGCTCTTGGTCGGACAATAACTGCTTGGTGCTATACAGCAGCTCTAAGCTGCGCTGGTTTTGCGATAAGGCTTGGGTTTTTTCCGCCACCCGCGCTTCAAGTACTTCGATACCCAATGCCAGCTCGGCCACCATATGATTCATCGATTGGCCCAGTAGCGTAATTTCACCGGCACCATCTTCAGGAACTTGAACGCCTAAATCGCCTTGTTTGATTTTTTTGGCGGCAGCGGCCATGGCGACTAAAGGCCGCGTCACTCGCCGCGTCAGCCACAGTAAAGTCAGCACAAAGACCAGCACCATACTGCCCATCGCAATCCATTGAATCTGCCCCAGCCACTGTAAACGCGCCTCGTGTTTGGCTTCGATGGCTTGCACATAGGTATCAATCAAATCCACAAAATGCACCGCTCTAGAGAGCAAATTATCATCGGAATGCGGTGCGGCTAAAATGCTTTTTACCTCAGTACGCCATGCTTTTTCGAGCTGATCATACGCATGACGCACGGCGTCGCTCGGGTCGGTCGATAAGTTTTTGAGTAATTCCGGGCCATATAAATCGCGCTCAAACTCTTGCACTGCTTGCTGCAATGCCGGCATATTGCTCGAGACATGCGATGGTGATGCCAAATGGGTGGCCACAATCAGGTAGGTTTGCTTGCGCAGTGAGCCCGCGACATTGATCGCCGTACCCTCTCCTGTCGAATACACCACGGTAACCCAACTTAAAAATAAAGCTAAAAAAGCGGGCAAAACCATAAACAGCAAGGCTTGTGTAATAAATCGCAAAATTGAGGCGTGCCGAAAATAATTCATGATGCGCAAAAACCATACCTCCAAATTTCCATACTCGTGATAATTGGCTGATTCAACGCCAAAAACAATCTTCAATCTACAGTGCCATTGGCATCAGCACTAACGCTAAAGCGCGATAGCCGCGCTACCCAAGCATGGGAACAACAGCAAAACCCAAGTACACCACGTCACTCCACTTTAGGCAAACTGCCAAACCCACCGCACTACCCACAAAGCGGTACTTTCATAGCAAAAAATAAACCCTACCCCCTTAAGGGCATTGTCCGCTTACGCCCCGCCGAATACCCTTATTTTTATCTAATTAATCAGGTTGGATGCTGCTGTGGATGTATCCCGCCGCAATCTATTAAGGGGCCGCCGCCCACAAACGTCGACCACCCCGGCGCCGCCATGGTCAGCTGAGGATTTTTTTACTCGCTGTACGCGCTGTGGCGACTGCGTCGAGGCTTGCCCCAGTCAGATTATTCAACTGGGCAGCGGTGGTTTTCCGACGATTGATTTTTCACGCGGTGAATGCACTTTTTGTGCCGATTGCACCACAGCGTGCCACAGCAAGGCGCTCGATTTAGACCGTTGTACGCCTTGGCATTTGCGCGCCAGCATCGATGATCGCTGCCTCGCGCAACACGGCGTGGATTGCCGAATTTGCGGCGAAAGTTGTGATGCCAAAGCCATCCACTTTGAATTGGCCATCGGCAAAGTAGCCCAGCCGCGAATTCAAACCGAGCAATGTACCGGTTGCGGTGCGTGCTTTGCACCTTGCCCCAGCCAAAGCATCCAAATAAGGGAGTGTCTTGTATGAATATTTTCAGCCTCGTGATCCGCGCCGTTCCGGGCCAACTTGACGCGGTCAAAGCCGCTGTCATCCAAGTGCCCGGCGTTGAGATTCACGTCGAGCATGAAGGCAAGCTGATTATCACCGTTGAAGACGTACCCGGGGTGCGCTGCACCGAAATGCTGACCCGAATTCAAAACATCCCCAACGTCGCCTCAGCCACGTTGGCCTATGAATATTGCGACGAAGAAAACGCGCCGCCAAAAACATTAAAACAGGAGCAATGAGCATGAGTTTAGACCGCCGTGACTTTATTAAAATATCTGCCGTCGCCGCCGCTGCGGCCAGTGCCGGTATTCCGTTAGCACAAGCCGCCCCCGCCAAAACCTTGCCTGCTACAGCGGGCGCGGGTCAAGACGCGATTCGTTGGGATAAAGCCCCTTGCCGCTTCTGTGGCACGGGCTGTGCGGTCTTGGTCGGCACGCAAAATGGCCGCGTGGTGGCCACTCAGGGCGACCCTGATGCCGAAGTCAATCGCGGTTTAAACTGCATCAAAGGCTATTTCCTTTCTAAAATCATGTACGGCTCAGATCGCTTAACTCAGCCGCTACTGCGTAAGAAAAACGGCAAATACGATAAAAACGGTGAATTCACGCCAGTGAGCTGGAATGAAGCGTTCGACATCATGGAATTGAAATGGAAAGACGCGCTCAAAACCAGCGGTCCAGAATCGATTGCGATGTTTGGCTCTGGCCAGTGGACTGTTTGGGAAGGCTATGCCGCTTCCAAACTCATGAAAGCCGGTTTTCGCAGCAATAATATTGACCCCAACGCCCGCCACTGTATGGCCTCGGCGGTGACCGGCTTTATGCGTACCTTTGGTATGGATGAACCGATGGGCTGTTATGACGATATCGAAGTCGCCGATGCGTTTGTATTGTGGGGCTCGAATATGGCCGAAATGCATCCGATTTTATGGAGCCGCATTACCGACCGCCGTTTATCCAACCCGAAAGTCAAAGTATCGGTCCTTTCGACTTACGAGCATCGCTCGTTTGAATTGGCCGACACCGGTTATGGCATGGTCTTCACGCCACAAACCGATTTGGCGATGATGAATTTTATTTGCCATCACATCATCTCGACCGGTCGAGTGAATCAAAACTTTGTTAAAGCGCACTGTAATTTCAAGCTTGGCGTCGATGATATTGGCTACGGCTTGCGCCCGAATAATCCACTCGAAACCAAGGCCAAAGAGAACGGCTACGCCGGTGCCGATGGCAAGCCTAAGGGCAATCCCAATGAGATGAAAGACTACTCATTTGAGCAATTTGCTAAATTTGTTGCTGATTATCCGGTAGATAAAGTCAGTAAATTATGTGGCATTCCGCAAGACCGCTTGATTGCTTTGGCTGAGCTGTACGCCGATCCAAAAATCAAAGTCACTTCGTTCTGGACCATGGGCTTTAACCAGCACACCCGTGGTACTTGGGCGAACAATATGATTTACAACATTCACTTGCTCACCGGCAAAATCGCCGAGCCGGGCAATAGCCCATTCTCATTGACTGGCCAGCCATCGGCCTGTGGTACTGCGCGTGAAGTCGGTACGTTTGCGCATCGCTTGCCCGCCGATTTGGTGGTGACCAATCCAGAACATCGCAAAACCGCCGAAAAAATCTGGAAGCTGCCCGACGGCACGATTCCGGGCAAGATCGGTTTGCACGCTGTGGCCATGGCGCGTGCGATCAAAGATGGCAAGGTCAAAGTGTATTGGCAAATGTGTAATAACAATATGCAAGCTGGCCCGAATATTAACGAAGAGCTCTATCCGGGCTGGCGTCGTCCTGACACCTTTATCGTGGTGTCGGATCCGTATCCAACCGCGTCGACTTTAGCCGCCGATTTGATCTTGCCAACCGCGATGTGGGTGGAAAAAGAAGGCGCATTTGGTAATGCCGAGCGCCGCACGCAATTCTGGCGGCAACAAGTCAATGCCCCGGGCGAAGCACAATCTGATTTGTGGCAGCTGATGCAATTTGCGAAACGCTTCAAAGTAGAAGAAGTTTGGCCGGCCGATTTAATCGCCAAGCAAAGCAGCGTTAAAGGCAAAACCTTATACGACATCTTGTTTGTGAACGGTCAGGTGAATCAGTTTAAAAACGCCGACTTGCAAAAAGGCTTTGAAAACTTTGAAGCCAAGCTGGCTGGTTTTTACGTGCAAAAAGGCTTGTTTGAAGAATACGCCCAGTTTGGTCGCGGCCACGCCCATGACTTAGCGCCGTTTGATCTTTACCACCAAGCGCGCGGCTTGCGCTGGCCCGTTGTCAACGGCAAAGAAACCAAGTGGCGCTACCGTGAAGGCTACGACGTTTATGTGAAAAAAGGCGAAGGCGTGCGCTTTTATGGCAATAAAGACGGCCGTGCCAACATCATTGCGCTGCCTTACCAAGCGCCACCCGAAATGCCCGATGCCAATTTTGATATGTGGCTATGTACCGGTCGTGTGCTGGAACATTGGCATACCGGCACGATGACGCGCCGCGTACCTGAGCTGCATAAAGCGGTGCCAGAAGCGATGGTGTTTATGAATCCGAACGACGCCAAAAAACGCGGTTTGCAACGCGGTATGGTGGTCAAAGTGGCTTCACGTCGTGGCGAAATCAAAGCGCGCCTCGAAACGCGCGGTCGTAATAAACCACCAGTGGGCTTGATCTTCATTCCATTTTTTGACGAAGGCCGTTTGGTCAACAAGCTGACTTTGGATGCAACGTGTCCAATTTCTAAGCAAACTGACTACAAAAAATGTGCGGTTAAAGTCGTTAAAGCTTAATGGAGAATGGGTATTGCCTTCTAAACATTGCTAGCAATGACTTAGATGGCAATACCTTAATAAAATGAAAGCTACACCCA
>NZ_CAMTIA010000049.1 GCF_947072475.1 uncultured Deefgea sp.
CCTAGCGCCAGTGCCCCCGCGCTGATAGCCAGCAGTACTGCAACCGCAAGCCCAACGCCAACCCTGACCGCAACACCGACACCGACACCGACACCAACACCGACACCGACCGCAAGTCCAACACCGTCACCAACCCCAACGCCGACGCCTAGCAAAAAACCCAAATACATCCCAAAACCAACGCCGGTCCCTGTTGCCCCTGACCTCGTTTGGAGTAAAGTACCCACCAGCAATAGCGCGGTAAGCTGCCCCAATTGCGGGCAAATTACCCATATTGAAACCATTCAAACCGATGGCGAAGGCTCGGCCGCTGGCGCATTGCTCGGCGGCGTAGCTGGCGGCGTGATCGGCAATCAAATCGGCAAAGGCAACGGTAAAACCGCCGCCCGAATTTTAGGCGCTATCGGTGGCGCACTGATTGGCAATCAAGTTGAACAACGCGTCAACACCCAAACCCATTATGAAGTCACCGCCCAGTTTGCCGATGGCAGCACGCGCACCATTCAATACCCACAACTGCCAGCACTCCAAGTAGGCCAGCAGGTTAAATTAATCAACGGTGAGTTAGTTGCATACTAAAACATCGCAGCAATAGAGAAATTAACCGAAAAAAAACCGCAAACTATTTTGCGGTTTTTTTGTGCTGTCTATTTATTCTTTCGACTCATCGGGCAAGGTGGTGACCGTTGCTGGCGGCAAACGTTGCGGATAAAAAATCCAGCTCCGCGCTAATTCATAAAAAACCGTCAACAACACTGGGCCAATAAAGACGCCCAACATGCCAAACGCTAAAGCACCGCCGAGCACACCAAAGAAAATCAAAATAAACGGTAGCGAACTGCCTTTGCCAATCAACAAAGGTTTAATCACATTATCGGCCGACCCCACCACGAACAACATCCACAACACCATAAAAATCGACCAGCCCACTTCACCGTGATAATACAGCCATGCCGCCGCCGGCAAACCGATCAAAGAAGGACCAAACGGCATTAACGCTAGGATAAAACTCGCAAAACCCAGTGATGCCGCATTCGGCACGCCAGAAATAAAAAACGCAAACCATGCCAACACCGCCTGCACCACGGCCGTTCCCATAAAGCCGTAGACCACCCCCTTGGTCGACGCCAAAGAAATACCCAATAATTCGATACTGCGCTCTCCAGCGAGTCGCTCAACAAAGCCGCGAATCCACGCCAATAAATCTTCGCCACCCATATAAATAAAAAACGAAATAAACAAACTCATCACCAACAACATCATGCCACTGCCAATCTCTTTGGCCAGCAACAGCAATAGCTGCGATGCAGGGGCGATATAGCTGCGAAATGAAGTTAATGTCTCTGCATCTTTGGCACCTAACTTGGTCCAAAACTGATCAATATAATTACCAGCCAGCGGTAAAGAAACTAACCACTGGGGTAATGCTGGCCAGCCCTCGCCAAATGCCGCATGCAGCTCAATACCCCAAGATGATGCGGCACTAGAAAAATCACTCGCCGCCAATACAATCGGCAGCAAAATAAAACAACATAAAGCCGAAATCATCGCCACGGCAGCCAGCGCGCGTCGACCGCGCAGACACTTCACCAAAAAAAGATACGGCCGCCAAGTGCTAATCACCAAAATACCGGCCCACAAAGTGGCCGCCAAAAAAGGGCGAACAATCGAAAAAATCGTCAATGACAACAAACATATCACTGCCAATGCAACCAAAGGCTCAACAAAATCCGCTGTTTTGTTTTTCATAGCGTGTAAGCTCAATAAGTAAAGTGGGCTAAGCATAATCTAAAAAGCCATCACCTGTCGTGATCGGCAATAAAAAAACGACCCATCGTAAGATGGATCGTTTTTAAACGACATTCAATTTAAATTATCGCCCTTGATTGGCCGTCACCCGAGCGCGGTAAATCAACAAGCCCATCATATTGCTAATATCTCGTTTCACTTGCAAAGAATCCACTCGGCCAAAACGGTCACTCAATGCCTCATGCACTTCGCAGGCCAAATGAAATAATAATGGTTTTTCGCGCATTGGCGCGCTCACCAAATAATGATTAATTTCATTTACAATTTGATCGGCTAATTCATCAGGATAAATTGCTCTAGAATTTAAAATACAATCGAGCAAACGCACGCCAATCACACCTAACGAAAGCAATTGAATTGTCATTGCAAACCTCTTTGATCCAAGCATTTGCTTCACTTTAGTGAGCATGCTCTGGTAATGTCGGCCAATCCGTCAAACGGTACTCGGACTAGGGGTATTCCAATAGCGACAAGGCATGTGATTTATTTTACATTTCATTGATGCAATGCACCATTCGGAGAAATCAATTTATGTGCGGAATTGTTGGCGCAGTATCAAATCGAAATGTCGTTCCAATGTTATTGGCCGGTCTTGCTCGACTCGAGTATCGTGGTTATGACTCCAGCGGCATCGCACTCAATGGCGATCAGCAGTTAGAACGCATTCGTGTTGCGGGCCGAGTCGCCGATTTAGTCGAGCGCTGCCAAAGCGCCAGCGGGCAAAGCGGCATTGCCCATACTCGCTGGGCCACCCACGGCATTCCATCAGAAGCCAACGCCCACCCTCACCTGGGTGGTGACTCGATTATGGTGGTGCATAACGGCATTATTGAAAATCACGCCGAACTCAAGCTCGAGCTCCAAGCCGCTGGCTATGTATTTAGTTCGGAAACCGATACCGAAGCCATCGCCCATCTAATTCATTTTAATTTACAACACAGCCCGCATCTTTTAGCTGCGGTCCAAACCAGTATCGCTCGACTGCGCGGCGCATTCGCCATCGGCGTTGCCAGCGCCATTGAGCCCAATACCTTGATTTGTGCCCGACAAGGCAGCCCCTTGGTCTTAGGGCTTGGTTTTGAAGAACAGTTTTTTGCATCCGACATCGCCGCCCTATTGCCCCTCACCCAGCGCATGATTTATCTAGAAGAAGGCGATTTAGCAATACTAAACACCGCCGGCATTCAGATCTTTGATCGACAAGGCCAAGCCGCCGATCGCCCTGCACGCACCCTCGACGTGGTCACCGATTCTGCCGATTTAGGCCCATACCGCCACTACATGCAAAAAGAAATTTTTGCCCAACCAGTCGCGCTCGCCGACACGCTTGCTGCCGCGCTCAAACACGGATTTTCTCCCGAGCTATTTGGCAGCAATGCGCATGAAATATTCAACAAAACCAGCGCAATTCGTATCGTCGCTTGCGGCTCAAGCTACCATGCCGGACTTGTGGCGCGTTACTGGATTGAGGAATACACCGGCCTACCCGTCAGCGTCGATATTGCCAGTGAATATCGCTATCGCAGCGGCAAAGAACAAGATGGCAGCTTGATTATCGCGATCTCCCAATCAGGAGAAACCGCCGATTTACTCGCCGCACTTCGCTCAGCCAAAGAGCGCGGCCAAGTGCATATTTTGGCGCTATGCAATGTCGCCCACTCCACCCTCACCCGCGAAGCTGACCTGGTCGCGCTCACCCACGCTGGCATTGAAATTGGCGTTGCATCTACCAAAGCATTCACCACCCAGCTGGCCGCGCTATTTACCCTGGCCGGCACACTGGCCCACTGCCGCCAAACCTTAACCCAAGCAGAATTAACTGAGCTGGCCAATTGCCTACCCCGCTTGCCTGCCATGTTCACTGATATTTTCCCCCTAGAAACCGCGCTAGAAGAATGGGCGCACGAACTAAGCCACTATAACCATGCGCTATTTTTAGGTCGGCATACGCTATTTCCTATCGCGCTAGAAGGTGCACTCAAGCTCAAAGAAATCGCTTATATCCACGCCGAAGGCTACGCCGCAGGCGAACTCAAACACGGGCCCCTGGCCTTGGTGGACGAAGAGATGCCGGTCATTGTTTGTGCCGCCAATGATGCGCTATTTGATAAATTACTGTCTAACCTACGCGAAGTCCAAGCGCGTGGCGGCAAGATTTTTTTAATCGCCGAGCCCGGCTGCGAAGCCGCCTTTGACTACTGCCATCGCACCATTACCCTACCGAGCCAAACCGGCCCACTCGCCCCGATTGTCTTCACCCTACCACTACAATTTTTGGCCTACCACACCGCCTGCCGCAAAGGCACCGACGTCGATAAGCCGAGAAATTTAGCCAAGAGCGTCACTGTAGAGTAATTTTACAGACAGAAATAAATGATAGTTAGGGAAAATAAAGTCCGTCGGAGCCAAATAAAGTCCGTCGAAAAGCTTGCTAAAAACAGGTCTTTTAAAATCAACGGGCATACCTAGTTTAGGTTGATCCGAAGAAATAAAGTCTGTTCAGATGAGTTGCACTTAACATTCTTTCATCAAGCATCACAGAAAATTTAGAAACAACTGAAATACGTCGAATCTGAGTCAAAGTATCGATACACAGGCTTGAAAATGTCAAAGGCCGCTACCTGATGGTTGGCGGCCTTTGATATTTTAAGCTTTGGTATCAGCACCACGGCAAAAGCGGCCAGGTAAGTTGGAATAAAGTTTAATACACCTAAGCGATGAGGCTTGCATTCAGTGTAGGAATGAGCTGCAACACTTCCGCGTAACTTCTGACAACCTGCAAGTCTGGCGCGGCTTGCTGGGTTTGTTCCGATGGCTGAAAAAGTAAGCCCATCTCAGCTGTACGTAGCATGGCCAAATCATTAAATGCATCACCAACAGCAAGGACTTGGCAGCCTGATGTTTGGAATTTTGCCACGCTTTCCTCTTTCCCTTTCCGAGCTAAAAAATGGCAGCGCTCAATAAAACCATCCGAATCACAGATCAAACGATGGCATTCGACCTCAGGATGCCCTAGTTGCTGAACGAAATGATCAATTAGCTCGATAAAAGCATCAGAAATAATAATGACACGAAAATTTTTATGTAATTGAGCAATAAAATCGGAAGCCCCTTCCAATAACGGCATATTAGTTACAATATCCTGAATATCCGTCAGTTTAAGTCCGTGCTTCTTTAAAAGGCTAATACGCAACTGCATTAAACGCAGGTAGTCAGGTTCTTCACGCGTTGTTATATTTAACTCGTCAATTTTTGCAATGCGTCCAATATAAGGCCACATTTCAGGTGCGAGCACCCCTTCCATATCAATACATGCTATTTTCATCAGCGCACCATATTAGCTAAAGCGAGAGAAACTCCGAGCCCCATTAAAACTGAACCAATCACTTTATCTACCACCGATTGGTAATCAACTACTCGTGAGCGAAAAGCATATTGAGAAAAAAATGTCGCTACCAAAGAAAACCACAAAAAATGCGTTATAGACATAAATAGTCCGTAAGCAAATTGCACTATCATTGGCGTCTCGGCATGAACCACTTGTGTATACGTGCTAACTACAAACAATGTTGTTTTTGGATTTAGTGCATTGGTAAGAAATCCATTACAAAACATATTAAACCCTGAAACTTTACCTTGGCTTTGCAGGTCAATGACCAGCTTCGCTTTATTCATAAAGGTTTTCCAACCGATGTAAATTAAATATATTGCCCCTACTATTTTTATACAGTTAAACAATAATGCTGAATGTGCAATAATTAATCCGACTCCAAAAATTGTGTACAACACATGAACTTGAACCCCAAGCCCGATTCCAAGGGCGGCTAAAACGCCTGGTTTTCGCCCATATAAATAGCTGTTTCGCGTTACCATGGCAAAATCAGGTCCAGGACTTATCGTTGCTAGGAGTGTTATTAAAGCCACAGCAATGAGTTCATTCATGCCTATCTCCTTGTTGCATTAATGTTTTTTCATCTAAATGGATATCATTAATGGTTTGGGCAGCCTCTTTCTGTAAAAAATTCATTACTTGATTTACAGGAAGAAAACAAAAATCTTTACTTGCTATTTGATTGCATAAACTTTCAAGTTCGCTATTTAAATTACTCTTAATTCGACCTTCGTTTACCAATGCTTGCATAATCTGCCTTTAAATCGCCTTTAAATCATTGAGTCACATGAATAAACCGCGAAGCATGATGCCGCGCCCTTCCAAGAATCATGCCTGTATTTTGCTTTCACAAAAAACGATTTATACTTTCCATCTTTGGATAGAAAAACTGACACAAATGAAAAGACTCCCATCTTTAAATGCATTGCGTTTTTTTGAGTCGGCGGCAAGACTGGGGAGCTTTGTGAGCGCGGCCGAAGAGCTACATCTCACGCATGGCGCAGTGAGTCGGCAGATCCGCTTGCTAGAAGACGCTCTGGGGCTCGCTCTCTTTGAACGTAGGAATCGAGCGGTGTTTCTCACTAAGGAAGGCGCTGAATTGTGCCTCGCCACGCAACAAGCATTTGCCCAGCTCAATCGGGCGATTGAGTCGTTGCATCAACCGCAAAGTTTGAGTCCGTTAGTTTTATCATGCGAGCCGACGATCTCGATGAAATGGCTAATTCCGCGGCTTGGCGATTTTTATCGACAACATCCCGAGATACAGCTTCACCTATTTGCGGCTGGAGGGGCGATTGATTTTCGTCGTAGTGGCGTTGATTTAGCGCTACGTCGAAATGACTTTAGCTGGGACGCCGAACTGTATGCCGAAAAAATATGCGATGAGCGGATCGGCCCTGTTTGCATCGAATCTTTATATCTGACCGACGATTTCTCGGTGCAACAACGATTGCACACGGCGACAAGAAGTGGTGCGTGGAATCAGTGGGACAGGATCAATAATTCTGCGGTGAATAGCAGTAGAAATCAAAACTATGAGCACTTCTACTTAAGCCTGCAAGCTGCTTGTGCTGGCTTAGGCGTGGCGATCAGCTCGTTTTTAATGGTGCAGGAGGAATTGAGTAGTAAACGATTGATTGCTCCGCATGGTTTTATCGAGGATGGTTCTGCCTATTTTTTATTATCGGATGTCCCCATTCATAACGATGCACGCCGGAGTGCTTTTCTTCGCTGGCTACGGGGTCAGATCACTGACATGCCGGTTTAATACTTTTTTCTAGGGCCTTTCATATTTTAAGTTTTGGTATTGGCCGCTCTCGGTCTTAACGGACATCTAAAAAATTATTTTCCTTAGGTTTTTTCGCTACCGTTAGTGTCCATATTTAGCAGCACACCGCATCATTTAAACGGTGACATGCCGAGGTAAGCCCAATGATATCAGCGCGGCTAAGGCAATAAATGCCGTCGATATCCACAGGCACGCCGCCAAGCCCGCGCTTTGGTAGACCCAGCCCGACAACACGGTGCCGATGAGTCGCCCCATCGCATTGGCCATATAGTAAAAACCAACGTCGAGCGATGCGCCGTCCTCTTTGGCGTAGCTGACAATCAAATAGCTGTGTAATGATGAATTGATCGCAAACAGCACACCAAATAACAACAGGCCACCAATGAGTATGACCGCCAAGCCATTACCCAGACTAACGCCCAAGGCAATACCCGCAGTTAATACAGCGAGCGGGATCGCCCACAGCATCGCGGCGCGGCCATCGGGGACTTTGCCAGATTTTTTGCCGGTGAAATACGGCGCAATCGATTGCACCATGCCGTAGCCAATCACCCAGCAGGCAAAGAATGTACCGACAGCCCAATCGGCCCAGCCTAAAGTCGTGGCCATGAATACGGGCAATGCCACGACAAACCACACATCGCGCGCGCCAAACAAGAACAACCGCGCTGCTGACAAAATATTCACCGCACGGCTACTGGAAAAAATATCGCCAAATTTGGGCTTGTTTTTTGCCTTGCCCAAATCGGATTTCAGACTCAGCAGACTGGCAATCCACACCAGCAATAACACGCCGGCCATCGCCCACATTGCACCGGCAAAGCCCAAAGTGGCAAGTAACACGCCGCCCAAGAAAAACCCCACGCCTTTGAGCGCATTTTTCGAACCCGTCAGCAGCGCCACCCATTGATACAGCCGGCTTTCATAAGCCACTTCGCCGGCTGGCACCTGCGTTTTGCTACTAGCGACGCCCGCAGGCAGCAGTGTCTTGATGCCGCTCTTGGCGCTCATTTTATTCAAATCTTTGGCAATCCCCGACAGCGCCTGCGCCGCCATCACCCACGGCACAGTGAGCATCGCCGTTGGCACCGTCAGCGCCAGCAGCGCAATCACTTGCAGGCCAAGGCCGATATTCATCGTCTTATTCAAGCCAATGCGCGCCCCCAACCAGCCACCGACCAGATTGGTGATCACGCCAAAAATCTCATAAAACAAAAACAGCAGCGCGATATTGAGCGGAGAAAAACCCAGCTGATGAAAATGCAGCACCACCAACATCCGCAGCGCCCCATCGGTGAGCGTAAACGCCCAGTAGTTGCCGGTGATGATGAGGTATTGGCGAATTTGGGGGGAAAGCGTGGCAAGCATGAGTAATCCAATTAGTGATGTATTGCCATGTAGGTATTTCTTAGTAATAGCTACAGCCAAATACCCAATTATTTTTCATGTAGGCAAAGTGACATATGAATTTCATCATGCATTTCACCATCAACGAACAAAGCATTGATTTCATGACCAAATGCCTTAAAACCAAGCGACTCATATAAACGAATTGCTTTTGTATTCATTGAATTCACACAAAGATTGAGCTGCATTAGCTGTGGCACAGAGCGAGCCAAAGTCAGGCTCTCGAATAAAAGCGCGCGAGCGATGCCTTTGTTTCTATATTCAGGCTGTACATACATCGTATAAATAATGCCTTTGTGCGAAAGCTTTTGCACATTTTCTCGCCCCAGCGCAACCACAGCGATTAAATCATCACCATTAAAAGCACCAAATAATCCACGATCTGTTTTTGCTGCGAGTTGCTCTTCGATGCATGTTATCGCGCGATCTTTTTCTTCTGCATAACTTGAACCAAAAGCGGAGGGGCTTTCCTGTAAGCCTGCTAATCGTAAGGCTTGATATGCCATCGCATCAGCAGAGTTAAGACGACGAATGTTCATGGATTGCTCTTTCATTAAATTTTTAGAGTTTGCTTGCCGAATAGTTATGAAGGTATTGCCATATAAGTAATGTAAAATAATGGCTATGCAGCAATACCACTCTTAGATCCTATTTATCGGTCAAACCCACCTGCCGCACCAACTCCGCAGTGCGATTCACATAGCCCCATTCATTGTCGTACCACGCGTAGAGTTTGAGTTGCGTGCCGTTAATGACCATGGTGGACAGCGCGTCGATGATCGATGATCTGGCGTCGCCTCGGTAGTCGATCGATACCAATGGCCGTTCTTCATAACCCAGAATGTCTTTCAAATACGTTTCTGATGCGGTTTTCAGTAGGCCATTGACTTCTTCCACCGTGGTGGCGCGCTCTAGCTCGAATACGCAATCGGTGAGTGAGGCATTGGTCAGCGGCACGCGCACGGCGTGGCCGTTGAGGCGGCCTTTGAGCTCGGGAAAAATCTCAGTGATCGCAGTGGCCGAACCGGTCGACGTTGGGATTAAACTGGTGCCGCAGGCGCGCGCGCGGCGCAGGTCTTTATGCGGCGCATCGATGATGGTTTGGGTGTTGGTCAGGTCGTGAATCGTCGTCATGCTGCCGTGGCGAATGCCGATCTGCTCGTGAATCACTTTCACTACGGGCGCGAGGCAGTTGGTGGTGCAGCTAGCGGCAGTGACGATGCGGTGAATGGTGGGATCAAACAAATGATTATTCACACCGACAACGACATTGAGTACGCCCGCTTCTTTCACTGGCGCGGTGACAACGACGCGTTTCACACCCTGATCTAAGTAAGCTTGCAATAGCGCGGTGGTGCGCATTTTGCCCGATGCTTCGATGACCACATCGCAGCCCGACCAATCTGTTTCGCTGATGGCTTTGTTGCGGGTGGTTTTGATGCGTGCGATTTTATTAGACGCATCAGCAATCACAATGTCGTCGCCGTCCGTGCCCGCTTCATGTGCCCAGCGGCCATGCACTGAGTCGAAGTTGAGCAAATGCGCCAACGTTGCCGCATCGCCAGCAGGATCGTTGATCTGGACAAATTCAATCTCTGGCCAGCCCCAAGCCGCGCGCAGTGTTAAACGTCCCATGCGGCCAAAGCCGTTAATGCCTACTTTAATTGACATCGTGTTCTCGATATAAATAATTTTAATAAGGTCTGTTGACGTTGGGTTTACTCAAAAGGCGTTCCGCAAAAACCGCATTTTAAGCACAGAATTTAGTCCTTGATCGCCACTGATTTGATGCTTGCTGTGCGGGCTATTTTGTTTTGCATCCGCCAACCGTCAACAACTGGATGGCGACAGTGAAGAATAACAATACAATATTTCAAACATTATTGTATAGTTGAATTATGGAAAAATTAATTGCAACGACTATTTTTGAGTCACTTTCATCGGGTATTCGTTTGGACACCTATCGTTTATTGGTGCGCCAAGGCCATACCGGCATGGTGGCTGGAGAGATTGCGACCGAGCTCGGTTTGCCGGCGAGCAATATGTCGTTTCATCTTAAAGCTATGACTCAGGCCAAAATTCTGACTGTCGAGCAAGAAGGTCGCTATATGCGCTATCGGGCTGATTTGGCGATTATGCAAGATTTGATTGCTTACCTGACCGAGGCATGTTGCGACGGCCAGCCAAAGCAATGCTTTCCCGCCTCATCACTGCCTTGCGTCAACGACGACAAATCGTTGGCAGGCGATATGCCTACAGAGTCCCTGCCGTGAAGCTGATAAACTAAGCGGCAATTCATTTGGGATTTGTCATTATGCTCAATGCACTGCAACAGCAACTCAGCAAAGGACAGGCACGACGTCAAACCGCGCCGATTGCCGCGCATGCGACTTTAGGCAATATTGAACGTGATCCGCTCGAACTGTTAGTGGCCAGTAGCCAAGGCCGAATCGAGCGCTTAGTCCCACTGCGCTATGGCCGAATGCTGGTGTCGCCATTTACCTTTTTTCGTGGCTCAGCCATGCTGCAAGCGCATGATTTAGCGAGCACACCCTACAGCGGCATCATTCAGCAAATTTGTGGTGATGCGCATTTAGCTAACTTTGGTGGCTTTGCTTCGCCCGAGCGCACGCTGTTATTTGATCTGAATGATTTTGATGAAACCCACCCGGGGCCTTGGGAATGGGATATCAAACGCTTGGCGGCCAGCTTTGTTTTGGCTTCACGTAGTTCTGGGTTTTCTGCCGCTGCAGCCGATG
This sequence comes from uncultured Deefgea sp., assembly GCF_947072475.1. GTDB lineage: Bacteria > Pseudomonadota > Gammaproteobacteria > Burkholderiales > Chitinibacteraceae > Deefgea. The sequence goes on from NZ_CAMTIA010000049.1 coordinate 11,156, forward strand.
AAACCATCTATCGTTTGGTGCGTAGTTATCAGCATTGGATGGCGCAATACGCCGAACAAGGGGCGATGCAAATTTGGTATGACCAAATTAGCTATGAGCGACTATTGGCCAATATCACCGACCAAGACGCACGTAAGCAGCTAAGCAAAGAAATGAAGCGCGCCCAAAAGCGCACCCACGAACGTTTACTGCCCAAAATTAGTAGCAAGGTGGATGGCCGCTGGCAAATTAACGATGAATTACCGGCTTTATTTCATATTTTTGGGGAAAACTGCATTTTTGGTGCGCAAGAGCGTGAAATTTTACTGGGTAATCGCCAAGCATTGGCTCAGCAACTTTTTAGTGAGTATCAAGAAACCATCAGCATCAGCCACCGGCAATTATTATCCCGTTTTACGATGCAAGATCTGGCTTGCAAAGTCGTCGGCGTGGGCAGTGTCGGTACACGTTGCTTGGCCTTACTGATGACCGATGAGCAAGACAAGCCCCTGTTTTTGCAAATCAAAGAAGCGCGTCCTTCGGTGCTCGCGCCGTACGTACCCAGCGGTGTATCACCGTATCGCAATGAAGGGCAGCGTGTGGTGGTTGGTAAGCGCTTGATGCAGGCGTTTAGTGATATCTTTTTGGGCTGGTCTAGCGCCGGCAACCATCATTTTTACTTCCGCCAATTGCGCGATATGAAGATCTCCCCTGCCATCGATAGCTACACCCCATCAATGATGACGCTGTACGGTGAGTTATGCGGCTGGGTGCTGGCTCGGGCACATGCGCGCAGCGGAGGGTTTGCCGGCGAAATCGCTGGCTATTTAGGTGAAGATGATGAATTTGCCATGACCATGATGCGTTATGCGCGCAACTATGCCGATCAAAGCGAACGCGATTACGCGCTATTTCAAGCCGCCTGCAAAAGTGGCCGACTCCAAGCACAATCTGAAGCCGATTTTGTCAGTAGCATCAGCAACCCAAGCACCTAGCGCGGCACTTGATCCAGCAACAACCCAAGCGAAAGCGCCTCGCTTGGGTTTAATTTACAGCGGCGTTCCTGCACTTTAGACAGTAGCGACTGGCAAGGGCAGGCACTCAATGCGAGTCAGACTGCCATTTTGCAAGCGGAAAAACGCATCTTGTGGCATATCTTGCGCCCAAAGCGCTGCGGGCGATAATTGGGCATAAATTCCCCGTAAAATGCGCCCTAACAAGCCATGTGCCACCACAATGAGCTGGTCCGGCAAGGTGTCATCGGCCAACCAGTTTTCCAGTCGTTGCACCACATCGGCATAGGGCTCACAACCGGGCGCTTGAAAATACCAATCCGGTAGCGTGGCTAGATGAGGATATTGCGTATGCAAGGTTTGAACTTGTTGCTGCTCCCATTCACCAAAACCAACTTCAATCAAACGAGGTTCTGGTTGAATACTGCGACTGGCTAAGCCAAGCTCGGCGCAAACCAGTTCTGCAGTCTGCATGGCTCTGCCCAGTGGACTAGCGAACACTGGCCAGTTGTCCAGCGAGCCCAATTCTGCCCGTAAAGTCGCCCCCATCGCTCGCGCTTGCGCCACACCCAGTTCAGTCAGCGCGGAGTCACAATGCCCTTGCATGCGACGTTCGAGATTCAATTTGGTTTGTCCATGCCGTAGCAAATAGATGGTACGTGACATCAAAAACCCCTAGTCTCAAAAGGGACAAAGTGTAAAACCTTTTAACTAGAAAGCCCAAGGGAATAACACCAGCGTTTGACAATACACCCACTACGTATTGACCTGCCAAGCATAATTCTAAAGCCTTGCATCGTAATACCAATCATTATTTAGCCTGATATTTTGCGCAAAATTCGATACCCCGAAAATATCCGACAAATTCAATATGCCGCCAATGCCGCATGATTTTTAAACCTAGCTGATGATGTGTTTACTGCAAAAACCCATAAAAATCGCGTATTTGTCGGCGCGGGCTCGCCAGCGAATGCGAGCTAAATAAAAAAACCTTCGTGGGCAAACCCGCTGCTACGCCGCTTTTCTGAAGCACAAACCTAATAAGGCAAACCTTTATTGCATGAGCACCGAATCAGCGCCTGCGAGATCAAATCCTTCTATCTTTGCCGCCCTCACTTTTTGCTGCAAATAGTGGTTCATCCCCTGCCGAGTCGCCGCTTCGTGTAAATACTGCGCGATTTTATTTTGTACCATCGCAAAGTCTAATCTTTTGCCAAGCAGCTTGTGCTCACAACGTAAGATATGTAAACCAAATCGCGTTTCTAATAAGCGCGGTGAAATTTCTCCCGCTTGTAGCGCAAACACCACTTTATCAAATTCAGGCACCATTTCGCCGCGCGAAAACTGCCCTAAACTGCCGCCCACCTGACCCGATGGGCAATTTGAATACTGCCTCGCGCATTGTTCAAACGATGCTGGGTTCTGCAAAATATCCGCCAAAATAGATTCAGCCTTGTCCCGGAGTAATTCCAAAGGAACCGTTTCATTCACTTGAAATAAAATATGACTGGCCGTCATTAATTCGCCCTGCACAAATGCCGTTGGGTGCTGTTCATACCATTGCAAACAACTGGCGGCATCCGCCTGCGGCACTTTGACTTGGCGCTCTAATAAATTACCTATGACTTCATCATCATCTTGACCTTCAATGGCTAATTTTTGCGCTTCTTGCAGTAAAACGGCCCGTAAAATCACCTCTTTGACCACCTCATCGAGTGTTTTTTCCGGCTGAGCTTGATGCTCTAATTGAATCGAAGCATCCGTAATATCCACCCCATTTACCGAGATTCCCATCGCTATTTCCTTATTCATTAGTCAATAAAAACGGCGAACTCAGTTCGCCGTGATCATGTTGTCGTGCAATTTAAGCGCGTGGGCGCACCAACTGCCAAGCTCGTCCTAAATAAGTCACACTGGCAAAACCACTCCAGACATGCACCATACGAGTAAATGGAAAAATAATAAAAAAGGTCATTCCAAAGAAAATATGCAGCTGAAACACCAAAGGAGAACCAATGACAAAAGGTGCGGCGTCACCACGAAAGGTCACAATACGCTGCGCCCATTCCATAAACATCACCATCATATCGCCGTTTAAATGCGCCATCGACAAAGGAATCGTCAACAATCCCAAGCCTAACGTCACTAATAACCACAGCAATAGCACTTTATCTCGCATTGGTGTCATCGCAGCCAAACGCTCATTGCTAAAACGGCGATAGAGCAAAATCAGCAGGCCAATAATTCCTAAGCCGCCTAAAATCCCCCCTGCCGTCATCGCCAAGATTTGTTTTGCTTCGTGGGTCACCCCCAAGGCTTGCCACACCACCATCGGCGTGAGTAGGCCGCCCAAATGCCCCAAAAACACACCAATAATCCCGATATGAAAGAGGTTTGAACCTAAGCGCAATTGCCCACGATGAATCATTTGTGTTGATTCGGATCGCCAAGTGTATTGCTCGCGCTCAAAACGAACTAAAGAGCCCAAAAGAAAAATAGTCAGCGCGATATAAGGATAAATACCAAAAATAAAATATTGAAGGTAGTCCATCTTCAAGCTCCTTGTGAGGCGCCAGCGGGGGCAGCCGTACGTGGATAAAACTGAATCGTTTGCGTTGTTGCCTGATGACTTAAACTTGGGCTAAGCAGTGGTTCAATGCCGTCCACCCCACTACCAAATTGCTCCATCACCTCATCCATATCTCGAACTGGTGGCTCTGCCAATGGCAAAGGCTCAACGTCTGTTAAGCTGCGTAAAGCCGTAAATACACCGTGATAGGGACTATTTCCTTCTCCGAGTTTGTCACCAATTCGTGCGATCACATGAATCGATTCACCTAAAAACTCAGCGCATGTCGCTTCATCCGTTTGACCCAAAAACTCGAGAAACATGGGTAAAAAATCCGGCAACTCATCGGCAACCACCAAAAAATTGTGATTGGTATATTCCTGCATCAAGCTCACCATTGCCGGACCCCGCTCTCGGCTTTCACCATACACATGCTCAAATAAATGCAAACTACAGGTTCGATTACGATCAAAAGTCGCAACATAATTTTCTTGCAGTTCAATCAAATCATGCTGCGCCAAATAAGCCAAAAGCGGCGTAATCGAAGTACGGACCTCAGTCGAGCAATGCTGTAGCTCTGCATGAATCTCAGGCAAAGCCTCTAGCAAGGCACTCTCGGGGTATTGCAGTAAAGCCGATAGTATTTGATAGCTTCGCATAGATACCCCCTATTCTTCTTGAGTTGATTTTTTTCGTGATTTTGGCATCTCGACAAAAATAATCGACCCTTCTTTTTTCTTGCCAAATAAAGTCCCGGAAGAAACGCCCGTCGAGCAGCCATTACCAAACGTAAAGCCACAACTGCCTTTTTCATTAAAGCTATCTTCAACGACTTCTTTATGGCTCGATGGAATCACAAAGCGATCTTCATAATTGGCAATGGCCATGATTTGGTACATGTCATCGACTTGTGCTTGCGTTAGCCCAACTTGTTTTAGCACCTCCAAATTGTCGACTTTATCCACGGTTTTACTGCGCATATAAGCACGCATCGCGAGCATTTTATCCAGCGCAGATAACACCGGTTTTTCGTCCCCCGCAGTGAGTAAATTGGCCAAATATTTCACCGGAATTCGCAATTCTTTCACATCGGGCAAAATCCCATTGCGGCCTAAAACGCCACGTTCGGCCGCCGCTTGAATTGGCGATAAAGGTGGGATATACCATACCATCGGCAAAGTGCGATATTCCGGATGTAATGGAAATGCCACTTTCCACTCAACCGCCATTTTATACACTGGCGATCGTTTGGCTGCGTCGAGCCACGAATCAGAAATACCTTGCTTGCGCGCTTCTTCAATCACCGAAGGTAAATTAGGGTCGAGGAAGATTTTAAGCTGTGCTTCATACAAATCTTGTTCATTAGCAACGCTGGCAGCCGCCTCAATTTGATCGGCGTCATAGAGCAAAACACCTAAATATCGAATCCGGCCAACACATGACTCAGAACAGACTGTTGGCTGGCCGCTTTCAATCCGAGGGTAGCAAAACGTACATTTCTCCGCTTTACCTGAATCCCAGTTGTAATAAATTTTCTTATAAGGGCAGCCCGAAATACACATCCGCCAACCACGGCATTTATCTTGGTCGACCAAGACAATGCCATCGTCTTCGCGCTTATAAATAGAACCCGATGGGCATGAAGCGACACAAGCCGGGTTTAAGCAATGCTCACATAAACGCGGCAAATACATAATGAAAGTGTTTTCAAATGTCGAATACATTTCTTTTTCGATATCTTTAAACAGCTGATCTTTACTGCGTTTTGAAAACTCGCCGCCTAGATCGTCCTCCCAATTGGGCCCCCATTCGATTTTGTCCATTTTTTTGCCAGTCAACACCGAAATCGGGCGAGCCGTTGGCGGCGTTTGCATCTCTGGCGCATTTTGCAAATGCTCGTAATCGTAGGTGAATGGTTCGTAATAATCGTCAATCGCTGGCAAGTTTGGGTTGGCAAAAATATTGGCGAGGATGCGTAATTTCCCACCTTGACGCGGTTCAAGCTTACCTTTGGCATTGCGCTGCCAACCCCCTTTCCACTTACTTTGGTTTTCCCATTCTTTGGGGTAACCAATCCCAGGCTTGGTTTCTACATTATTAAACCAAGCATATTCAACACCATCGCGGCTAGTCCACACATTCTTACAAGTGATCGAACAGGTATGGCAACCAATACATTTATCAAGGTTAAGGACCATCGCTACTTGAGCACGAATTTTCATAACGATCTCCTCACGCCTCAACTTTATTGAGTGGCTGTTCTAACCAATCAACATTTTTCATTTTACGAATAATCACGAACTCGTCACGATTACTCCCCACTGTGCCGTAATAATTAAAGCCGTAAGCCAATTGGGCATAGCCACCGATCATATGCGTTGGTTTCATCACCACTCGCGTCACTGAATTATGAATACCGCCCCGCTTACCCGACATTTCAGCGCCTGGCACATTGATGATTTTTTCTTGCGCGTGATACATCATCGTCATCCCATCTGGCACCCGTTGGCTAACGACCGCTCTGGCGGTTAATGTACCGTTGACGTTAAAGACCTCAAGCCAATCGTTATCGACAATTCCCGCTCGCTTGGCATCGCCTTCAGACAACCAAATATGCGGACCGCCGCGACTTAAAGTGAGCATCCGCAAATTATCGGAATACGATGAATGAATCCCCCATTTTTGGTGTGGCGTAATGAAATTAAGGGTGATTTCTGTTTCACCGTTGGGTTTTTTACCCAACATGCTGGCGGTGGTTTTTAAATCAATCGCGGGCTTATACACGGCAAACCCTTCACCAAAATCAATCATCCAGCGATGATCTTGATAAAACTGCTGACGGCCCGTCAGCGTGCGCCATGGGATTAACTCATGCACATTGGTGTAGCCTGCGTTGTAACTCACTTCTTCAGACTCAATGCCTGACCATGTTGGACTGGAAATAATTTTTCGCGGTTGCGCCTGAATATCACGGAAACGAATGGTGTCATGCTCACGCGGCAATGCAAGATGCCGGTGATCTCGCCCGGTGATTTTGCCTAAAGCTTCCCACGCTTTGACTGCAACATGGCCGTTGGTTTCGGGTGCGAGGCTCAAAATCATCTCGGCAGCATCGATCGCTGTTTCTAATTTGGGCTGTCCATTTTCAGCTTTGCCGTTGAGCTGCAAAAGTTGCTCAACTTCTTTTCCGGTTTGCCAAGCAATACCCTTGCCGCCATTGCCTAATTGACTCAATAAGGGGCCAATCGTGGTGAATTTTTCATAAATTCGTGCGTAATCGCGCTCAACCACCGTCATTTGTGGCGCGGTTTTACCCGGAATTAAATCACATTCCCCATGCTTCCAATCTTTAGGCGCAAATGCCTGCCCCAACTCACTCGGGGTATCGTGCATCAGCGGCGTCAGCACCAAATCTTTTTGTATCCCTAGCTCAGGCCCCGCCATTTCGGTAAAGCGTTTGGCAAGTAACTTGTATATTTCCCAGTCACTTTTTGCCTGCCAAAGTGGCTGCACGGCTTCTGAAAGTGGATGGATAAAGGGATGCATATCTGACGTATTCATATCGTCTTTTTCATACCACGTTGCCGTTGGCAGTACGATATCGGCGTACAAACACGTCGTGCTCATTCTAAAATCAAGCACCGTCAATAAATCGAGCTTACCTTCCACGGCAGGACGAATTTTGACTTCTGACGGTTTAATCCCGGTCGCTTCGTCATCAAACAAAGCGTTTTGAGTACCCAATAAATACTTAAGAAAATACTCATGCCCCTTGCCCGATGAGCCCAAGATATTAGAGCGCCAAACCATCATATTGCGAGGGAAATTACGCGGATTATCTGGATCATCGCATGACATTTTTAATGCGCCAGACTGCATATTTTCAACAGCATACGCCACAGGATCTTGCCCAGCCTCTTTGGCGGCGCGAGTCACTTCAAAAGGATTGGTTTCTAATTGCGGCGCAGAAGGCAGCCAGCCCATACGTTCCGATTTGGCATTAAAATCAATTAACGACATCCCGTCGAACTCAGATTTTGCCGTTGTAGGGCTGACGATTTCATCGACAGCCAGCTTTTCATGCCGCCATTGGCTGGTGTGCGCATAAAAGAAACTCGTGCCATTCATTTGTCGCGGTGGCCGAGTCCAATCGCCAGCAAAAGCCAGAGGCGCCCAGCCTTGTTGTGGGCGGAGCTTTTCTTGCCCAACATAATGCGCCCAACCGCCACCGCTTTGACCGATACAGCCACACATCATCAATAAATTAATAATGCCGCGATACGTCATATCCATGTGATACCAGTGATTGAGCGCGGCACCAACAATCACCATACTCTTACCTTGGGTTTTATCGGCATTATCAGCAAATTCACGTGCCACAACTTCTACATCAATGGCTTTAACACCAGTGTGTTTTTCCTGCCATTTAGGCGTATATGGAATATCCATATTGTAAGAGAGAGCGACATTTTCACCGCCATGGCCATTATCCACCCCGTAATTGGCCAGCATTAAGTCATACACCGTTGCCACCAAAACGCTGCTACCGTCTTTTAAGGTGACCCGTTTAACCGGTACATTCCTTTGCAAAACTTCACCATGCTCGCTGCCAAAATAAGGAAACCCAACGCTTACGATTTCATCCGACTTATCTTTAAGCGAGAGCAATGGATCAATCTCTAAGCCTGATGTGGCTTTTAATTCGAGATTCCATTTGCCAATTTGCTCGCCTGTCTCGCCCCAACGCAAACCAATTGTGCCATTTGGAATGACAATCTCACCGGTGTTTTCATCAATCAGTAGTGTTTTCCAATCTGGATTATTGGTGCTTTCATGCTCAGATAAATGCGATGCACGTAGATAATGATCACCCACCCATCCTTGACCATGATCTTTAAGCATCACCAACATCGGGAAGTCGGTGTATTGCTTACCGTAAGATTTAAAGTAAGCGCTTTTACCTGTTTTGTGAAATTCATTCAAAATCACATGCCCCATCGCCATTGCGAGGGCGGCATCAGTACCTTGTTTCGGCGCTAACCAAATATCGCCAAATTTGGCCATTTCACCAAAATCACTCGAAACAGCAACCGTTTTAGTCCCTTTGTAGCGAACCTCGGTATAAAAATGCGCGTCGGGCGTGCGCGTCATGGGTACATTCGAGCCCCAGACCATCAAGTAAGTTGAGTTATACCAATCGGCCGATTCTGGCACATCGGTTTGTTCGCCCCAAACCTGCGGGCTAGCTGGCGGCAAATCGCAATACCAATCATAAAAAGATAGGCAGACCCCACCGATCAAACTCAAGTAACGACTACCTGCGGCATACGACACCATCGACATCGCTGGAATCGGTGAAAAACCGACCACCCGATCCGGACCAAATTCTTTGATGGTATAGGTTTGCGATGCGGCGATGATTTCGGTGGCCTCATCCCACGTTGCACGAACAAAACCACCTAAACCACGGATTGATTTATAGGCTTTTGCTCGTTCAGGATTTTGGCTGATGTACTCCCAAGCGGCGATTGGCGACATGGTTTTGCGCGCCTCGCGCCACATTTTGACTAATCGCCCCCGAATCATTGGATATTTAAGGCGCTGGGCTGAATACACATACCAAGAATACGAAGCACCCCGTGGGCAGCCGCGAGGCTCATGATTGGGTAAATCAGGGCGAGTACGTGGGTAATCGGTTTGCTGCAGCTCCCACGTAATCAAGCCGTTTTTTACATAAACGCGCCAGCTACAGGATCCCGTGCAATTCACACCATGGGTAGAGCGCACGACTTTATCTTGTTGCCACCGGGCACGATAAGCATCTTCCCATTCACGATCTTCAACAACGACTGCGCCATAGCCATCGGCAAAAGTTTCTCGAGTACGACTTAAGAATTTCAAACGATCTAAAAAATTACTCATGGACCCTCCAACATACAGCAGTCAGTGTGATAGGCATTACAGCTTGAACTGAACACCTTAATTCTTGGTCAGCATAAAAGGCTGGCCGGATAATTTAATGCCGTGAATTAGCAAGGTAGCGGTGCATTTTTTCGGGCATAAAAAAACCAAGTAATGCATAAACACAGCACATAAAACACAATAAAACAATACAGAGCGACTTCGGGGCCGCCGGTGTTTTTCATCGAAAGCCCAAAGCTTTGCGGAATAAAAAAGCCACCATAAGCACCAATTGCGCTAATAAAACCCGCCGCTGCCGCAGATTCTTTTAAGCCATCTAATCTAGATTGCTCAATGGCCGCATCGCCTTTGCCTTGCGCTTCACGTCGGCATACCGTGGCAAAAATAGTTGGAATCATTTTGTAAGTTGAACCATTGCCGATGCCGGTCAACGTAAACAAGCACAAAAACATCGCAAAAAACCCAGTCCAACTACCGCCGACTAATTGCCCAGCCGCATCATGTGTGGGCAAGAAATACAGCACACCTAAGACTGCGATGACCATGCCAAAAAACACCGCCGCAGTGACTTTAGCGCCGCCTAATTTATCGGAAACTGCGCCGCCAACCGGACGAATCAAAGCGCCAATTAAAGGCCCCAAAAATGCATAGGTTTTTACACTGATTTCAGGAAACATTGTCTTGGTCAGCAAGGCAAAAGCACCCGCAAAGCCGATAAAACTACCAAATGTACCTAAATACAAAACACACATAATCCAATTGTGTTGCCGTTTAAAAATCACTGCTTGCTCAGCAAATGAAGCGCGCGCATCGGCAATATCATTCATACCAAACCAAGCGGCTATCGTTGCAATCGCAATCAAAGGCACCCACATAAACCCGGCATTTTGTAGCCACAATTGATGCGACACCCCGTCTTTTAAGTAGGTTTGCGCTTCGCCGCCAAAAACGCCCATCAAAGGCAAAGTCACCGCCAAAGGAATCAATAATTGCGCCAGAGACACGCCCAGATTACCAAAGCCAGCATTCAAGCCATTGGCTGAGCCCTTTTGTGCGGTTGGAAAAAAATACGCAATATTGGCCATCGAGCTGGCGAAATTGCCGCTACCTAAACCACATAGCAAGGCAATGGTGAGCATGACTGGATAAGAAGTGCTTGGATCTTGAACGGCAAAACCAAGCCATAAGGCAGGAACCAGCAGCAAGCCGGTTGAAATCGTGGTCCATTTACGCCCACCCACTAAGGACGGCATAAATGAATAAAAAATACGCAGTGTGGCGCCGGACAATTGCGGCAAAGCGGTCAATAAAAAGAGCTGTTCTTTGCTAAAGGTAAATCCCGCATTGGGCAGATCGAGGGTGACCATGCTCCATAACACCGAAATTACAAAACCCAAGGTCAGGCAGGGAATTGAAATCCAAAGATTACGCTTGGCGATCGACTGGCCTTCTGATTGCCAAAAAACTGGGTTTTCTGGTTCCCATCGTTGCAACAGCCCTGCTTTAGCCATTTTTATCCCCTTTTTTCGATTTGATTTTAGCTCGTCAGCAAATGATGCCCAGACTCATCAGTAGCTCGCATTTGCTTTCATTTCAAGCGCACGATGTGATTTAGCTTGACCAATGGCGATCGCTAAGCAGCTTTTAAATGCACAAAAACAGCACAAACAAAAGAACCAAGTAAGAACAAAACAATAAATAACAAACAAAAAACAATCAACACTTACATCAACAAAACAAAGATTAAACATACGCCGTCAAAATAGCATCGTAAATAATACTAACTACCTCTTTGTTGCTAGGGTCTGTTGACGCTGGGTTGACCAGCCGCGTTTGTGGCATTGGCTTTGTGCTCGCGCGACGGCGAGAGTGAGAGGACGTAGGCAGCATGCGTTGGCCGACCTGTGCACGCTGCAAATTGATCTGGCAAACCGTACTTTTAGTGCATTCAACGCGTTAAAATCAAATGCTGGTTGTTTTGTTGTCGATCATGGATCGTCCAAAGGGTTTATGCAGCGTCGCACTTTTTTAGCTTTACTCAGTACATTACCGACCACGGTTTGGGCGCAATCATCCTTGCAAGACATGCAGGCTGAAGCGAATCGTCGCCGCGTGATTTTTTTAGCGCAAGTACGCCAAATGGCTATCGAGCAAGACCCTGCGATCTACTTCAACGCCGCCGATCCGGTGATTGGCGCAGCCACTGCGCCACGTACGGTGTTGGTGTTTACTGATTTTAATTGCCCCTACTGCCGCAAAATGGATGCACTACTGCAGCAAGTGGCCCAAGAATGGCCCAAGGCACGCTTTGTTTTAAAATGGCAAACCATGATGGCCGATAGCAGCGCCAGCGCCGCCAACTACACGCTGCAGGTTTGGCAATCGGCGCGCGCGCAATATGGGCCAGTTCATCAAGCCTTAATGCAATCGCCCATTCCCATCACGCAACAAGCCATCAACGACATCGCGCAGCGTACCCAAACCCAGCATTTACTGGGTTTAGCCGAACCTGCAGCGCTCAAAGCCAGCGTGCAGCTCGGGCAGCAATTACGGGTATTTGCCACGCCCAGCTTACTCATCGGCAGCAAAATGATGGGCGGGATGACGGATGCCAAAACGCTCAAAGCTACGATTTTGCAATGGCCACTTAATCCTTAAGTGTTCCATTTTTTGCACCATGCGTCGCTGACTACGCCTTGATTCGCCGCGAAAAACGCGTCAGCAGCGGCGGTAAACCCAACATCAACAGACCCTAGGGTCTGTTGATGTTGGGTTTACGGATCGCGTTTGTGCTGATTTTGGCCTGAAACAAGGCGAAAGACGCGTGGCATAGTCATTCTATGCAAGCGTTTTTCAACGCAGTGTCAGGCCAAAAGCAGCCAAACCCTAAGGGCTGGGCGCTTTTCGCGGCATCTCTGCGTTATTTCATGCTCGAATAACGGGTTATTGGTCGCATAAAATGCCTTGATCTGCCGCGAAAATCGCTCCAGCGCGACAGCAAACCCAACGTCAACAGACCCTAGCCTTGCGGCCGGAATATGAAATTTAAATGACAAGTATCTTTATCTAGCCCATATCAGATCAGTGCTAGCGCGATATACCGTGTGTTTTTTTAATCAAGCACTACACTCAGTTTATTCTCTTGCCCACTGAGTCTTTATTTTGTACCTTGCTGAACTTGCCGCACTCGAAAAAATCATTGCCAGCGCCGGCCCCCAACTACGCACTCAGCAACACGGCAGCGTGACGTATCAGCAGCATTCATTCCCGCTATATAGTTTGCAACTGGGCTCACACGATCCGGCCGCGCCGGTGATTGGTTTTTTTGGCGGGGTGCATGGCTTAGAGCGTATTGGTAGCCAGATTTTAATCGCCTTTTTGCATAGCCTTTTACAAAGGCTCAAATGGGATCGCAGCCTGCAATATCAGCTTGAATCGCTACGCATGGTGTTTATGCCGATTATCAACCCCATCGGCATGGCGCTGAGCCGCCGCGCCAATGGCAATGGCGTCGATTTAATGCGTAATGCCCCGATGGATGCCGATGGCCCTGCGGCGTTTTTAGTCGGCGGCCATCGCATCAGCCGCCATTTGCCTTGGTTTCGCGGGCTAGCGGGCGCGGCAATGGAAAGCGAAAACCAAGCGCTTTGCGCGGTAGTCCAAGAACAATTGCTAACTAGCCCGCTAAGCATTGCCTTAGATTGCCATTCAGGCTTTGGGCTACGAGATCGAATCTGGTTTCCCTACGCCGCTACGCGCCAGCCCATGCCGCAATTGGCCGAAGTCTACGCACTGCAACAGCTGTTAAACCAGTGCTATCCGCACCACCCCTATGTGATTGAGCCGCAAGCGCGGCAGTAC
>NZ_CAMTIA010000050.1 GCF_947072475.1 uncultured Deefgea sp.
AAATGCGGGACAACGTAAGCACTACATTTCGCTCATCGCCAGCCCAGTCGGGCGGCGAGTTCCATAGCGTTAAGGTTTCATTTAGCGCCTCAAATAGATCCTGTTCAGGAACCGGATCAAAGAGTTCCTCCGCCGCTGGACCTACCAAGGCAACGCTATGTTCTCTTGCTTTTGTCAGCAAGATAGCCAGATCAATGTCGATCGTGGCTGGCTCGAAGATACCTGCAAGAATGTCATTGCGCTGCCATTCTCCAAATTGCAGTTCGCGCTTAGCTGGATAACGCCACGGAATGATGTCGTCGTGCACAACAATGGTGACTTCTACAGCGCGGAGAATCTCGCTCTCTCCAGGGGAAGCCGAAGTTTCCAAAAGGTCGTTGATCAAAGCTCGCCGCGTTGTTTCATCAAGCCTTACGGTCACCGTAACCAGCAAATCAATATCACTGTGTGGCTTCAGGCCGCCATCCACTGCGGAGCCGTACAAATGTACGGCCAGCAACGTCGGTTCGAGATGGCGCTCGATGACGCCAACTACCTCTGATAGTTGAGTCGATACTTCGGCGATCACCGCTTCCCTCATGATGTTTAACGCCTGGCACAGCGGATCGCAAACCTGGCGCGGCTTTTGGTACAAAAGGCGTGACAGGTTTGCGAATCCGTTGCTGCCACTTGTTAACCCTTTTGCCAGATTTGGTAACTATAATTTATGTTAGAGGCGAAGTCTTGGGTAAAAACTGGCCTAAAATTGCTGGGGATTTCAGGAAAGTAAACATCACCTTCCGGCTCGATGTCTATTGTAGATATATGTAGTGTATCTACTTGATCGATCAGGCTTTTGTATATCTCCCCACCACCTGAAACAATGACATGATCCGTTATTTTCTTTAGGTTGGTTAAAGCATCTTTAATTGATGGAAAGATCAATACGTTCTCATTGTCAGATGTAAAACTTGAACGTGTTACGACCGCATACTTTCGGTTGGGTAATGCTCCCATTGATTCAAAAGTCTTGCGTCCAACCAACAGCCATTGGTTATAGGTAATAGCTTTAAACAGGAGCTGTTCACCTTTGGCACTCCATGGAATATCAGGGCCATTCCCGATAACTCCATTCTTCGATATAGCTACCATTAGTGATAGTTTCACAATTCTTCCTCAGAGGTTAACTTTGTTTTAGGGCGACTGCCCTGCTGCGTAACATCGTTGCTGCTCCATAACATCAAACATCGACCCACGGCGTAACGCGCTTGCTGCTTGGATGCCCGAGGCATAGACTGTACAAAAAAACAGTCATAACAAGCCATGAAAACCGCCACTGCGCCGTTACCACCGCTGCGTTCGGTCAAGGTTCTGGACCAGTTGCGTGAGCGCATACGCTACTTGCATTACAGCTTACGAACCGAACAGGCTTATGTCCACTGGGTTCGTGCCTTCATCCGTTTCCACGGTGTGCGTCACCCGGCAACCTTGGGCAGCAGCGAAGTCGAGGCATTTCTGTCCTGGCTGGCGAACGAGCGCAAGGTTTCGGTCTCCACGCATCGTCAGGCATTGGCGGCCTTGCTGTTCTTCTACGGCAAGGTGCTGTGCACGGATCTGCCCTGGCTTCAGGAGATCGGAAGACCTCGGCCGTCGCGGCGCTTGCCGGTGGTGCTGACCCCGGATGAAGTGGTTCGCATCCTCGGTTTTCTGGAAGGCGAGCATCGTTTGTTCGCCCAGCTTCTGTATGGAACGGGCATGCGGATCAGTGAGGGTTTGCAACTGCGGGTCAAAGATCTGGATTTCGATCACGGCACGATCATCGTGCGGGAGGGCAAGGGCTCCAAGGATCGGGCCTTGATGTTACCCGAGAGCTTGGCACCCAGCCTGCGCGAGCAGCTGTCGCGTGCACGGGCATGGTGGCTGAAGGACCAGGCCGAGGGCCGCAGCGGCGTTGCGCTTCCCGACGCCCTTGAGCGGAAGTATCCGCGCGCCGGGCATTCCTGGCCGTGGTTCTGGGTTTTTGCGCAGCACACGCATTCGACCGATCCACGGAGCGGTGTCGTGCGTCGCCATCACATGTATGACCAGACCTTTCAGCGCGCCTTCAAACGTGCCGTAGAACAAGCAGGCATCACGAAGCCCGCCACACCGCACACCCTCCGCCACTCGTTCGCGACGGCCTTGCTCCGCAGCGGTTACGACATTCGAACCGTGCAGGATCTGCTCGGCCATTCCGACGTCTCTACGACGATGATTTACACGCATGTGCTGAAAGTTGGCGGTGCCGGAGTGCGCTCACCGCTTGATGCGCTGCCGCCCCTCACTAGTGAGAGGTAGGGCAGCGCAAGTCAATCCTGGCGGATTCACTACCCCTGCGCGAAGGCCATCGGTGCCGCATCGAACGGCCGGTTGCGGAAAGTCCTCCCTGCGTCCGCTGATGGCCGGCAGCAGCCCGTCGTTGCCTGATGGATCCAACCCCTCCGCTGCTATAGTGCAGTCGGCTTCTGACGTTCAGTGCAGCCGTCTTCTGAAAACGACAGACAGGGGAGGGCGTTGCGCAAAGGATCGTTTTCGAGAAACGAATTTCCTTAGTGTGGGATTTTTTCCGTTTTCCCACGTAGCCCACAAACATCAAGTAAAAACGGGACAAACCTAAAAATTATCGGTTAATATCCTATCCCCCAGGATAGGATATTAACTAATGAGCACGCACGCATCACACCCCGACATCATTAAACGATTGAAACGAGCCGCTGGTCATCTCAATAGTGTTATTGCGATGCTAGAGAGTGAGCGTGGCTGCTTGGAAATTGCTCAGCAACTTCAAGCCGTTGAGAGTGCGGTGAGTAGTGCTAAAAAAACTTTGGTACACGATCACATCGACCATTGCCTTGAACATGCAGTGCAAGATCAAAGCGTGGATGCCATTCGTGAATTCAAAGCGATAACAAAATATTTATAAGGATTACATCATGTTTGAATTTACAAGCTTTATTCAGCAAGGCAATGCGTGGTTATTTATCCCGAGCGCCATTTTATTAGGTGCCTTACACGGTTTAGAGCCTGGTCATTCCAAAACCATGATGGCTGCATTTATTGTCGCTGTGCGCGGCACTTGGCAACAGGCCGTTTTGCTTGGTTTGGCGGCAACACTTTCTCATACAGCGGTGGTATGGATTATTGCTTTGGGCGGGATGTATTTTGGTCAACGCTGGGGTGCAGAAACCAGCGAACCCTATCTGCAAATCGCATCAGCAGTGATTATTATCGCAACTGCGTTATGGATGATTTGGCGTACATGGCGCAATCAACAAGATGCTACTGAGCATTCACACGACCACGACCATCATCACGGGCATGATGAAACCAAACGCATTGATACCGGACACGGTGTAGTACGACTCGAAATTTTTGAAGATGGTGTACCACCACGCTTTCAATTATTTGCCGACAGCGGCCAAACATGGGCGGCAAATCAAGTCAAAATCCAAACTGAACGTGCCGATGGCAGCATTCACGCCTTCACTTTCGTGCAACGTGACGGGTTTTTAGAATCTGAGCAAGAAATCCCTGAACCACATGAATTTGTAGCTCGTTTGAGTCTAGGACATGGTCATCATAGCCATGACTATGATGTGGAATATGTAGAGCATGCTCACCATGCGATTGCGGATTATGAGCAACTAGATATAGCTGCGCCCGGTTATCAAGACCCACATGAATTAGCACACGCCAACGATATTCGCCGTCGTTTTACCAATCAAAATGTGACGACAGGGCAAATCGTCGTATTTGGCCTAACTGGAGGATTGATCCCTTGTCCTGCGTCCATTACGGTCTTATTGCTGTGCTTGCAACTCAAAAAAATCGCGTTAGGTGCCACACTGGTGATGGGATTTAGTATTGGTTTAGCACTTACCTTGGTATTGTCAGGGGTGGTTGCTGCCTTAAGTGTAAGGCATATGTCTAAACGCTGGAGCGGCTTTGGCGAATTTGCACGTAAAGCGCCATATTTCTCTGGAGCGCTAATTATGCTTGTGGGTTTGTATGTGGGTTATCACGGTTGGATCAATTTGCCTTAAGCAAATGCAGGAACTTCAATGCTAAACTGCAGTCTGTTTTATGCCGTTACAATTAACTGAGTTAAATCGATCCTAACGATGCGCCGCGCTTTTTTCATTCCCAGCAAACAACAGCTCGTGATGCTCATCATGCTGCTGTGCGCGTGGCTGCCTATCGCCAGCATGGTGTCATTTTCCCATTCGCCGATCTTAACTCAGCAATTTGAACAACAACGGCACTCTGAACTGGCTGTTGATCTTGATGATGAGCATGGGCATAGCCATCATGATGGTGAAGTTGCAGAGCAAGCTACAGGCCATGTACACGGGCACGCGAACTTTGATCATGACCACGATTTACCGCAAATTCTCCTCAACGCGGATAATTTAATCCATCCACCTCAAATTGCTTGGTTTGAACAGCAGCATTCTGCTGAGTACCCCGCACCCAACTATCGGCTTGAACGCCCACCTCGTCTCAAAGTAGTCGCTTAACACGCGCCGTCACCAAGACGGCTGGTTAATCACTCATTTGAGAGTTCTCTATGTTTCAGAATCGTTTAAACGGACTGTCGAGCTGGCGCTCGCCTGCCGTATTGTTATGGCTGGCATTTGCCTGCCTATTCTTCATGACGGCAGGGGCACATGCCCACGGTGTCGCCGAGGGTGATAAAGGCTATATCTCGGAAATTACCGGTGTTCATTTCTTGTCGTTCATTTACTTGGGCGCAAAACACATGATCACCGGCTATGACCATATTTTGTTCTTATTCGGGGTGATTTTTTTCCTCTATAAGCTCAAAGACATTGGCCTGTATGTCAGTCTATTTGCCATCGGCCATTCCACAACCATGCTACTCGGCGTGTATTTTGGCTCGGGCGTCAGTGGCTATTTGATTGACGCCATTATCGGTCTGTCAGTCGTTTACAAAGCACTCGATAACGTCGGCGCATTCAAGCGTTGGTTTGGTGTTCAGCCCAACCCCAAGGCTGCCACGCTGATCTTTGGTTTCTTCCACGGTTTTGGTTTGGCGACCAAAGTTTTGGAATATGAGATTTCCAAAGACGGGCTCTGGCCAAATCTAATTGCTTTCAATATCGGCGTCGAAATCGGTCAACTGCTCGCCCTGTTCTCCATCCTGATTGTGATGAATTACTGGCGACGCACCGCGAGTTTTTTACGCCATGCCTATACGGCCAATATCGCCATGATGGGCGCTGGCTTTGTGCTAATTGGCATGCAATTGACTGGCTATTTTGTGGCTTAAACCACCTTCTAAAAATTCAAGGAATTCAATATGTACAACTCTGATATGCCAACCCGCGCCGAATTGCCAAGCGCTCAAAAACTGCTACGTTCTACTTTTATTGCTTTAACCACTGCTGTTGTATTGTTAATCACCGTCGTACTGCCAGCCGAATATGGCATTGATCCGACGGGTATCGGTAATACCTTGGGGCTGAAAAAAATGGGGGAAATCAAACAAACTCTGGCGGCTGAAGCGGCACAAGATGCAGCGAAAGACACTAGCAAATCACCACTGCAATCGACCGTCCAAGCAGCAACAGCAGAACAGGCCAAGCCGGTAACGGAAACTAATCGTGCAACTCGCAACGATCAGATGGTCATTACCCTCAAGCCTGGTGAAGGTACGGAAATCAAAATGACTATGCAAAAGGGAGCGAAGGTGACCTATTCATGGCGCAGTGAAGGTGGCTTGGTCAATGTGGATGCACACGGCGACCCAATCAACCCACCGGAAGGCTTCTATCACGGTTACGGCAAGGAGAAGCAAATTGCCGGTAAAGAAGGTGTTCTTGAGGCCGCATTTGATGGCAAGCATGGCTGGTTTTGGCGCAATCGTTCAGAAACAAACGTGACCATTACGCTGAAAACCAGTGGTGACTATCAATCCATCAAGAAAGTGATGTGACCCCTCGCATATCAGCTTAAGAAAATCAATTTACAAAATGGGACTTACATAATGAAAACCATGACTCAAGTAATTCGCTTCAGCATCTTGGCTTTATTGATCGGTATGACTGCCGCTTGCGGTAACAACAGTGCGGACGCATCAAAATCGAAGGAGGAAGCTCACGGTCATAGTCACGACTAATATGTAGTAAATGTAATAGCGAGAACAAACAGGTTCTCGCTATTACATCTTTTTCAATTCAAGTTTCAATGCCCTCTTGGAATCGCTAAAGGAATGATCAACTCCCCCTCTTGGGTCAACTCTGTCCTTTTTTCCGCCGACTCATCCAGCTGATACCGTTGATAAAATGACAATTATTCAGAAAGAAAATCAGCCAGATGAGCAACAACGTCAGGGTGAACCTGAGCCAAACGATCTATATTTTTACCTGCAGTTAAGCCAACTTTCCTGCATGTATGCGATGCAGAGCTTAACGCAATTAAAAGCGCGTCATAGTCTGCAGTGCCTTCTAGACTAAGCAATGCGTCCCACGCATCTTTGCCGCTGAGCCATTGAAAGCAATTCAGTAGCGACCAGCCAGGCGAGACTTTTCTCGCTTCAACATTCCAGCCACCCAATGGCATTGGCTCATCTTGAATCAGCCGAACAGTCAGCAGCGCAGCTGCACGCAACTTATTCTGATTCATTTGCAAAACCATTTCTTTAGTCAAAAAGCTTTTCTTATTTGATGCCATTTGATTTACACCATCCATCCCAAGTCAGCCATGTTGGCGGAATTCGATCATAGCCTGCCAACCAAGTTGGTAAATTAGGATCAAGCCATCCTATCGTACCTAAAGCCAGCGCATGCTGATCAATCAAACTGGGAGTCAGCCATAACAAAGGCTCGTGATGAAACACACGATTTCTAAGATCACGAATTTGATTTAGCGCGGCAGAAACGGTATGCCTTTGACGTTGTGGCTTTGGACAGCGCGGAAAAACTAACCGTAGCTCTTTCCACAGTAATGTTTGAAACGACTTATTGAATAACGAACTCCAAAATCCAAACGTCAGCTCGGCAACCACTTTATCTGGTGTTTGCTTTTCTTTACGGCGCGCCAACTTATCTTTGGCGCTACTAACCTCTTTGTTTTGCCAATTGAACGCAGGATCTCCAATCCATGCTTCCCACCAATCAGCACGACCATAAAACTGAGTCAGTTTTAGGTGAATCCCATTTCTCAATGCAATTTCTAAAACATTGAGCATAGGCAGCATTGCTTCTGACAAACGCAGATTATGTGCGTATGCCTCCGCTGCTAATGAATCATTCCGATGGCAAGCCTGATGGTAGCGCCCTAGGCGGGCAGGAGAGAAATGGCGCTCAAGATCATTCCAGTGCATGGTGCAAGACTGCTTATGGCATCAAAAGAAACTCAATGATATACTGAGTATGCAGCCCTAGGCTAAGTCCTCTTCCAGCCACCATACTGGTAATGACACTAGGTTCGATCTGGCCACCTTCATGGTGGCCACCCTATTTTGAAAAAAGCCTCGCTTCAAGCGAGGCTTTTTTTATATGAATCAATATCCCTTAAGCACCATGTAGGCTTCACCTTTCGCAGAGTCACCATAAAGCCCCGCCTTTTGATCGACGGAGACACATAAACGTGACGGCTTCCCATCAGGGGGGTTGCATTTGCTCAACTTCGCTCGTCCAGCCCGCTTCGCCCAATCCTCCGCTCCCGCTTTCAGCGTTGCGACTTCAGCCTGCAAGGCATCACGCTCAGCAATCAGCGTCTCAACCTGGCTGCGCTGATACCAAACAGAACCCCAAGCAATCAACAATACAGTCAGTAACGTTCCTGCAGCAATACCGCCCGCCATCAGCGCCCATTTCCAGCCAAACGATGCCGTTGCTCGATTCAACTTGGCTTCAACATCATTGGCCGAGCGAGCTGCTCCAGCCAAACCACCAATAATCGGTTTCAGCGCGTTTTCTAAAGCTGTTTTCGTATCATCGCCAACGTACTGTAGCGATGCACCAACACCCGCTTTAACTGCTTGTGCGGCACCACTTTTAACGGCTGGCTGTACGTCATTGGCGGCCAGTTTGACCGCTTCAATCGCCTGATTGGCTGCGTGAGTAGCGCGAGCCAAGGCCGCAATTTGTGCTTTAAGCTCAGCCTGCAGCTCCTTATTAGCGGCGGTTTGCTCTTCGGCCATCGTGAATAAAACGCTGAGTTTTTGTTGTTGTTCATCCATGGTCATTCCTCTGATGTCGGGATTCGATGTCATTGTGTGATTTTTTGCCATTAGCGCCCCATGCTCGGACTAGGTGCTGGCGGTTCTTGATCTCGTTCTGGTTTAGTTTTTCGTTGTGGTTCGATCTGCGCGGCCAGCTGCGCCACCCAAACGGGTACTTTATCTGCGCTATCAGCTTGTACGCAGCGCGGCGAGCACGCGGTAATCGCGGCAATGACTTCAGCCTGCGGTCGGCGCTGCTGCAAAGCCGATGATGCAGCATCAAAATCCACCCGTTTCCAATCCACTTGTCCTGGCTGCATGTTGGCCGCCTTCAGTGCATCAAGTGCGACTTCGGCGTAAATCGTTTCACTATTCACGTACACGGCAGGACTCGGACCGCCAACACGATGCCGAAGTAATACATTGTTCAAATCTTTTACGCGCTGAATCGCCGCTTCGCGTAATGCCAGTTTTTGCTCATTAATCTGACGCTGTTTTTCTTGTTCGAGCCATAGCCGTTGTTGCTCTGCCCTTTGTGCGTTTTCGAGCGCTTGTCGCTCGGCTTCGGCACGCTGCTCGGCCAGCGCCTTCATAGCCGCTACGCGCTGTACTTCTGCCTGGTGGAGCACCTGCTTTTGCGCCTCAACTAGACGCCGTTGTTCTTCTTGTTCACGGATTTGACGCTGTTGCTCTGCACGTTGAGCGGCCAAGTCTTGTTTGAATTGCGCGGTTGCCTGTCGAGCAAAATCACGCACTTCATTTTCAAGGCGGATTTTGTCGGCGCTGGCTTGCGCCTCCTTGCTCAGCTTCTTCTCACGCTCCTGCTTTGCCGCAGTCAAGTTGCCCGATATATCAATCAGGCCAACAGCATGATTGGCTCGTTCTAATTCGCCTTCGGCAGCGCGTCGCGCCAATAGGGTGCTGATGTCGGTTGCGGCCAGTTTTCTGACGCCAATCCCGCCTAGGTGAAACTCGGGCTCTCGATCTATGCCTTGCTCTTTCAGGCTGCGATGATCCACACGTGCTGCATGGCCGTAACGCGCCAAGTGTTCGTTCTGAATTTCAGCCCAGCTTTGTCGCGTGGCGAGTAATCTTTCTTCGGTGCCCGCGCTGTCTTTTTTACAGCCGCCACGCTCTGGATTTTTTGCGTTATAGCGTTTGAAATATTGTGACGGGTCGCGCTCAATCTCGTCGTTGGTTCGCTCGCTGTACATGATATGTGCATGCGGCTGTTCACCGCCTTCGAGTGCCGCCTTGGGCGTGTGGATCGCCCACTGGTAGGTATGCCGTTTGCCCAACTCACGCTGCACAAAGTCTTCGACTAATTCACGCCGCTGATCGGGCGTGAGTTCTCGCGGTAGCGCGACTTCAATTTCACGATACGTCGCGCCATTGGCGCGTTCGTACTCGTCGGCAGCTTGCCAGAAGTGGGCTGGATTGTGTTCAGCCCACTTTGGCATATTGCCGTAGCCACTGCACTCTAAATCCTCATAGCGTGGTGAGTCGCTATATTTCCCTTCACGGGAGATATAGGCGGCATGGGCGGCGGCTTTGCCTTTGCCGCCCACTTTCACCGAGCAATGATAGGATGCCATAGTGCGTGGCTGGCCTTTGGTTTCGGTGTTGTTTTTGACGTTGCCGTGGTCTTTTACTTTGGCTCCATGCAGTGGCGCACGTTTCTCGCAGAGAAAGAACTAAGTGCGCCTTCCATATACTGCACATGGAAGGATACGCCTTTGCAGTGGAAACCGGAAGCAGCTAGACTACTCAGATCAAACCACCAATGATAAGGAGTCGGCAATGGCAACAACAGATTGGCTACAAGATAGAATCGCCCACCTTAAGGCTCTAAAAAATCCAAGTGAGCAACAGTCACTATTAATCTTGTTAGCAGAAAAAATTGAGCGCACAACACAAGAAGAAAAAACCTTCTCAGCTTTGGTTCGGGCTGAGAAAGCTATGCTCGCAGCAACCAAAGCCCGCCAAGCCGCCAGCCAGTTAATCAATAGCGAAAATCGCAAAGCAAAAGAAGCTGAACGCAAGGCGAGAAACCATCGCTTGATTCAGCAAGGTGCTTTGGTAGACTTGGCTGGTTTAGAACAACGCAGTCGCGGCGAATTAATGGGGCTACTGCTCGGAGCTGCAGCCATCACTGATCCGCAACGCTGGTCGGATTGGAAAATGAAAGGTGATGCTTTTCTAGCCGAAGTAGAAGCAAAGAACAAGCAGGCCAAACTGTAGTAGTTTGGAATTAAGCCTGATCGGTTTTTGGCTTGAATGATCGCTGCAAATTAACGGGCGCGTTCTACTGTCGTTCGATCACCCACCCAGGTCAAAAGCGCCCGAAGTTTTGCTTGGGTTTTAGTATCCTGTTTATGGGATAAAGCCAAGGCGAGCATGCCATGCCGCTTTGGTTTCTTCTTGGCCATACTGCAGTGCTAAAGCAGGATCAAAATTGAGATTTTGTTTTGCCCAATATAGTGCGCGGTAGTAGGTCATCGAATCAATTTCAAGCAACTCTAAAAAGAGTTCTTGTAGTCGTGAGTATTGGCGATAGGTCTCCTCGCCATAGTCCTGTAGTAGTACAAATGCCCAGCCCGAAGGGTTGCCGATTTTTTCAGGGTTGAGGCTGGGAAGTAAGGGGTATGTTTTTTCAGTTTGATCGTTGGTCAAAATCATGAAGTGTCGGTGATCGGTATCAGACACCATCGCCAGGCGACGGCGAATGGTGCCATCTGGCCAGACGCCAGCATCGATTTCGATAATGTCGCCCGTTTCAAAAGTAACGATGGGATTCTGCATACCGCCCTCCTTCACACCGATGGCCGTTCCAGTAGCTGCTTATTTGGCGTTGGCCGTTAACTGGCCCCGTAATTCGGCGGCAGTTTGTAATGCGGTTTTGACTTCTTGCTGAGCGGCATCCAGTTCGCGGGCTTGTTGTTGGATTTGAGTTTGCAAGGATTCAATCTTGCCGTTCAAGGTCGCAATGGTGGTGTTGGCCATTTCGGCTTTGCTGCTTTCCAGTGTAGCCAATTCCCGCACTTGGTTCAGTTGGCGCTTCAATTCATCGGTGGCCGCTTCGGCCACTTGAGCGCGATGCTCAGCCGCTTCCAGTTTGGCAGCAGTCACAGCAGCCAGTTTTTCAGCGTCGATGCGCCCTTGGCGCTCCAGCTCTAGCTGTGCTCGCAATTGCGCGATTAAAGCCTGTTGCTCGGTGAGTTTTTCAGCTTGATTTTCGAGTTTGTTGCGAGTCTGCGCGACTTCGATCCGCGCCGCTTCTGCGGCGCTGCGCTCGCGTTGCAATTCTTGCCCTTGACGCTCCAGTTCGGTGGCACGTTCTGCCGCAGTGGCCGCTTCACGATCCCGCTCAGTCGTCAGGATGCCAATTTGTTCGGCAAGGGTATCGCGCTCCCCTTCCAGGATTTCACCCACCGCCGCCAATTCACTGGCTTCGGTTTGTGCCAACACTAAACGCCCTTCTACTTCCGCCCTTGCAGTCGATGCCGCCTTAGCGATTTCTGCCGCAATCGCTGCAGTCAGCGCATCAGGCAATGCCGCGACAACCGCCGCCATTTGAGGACGGGCATCACGCCACGCAGAAAGGTGGCGGTGGATCGTATTCGGGCTACCCGTTCCCAATCGTTCTCGGATGGCGCGAATGGTGGCTTGCTGACCATCACCCACTAAAGCATCAGCAACCGCAGCGACTTGCTCGTAAGAAACACCTTCTCGCGCCATACTCCACCCCATATCGTAAAATATAATAACATATCAATACAGATATGATACGATACAATATGAAATTATACAAGTAGTCCGATGAAAACCAACACAAACACCACACTCAAAAAAGCCGCATAAACGTCCGTAGAGCGATTTTTAGGGGTCGAGTCACAGAAACCCCTATGCCAAGGGCTAAAAACCGCCAGAAACCCATTTTTTGTCGATTTGACGCGATGTTTTAAGCAAACCACGAAAGCCATGCTTATTTCGGCCGTGCTGGTTCAGGTTTCCACGCTGGTCAAAAATGCACTACTCACCTGCCAAACTGGTTTTGGGTTCAGGTTACAGCTGAAGCTGGCCTAGCGCGGTAACACCGCGCTTTACCCACTGGATCAATTGAGGGTGTTTGAATTTTGGAAAGTGTGATTTGACACGAATGCTGGTTAGAACCCTTGGCCATAGGCCAAGATTGAAATGACTGCGCCAGGGGCGCTGCTTATTTGGGAGGGGGAGCCGACTTGATCGGGGGAACCCCGAAGGGGTGCCACGGGCTTTGCCCGCTACGACGTAAAACGTTATCCACAGATTTTTGTGGCCTACCCACGTTAAAGACTTTAATAAGTTAAAAAATGCGCGCGCGCGTTACGGTTTTTTAAACCCTTGCTGTAGTTGGGTTTGTAGGTCTTTTTGGTGGGTGATGTAACGAATAGCGAGTGGGTGATATAACGATTAATTTACTCTATTTGGTGGGTGATGTAACGACAAAGCGCACATACGACAACCGTTTTAGTGGGTGATATAACGATAGTGGATAATGCCCAACAACCGTAGCTTTGCCATCAAAATCCACACGGAAAGCACTTCAATCTGACTAGGTAATGTCACGAGGCAAACATAACCCCAATAAAGTAGGTTAAATCTATTCCTCGCCATCTAAAAGCCTATCCTGCTGGTGGGTGATGTAACTATGCAAAAGTAAACATGCTACAGCGCTTTACCCAACGCCTTCATTGCCAATCGTTTTACATTTCTTGTATAAAAATGTACTTGGTCACTATCTTTATCCAGCATCATTCGGTAATCAGGAAGAGTGTCTGCTTGAATAATCGCTACTAGCATCCGCTTAAACTCTTTCAGCTCAGCTTTGCTTCCACATTTTTCATGCAGCAGTTCAAGCCCAATTTTCCATTCCACTTGATGCCCCGTATGTTTGCGGGCTAACTCATATAGGCGGCGCTCCAAAGGTTTGCGCAATCGAAAGTAATCTCGGTTGATCGTCAGAACTTCATGGGCTTGAACCGCGTTAAATAGCCACTCAGACAACGTAACCTCAACTGCAATCATTCGATCATCTGTGGGTGACTTTTCGACTATTTTCCAACGTTCGATCAGTCCAAAACCTTCTTTAACACGCTCTCCACCCGTTTTGATATTGGTTTTGATGCTCGTGCCACGCAACCGCTCCATCGCAATTTCTAACCGCTGATACTCTTTGCCACCTGTTGGTTTATTCGTAGAAACCAGATAGTCATAAACGGTAAAGCGCACGACTCGATTTTGAGCATCAAGACGGTCGCGATTCAATGCCTCAGTCATTTGCGAAACGATGTAAATCAGAACATCTTTATCAAACTGAGTAGCTCGCCCTTGAACGCTTGGTGTGACAGTGATGCTGCGCTGGCCATCTTGGCTTTCCCAATGCCACACAGTTAAATCTGGCTTAGTTGCCAAGGTAAAAATTGGCACCTCCATACTCGCGCCATCATCTTTCAGTGCGTAATCAAACATATCGCATAAGAAAAAATCACGTGTAGGGTGGCGTACAGGCAACAGTCCACGACTTGCCCCTGCCTTCTCACTGTCAATACCTTTTTCAGTGTTATTTCCCGTAGGAAGCGCAGCATCAGCGATGAATAAGTCCGTCTGCTTAGCGTCAGACGCACGTTTAGCCAAAGCTCTAGCTGCCACTTCTGCAACGTGTTCTTTGATGTTTTTACCCATAATTTCAGCTTCTTAGTTTGATATTGACGCAATAGCGTCATGACGTATTGACGTCATGACATCAACCATTACTTTAGGCTTGGTAGACCTTTCTCAATAAACACCTTAGAAAGACCATCGACGGCCAAAGCCTGAATACTCACGCCCTCGGCCACAGCCAGTTGATGCACACGTTCCCACTCAGCACGAGGTAAGCGAACAGTTAACGCCACAATATCCCCTTTCCCACGCTCTCGCCGCGCCGCACTTATCTCGGCGGAATTCTCTTGCGTTGAGCTTGCTGCAGCTGCGCTGCCTTTTCTACTAAATGCAGCTAATCCAGTTGGCTTCGTCATTACATTTGCTCCTTCAACCAATTCCATAAACTTCTAATCTCCCCTGCTGCTTTACCTTCACTCTCAAACTCAGTGACAGCTCGGCCAGAAGCAACAGCTCGGGAAAATGCTCTTCGATCAATAATTTCAACGGGAGCAATGGGCAGTCCATACTCGGCTAGAATCGTGCGTGTCTCTGCAATTTCTGGAGAACGGAAAGGACACGCAGACAAAACAAAAACAGCAGGCACACCAGCAGCCTTCACAATATCAACAGCACTCCCTGCAGCCGCTATGTCAAAAGCAGTTGGACGACATGGAATAACCACCAAATCAACCGCTCGAACAATTTTGGTAGCATCAGGAGCAGCATGTGGAGCCGTATCAACAATAGCTAAAGTCATATGCTCTTGTTTTGCAACATCCAAAACCCGCAACA
The DNA here is from genome assembly GCF_947072475.1 of uncultured Deefgea sp. Classification (GTDB taxonomy): domain Bacteria; phylum Pseudomonadota; class Gammaproteobacteria; order Burkholderiales; family Chitinibacteraceae; genus Deefgea. Next base: position 14,684 of record NZ_CAMTIA010000050.1, read on the forward strand.
ATTCAGTAGCTGCAGCCGTAGCGACAATCGGGTAGTCCTGGCTTCGAGCCTCTCCCCATACTGTGGCACTTTTCTGTGGATCAGTATCAACCACCACTACACGCTCACCAGCTTCATGCGCAGCAACAGCAGTATGTACCGCTAAGGTAGTTTTTCCACTGCCACCTTTTTGACTTAAAAAAGCAATTTTAAGCATAAATACCTCATGAATTTGCGTCATGACTTCGTGACGTCATGACGCATCTTATCTCATAAGAAATCAAAGTCAAGACGTAATGACGTCATGACGTCATGACGTCAAAAAGCCATGTATTAAAGTTGCAATTTATTAGCCTGATTTGCCAGTTTGTTTCAACGTTGCGGAATCACGAATCTTAGAGATTCGATCTTCTAATGACAATGCTCTAGGCATCGGCTGATCAAATGGGAATAACAGCTGCAGGTACTGGCAACGATCTAAAGCAGACAGAGCCCTTAAAAAAGTTTCTAGGTGCCCGTGTCCATGCGTTTCCAACCGCTTATAGGTACGTAAAGCGATTCCTGCTCGTGCTGCGAAAATCGCCTGAGACTCTTTTCTTTGTTTTCGAGCACGACGAATTCTTGACGCCAAATACGAACAAAGTTCGTCATGGGATGCCCGCTTTAGATGCTGAGTTTCTTGCTCTGGAGTCATGAAAACCCAAATAGGCCATATTTGGCACCATTATAACTGCGGGTGTGGATAATTAAAAAAACATCTTGAACAAGCGTTCTGTATGCAATAGCATTTGTGTTGAAGACAGCTACATAACACAAGATGTAGTGTTTATTCACAATCTATGCACAAAAACCAAAGGCCGACATAGGTCGGCCTTTGGTGGTTCTAAAGTAGCCATTTGATTCATGGCCTTATGTAGAACGCTTCGTTGGGGAATGCAAGCGTACATATCATATAGCTCAAGATCAAGCGGCAACGATGGATGGTGCAAACTTTACATTAGAGGATATATATATGAGTAATACGCGCACTACAGGTTCCAAAGCTGCAACGGCAGCATCGAAGACACTACAAAATCCATCGACAGGTGCTCGATCACGCACAGCGGCAGCAAGCGCATTATCACAAACAGGCGCACCAAATAAACAAACATCAGCCTCCGCAGCAACAGCTGCATCTAAGGTGCTAACAGATGGCCGTACTAGTGCAGCATCTAAATCAGCTGCTGCAAGCGCTCTCGCTCAAGCACGCGGGAGTAAAAAATGAAAGTGAATATGGCGCACCTAAGAGAACGCTCAACCACTGGTGGGTGGATCAATTTCGCGGTTTTTGATGCCAAATCAACAAACGGCAATAACGATCAACTTTTATATCAACTCACTAAGTCAGCAGAATCCGCAGGCCTCCGTGTTGATCAGTCTGCGTTAGTATTTCCATCTGCAGGCCGCATCCAGTTTTATGGCAGTAAGAACTTGGTTTCTTACTTGTCTAAGAACGGTGTTCCCCACTGGACTCATACCATCAATGTGTAAATGATCAATAAAGCAGGGGCTTAATACTCCCCTGCTTTATTCAATGGCGTATTTAACAAGTAACCTAGTGATAGTAGAAGGGTGCACCTGAAATAGACGTGCGGCATCTGCTCCGGTCTTCTGGCCAGAAGATACTAGGCTAATAATTTCAGTTTGCTGTTGTTTGGTCAGTTTGGGGCGGCGACCACCAATTCGACCTTCTTTTCTGGCTGCATCGAGGCCGTTTTTAGTACGTTCACGCAGCATCGCCCGCTCAAACTCAGCGAACGATCCAACGATTTGCATCATCATTCGACCTGCAGGTGTTCCGGTATCAATGGCTTCGGTCAGGCTTTTAAAAATTGCACCAGCTGCGTCTATTTTTTCCAAAACAAGCAGCAAATCTTTCAGCGAACGTGAAAGACGATCTAGCTTCCAAACCACCACCGTGTCACCACTTCTGAGCTGATCTAGCAAACGCTGCAGCTCTGGGCGATCCCAACGCCCCCCCGATGCCTTTTCTTGATAAATCCGTTCGCAGCCCGCTTCAGTCAGTGCTGTGATTTGTGCCTGGGTATCTTGCTCTTGCGTTGAAACGCGGGCGTAGCCGATTCGCATGATTGCGTATTCCTGTTGCTATTTGATTGGATTCTGCAACAGGAATACGCAACGCGCAAACCCTCATTCCATCGTGACAGTGTCACTTTCAGAAGGCGACAGCACGAAATATCAAAAGTCGACCGCACGGTCTTTTCTGACGTTGGAGTCGCCTCAGAAAACGGAAAATAAAGCACGCTAAGGCGTAGTTCCCTCGGGCTACACCGCGTCCGCACTGCGCGGTTCTTTCTTCCCTTGCAGTGACGCAATCAGCGGGCAGGAAACGTTCCCCTTCCGCGCATGGCAGGCGCACACCAAATCAGACAGCACGGCCTCCATGCGCGCCAGGTCAGCCATCCTCTCGCGCACGTCCTTGAGCTTGTGCTCGGCCAGGCTGCTGGCTTCCTCGCAATGGGTGCCATCCTCCAGCCGCAGCAGCTCGGCGATCTCATCCAGGCTGAAGCCCAACCGCTGGGCTGATTTCACGAAGCGCACCCGCGTTACATCCGTCTCGCCATAGCGGCGAATGCTGCCGTAAGGCTTGTCCGGTTCCGGGAGCAAGCCCTTGCGCTGATAGAACCGGATGGTCTCCACATTGACCCCGGCCGTCCTGGCGAAAACGCCAATGGTCAGGTTCTCCAAATTGTTTTCCATATCGCTTGACTCCGTACATAACTACGGAAGTAAGCTTAAGCTATCCAATTCAGATTCGAAAGGACAAACGTATGTCTGAACCTCAAAACGGGCGCGGCGCGCTCTTCACTGGCGGGCTGGCCGCCATCCTCGCCTCGGCTTGCTGCCTCGGGCCGCTGGTTCTGATCGCCTTGGGGTTCAGCGGCGCTTGGATCGGCAACTTGACGGTGTTGGAACCCTATCGCCCCATCTTTATCGGCGTGGCGCTGGTGGCGTTGTTCTTCGCCTGGCGGCGCATCTACCGGCCGTCAGCCGCCTGCAAACCGGGTGAGGTTTGCGCGATTCCCCAAGTGCGAGCTACTTACAAGCTCATTTTCTGGGGCGTGGCCGTGCTGGTTTTGGTCGCGCTCGGATTTCCCTACGTCGTGCCATTTTTCTATTGATCACAGGAGTTCACCATGAAAAAGCTGCTTTCCGCCCTTGCCCTCGCTGCCGTTGTTGCCCCCGTGTGGGCCGCCACCCAGACCGTTACGCTGTCCGTACCGGGCATGACCTGCTCGGCCTGTCCGATCACTGTCAAGAAGGCGATTTCCAAGGTCGATGGCGTCAGTAAAGTTGACGTGACCTTCGAGACGCGCGAAGCGGTGGTCACCTTCGATGATGCCAAGACCAGCGTGCAGAAACTGACCAAGGCTACCGAGGATGCGGGCTACCCATCATCAGTCAAGAACTGATCATGAAAGACCCGAAGACACTGCTGCGGGTCAGCATCATTGGCACAACCCTCGTGGCGCTGTGTTGCTTCACCCCTGTTCTGGTCATTTTGCTCGGTGTGGTCGGCTTGTCCGCGCTGACCGGCTATCTGGACTATGTGCTGCTGCCTGCGCTGGCGATTTTCATCGGCTTGACCATCTACGCCATCCAACGAAAACGCCAAGCCGATGCCTGCTGCACCCCGAAATTCAATGGAGTAAAAAAATGACCGAAATCACCGTGAATGGCATGACCTGCACATCCTGCGCCACCCATGTCAAAGATGCTTTGGAAAAGATTCCCGGCGTGAATGCCGCTGTGGTGTCCTATCCAGAAAGCCGCGCGCAAGTCATGGCAGACACCGCCGTGAGCCACAACCAACTGCTGGCCGCCATCGCCGCATTGGGTTATCAAGGCTCGATCCGGGTTGGTGATTTCAAAGATGAACCAAAAATCCGTGATGCACTTGAGGGCGCCGGTTTGCATATCGCCATCATTGGCAGCGGCGGGGCCGCGATGGCGGCGGCGCTGAAGGCCGTCGAGCAAGGCGCGACGGTCACGCTGATCGAACGCGGCACCATCGGCGGCACCTGCGTCAATATCGGCTGTGTGCCGTCCAAGATCATGATCCGCGCTGCCCATATTGCCCATCTGCGCCGGGAAAGTCCGTTCGACGGCGGTATTGCGGCAACTGTGCCTGCGATTGACCGCAGCAAACTGCTGGCCCAGCAGCAGGCCCGTGTCGATGAACTGCGGCACGCCAAATACGAAGGCATCCTGGACGGCAATCCAGCCATCACCGTTTTGCACGGTGAAGCGCGTTTCAAGGACGACCAGAGCCTGGTCGTCCGTTTGAACGAGGGTGGCGAGCGCGAGGTAACGTTCGACCGCTGCCTGGTCGCCACCGGTGCCAGTCCGGCCGTGCCGCCGATTCCGGGCCTGAAAGAGTCACCCTACTGGACTTCCACCGAAGCGCTTGTCAGCGACACCATTCCCGCACGCCTGGCCGTGATCGGTTCGTCGGTGGTGGCGTTGGAACTGGCGCAAGCCTTTGCCCGGCTCGGCAGCCAGGTCACGATCCTGGCACGCAGCACCTTGTTCTTCCGGGAAGACCCGGCCATCGGCGAGGCCGTGACAGCCGCTTTCCGCGCCGAGGGCATCGAGGTGCTGGAGCACACGCAAGCCAGCCAGGTCGCCCATGTGAACGGCGAATTCGTGCTGACCACCGGACACGGTGAATTGCGCGCTGACAAGTTGCTGGTTGCCACCGGTCGGGCACCGAATACGCGCAGCCTCGCGCTGGACGCGGCGGGGGTCACTGTCAATGCGCAAGGGGCCATCGTTATCGACCAAGGCATGCGCACGAGCAACCCGAACATCTACGCGGCCGGCGACTGCACCGACCAGCCGCAGTTCGTCTACGTGGCAGCGGCCGCCGGCACCCGTGCCGCGATCAACATGACCGGCGGCGACGCAGCCCTCAATCTGACCGCGATGCCGGCAGTGGTGTTCACCGACCCGCAAGTCGCCACCGTGGGCTACAGCGAGGCGGAAGCGCACCACGATGGCATCGAGACCGACAGTCGCACGCTGACACTCGACAACGTTCCGCGAGCGCTTGCCAACTTCGACACACGCGGCTTCATCAAGCTGGTCATCGAGGAAGGTAGCGGACGGCTCATCGGCGTGCAGGCGGTGGCCCCGGAAGCGGGCGAACTGATCCAGACGGCGGTGCTCGCCATCCGCAACCGCATGACGGTGCAGGAACTGGCCGACCAGTTGTTCCCCTACCTGACAATGGTCGAGGGGTTGAAGCTTGCGGCGCAGACCTTCAACAAGGACGTGAAGCAGCTTTCCTGCTGCGCTGGATAAAAAAAGGAGGTTTTCAATGAGCGCCTACACCGTGTCCCGGCTGGCCCTTGATGCCGGGGTGAGCGTGCATATCGTGCGCGACTACCTGCTGCGCGGATTGCTGCGTCCGGTGGCGTGCACCCCGGGCGGCTATGGCCTGTTCGATGATGCCGCCTTGCAACGGCTGTGCTTCGTGCGGGCGGCCTTCGAGGCGGGCATCGGCCTGGACGCGCTGGCGCGGCTGTGCCGGGCGCTGGATGCTGCGGACGGCGATGAAGCGGCCGCGCAGCTTGCCGTTCTGCGCCAGTTCGTCGAGCGTCGGCGCGAAGCGTTGGCCGATCTGGAGGTGCAGTTGGCCACCATGCCGACCGAGCCGGCACAGCACGCGGAGAGTCTGCCATGAACAGCCCCGAGCGCTTGCCGTCCGAGACGCACAAACCGATCACCGGCTACCTGTGGGGCGCGCTGGCCGTGCTCACCTGTCCCTGCCATTTGCCGATTCTCGCCATTGTGCTGGCCGGCACGACGGCCGGCGCGTTCATCGGAGAGTACTGGGGTATCGCAGCCCTCACGCTGACCGGTTTGTTCGTCCTGTCTGTGACACGACTGCTGCGGGCCTTCAAAGATCGATCATGAGCGCTTCCCATTGAGACAAACCACGCTGTCGCTACGTTGCCTCATGCCGGCATCAAATTCGGCTGAGTAGCTTCTCGCCATCTGGACGTAGCTCACCCTTGGGTGAAACATGCCGATACAGGGTCTGCCGCGTGACGCCAAGTTCCTGGCACAGGTCGCCGACCTTGGTCTCTGGCTGACCCATTGCCGCCATCGCCAGCCGCAGCTTGGCGGCGGTCATCTTGAACGGCCGGCCGCCTTTCCGCCCGCGCGCGCGGGCCGAGGCTAGGCCGGCAATCGTGCGCTCCGCGATCAACTCGCGCTCGAACTCGGCCAGGGCGGCGAAGATGCCAAAGACCAGCTTGCCGGCGGCGGTCGTGGTGTCGATGGCCGCGCCGTGCCCGGTTAATACCTTCAAGCCGATGCCGCGCCCAGTCAGGTCGTGCACGGTGTTGATGAGATGTCGCAGGTCGCGTCCGAGCCGATCCAGTTTCCACACGACCAGTGTGTCGCCAGTTCGCAACGCCTTCAGGCAGCTCGTCAAGCCGGGCCGATCCTCGCGCATGCCGGATGCCTGGTCCTCGTAAAGATGTACTGGATCGACCCCGGCGGCAATCAGCGCGTCGCGCTGCAAATCGGTAGCCTGGGAGCCGTCCGCCTTCGATACCCGCATGTAGCCTATCAGCATGTCGTACCTGTCACATATACGTTCGATTATGTGACAGTGTGAGCCAGAAAGTTCTCGCCGTCAAAAACTGTCACTTAACCCGTCATTTAGTCTAAGACCTGCAAACGGCCATTCAGGCTCGTAATGTGACAAAAACTCCGGCGGGATGCCCTCCTTGGTGAACGTGGCGCGCAAACGTTCCAGGGATTCGGGGTCGCGTCGCCCGTAGGACGCCAGTGTGAACAGCAAGCGGGCCGTCTCCGGGTTGTGTCGCGCTTCAATGATGGCCTCATCGATGGCCTGGGCTGCTCGTTGCCAGTGGTTGATGGGTTCCGGCTTCGGCACCTTCGCCGGCAGGCCGTTGGTGAAACCAGTGTGCGGCTCCGTCTGAAACAGCGCGGCCTGTTCCCCGCGCGGGATCAGCGCCTTTGACTCGATCAGCGTGATGGCGGTGGCCGCCGCCTCCAGCATCTGCCACTGCACCGCCGGGGCCAGAATCTCGTAGGGACGCCACAGACTCTGCCCGGCGCGCAGCGGATGGCCGCAGCGCTCCCAGACATGGCGGATGCTCGCCGAGCAACTGCCGCAGTGCGAGAGCGGCGTGTTCAGCTCATCAAGCAGGGTGCGCAGCAGCCGGAACCACAAGCCGGCGTGGACACGCCGACGCGGCAGCTCCACAAAACCCGTCGTCAGCGCCTGCCAGGTGCGCCGGTCCATGCAGGCGATTGCGTCATCGGCAGGGCGCGGCGCAGCATCGGCGATTTCCCACTGAAGATACCGGCCGGGCATGCCCCAGTAGGACTCCAGCCAGCAGCCATGCTGCGGGCAGCTCAGCATCAAGGGGAGCTGCCAGACGAGTAGCACAGCTTGATTCGTTGGATCGTTCAGACACTGCGGACACGCCCGGCGAATCGTCTGGCTCGGTAGCCAGGCACGCCAGCGAGTGATGGACCGCACCTTGCGGGTGCGCTTGGGCAGGAGCACCGCGCATTGGAATGTATAGGTTTCCAAGGCTGCTGGTACCGAATCGTCGAGACTGTCGAGCAGCCACGGCACCCAGCCTGCAAGACTCATGCTGCGCAACCGCTCCAGCTCGACGCCACTGCGCTGGCAGAGCGCCGTCAGCAACGACAAGGATGGTGCGGTATCCAGGTCATCAAGTTGGCTGTGACCAAGATCGTGGGCCAGCAGCTCGTGCACGTCCATCTGGTAGCAGGCGGCGACCCGGTTGAGCCATGAGGACAGGGCTTCGCCTTCCTTGGGTGCCGGATGCAGCGGCCAGCGCGGCGCGGACTTCACATCAGTTCCCGCTCGAACTGTCGCCGCCGCTCACTGGGGCCGATGTAGTCGGCCATGCTGAGCGTGCGGTGGTTGATCGCTTCCTCGCCACTCTCCACGGCGGCGACGGCCGCCGCCACCAGCAGATGTGCAAGCTCGCCGATGGTGCCTTCGCTCCGGGTGAGCAGGTAGCGGGCCATGTCCAGCGTGGCAATCGGGGATGGCCGCCGTAGCGGGAGTGACGCCGCGAAGCTGGCCAGCAGCGAGCAGCAGTCCTCATTGGCCTCCCACGGCGGCAGCAGCATCGGCTCGAAGCGGTTTTCCAACTGATCGTCCGAACGGATGGCCAGGTACGCCTCGCGCGTGCCGACCCCGACCAGGGGGATACGCAGCTCGTTGCCGAGGAAGCGCAGCAGGTTGAGGAACTCGCGCCGGTTAACGCTGTTGCCAGCCAGTACATTGTGCAGTTCGTCGATCACCAGCATGCGCACGCCGACCTTGCGCAGCAGGGCCAGCGCCAGTTGCTCCATTTCCGGCAGCCGTGGGCGCGGGCGCAGCGGCGCGCCCATCGCAGCCAGCAGCGCGACATAGAAGCGGATCACCGATGGCTCTGACGGCATCTGCACGACCAGCACCGGGATATGTTCTTGGTCAGCGTCGGTGCCGACCGGGTGCGCCCGCCGGAATTTCTCGACGATCATCGACTTGCCGTTGTTGGTGGGGCCGACCAGCAGCAGGTTTGGCATGCGTTGCTTGTTCGGCCACGCATACAGAGTTTCCAGCCGGTTCAGCGCCTCGACCGCGCGCGGGTAGCCGATCCAGCGGTCGGCGCGAATGCGCTGGATGCGCTCGTCTGCCGGCAGCCTGGCCAAACCCTGTGCCGCTGGCAGCAGGTGGGACAGGTCAATGACGGGATATTCGTCCACGGCTACCACTCCTCGATCTGATCGAACGGTTTGGCCGGCGGCAGGTTGTCTGCCTGCGGGTCCGATCCAGCGGTCGGCGCGAATGCGCTGGATGCGCTCGTCTGCCGGCAGCCTGG
>NZ_CAMTIA010000051.1 GCF_947072475.1 uncultured Deefgea sp.
AATGTAAATGCATCGGTGTGGCAAACGCCGGTGTGGGTGTTTCTAATTAAAACTTCGCCTTTTTGTGGTGGTGCAACGTCAATTTCGATAATTTCTAGGGGTTTTCCTGGCGCAAAAGCGACGGCAGCGCGTGATTTCATGGTGTTGATGTCCTGGTTAGCTATTCGCTTGGCTACTTAAGGTAGGCGCGAACTAATTCAATGGTGTTATTGATCGAAGCGTTGTGTGCACTGCTGCCGCCTTCGGTGGCATCAAATGTTTCTCGAATATGGCTTTCAAGCACTTCGGCCATCAGCCCATTGGTCGCGCCGCGTACGGCGGAGACTTGTTGCAAAATGGCGCGGCATTCAGCACCGGTTTCTAGGGCTTTTTCTAGCGCATCAATTTGTCCGCGAATGCGGCGAATGCGAGTGAGCACTTTCTTTTTTTCTTCTGGACTACTGGGCATCGGCGTTGACTTGGGGATGATTGAGTGTTTTTATACTATACCCCAGTATACTAAAATGCAATACATACTCTATGGTAGTATGCAGTATGTTAATGGCCTGCCGATGGTGCTGTTTAACAGCCGCGCCTTGGTGGGTATTTTTTCGTGTTGTGAGCTGAGGGTGTTATTTTGGAATGGCTAAGAGTGTTTTTGTTGTTTGCCTTTACTGCGCTCGCTGAAATCGTGGGCTGTTATCTGGTGTGGCGATTCGTCAAACAAGGCGCGAGTGCGTGGTATTTGATTCCGGCAGCGTTGTCCTTGGCTTTGTTTGCGTATTGTTTGGCGCTGCATCCAAGTGCCTCTGGCCGAATTTATGCCGCCTACGGTGGCATGTATATTGCCGTGGCTTTAGTGTGGTTACGCGTGGTCGATGGGGTGACATTAACGCGTTGGGATGGCTTTGGGGCGCTTTTGGCTTTGCTGGGCATGGCGGTGATTGCTTTTCAGCCGATTGCTGACTCAGCGTCCGGTTTGAATTAAGTACGTCATTTTGGTCTGATGCTGCGCGCTTGGTGGCCTGCCTCAGGCCAAAACCCGCGCAAACGCGGTTGGCAAACCCAACGTCAACCGGCCTTAAGCGGTGGTTGTTTTCCGGCGCGAGCGTGTTCCGTGTAAAATCAGCACGATGAACTATGAACTGATTATTCCCGATACGGTCTGGCGTGATGAAGATTTACGCCCTTTAATGAACCGCGATTTAACCTTGCCGGCCTTGGCCACGCTGTATGGCAAGGGACAGCACCAGCGCAGCTCGATGGGCCCATGCGCTACAGCCGCCGATTATTTGGCGCACCAGCTCTATGACACGCCGCCTGCTTTGACCGCGCTCACTTTGGCGCAAGATTGCCCCGACGTGCAATCTGGGTATTGGTTGTGCTGCGATCCAATCCATTTACGCATTGATCGTGATCGACTCACGATACTGGGTGTGCCCTTATTGCAAATTAGCCAAGCCGAGGCCGATGCTTTGGTGGCGGCACTCAATCAGCAATTTGCTGAAGATGGCTTGTTCTTTGTCGCGGCCACACCGAGTCGGTGGTATTTACGTTTACCCGCCGATCCACAACTGCAATTCACGCCGCTTGCCCAAGCTTTGGGTGGCAATCTGCAAGATTATTTGCCGCAAGGCGAGCAGGCTTTGCAGTGGAATGCGGTGCTCAATGAAATTCAAATGGTGATGTATGGCCATCGCGTGAATGATGAGCGCGATGCGGCTGGGATTGCGATGATCAATAGCGTGCATTTGTCCGGCGGTGTGGATTATCGCGCTGGCGCTATTGCGCCCGCCAAAGCCTCGGTTTTCGGTGGCGACCATCAGGTTGCGGCCTTGGTGGGTGAGCGCGGTGTCGCCAGTGTCGCCACCGTGGCGGACTTGCCAGCGCATGACAGCATCGTGGTGCTCGATCAATTGAGTGTGGACGCGATTTATGGCCATGCTTACGAGTGGCGCAGTCAATGGTCGTGGTTAGAGACGGTTTGGTTTGCACCGCTACTGACGCAATTACAGCGTGGCCAGCTGCAATCGCTGACGCTGACATTCCTGAGTGCTGGCACGCAAGTGAGGATTACGCGCTTGGATTTGTATCGTTTTTGGCGTCGTCCTCGACTGCCATTTTAAAACGGCCGCGATTGATGCTTTGTAGTGCTGAGTCTAAGCGCTGTTGAAGTTTGATGTACGGTCGTGCTAGCGCGATTTTCGTCCATATCGTCAACATCAACAGCACCTTGGCTTGGTGTTGTTTTTTGATTAAGGGTTGCTGTGCTCACCATTCGTTCTCGTTCCGTTCCTGCTCATTTGGAGCAAACTTTATTACACGCTGGATTTTCGCCGCTGCATGCGCGGCTGTACGCTGCGCGCGGCGTGGTGCAGTCGCAAGAATTAGAGCATCAACTAAAGCATTTATTGCCGTTTAGTCAGCTTAAAAACGCCACCGAAATGGGCGTGCGTTTAGCCGATGCCATTGCTGCTGGGCAAAGGATGTTGATTGTCGGTGATTACGATTGCGATGGTGCCACGGCCACCGCATTGGGGATGAAAGGTTTGGCGGCATTTGGCGCGGTGGTGGATTTTATCGTGCCCAATCGCTTTGAATATGGTTACGGCCTCACGCCCGAAATTGTCGCTTTGGCGGCCGAGCGCCAGCCCGATATGATTATTACCGTCGACAATGGCATCGCCAGCCATGCCGGTGTAGAGGCCGCACGCGCACTGGGCATTGAGGTATTGATTACCGACCATCATTTACCGGCCGATACGCTGCCCGATGCGTTGATTGTGAACCCCAATCAGCCCGACTGCGGATTCCCCAGTAAAAATCTAGCCGGTGTGGGCGTGATGTTTTATGTATTGATGGCATTGCGCGCCGCACTGCGCGAGCGCGGTGCTTTTGCTGAGCAAGCTGAGCCTAATTTGGCACAATGGCTCGATATCGTCGCCTTAGGCACGGTGGCCGACGTGGTTAAACTCGATGCGAATAATCGGATTTTGGTGGAGCAAGGTTTAAAACGCATGCGCGCCGGTCGCGCTGCGCCCGGCATTATGGCCTTGTTTAGCGCCGCCGGGCGCTCTTATGCTCGCGCCAGCTGCTTTGATTTGGGTTTTGCTTTGGGCCCACGCCTGAATGCCGCTGGGCGTTTGGACGATATGCGTTTTGGGATTAACACTTTGCTGGCCAGTAGTGAAGAGGCCGCTTTGCCTTTGGCGCGTGAGCTCGATCAATTAAATCGGGCGCGCCGCGAGATTGAACACGGTATGCGCGCCGAGGCCGAATTGGCCTTGGCCAGTGTGGCGGTGGACGATAGCTTTAGTATTGCGCTTTACAATCCCGAATGGCATCAAGGCGTAGTGGGGATTGTGGCGTCGCGAATGAAAGATCGTTTTCATCGGCCAACGATTGTTTTTGCCAATGGCAATGGCGATGAGATCAAAGGCTCGGGGCGCTCGATTGCCGGCTTGCATTTGCGCGATGCGCTCGATTTAGTCTCCAAACGCCACCCGCATCTGATTGCTAAATTTGGTGGCCATGCGATGGCGGCGGGTTTGTCGTTGAATGTGGCCGATTTTGCCGAGTTTAAAAGCGCTTTTGAGGCGGTATGTCGCGAGTTACTCAATGAAAGTGATTTAAGCCGCGTGATCGAAACCGATGGCGAGTTGCCGCCAGATGCTTTTGTATTGGCCACGGCCGAAGGGTTAGAGCGCCAAGTTTGGGGGCAAGGTTTTCCGGCTCCGGTGTTTCAAGGCCAGTTTCGAGTGCTGGAGCAGCGCATTGTGGGTGAAAAACACAGCAAGCTTAAATTAGAAACCTCTATGGGTATTGTGCTAGAGGCTATGCAGTTCAATTTCTGCGAGCCAATACCCCGGCATATCTCGGCGGTTTATAAAATCAGCGTCAATGAATTTAGAGGTGAGCGGATCTTGCAATTGCAGCTGGAACATACCCAAGCCTGCGCAAAACCGGACGAGGCAAAATAATGACTCAACCGCGCTGGCGTCAACCGATCTCACGCGGGCTGAAATTATGCTTACGCTTAAGCGCGGTGTATGGCTTATTGAGTGGATTGGGCGTGGCTCAGGCGGGCTTTTTATTGCCTAGCGCCGAGATGGCGTCGCGCTCGCAATTGGCGTGTCAGCCGTCGTTGATTATGGGCTTGATGGAATGCGAGACCTTACCCGAGCCCGCGCCGTCGGTGCAGAATGATCCGGCCATTGTGCCGGCAGAATTTGTTCGCCCGAGCGAGCCGATTGCAACGCTAGGGGCGGTGGTTGATGAGACGCCGCAGCAACCGTTTTTAGATGTTGTGCCGACTCAGGTGAAGGCTGGTCGATTTAGTTTGAGCTGGCAAAATGGCTTTGGTGCGGTCGGGCAGTGGTGGGAAGTTTGGGATAATCAGCAACTGCGTTATCGCGGCAAGGACTTTATTTCTCGACCGTTGCGCCCCAGTACGTCCAATGCCGCCAGTACCGCTGATCCGCTTGAACCGCTTGATCCGGTTAATCCCAGTGCGGTAGCCATCACCGACGTGCAAGGCGGGATTTTCACGATTGAACAGCTTGAGCCGGGTTTGCATCAGTGGCAAGTGAGCTTGTGTCGTGGCACATTGGCCGCGCCGCAGTGCAGTCATGCTTACGCGCAAACTTGGGCTGAGACTGCTGGGGAGGCGGCTGCGGTCAGCAAAAAACCCGCGCCGCCTGAGCTGGCATGGACTGCGCCGGTGATCACCGACGGCAAAGCGCTGCTCAAATGGGATGTGTATTGGGGCCATGTGGGCACGCAATGGGAAGTGCTGCAGGCGGGCAAAGCGATTTATCGCTCGAGTCAATTTACCGAAACCACAGAAAACAGCCAATCGGCGCAAGTTGAGCTGCCGCTGGTGAATGGGGTTTATGCACTGTCGATTCGTTTGTGTCATGCCAATTTGTGCAGTGAATCTGCGCCAGTAACGGTAGAGGCCATGCTGGGGCCCAATTGGGCACCCATTCAGCCGAGCGTTAAAGTCTATACCGATGCCGATCCAGAGCTGGGTAATGGTTTGCCCGTGGGGCAAGTGATAGTGAGCTGGCAAACCACCGGCCCCAGTGTGGCACCCGATCATTGGCTACTGCTTGATGCGGATCGGCGACAGGTGATTTTTAGTCAGAAAATTAGTCAACCCTGCCAAGCAGGCGTGTGGTGTGGTAGCTGGCAGGGCGTGCCCGCAACGCGGCCGGGCAATTGGCTGGTGAAATTATGCCGCGCTAAACAGTGTATTGATGCGGTGGTGGTGACTGTACCGGCGTTGCCGCGTTAACGGATACGGACAACGCTGTACGCTTGCGGCCTTGCTGCCAAAGTCCGTGTCAGCCCAGCTGGCAAAGCACATGACAGCCGACCTTAAGCCAAAGCAATGATGAGTTGCTGCTCAAGCAATAAAGACAGGCTGCTTGCCGGATCAAATCCCGCATCCACCGCTGCCCCTGCCAACAACGCTTCTTCTAAAGTGAGTTGCTGCATCAACGCGAGAAAAAACGCTGCGGGTGCCGCGTCAATGATTTGGTATTGATCGCGCCAAACTAAAACACATTCGCCGCGATACAAGTCTTGCGGTTTTGCGCCGCCGTGATGCATGGCAAATAAGCTGGCAATCGGCCATTTAGATTCAATGATCTGCAGCGCAGGATGCAGCAGCAATTTAAGCTGTGCCAACGATTGAGCCTGTTCGGCCAAAATCGCCGCGCTAAGTCCCACGTGATCGTCGGCGTAGTGAGCTTGATGCATCGCCCAGTCTAATTGCGCCACGTCACTTAAATAGGGGTAGGCTTGTGTCGGCGCAAATTGGGCAATAAATTCAGCCAGCAAATGCCCTTCTTGATGCAAATTGGCCGATGTACTGGCGGTGCTTTGGGTATACACATCGGCCATCGCCATAAAAAATTCTTCGCCCAATAAAGCCAGCACCGTGGGGTAGGCTAGTTTGAGCGCATTGGCGCGATTGAGTCGAATGTTGTTGCGATACACCGTCATATTGGCTTGAGTGGCCGGACTGATGGCCGTGTTGGCGGTATTGGGCTCGTTAATGGCGCGGGCAAATTCGGTGAGGGCTTGTAGGTAGTTCATGGCTTTGCGCCTTGCCAAATCGCGGCGCAATGCGCATTTAAGTGCTGGTAATCCAGCATTAATTCATTGAGCGCCGGAATATGATTGTCGCGCTCAAGCAGCACCGGGATCGGCCCAGTTTGCTGGATGACTACGTCAAGTAATTGCCACACCGCCGGCGTTGGCGCTGCACCATGGGTGTCGATGGCAACGCCGTCAAACAGCTCAAAACCGGCGATATGAATTTCTCCCACTGATTTGAGTGGCAGATGCGCCAGTTCAAGGTAAGGGTCAATACCCAGATTAATCTGGCTGACAATCAGATTGTTGACATCCAGAATCAGTCCGCAGCCGGTTTGTGCCACCAGTTGCGCCAGAACTTCACTTTCAAGATAAATTTCATCTGCAAATTGGATATAGCTGGACACGTTTTCGATCAAGATGGGCCGCTGTAAAAAATCCTGCACGAGGTTGATTCGCTCGCTGAGTTGCTCAATCACGCCCTCAAGACGCGGCACGGGCAATAAGTCGGCGTAAGCGTGTTGATTGAGTCGATTCCACGCTAGATGTTCAGACACCGCCGCCGGTTCGATGCGATCGACCAGGGTTTTAAGTTGCTTTAGATGCAGCGAATCGAGGGTCGAGCTGCCTAAGCCCATGGCCACACCGTGTAAGCTGATGGGGTAATTGGCGCGGATTTTTTCGAGTGCCGCTATTGGCGCGCCGCCGCCAAAATAGTTTTCACTGTGCACTTCCCACCAAGCGACGGGGGGCTGATCTTGAATCACGGCTTGGATATGTGGGCTTCTAAGCCCTAAGCCGGCGCAAAGCGGCAGTGAGGTGAGCATCGCAATCTACTTAGAGTCATCAAGGTGAGTGCGGCAGGGAGAAAATGCTTCAGGCCTGCCGCCTTGTAGCTTACATGGCTTTTAGCATGCCTTTCATTTCGGTGCAAGTGCCTTTGGCAACATACTTCCATTCTTTGGGGTCCATGCTGGCACCAGCTTGACCGGCGCAGGCATGGCCATTGGCGGCGCAATCGTTGGCACCGGCTTTGGCCACGCCAAAGCATTTTTCTTTGGCGGCATCAGCGGCTAAAGCCGGTTGTGCGGCGGCAGCTAAGACGGCCACCATGGCTGAGGCGAGTAAGATTGATTTATTGTTCATTTTCATTCTCCAGCGTATTGAGTCAAGTAAGAAAAACCGCATCTGTCGGTATCGACACAAGGGTAGTCGTGGCGACTGCTTTGTTATTACACAAGACGAAGAAAAAATTGGATATTTTTTTCTAATTAATATTTTATTAATGGGTATATCAATATGTGCCATTAATAAATTGGCTTTTCTTGATATACCCATGTGGTAAATTGGGTTTTCTTACTGGTGTCTTTGCTGCAGAAATCCATAAAATTGGGGTATTGATAGGCGCTGGCTCGCCCGCGGATGCGCTCAAATAAGGAAAACCTTCGCGGGCAAGCCAGCGCCTACGTCGCTCTTCTGAAGGCGATGCGTAGGCGTAACAAGATGATTTGGATGTTGGCTTAAACGGGTTGAAATGTAAACTACCCGCAACCAATTACTTGAAATAGTTTAAGGCGCCATCCAGCCCGACGTAATTAATTTTATACGGTGCTTGTGCTTGCACCTTGGGTTTGGCATGGCAGGCGATGCCAAAACCAGCGGCGTGCAGCATCAGTAAATCATTAGCGCCATCACCCATCGCCACCACTTGCTCGTGACGTAAACCGAGTTCATCGCGCATCGCGATTAATTCATCGCGTTTTGTTTCGGCGTTGACGATGTCGCCAACAATGCGGCCAGTGAGTTTGCCGTTTTCGATTTCCAGCACATTGGCGATGGTGCGAGTGAGCCCCAGTTGCGTTTTGAGTTTGTCAGTAAAAAAAGTAAATCCACCGGAGATCAGCAGGGTTTTCGCACCCGTAGCTTGAAAGCCAGCGAGCATTTTTTCTGCGCCCGCCATCAATTGCAAGCGCTCAGTATAAACGCGCTCTAATGCCGATTCGTCAAGCCCCGCTAGCAAGGCCACGCGCTGGGTAAGGCTGGCATTAAAATCGAGCTCGCCACGCATGGCCGCAGCCGTAATGGCAGCCACTTGCGCTTTGATGCCGATCATATCGGCGATTTCGTCGATGCATTCGATGGTGATCAGCGTGGAGTCCATGTCCATCACCACTAAGCCAATGTCTTGTACGCTGAGGTCTTCTGGGATAAAGGCAAAGTCAAACTGATTGGATTCACAAAAATCAGCGACCGACTCGAGATTTTCAATTTCAGCGCCATGCAGTTTAAACGCCTGTTGGTTAATCGCTTCAATGGTGTGCGCGCCAGAAAGACGGGCCAGTTGTTTTAAGTTTTGGGTGGCCAATTCGGGCGCTTGAATGACTAAGCGGTACATTATTGCTTTCCTATTGCTGGTTTTAAACTATGGAAAATCATCGCAAAAACCCCTGCGATGCTTGCGCCTAAGACGGTTTCATAAATCCGGTTTTCGGCTGAAATTTCGGCCGCATGGCCATGAATCCCCAGTAGCGCCAAAATCAGATACACAATAAAAGTAATTATCGCTGCGACATACATTAAGCCATTGGCAAAGGCCACCGGAATCAGTGCGCCCGAGAGGGCGGCTAAAATAACGAGCTCAACATTGGAATCGATTTGAAAAACAAACAGCCACGCGACGACCGAGGCCAGCAAAACGCCGACAAAGCGCAGCCAAATCGTTGGGTAAGTTCGGTCGGGCTCAGGGCGAAATACCACCACCGTGCAAATGGCGGCGACATTGGGTGCGCTGAGGTTCAGATAGCGGGCAGCAAAAAAACTAAACGCACAGGCAATGGCCAATAAAATGCCAAAGGTCGCCCCAGCAAATTGGCCTTTGCGCAGTTGCTGGTAGTCGCTACGCCAGTGCGGCTGGATTTGTAGGCCGATGGGGTTGTTCATTCTGGGGGCAAAGCTCACACTGAGCGCAATCGTCATCGCCGCCGCAATCAGGTAATACGGCAAAATCGCGCTCGACACAAACGTGCCGGGGTAGCCAATCAAGTAGGCTGAGGCCAATAGCCGTAGTAATAAATCCAAAGCAAAACCGGCGGATAAACTCGCGCCGATTAAGGTCATTAAAAGTAAAATCCCACCCAGCCAAAGCAATATATTGTGATTAATGCTCAGACTAATGCTGGCGGTCAGCAGCATCAAGATATTGCCAACGACCATGCTTTCGAGGCGTTTTTTGCGGGTGCCGCCGATGTCGAGCATCAGTGTCGCCAAAATGGCAAAACCCATCATGCCCGCCGCTTGGTTGTGGTCGTGGTAAACCTGCCAGCCCATCGGAATAGCAAAAGCCATTACCCCCAACAGCATGCGCGAAGGGGGGAATGGCCCGCGATTAGGGCGAAGCAGCGTCAGCCACTTGGGCATTAATTATGCACCGTGGCACTTTTTGAATTTTTTGCCTGAGCCGCATGGGCAAGGATCATTGCGGCCGACTTTTGGCTCGTCACGTTTGACTTGCTCTACGTGGCCAAATTTTTCTTCAAGTACAAAATACATGATGTCTTCAACATGCCAAGGCAACTCGGCCACGCGATCCGCACGCTCTTTAGTGGTCAGTAGTTTGACGGGTTCAGCACCGACTTCATCGCTTGGGCTGGTATCTGCTTCGTCGCCCGCGCTGGCAGCGAGTGCCAGAATGTTTTCAACGGCGGTATCGAGTTCTTCATTGGCTTCAAGCAGTGCGTCCCATGCTTCGCCGCGCGCTTCAATCCCGGCATAAAAACCTGAGGCCCAATACACGCCAGAGGTTTCTTGCCATTGTTCGTCTTGATCTTCGTCTGACAAAATCACCGGAACATACAGTGGGTTTTCACCGGGATTGTCGCGGCGATTCACTGAAAACGCCGCTTTAATGCTGGCTGCGTGTTGGCGAATTAGGCCAAAAATCTGTTCGGCTTCTGCGTGATCGTCAAATTCCGGCGGCGTGCCAGCAAAAATCGCCGGCAGCCATTCTTCTTCAGGAACGTCTTCTGGGCCCACGGCCAGTGCCACCAAAAAGCCATCGAGCATTTCGATGTCCATGGTTTCGGCCGGCGTACGCGGCGACATTAAAAAGCTGTCGAGTTGCTCAAGTTGTGCGTCGCTAAGGAGTTTGCTCATACTGATTTCCATTGTTTCAATTGATTTAGTGCTGCTGGAGTGGTTTTTCTAACCACTCAGCAAAGTCAGGCCGCGTTGGGATAAAACCCTGCCCACGGAAAAATCCACGGGCGCTATGCGTGGTAGCCAGCATTATATGGCTTAAGCCTTGCTCGCGGGCGCTCAATTGGAGTGCTGCTAATAACGCTCGCCCCAAATTTTGCCCGCTATGCTGCGGTGAGACATAAAAATGCAAGATCTCGCCATGCCTATCCATCGCGGCAACGCCGCAGATGGCTTGCTGCTGTACTGCGAGCCACACGGTGTCGCCATCGGCGATTGATTCGGCAATGTCGTCCACATTAACAGCAAGGCATAAGTCGCTGAGCGTTTGTGCGCAATGCTGATGATCTAATACCCCCAGTTGCGTGATCGATTGCACGATAAGGGCGTGAATGGCTTTGGCGTCACTGGCTAGGGCTGGCCGAAAATCATAGTTTTGCATGCTTACACTGCCGACTTAAGCAGTTGCAATAAGGCCTCAGCACCGAGTTTGCCACTGCTGTCGCCGCCTTCGAGTAAGCTATCGGCCAAGTCGCGCTTATTGTGATGCAGTGCGACGATTTGCTCTTCAATCGTGCCTTCAGCTACTAGGCGATAAATGGTGACGGGGCGTTGTTGTCCCATGCGATGCGCCCGATCTGACGCTTGGTCTTCTACTGCTGGATTCCACCAAGGATCAAGGTGAATCACATAATCGGCGGCGGTTAAGTTGAGTCCTGAGCCACCGGCTTTTAGGCTGATCAAAAAGATGTCGCCTTCACCGGCTTGAAAGGCATTGACTGCTTCAAGGCGTTTTTTCGGTGGCGTGCTGCCATCCAGATATTGGTAAGCGATCCCTTGTTGGTCTAGCCATTCACGCACAATCGCTAAGTGGTCGACAAACTGGCTAAACACCAGTGCTTTATGTTGGTTTTCTAGTAGCTCGGTGGTGACTTCAGCAAACGCAGTGAGCTTGCTACCGATGAGTTGGCTGTCTTTCATTACCAGCTTAGGATTGCAGCAAAACCGGCGCAGCTTGGTGATTTCTGCCAACACTTGCATCGGTTTTTTAGCCGCTTCATCAATGCTGTCGAGTCGTTCGACGGCTTGTTGGCGCAGTGCTTCGTATAAATGTTGCTCATCACTACTGAGTGGCACGCGTAGCGTGATCTCGGTGCGTGATGGCAATTCGGCCAGCACTTGGGTTTTGGTCCGGCGCAGCATAAACGGCTGAATGAGTTTTTTGAGCGCCTGTTTGGCTGCTTTATCGCCGCCTTCAATTGGGTTGGCGTATTTGGCGGTGAATTTCTCTTTGGAGCCCAGTAGCGCTGGATTGATAAAGCGAAATAGATTCCACAATTCACCCAAATGATTTTCCATCGGCGTGCCGGTGGCGATCATTTTAAAATCGGCTTGCAGCGCCATGGCCGCTTGGCTGCGTTTGGTGGTGGCATTTTTAATTGCTTGCGCTTCATCGAGCACCACGGTATGCCAATGCACGGCAGCAAATTGTGCGGCGTCTTGCTGCAATAAGCCGTAGCTGGTGATGATGACGTCAAACGCGCCTAAGGCATCCAGTTTACGGTTTTGTCCATACGCTTGAATCTTCAGCGTCGGGGCAAATTTGCAGCTTTCGGCTTCCCAATTGAGTGCGACCGACGTCGGTGCAACCACTAAACACGGGCCTTGCGGTGCGCGCTCGAGCATTAAGGCCAAGGTTTGCACCGTTTTACCCAAGCCCATATCGTCCGCCAAGCACGCGCCAACGCCCCAGTGCGCCAAGCGCGACAGCCATTGAAAGCCGTCTTGTTGATAGTCGCGCAGCGTTGTTTGCAAAGTGGACGGCACTTTAGGCTGGTGCTGCGCCAGTTGTTCGAGCTTGGCGATGTGATTGCGCCACGCGGCGTCCGCTTCGAGCTCGCCCACTTCTTGGCTCAGTTCAAGTAGCGCATTGCTGGCCAGTAGGTTGACCTTAAAACCGTCTTTGCCGCTAGGTTCGGCGACGGCGTAGAGCTCTTCGAGGCGTTTTCTAAAGGAGTCAGTCAGCGCCAGATAATCGTTGTCGCCGAGCTTTAAAAAGCGGCCGGGCGAGGCGTCAAGTAATTCGAGCAGTTGGCGCAATTGCAACACCTTGCCATCGTCGAGTTTGACCTCGCCATTGACGACAAACCAATCGCCTTGCTGCTTAAGGCCGAGCTTCATATTGGCCAGTGATTTAGTGGCTTTAAGGCGAAAGCGCTCGCCTTCGGGCCAAACTAGCTCGATTTGCTCTGCGGGGAGTCGGCGCAATTGCATTAATAGTTCGAGGCAATCATCGGGTGCATCCATTTGCCATTCTTGCCCGTCGGACTCAGCGTTGGCCAAGGCGGTGCAATGGTTGAGGACTTGATTGAGGTTGGCTTTTTCTTGTTTTAAGTCGCGCTCGACTTGCACGGTTTTACCGTCTTGCTCGCCCAAAATATTGGCCGCGCCTTTGCCTGGGGTAAACCAGCTGCCTTCGAGAATCGGGCGCACCAAAAACTGCAAGCGTAAGCCTTCGTTCAGTGGCAATAAATGCGCGTACAGCAGCGTGTTGCCCGGAATGGCATTGATGTGCGCCGCCAGCTCAGGCAGGTCTGAATGAATGGCGATATGCGGTGCAATCGCCGTAATCGCGCCAACCAGTTGTGGCTTGGCTTGGGCCGGTACCAGTAAGCCGCTGCCAATAATGCCAGCGATTTGGCGGATGTCGGGCTTAATGCGGTACACCATCAGGCGAGTGGGCGTTTCTTTTTGCCAAAAAACATCTTCTCCGGCGGTGATTTTGGGCTTGAGCTTGAGTGAAATCTGGCCTTTGCTTTCTTTGAGTTGTAACGCGATTTCGCCTTCAGCAATATCAATGCGCACATCAGGCGCATCGGCCCAATACACTTGCGGATGGCCGATTAGCTCGAACAGTGCTGACTCATGATCGAGGGTATAGCCCGATTCGCCATAGTAGTTATGCTCTGCACGCGCATACTTCACGATGCGCTGATCTTGTTCGCTTAAGTAAGCCAAGGCGGGGTCGTTGCCAATCGCTAGGCGTTTGAGTGCGACGGCGCGGCCTTTACTCCAGACGCCTTTGGCGCTGAGTTTTTGCTCTCTGGGTTCTAGCGTAATGCCGCCGTATTGTGCGTTAACTAGCCAAGCTAGCCGAATATGGTTGGTCGCGACCTCATTGGGTTTGGTGTTGAGTAGGCTCAGCGCCGTCAGCGCGCGTGACCAAGCCGCTTCGCGCGGTAATAAATCAACCCAAGCGGTAAATTGGCGATCGGCATGCCAATTGGGTTGCAGTAAATCATCGCTAAAAGCGCGCGCCATAAACACGTCAAGCTCTTGCGTTACCCAGGTGTATTCTTGCCATGCGCGGTGCAGTTTTTCGCACTGGGTGCGCCAATTGGCATCAAATGGATAATCACGCCAATACAAAATCAGCAACTCAATCAGCCCAGTAAAGCCATAACTGGCGGTGACCGGTTGCACGGCATTGCTGTGGCAGGCCAAGCCCGTGGCAAGGTAATAAATCCAGTCAATATGCTCGTCATACAGGCTGTTGAGCTTGTCTTTTTTACCGACTTCAAATTGCACCACCAAGCGCTTTAAATCATCTTCGCTGCGCTCGGCGATTAAGGCCAAGCTGTAAAGCAGGCCATTGATGCCAGTAATGCCGACTTTGCGTTTATTGCTGTGTTTTTTAATTTGCTCGATCAGCAAGCCAAAACGATGAATCGCGCTGGAAAAATCACCGCGACTAAGGCGATTGGCGGTGTCCGCTTCGGATAAGACATTGGGGTTGAGTAAGCTTGCAATATGCGCAAAAGCATCTTGATCGCCGCGTAAATGCGCTTGCCACGCCAGCACCAACACAAAATTGGGTAGCACCCCTTTCAGGCTGGCGCAGTGGTTCAGTGCGTAATCGTATTGCGCTTGGGCCGGGGCTAATAAATTGCTGGCAAAGTACAAAAAATTCACCAGCAGTAATGCTTGAACTTCGGCAGTTAGCGTAGAAAAATGCCGCACGCCCAGTGGATGCTCAAAGAAAAAATGCACCGGATGCTGCTCGAGCGCCGCTAAAGACATGCCGCTGGTGCTAAATGCTTCTAAATCGTTGGTCAGTAGTGATTCATCGCCCATCAGCGCCGAAAATACGCACAGCGTGGCGTAGCTTTGTCTGGAGGTGCTTTCCCAGTATTGCACTACGGGTTTGGTTTGCACTGCGGCATTCACCCAGTCGAGCAGGGCGTCATGCTCGTTGAGCTGCGCCAAAAGTGGCCATTGCAAGCCTGCATTGAGCTCAAAACCCACCACATCGTTTTTAATCCATTGGGCGATCAATAAGCGCCCCAAGGTGGCTTTGACCGATGGAATATCCAGTGCAATCGCTGGCTCAAACGGCCTGATTAAAGCGACGCGTTTAAGTAACTCAATAATCCGAGTTTGCCCCAGACCTTTACCATACACGGCAAAGGCATATAAAAAAGGCAGATCTTGTGGGGGTATATCGCTGAGTGATTTATTCTTCAAAAGGGCCAAGGCAATACCTATCTATTATGATTGTAAGGAGTGAAGCGCGCTGCGATATGGCTTAGCCATACCGCGTCAATTACACCAGTTCGCGGATCAGCTCGATAATTCGGGCGGTGCGTAAGGCGCTGGTCGGCCAGTCGCCTTCAATGCGCAACTTGTCTTGCCCTTGCAGCTTGTAGTTCTTTTTGTTTTGAATCAGTTTGATGATTTTCATTGGTTCGACAACGGTGTTTTGCGTGAAATGAATAATGATTGCGGTATCTGCGGCGTCAATTTTGCTAATGCCCAGTGGTTTGGCGAGCATACGCAAGCGATGGCAGTCGAGCAGCACTTTGCCCGCGTCCGGCAGCAAGCCAAAGCGATCCACCAGTTCTTGGTGGATGTCGTTGAGCTCATCTTTGTCGTCACTGCTCGCTAGGCGTTTGTAGAGCGATAAACGCTCATTCACATCGGGGCAATAGTCTTCTGGCAAGAGTGCGGGCGAGTGCAGATTGATTTCGGTGGTCACCCCCAGCGGTTGCGACAAATCAGGCTCTTTGCCGGCTTTGAGCGCTTTAACCGCTTCTTTGAGCATTTGTGAATACAGCGTAAAGCCAATCTCATGCATTTCACCCGATTGCGAATCACCCAGCACTTCACCTGCACCACGAATCTCTAAATCGTGCATCGCCAGATAAAAACCAGAGCCGAGCTCTTCCATCATTTGAATCGCTTCAAGGCGTTTTTTGGCGTCGCTGCTAATGCTTTCCACGTCCGGAATCAGCAAATACGCATACGCTTGATGATGGGAGCGACCAACACGGCCACGCATTTGGTGTAGTTGTGCCAAGCCAAATTTGTCGGCGCGATTCATCAAAATCGTATTGGCGTTCGGGATGTCGATGCCGTTTTCGATAATGGTTGAGCACAGCAATAAGTTAAAACGCTGCTGGGTAAAATCACGCATCACGTGTTCAAGCTCGCGGCCGCGCATTTGTCCGTGTGCCACGCCGATGCGCGCTTCGGGCAATAATGCGGCGAGTTTTTCGCGCATGTTTTCAATGGTGTCGACTTCATTGTGTAAGAAAAACACTTGGCCGCCGCGTTTGAGTTCGCGCAGCACGGCTTCGCGAATAATGCCGTCAGAGAATTTAGACACAAAGGTTTTAACCGCCAGGCGTTTATTGGGCGCGGTGGCAATGACTGAAAAATCACGCAAGCCTTCTAAACTCATCGCCAAGGTCCGTGGAATCGGCGTTGCGGTGAGGGTGAGTACGTCCACATTGGCGCGCAGCGCTTTGAGTTGCTCTTTTTGTCTAACGCCAAAACGATGCTCTTCGTCGATGATCACCAGGCCCAATTGTTTAAACACTACGTCCGGCTGCACCAATTTGTGCGTACCAATGACGATGTCCACGCTGCCATCAGCCAGACCAGCAATCGCTGCTGCAGTTTCTTTGCCCGAGCGAAAGCGAGATAGCTCGGCGACTTTAATTGGCCAATCCGAAAAACGATCGACAAAGGTTTGAAAATGTTGCTCGGCCAAAAGGGTGGTTGGCACTAAAACGGCGACTTGCTTGCCACCGGCCACCGCAGCAAAAGCGGCGCGTAGCGCCACTTCGGTTTTGCCAAAGCCCACATCGCCACACACTAAGCGATCCATCGGTTGCTTGACGCGCATATCGACTAAAACCGCTTCGATGGCGCCAGCTTGATCAGGGGTTTCTTCAAAGCCAAAGCCGGCGGCAAAGGCTTCGTAATCGTGTGGGCTCCATTCAAACGCATGGCCTTCGCGTAGCGCGCGGCGTGCGTACAGATTGAGGAGTTCCGCCGCCGTATCGCGCACTTGTTCAGCCGCTTTACGCTTGGTTTTTTCCCACGAACCTGAGCCTAGTTTATGCATCGGTGCGCTATCGGATGCGCCGCCCGAATAACGAGAAATCACGTGCAGTTGGCTGACCGGCACATACAGTTTGTCATTGCCGGTGTATTCAATGAGCAGTAACTCGGTCGGTCCGTCGCCCAAGTCCATCGACGTGAGGCCCATATAGCGGCCAATGCCGTGCGCTTCGTGCACCACCGGATCACCGATTTTAAGCTCGGATAAATCGCGCAACATGGCGTCGGTATTGCTGCGTTTTTGTGGTTTTTTGCCGCGACTTTGGATGACCGACGGATAGAGATCGGCCTCAGTAATGATGGCAATCGATTCACTGCGCCATTCAAAACCACGAAACAGCGGCGAGGCCAGCAACAGGGCGTGGGCTTTGCTGTCTAAAGCGGCTTGCCAATTCTCGACCAAGGTCGGTTTAAAGCCGTATTCAGCAAAGAACTGCGACATGGTTTCGCGCCGACCGAGGCTTTCGGCGCTGAGGATAATTTTACCCGGATAGTGTTCAACAAAATCATTGAGTCGACGGATTGGATTGTCGTTACGCCGATCCACGTCAAGCGCCGGTAGCGGCTGGGTGAGGCTGGTTTCGCCGTCGCCCAGCTCAATGCGGCGATAGTTTTTGATATGGCTAAACAAGAGATCCGGCGCGACAAACAGCGTGCGGGGCGGCAAGAGTGGACGATCTTTATCGCCATAGCTAAGCTTGTGTCGCTCTGCAATATCTTGCCAGTATTGCTCTGCAGCGCCCATTAATGGTCCGTGTAAGACCAATACTGCCTCTTTGGGCAAGTAGTCGAAAACGGTGGCGGTGTGCTCAAAGAACAGCGGTAAATAATATTCGATGCCCGCAGGGATCACGCCGCTTGAGATGTCTTTGTAAAGCCTGGCTTTGGATGGGTCGCCCTCAAACGCTTCGCGAAAGTTTTGCCGGAATAATTTACAACCGGCTTCATCGGTAGGGAATTCTCTGGCGGGCAGTAAACGAATTTCAGGCACAGGGTAGAGGCTGCGCTGGGTGTCTACGTCGAAAGTGCGAATCGATTCGATTTCATTGTCGAATAAATCAATTCGAAACGGCAGCGTGCTGCCCATTGGAAATAAATCGATTAAGCCACCGCGAATCGAAAATTCACCGGGCCCATACACTTGGGTGACGTGGTTGTAGCCAGCAAAAGCCATGTCGGCGCGCAGCTGGTCCGCGTCAAACGCATCGCCTTTTTTGATGAAAAAAGTCGTTGCGGTTAAAAATTCAACCGGTGGCAGCACCCCCATCGCTGTTTGTAGCGGCACGATCAGCACGTCAACGGCGTTTTGCCTTGCTTGCCACAGTGTGGCAAGTCGCTCGCTAATCAGGTCTGAATGCGGAGAAAAATGATCGTAAGGCAGGGTTTCCCAGTCGGGTAGCTGCAGGACGGTTTTTTCTGGCAAAAAGAAACTGAGCTCGTCTTTAAGTCGGCCCGCTTCTTGCGCGTTGGCCGTCAAAATCACTAAGGGCCGCGCAACTTGGGCGTAGTCGGCCAAGAGCATGGCATCAGCAGAGCCGTGGGGTTGTGCGAGTTTGAGGCGCTCATTGGCGCGAGGCAGTTGAGGCAATTGCGACATAGTGTAAGAACGCGCTCTAGCTAGACAATCTTAGATTATACCAGCCGCAGCGCGCCCTCAACATGGCAAACTTGCAGGTTACAGTACTTGAAATGGGCTTGTTTTGCCTTGCCTGATTGATTGCTGTTGATCAAGGGTCAAAACATGGTTAATGCGGTGTCAGCCATGGCGCACAATCAGCGGTGGTAATGCGTAGGCGTCAGGATTATTAATTGCTTCAGTTGAATCAGGAATAGGCTGTTCAAGATTTCTTAAATGACGTTCTGCAATGACGCCTAATTCATGTGCCGTATCGGATAATTCTTCGGAAGAAGAAGAAAGGTGGTTCATTAATAGGCTAATTTGTAGGTTTTCTTGATTAAGTTGCGATAAATTGTGCGATTGTTTACTCGAATTGAGTGCAATATCTTCAACGAATCGCTCGGTTTCTTCAGTTAGGTAGCTTAGGTCACCAAATAAGTGGCCCACTTCATTTGAGCTATTAATCCCTTGTTTTACAAGTGTTTCAATATCACCTGCGGCAGTTTGGCTTCGATTTGCGAGTCGCCTAACTTCTTGTGCGACAACGTCAAAACCTCTGCCATGTATGCCGGCTCTGGCCGCTTCAATTGCGGCATTTAAAGCCAAAATATTAGTTTGATAAGCTAAGTCATCAATAATGCTGATTTTACTGTTAATGGAGGCTATCGCACTGATTGTTTGTTGGATTAATACATGGCCTTCTTTTGCGCGAGTTGCGCTTTCTTTTGCAATGTAATGCGTGCTTTTGGCGTGCTCAGTATTGGTATTAATTGATTTTGATATTTCGCTCATTGAGACATTGCTGCGCATCAGACTGGCATTTTGCGCACTCATTGAACTAGCAAATTCAGCGGCGGTTGCCGCTATTTCTTCAGAAGTTACGCTAATTGTTTGGCTGGATTGTTGGTCGTTGTCGTTTCGATCAATGAGATGGTCATGAAGCTGTGTGCAAACATAGCTAAGAGCGTGGGTTTCTTTATTTTCTGTAGGGTAAATGCAGTGTGAATGTGGGTTGGTAGTGATTTGATGTAGATTGTTTTTTATTTGAGATATTGGTTGAATAAACTTCCATTTAATAAGTTGCATTAAAATAATAAATAGAATGATGGATGTCGGTAATGAATACAACAATATGCTTAGTTGTTGTTTTTGTGATTTATAAGATAAATCTTCATTGTTATAAGTTATTTTAATGGTCGATTTATCGAGTGTACTAGTATTTGCTTGCGTCTCAAATTGGATCGGTGCTGTTGATTTTATTTGATTTGATTTTATTTGTCTTTGCAAGTCGATTAGTAATTTATTTTTATTGTAAATTTGAATTGATTCTAAAAATGAATTTTGTAGTTCCGCCGTAATTATTTGTTTGGCGATTTCAGCTTGATTTTGTTCAAGCAAAAGAGGTAGGGCGATAGCGATTTTTTTGCTGATGAGTGCCAACTCATGGGTTCTTTCTGTTTCTAGCTGTTTTGCGGCCTGCTTATAGCTTAGCGATTGAACGGCCAGTAGAAGTAAGCCGATGATTAGGGCGATGTAGATATTGACCCCCACAGGTTCAAATAGTAAGTGCAACGCTAGGTAGGTTCGTCAATTCAGTGACT
>NZ_CAMTIA010000052.1 GCF_947072475.1 uncultured Deefgea sp.
CCCCCGCCGCCACCCCCCCTCCCTGCCGGCCCGGGGGGCCCGGCTTTGGTTATACGCGCCCGGGGGTTCCTGTATTTAATGGGCTACAACCTATCGATTGCCACGGGGGTGGGGTTTATTGCTTTGGCGGGGGTTTCGGCTGAATTTGGCGTGATTATGCTGCTGTATCTAAAAAATGCACTGCAAGAACGACTCGACAAAGGCGATCACAGCAATGCGGGCTTGCACGATGCGATTACTGAAGGCGCAGTATTGCGAGTGCGCCCCAAAGCCATGACCGTCGCCGTGATTATCGCCGGTTTGCTGCCGATTTTATTTGGCAGTGGGTCTGGTAGCGAAATCATGAGCCGGATTGCTGCCCCGATGGTCGGCGGAATGATTACGGCGCCTTTATTGTCGTTATTTATTATTCCTGCCGCTTACCAATTAATGCGCCGAAAAAAACCCGCAACACGCGATGAATACGGTGGTGACAGCGTCGTTTAACGCTGCACTCGGCGGCAAGATGACGGATCAAGGATAAAAAAAGCGGAACCTCGGTTCCGCTTTTTTATTGGGTATAGCTATAGAGATCTTATCTAACAATAGCTCGCAATAGATACCCTAGTATTTAGAGTGATACTTAGATTTGCTGCTAATGGTTTTCAGTGCCTGCGGCACAGCACACCAACAGCAAATCTAAAAAATGCTTATTTAGCTGGGCGGCCGGTTTTGATTTTTTCTAGCTGATGCAGCATTTTATGCAGCTCTTCATCGGCCAAGGCGCTTAAAGCATTCAATCCAGCACGAATCAATTCGCTTTTTTTCACCTCAAGACCCGCGCCGATCACCCGCTGCTTTAAAGCGGCAATCAAGGCGTAGTCGGCTTCGGGGAAGGTAAAACTATCGCGAATTAATTTGGCTTTTTTAGCCGCTTTTTTCGCTGGTAACTGGCTGGCTTTATCCAGTTTTTTACCCATCTTAACTTGCGGCGCGGCGCTCGATTGCTCGCCAAGTAAGTGCGTGGCCAATGCTTCCAGATCATCGACTGAAGCCGCCGCTTTGCGTTTGCTACTCACTTTAGCCATTGGCACTTCGGCGACCGTGCTGGCGGTGTCAGCTTTGGCTGCGACGGGTTTAGCGACGGTTTTAGCTATGGCAGTTTTAGTTGCGGCGGGCTTACGCGCAGCGGCTTTGGTCGCAGCAGCAGGGCTGGCTTTGGCTACGCTTGGCGCTGCGGGTGCAACGGCGCTCGGTTCTGCAACATTGGTCACCGTGACCGATTTTGCTGGGGCGGTTCGAGCGCGGCGCGTTGCCGTTTTACGCGGGGTGCTGGCATTGGTTTTTGGCGCGGCTGCGGCAGGAACTGTTGCTGGTGTTGCTGGTGTTGCTGCTGGTGTTGTTGGCGTTGAGCTTTCTACGGCCTTTTTTGGGTCTTGCTCGCTCGCCACCGCTGGATTTGTAGATTTAGTCATCAAAAGCTCCATCAATAAAAAGATATAAACCGTATAAACACTTTACCTTGCTATTTTGCATGGTTTTAGCTGAAATATACATGTCTATTTGATGACAAAAACTTAAATACAAACTAACAACATTTGAAAAACCCAAAAATCAGCCCTTTGTGGCGCGGCAAGCTCATTGCTTAGCCGATAGCGCACCACAGCAATTGAACAAACTCATAACAATCCCGTTTTCAAAATTAAACCCAACACCGCACTAGCGGCAATCACGTGAATCACATTGCTTTTGTATTTAAACAAAGCAATGGCCGCCGCGATGGAGATCAACACCGCAATCCAATCGACAGAATTCAAAATGCCGCTGGCAAAGCCGCTTGGCCACCACACGTGATAGCCAAAAAACAGCGCCAGATTCACAATCACCCCCACCACTGCTGCGGTAATCGCCGTTAAGGGCGCGGTAAATTTCAAATCATTGTGGGTGGTTTCAATCAACGGGCCACCCGCAAAAATAAACAAAAATGACGGCAAAAAAGTAAACCATGTCACCAAACAAGCAGCGAGCGCACCGGCCAAAAATACCGATTCGGGTCCAAACAGCGCCTTGGTATAGCCACCGATAAAACCAACAAAAGCCACCACCATAATCAACGGCCCCGGTGTGGTTTCACCCAGCGCCAAGCCATCGATCATTTGTGTTGGCGTCAACCATTGGAAGTCCAGCACCGCGCCTTGATACACATACGGCAGCACCGCATACGCGCCGCCAAATGTGAGCAACGCGGCCTTGGTAAAGAACCACGCCATTTGCGTAAAGGTATGCTGCCAGCCAAAATACGTCATCAATAAGCCCATCGGCACTAGCCACAGCAGCGCACCGATAACGATGATTTTAACTAAGCGTGCCCAGCTAAAAATCGCGTGCGCTGGCGTGGGCGTAGCGTCGTCAATCAATGCCGCGCCATACGATGCTCCCGTTTTGCCATGCCCGCCGCCGGTTTTAAATTTGTCGGGCGCTATTTTGCCGCCGATATAGCCAATCACGGCCGCCACCAAGACAATCAATGGAAACGGTACATTCAAAGCAAAAATCGCCACAAACGATGCGCCCGCAATGCCCCACAGCAGATTATTTTTAAGCGCGCGCGAGCCAATGCGATGCGCCGCTTGCAGCACAATCGCCGTCACCGCCGGCTTAATCCCGTAAAACAATCCCGCCACCAGCGGCACATCGCCAAAAGCAATATAAACCCACGCCAATGCAATTAGTATCACCAGCGAAGGCAATACAAATAACACTCCGGCGGCAATACCCCCACGGGTTGTATGCATTAACCAGCCAATATACGTTGCCAATTGCTGCGCCTCGGGGCCGGGCAACACCATGCAATAGTTCAGCGCGTGCAAAAAACGTTTTTCTGAAATCCAACGCCGCCGCTCAACCAGCTCTTGATGCATGATGGCAATTTGCCCAGCGGGGCCACCAAAGCTAATCAAACCCAGCTTTAACCAAAACCAAAACGCCTGCCAAAAGCTCACCGGTGGTGGTGACAGTTCAGTGGATACGGTGGTGGGGATTTTATGTTGATGCATTAGGTATCCGGATTCAAAACGCTGCCACAGGGCATTCCAACATGGCACTGGCAGCGCAATCTATATTCGGCTCGAAATGATCCTTCGTGAATAGAGGTTCATCCAGAGTCAGCTTTTTCCTAGCGAGCCCTATCCTGCCGAACATTGATCGCGAGATCAATCGGCATGCGCTTAACTTGTAGCAAATTGAAGCGCATCAATTATTCGCCCTAGGTATTCGTTTTGATATTTATTAATTTAAAGGAAATGCCCATTCTGAAATGCTCGGCCATTGCTGCGCCCAACAACAGCGGTGATCAAAGTTCGGTATCACGCGTACTTCAGGCTGTAAATCAGATGGGAAACGGGCGCGGTAGGCGTTAGCGACTTCCAATGTGATATTGCGATCTTTACCACCAATCAAATGCAACTGTGGAATGGACTGCAAGGCTTGCCAAGCATCCGCAGGATTAAGCGACCCTGTCAGTGGTGCGAGTTGGTGCTGCATTGTCCACGCCTGATGATCTAGATTTCCGGCTACGGTCACCAATCGAATCACGTCAGAACGTCGTGCCGCGACCAAAGCGGCTATGGCCCCTCCTCCTGAATATCCCACCAAAATCAGTTGCTTAGCGCCAAAGCGTAGCTTGAGTGCATCAATCGCCTGTGAGCTGGCAGCAATAACTTGAGGCGAAAAACGTTGCCCCGTCCAGTAGCCGACTTCACAGCCGCGCCGCGCTGCACCCGAAACAAATTGGCAGGGGCGTGCCAGATATGCCGCATTACTGGTTGAATGTTGTAAGGCTAGCTCCAGTCCCATGGCTTGCCGTGGTGTCGGATCGTCAGATGCGAGCGCAGGAGTTATCCATGCCAGCCCATCACCTTCGATATAAACAGTTAGTTTTTTGCCAAGAACTGTTGTGTTGGGCACAAAGGCGACGAGTACGAAGTCGGTAGTCGGCAAGTGCAGCATTTGCCAACCCTGCATAGCAGCCTTTGTTTCACTATGCACGCGCCGTATTTCTGGACTGATATTGCTGCAAGCCGTTAGCAACAGAATGAGTAGCGACGTTAATACGCCAGCAAAAAATGTAAGCATTCGAGGATTTAATACATTAGTAAATGTTAATTTTAACATTTACTAATGGTATTATTCACGCCTTCGCACCCTGCACCACTTACTTTTAATCCAATAAGGGAATTACATCCGATGGGCCGCTCGCAACACCTTAAACACACTGCTCATAATAGTGCTTTACCATGTAGTCCAAAACACATCGTCTCTGCCGTGCTACTTGCGCTAAGTACCTTAGCCGCAGGGCCCGCAATGGCTGCCGCCTGCAATGCGTCTGACTCTAATATTATTTCAACGACACTGAACAATACTTGCACCTTAAATTCTGGATCTAGCTTAGTGGTGACCTCACCAGAAGGTTTGATTGATGTCGTGGGAAAGTATGGCGTCAAAATTTCCGTTGGCAGTGGCCTACCCGTAAGCTCTATCAATAATCAAGGCACCATTCGTAGTCTTGGTGCAAATGGCTCGCCAGGTATGGGCATTTATATGGAAAGTAATTCTAGCTCGTTAACGGCCGTTACGAACGTAACCAATAGCGGAACGATCTCTGGTACCGGGACGTATCTTGGCCTTGGTATCGCCGTTAACGGCAGCGTGCTGGGCAGCTTAAATAACAGCGGTACAATTAGCGGACAGGGAAACGCCGGTGAGGGGGTTTACCTCAACGGGACGATTGGTTCGATTGTGAATAGCGGGATAATCTCAGGCTCAACGGCCGCAATTTATGTGCATTCCGGTGGTGTCACCGATGGCATTAGCAATACCGGCACTTTGGATGGCCAAGTGCACCTGAATACCTCAACACTAAATCTAAATGGCGATCATGCCGTCGTTACTGGCGCAGTGCATGGTGGCGCGGCTTCGGTAGTGAATGTGAATGGCACGTTTACATCAGGCGATACGTTTGACGTCGGCACCCTCAAAGTTGCTAGTAGTGATGGGGTATTGAATCTGGGACATGACGTCAAAACGAAGTTGGGCGTGCATAACTCGGGCAAATTGGCCGTGGCAGCCGGTACGTCGGTGATGATTTTTGGCAACTACACCCAGTCCGCTACGGGTGTGTTTGAAACGGGGCTGAGTAGTGCAACTAGCTACGGCCAACTGGTCGTGAGCGGTACCGCCGATCTATCCGCCAGCAACAAAATCAATGTCAATGTCGTTGGTGCACCGAGTCTAATCGCTGGTACCAGCGCACAGCCTGGTGTGATTACGGCTGAAACTTTAGTCGCAGGGCCAAGTTTTACCGTAACCGATAACAGCGCCTTGTTTGATTTTATTGCGACAAAAAATGGCAATGCTGTTGATTTATGCGTGGAGACGGCAGGTGCAAGTCGTTGTACTGCCCCTGATATTGTCGTTCCACCTGTTGTCGTTCCACCTGTTGTTGTTCCACCTGTTGTTGTTCCACCTGTTGTTGTTCCACCTGTTGTTGTTCCACCTACTGCAATTGTTCCTCCAATCCCTGATGTTAAGCCGAAAATCACCGTTGTCAGTAGTGTGCAGAACAACCAAAATTCATCAACCATCGGAGTTGCAACTGTATTTGACCAACTGATTGCGCAAGGTAGTCAAGCGCCAAGTTCAATGCAGTCGATTATCACAGCGCTAGGCACATTACCAACTGAGCTGGCAGTGTCGAACGCGGTGAGACAGATGGTGCCCTTGCAAAATGGTGGGATGGCAGAAATAAATTCGTCTGTGCTGCATAGCATTGACCGGGTAGTGCAGGCACGACAAGACGCCAATAAAGGGCGGTCGTCGGGTGATGAATTTATTAATAATCAAGAGGCTTGGCTCAAGCCAATGGGCTCTTGGGCGAATCAAGACGATAGTAATGGCGTTTCTGGTTATAAAGCAGACTCCTACGGTCTGGTGCTCGGAGCTGATCGCCTGATTACCGATCAAGTGCGTCTAGGTGGGGCGCTGTCTTATCTGCGTAGTAAAGTCGATAGCAATTCTAGTGTGGCACCGCAGTCAGCGCAGGTCGATGGTTATCGCGGGATTGTATATGGCAGCTATAGTCTTGATCCACGCACTGATGTGAACTTTCAGGCCGCGCTGGGCCGCAGCCATACCGAGGGCGATCGCGCGATCAACTTTGGTGGTTTAAATCACGTGGCATCATCAAGTTACAACAGCTGGAATGCGCATCTTGGTGCTGGCATTGCTCGTAGTTTCAATATGGCGGAAAAAACGACGCTGACACCATCGCTGCGTGCCGACTATATGTATATCCATGATGCCGCTTATACCGAAACTGGCGCAGGGGCATTGAGCTTGAATGTAAACGACAATAGCGCGCAAGAACTGACTTTCTCAATGGACAGCAAGCTCAATCATGCGATAAATGAACAAGTAATATTCACCGCCAACCTCGGTGGCGGTTACGATACCTTGTCGCAACAATCATCGATTTCATCGGCCTTTGTTGGCGGTGGTGCACAGTTCATTACGAAGGGGCTCGATCCATCGCCTTGGTTTGCTCGTGGTGGTTTGGGCTTGATGATCACTAACAGCAAGGCACTGGAAATTACTGCACGTTATGATGTTGAAGCACGAAATGATTTCGTCAATCAAACGGCTTCAATTAAATTAAGAATGCCGTTTTAATCTACTAAGTGGGTCGGCTCCTGATAGTTTGAATACAGAAAACAACAAGCCTATTTAAATCATAGGTTTGCGTTGCTATCATTCAAACTGAGTGAGACGACCGTACTTAATGTGCTGAACTTTGAAAAATCACCATTTTCTCCGAAAGAGAATGGTGATTTTTTTTGTGAGCGGTATGGCTGAATTAAACGGAATGTTCGCGCGAATATCTAAGTGTGCATGCACACTGCCGAATATTTATTGAAGAAACACTTAAATTAATGCGGAACCTTGAGAAAACCCCAAAGGAGTGAAACTCATTCCGATCAAAGCAACCAAGACCGTCCGATACTTCGGCTACGATTGTTTCGGGGCATAGATAGCAATACCCTAAATAATTACCTCAAAACCAAGCGCCATTGCGCTGTGGTTTTATTTGGCAACACGGCAGCGTATTAGCGCTGGTTAGGGGAGATTGGCGCTGAGCTGATATTGGCATTGCTTTCACGGGCAAGACGGTATCTACCGAGTTTTACTGAACTGGGTCGCTCATCAGGAGAAGCAATATAAATACGCACGCTACAGATAGTTTGGAGGCCATTAACTCTACGTCGTTACCAATCAAAGACTTAGCTCAGAGACATTCAAACAAAGCTTGGCAGATTTACTTAGGTATTGCCACACAGAAGCCTACTACCAAGATCTAGATAGCAATACCCATTGATATTTTATTTCAAAGCAAAACGAAATTGCGCCGCAGCCTGACCTGGCAAGGTCACTTTCAATATGGCTTTGGTGCCTGCAACGGCTTTGTATGGGCCGTGCGCCATAAAGGAATTGTCGCCCGATGGGGCGAGCTTCACCGCTTGTTTCTCAGTGCCATTGAGCACCGTTAATTCAGCAACCGCCCCCTTAGTGGCAATCGCCTCGCCATCGTGACTAGTGAGATACACCATCAACATATTGCCTTGGGTACTGAGCTCTGCACGCGTACCCGCCGTTGCTTCGGCCATTACGCCACCATGCGCTGCTTTCATCTCGCCATCAGCGATGGCCAAGCTTGAAGCAAGTACAAAGCCTATGGCGATTAAAATATTTTTCATGATACTTCCTTTATCAAAGAGCCCGAAGGCCAGGGTTAAAACGCCGTCTGACTATTTTCATCCAGCAAGCGTTGTAATGGTTTTTGGCCGAAGAGCCAGAACATCAGCGGCGTAAGCAAGGTATCGAGAATGGTCGAGCTGATCAAGCCACCAAAAATCACCACCGCCACCGGATGCAAGATTTCTTTGCCCGGCGCGTCCGCAGCAAATAGCAGCGGCGTTAACGCCAGCGCAGCGGTGAGCGCGGTCATCAGCACTGGGGTAAGTCGTTCGAGCGAGCCACGAATAATCATCGCTTGGCTAAAGGTTTCGCCTTCAAACTTACATAGATTGATGTAATGGCTGACTTTCAAAATACCGTTGCGCGTGGCAATGCCCGTTAGCGTGATAAAACCCACCAATGACGCCACAGATAAAGAAATATCTGCCAACCACATCGCAATCACACTACCGATCAAGGCCATCGGGATATTGCCCATAATGGTTAAAGCCAACACGGCCGATTTATAGCGGCTATAGAGCAGCATAAAAATCAGCGATAGCGAGATCAAAGACAGCCCTGCAATCAGCGTACTGGCCGCTTCTTGCGCTTGGAACTGCCCTTCTAGGCTAACAAAATAACCTTCGGGTTGCTGGTTTTCGGCCAATACCAGCCGGATTTGGCGAATGATTTCAGCCATATCCGAGCCGTCGGAATTGGCCGAAATCACGATGCGGCGGCGGCTGTTTTCGCGACCAATCTGATTGGGGCCATCGCTTTCTTCGATGCTGGCCACTTGCGATAGCGGCACGTTGCCATGCGGCGTATCAATCAAGATATTGCCCAGCCCTTGCGCATCGCGCTCAGCATCGGGCAGGCGAATCACCAGATTAAAGCGCTTATTGTTGTCGATAATTTGCGCGACGGTATCGCCCTCAGTCAGCGTTTCTAAGGTTTTGAGTAGCGTTCCGGGCGCAACACCCAATTGCGCGGCGCGATCATAATCGATGCGAACTTTGATTTGCGGAATCAACACCTGCTTTTCGATTTGCAAATCAGTCAGCCCCGGAATGGCGGCGAGTTTTTCTTTTAATCCGGCGGCTTCACCGCGCAAGGTATCCAAGTCATCGCCATAGATTTTCAAGGCAATTTGCGCCCGAACTCCTGACAATAAATGATCAAGCCGATGTGAAATCGGCTGCCCCACCGTAATGGCTGCGGGTAAAATAGCCAAACGTTGGCGCAGATCGGCGATCACCTCGTCCCGACTGCGCTCTGAGGCACGTAAATCCACATCAAGCTCGCTGGTATGCACGCCTTCGGCGTGTTCATCCAGCTCGGCGCGCCCAGTTCGACGTCCAACACTCACCACCTCGGGAACGTCAGCAACCAGCATTTCAGCAACACGCGCCACCCGCCCCGACTCCGATAATGAAGTACCCGGATTGAGCTGCAAACCAATCAGCAAAGTACCTTCGTTAAACGCCGGTAAAAACGCTTTGGGGAAAAACGGCACGCTGGCCAAGGCGGCCATCAGCAGCACCACGGCCAAACCCAAGGCCAGTTTGGCGTGCGCAAATGACGCGACTAAGACCCGTTCATCCCAGCGCTTTAAGCACTGCACCAGCTTGGAGTCGCCATGGTCAAGCACCGGGCCAAAAAGCGTTTTCGACGCCGAGGCGCAAAGGCGTAAAGAGCGACGAAAAAATCCCGTTGCAACCACCTCCGATGGATTAGTTTGCTCCGCGTCGCTGCGTTTTTGCGTCGGGTTGCCAGTGCTCCGACCCAGCAGGAAATAACACATCACCGGTGTCACGGTCAGCGCTACCAGCAAACTGGCCAAAATCGACGTAATGTACGCCACGCCCAATGGGGCAAATAATCGCCCTTCAATCCCTGGCAAGGCGAACAAGGGCACAAAAGCCAGCACCACCACCATCGTCGCCAGCACCACCCCAGAGCGCACTTCATTACACGCGCTGGCGATGACATGAATCGTCTGCACCATGCCTTTGGGCTGGTTTTCTTTGAGTCGACGCAGCACATTTTCGACGTCGACCAGCGCATCATCGACCAGCTCGCCAATCGCGATCGCCAAACCGCCCAGCGTCATCACATTGATCGACAACCCCATCATCTTGAACACCAAAAAGGTAATCGCCAGCGACAAGGGAATTGCGGTTAATGAAATAAACGTGGTGCGGCTATTCATCAAAAATAGAAATAAAATCACCGCCACCATGATGGCGCCATCGCGCAAGGCTTCTTGCACGTTGGCAATCGAGGCTTGGATAAAGTCAGCCTGACGAAATGACACTTGCGGCGCACTCATTCCGGCCGGTAGTGATTTACTCAGCGAGCTTAAAGCCGCTTCAACTTCACGCGTCACCTTGATCGAGTCGGCGGTGGGTTGCTTTTGCACCCCAACAATCACCGCCGCTTGCCCGGCGAAACCAGCATCACCCCGTTTAAACGCCGCAGCAAATTTAACCTCGGCCACTTGCTTGAGTAATACCGGCTGGCCGTTGACGACTTTGACCGCTAGATTTTGCATGTCTTCAAGCTTGGTGGTGCGCCCCATATTGCGAATCAAGTATTCGCGGGCATTTTGCTCCAAATACCCACCACTGGTATTGCTTGAAAACCCTTTTAAAGCAAGCTCTATATCCTCATACCCCACAGCCAATTGCGCCATCATCGCGGTATTGGGTTCAACGCGAAATTGCCGCACTTCGCCACCAATCGGTATCACCTGCGCCACCCCGGGGATAGACAACAAGCGAGGACGCAACACAAAATCAACGTATTCGCGCACTGCCATCGGGCTGCCATCGGCCTGAATCGGAAAAGCAATCAGCATAATTTCACCCATCACCGATGAAATCGCCCCCATTGCTGGGCTAACGCCGTCTGGCAGCGCGGTTTTAACTTCGGCCAAGCGCTCGGCAACCAACTGCCGGTTGCGATAAATGTCTGAGCCCCATTCAAACTCGGCGTAGACAATCGACAACCCCACGCCCGAGACTGAGCGCACTCGCGTCACGCCGGGCATACCGTTGAGTGCGGTTTCTAACGGAAAGCTCACCAACTGCTCAACTTCTTCCGGCGCCATGCCGCCGGCCTCGGTCATGATGGTGACGGTGGGCTTATTTAAATCCGGAAACACATCCACCGGCATTTTACTGGCCGTTAAACCGCCATAGATCAACATAATGACGGCGATCACAACGATAAATAGTCTGTTTTTCAGACTTTGATTCACTATCCAGCTAAACATAACTGCTCCTTGCAAAACCAAATCAATACCTTGAATCGGACACCGAGCGCACTGAGTTTCATCGTGAAAAACAATGTATTACTCAGTGCCCATCTGTATTTCAAGATTTGGTTTTTAACGATTTAACGGATTTGGTTAATCAATGTGGCACCCTGCGTCACAACGCGGCTGCCTGCGGTCAGCTGCGTCACGAGGACTGTTTTGCCATCGACCGGCAGCGGTGTGACTGGCACGGCGCGAAAGACTTGCGCACTGTCGTGCAACCAAACGATGGGTTCATTGGCCGCATTTTTAACAATGCTGCTCATCGGAATGCGGATGCCTTGGCGCTGCTCGCGCGTTTGCACAGTCAGTTTTAAGGTTTGCCCCAACGCCAACGGCATCGCCTCAGTCGGCGCAAACAACAGCGGTAACGCCCCATTGCGTAAGCTACTGCCGCCACCCAAATAGCGCAGCGTAATGCCTTGCACTGCGGCGCTGGCGACATTGCTAAGCAGCGCCGGATCGTAAGCCAAGGCTTCAATCAGCAGACTATTGGGCTCGATGATTTCGAACAATACCGCGCTGCTATCGACCACTTGGCCATGAATCACATCGCTGGTTGCCAATACGCCCGACACGGGCGCACGCAAAGCTTCGCCGCCGCTCACTTGGGCCATTGCCGCCACACGGGTACGCCAACTCGTGCGCTCCGCTTCGGCGGCTTGAATTTCTTTCCGTGGCACGCTATCGGACAAAGCGTTTAATCGCGTGACGGTTTGTTCCGCCAATTGCAGCTTGCTGCGCGCCTCAGCTAAATCGGCCTGTTGTTGCGCCAATTCATAGGTACTGGCGGTTGGCTTTAGCCAAGCTAAAACCTGCCCTTGCTTCACCTTGCTACCGAGTAATGGCAGGCCGCCCTTGGGCATGCTGATTCGCCCATTGCTACTGGCTTGCACTCGGCCGCCCCGATTGGGATTCATCACCACATGCGCATTGAGCTCGATGCTGCGGGCCACCTGCCCTACACTGGCCACCACCGTACGCACCTGCAAACGGTGCTGCACTGCTTTAGGCAGTAGCACGCGGCCATCAGGTAAACGCTGAGCTTGATCATGATTGAGCTGTGCCGCGACAGGGGCTGCGCCATGATTTTCATCGCCATGCGCCCACACGGGCTGAATGCTTAAAGTCAGTAGCGCTAGGCCAATCAGCTTAAGTTGGTAATGCTTTGCGGGGGTCATCATGTCTTTACTCCTAAAACTGGACGAGTTGCACGACGTTGCCGCGCAATAATCAATGAAATCGCGCCAATGCTCAGCAATCCGCCTGCACCCCACCACCAAGCACTCACGGCTGGGCCGCTCGCTGGCGTTAGGGCCGGTTTGGCCACGGTTAATGTGGTTTCTAGTAAATCGGATTGCTCGCCAGCAATAATGGTAAACATAAGGGCATGTTCACCCACACTCGATAAGGCGGGAGCTGCAACCGAATACACCCCAGGAGAAATCGGTTTTAGCTGGGCTTTAAAGTCGCCACTTTCAACTTCGATCTGGGCGCCGGCCACCGGCGAATTATCTTGATAGCGATCGAGATACACCTGCAAGGTCTGCTGGTTGATTTGGGCAAACAGCGCAAATTCAGCCGAATGCGTTTCTGCACTGGCCAGTCCGGCACGGCTGAGTACCACTGGCGCACTGCCGTGGTCTTCGTCGCCGTGAGCGAGTACGGCATTGGCCAACATCGCACTAAAAATAAGCGCGAGTAAGGA
Source organism: uncultured Deefgea sp. (assembly GCF_947072475.1). Taxonomy (GTDB): domain Bacteria; phylum Pseudomonadota; class Gammaproteobacteria; order Burkholderiales; family Chitinibacteraceae; genus Deefgea. The sequence goes on from NZ_CAMTIA010000052.1 coordinate 12,795, forward strand.
TTTTTTGGGCATCATGGCAAGATTCCTGCGGCTTGATTGAGTCGGGAAATCGCGCGATTCACGGCAAGGCGAGCACGCGCGTATTCAGATTGGGCGGCCAATTGCGCTTGCTGGCTTTTTAGTTGCGTTGTCAAATCGAACTGCCCCAGCCGATAGCCTTTGTCGATCGATTGCGCTTGTTCAGCGCTCAATTGCCGCTGCTCGGCGGCAATGTCCAGCTCGGCACGACTTTGGATTAGGGCTGACTGCGCGATTTTTAAGCCGCTAGCGATGCTGGTGACTTGCTGCTCAAGCTCTAATTGCGCTTGAATCAGCTCGGCATTGGCCGCAGCGATGCGCGGTAAGTTACGCGATTGCGCCCCCAATGGGATTTGGAAACCCAGCTTGATACGGCCACGATACGCGGCATCGCTGGCGTCTTTTTCCACGGTATAGCTCAGACCAATTTCTGGCGCGTTCGGCGTGTCACCCGCCGCTTGTTGCAGCTTGGCCTGCGCGCTATTGGCCGTTAAGCCCAGACTGGCGAGCAAGGGATGCGCACCGGCGGCTTCGGTTTCGGTTTCGACTTCAGCCGATGCTGGCAGCGCCGCGCCACGGCTCAACAGCGTAAAACTTTGCTGCGCCCGTTGCAGAGTCAGCTGCGCCATACCGAGGTTTTTTTTCGCTTGTAACACCCCAATATGGCTTTGCCTTGCGTCGCTTGGCGCTAAATCACCGGCTTTGAGCCGCTGCTTCACATCCACCGCCAAAGCTTGCTCGGCGTTGACTTGGTTTTGGGCTAGCTCAACCTCAAGCTCGGCCGCACGCACATCCCACCACGCTTCGCGCAGCGCACCGGCCAAGGCCAGTTGCGCCAAGCGCGATGCGCCGGCAAACGCCGCTTGCTCGGTGTGCGCCACCTGCACTGCTCGCTCACGTTGGCCGTACAGCCAAATCGGCGTGGACAGTGCCAACTCCCATTCACGGCGGCCGGTATTGGCATTGAGTTGATCGCTGGTATGCGATAAACCCAGCGTTGGCGGCTCGGGAGTCCACGCTTGGCTGGCTAAAAATTGGGCGCTATAGCGCTGATTTTGCGCATATTGCGCCGGAGCTTGTACTGACCAAGCATGCTCAAATGCGTCGCGCAGCGTGGCCGCTTGCGCGGTGGCAAGCCCCATCGACAGCAGCAATACGCTGGCCAAAGCATGAGCTGGCCATGTCTTCACAGCAGACATAATGAATCCTAGTTGAGTGGAAAACGTTATAAAACGCACCAGCACAAACCAGATTTAACGCAAAAATAGCCCCTGCCCCGCAGGCACGGCACAACAGCGCTGCGAATACTCGCAGCTCGGCAGGTCAATATGCAGCTTAACTTCGGAGTCAGCGAACACGCCGATGCCGCGATGTGTAGTCATATTGGGCAATCGTCAAGCCGACGACCAGGATGTCCCAGTCAACGCGCTATTTTTGCTAAGTAAATTGTTAGGTCGCGCCAGAATCAGGCGCTAAAAAAGGCGGCCGTAACGGCGGGGGGGAATTGATACTGGATAGCACGGCCAATTTAGCCGCATTTTGCACTGAACGCAGCGGCGAAAGCATCGCGCTATGCTCAAGTAGCGGCATGGCTGAAGTGCAGGTATTGCAATGACTACCTTGGGTTTTGATGCTATCACTGCTGTGCTGATCGGCAGCTTTTGACGCCGATGTGCTGTCATGATGATCGAGCACAATCTCATTGTGATAGTGGGTGTGATGATCTTGCGTCGACGGCAATTCCTTCGCTGCAGCCACATTCAGTGACAGCGAAAATGAAATAAACAGCCAGAAAAAAACGCGAAGAATAGGCACTGTTGTCAACGTAATGTCAATTGAGTATTGGAGTGTAGTCGATTTGCGTCATTTTGAGCAATGCTAATACCTCAATTAACCGTTATTTAAATGACAAAGCACTGACCACACCCGATACACACAACCGCGACTTAACCCGCGCCGCCATCCACTCGCGCTTGCCAATACATTGGCAAATACACGCGACTCCAGCTCAGTAAAGCCAGTAGCGCCATACTGGCCGCCACGGCATACAGAATAGCTTGCATGCTTGGCAAAATCTCACCCAATACCCGCGCTAACGCCACTCCTTGCATGAGCCAATAACACGTCCAAGCCACGCCGCCCGCCAGTAACGGCCGCCCAGAATGCCCTAGCGTGACGCGGGTGACAAACGCCAGCAACATGCAGCAGAAAAACCCTAAAGTCAGCGCATGCAGCGGTGCAAAACCCAAACCAAAGTGCCCACGCCACTGCAGCACATCACTGATCACCGACAGCAACATGGCCAAGCCCGCCCAGGCAAAAGCGGCGTGCAGCATCGCCAATAGTTTGACTTTAAACGTCGCGATCAAACGCCAGCGCCAAGTGGTATACAGCAAAATACTGGCCATCGTCGCGTCAACAACAAGGGTATTTAGATCAAGACCAAACATCACAATGCGCAGCAACGAACACCCTACCAAGGTATACAGCCACCAATTTGGCCGCCACGGCGAATATAACGGCAAAGCCGTTGCAGAAAAAAACGGAATCATCCGGTGGCTCACCGCTAAAAAAACCGGCAGCAACAATCCCCAAATCCCAAGCTGCACCGCCCCAAACCACGCCGACACATCGCCCGTCATCGCCCAATACAGCGCCAACAGCAGGCCCAGCGCCCCTAAACTAAAGGCCAAAGCAATGGTTTTAGCGTGCAATTGATCGGCCACTGCGCTAGATAATATCGCTCGAATCCACACCGCCAATCCAGCCAGCCATGCCAGCAACTGCAAAGCGATGCCTAGCCCTAATAGCGCCGTATTGACCGCTGAAGCAAGTACCAAAAGACCGCCCAGTAAATACCCCAACATAATCGGGGCATAACAGCGCAAACTCGGACTCGCTACGCCCAACCAACGCGGCCCAGCGGTATAAATAAAGCCCAGCATAAACAGCGGAAAAAAACTATACGTCATGCTGTAGCCATGCAAAAACATCGGCACCACCGCACTGGGCAAAGCGATACCCTGCCAGCGCCCCAACATATGGCCACCCCACCACAAAAAGCTTAAAACCAGCAAAATACCACCGGCTAAAAACCCCAATCGATGCGGAGCGGCAAGCGCTTGCTGGCCGCGTAAAATCATTGCTTTAACCATCATCCACTCCTTGGCAAAGGCTAGCCGTTGCAATGACCACAACACGGCGCGCCAAGGCGAGCATCACTGACTTTTGCGATCGTGACCTGCCACAGCGCAGGCCCATCTAGCAAATAAGTCCATTGATACTGGCCAGCAAAGCGCTCGGCAAACTGCGCCGCGAGCGGATTAGGTCGATGATCGTTCACTAAGCTCAATGCCTCACCCACTTGCAGTGCAGCAAAGGTATTAAAAATCAGCGCATGGCGATCGGCAGGTGCAATCTGGCGCACATCAACGTGACTGACAATCTGAGCTTGGGGCATATAGAATCCTCATGGCGATTAAACATATAAATAATATGCATATTAAAGTACCACGTGAGCCAGCCCATAATCAATCTATAAAATGCACACTCATGATTTTGACCCGACAGCGACCAAGCCAACGTCCCTAGGGCCTGTTGACTTTGGGTTTCCCGCCGCTACTGACGCGCTTTTCGCGGCGAAGCAAGGCGTAGTCAGCGATGCATAGTCATGCTATGCAAGCTTGCTACCAAGCAAAGTCACCGCGAAAAGCGCCCTGCTCTTAAGGTTTGGCGGATTTTGTGGTTGATTGATGGCGTTAAAACCCCAGCGCCACGTCTATTTAATCATCCCACGGAGGATCATTCGGGTCGGAACTGGCGGTGTTGTCGCCGACCGAAAATTGACCCACTACAGCTAGTTATGCCGATCCAAAATTGACCCAGGTGTTTTACTTGCTCTGCTTAATTCTTAGGCAGAGGATAAAAGGTGATCACCATGGAAATGATTGGCAAAATCCGTAGGATGTATTTTCGCGACCATCTGTCGCTGCATGAAATTACCAAGCGCACCGGTATGGCGCGCAATACCGTTCGAACTTGGATTCGCAAGCCCACTGCCAAGGCGCCGCCGCAGTACACTCGCCAGCGTCAACCCGGCAAACTCACCCCGTTTCACGCCACTTTAGAGCAAGCTCTGAAAGCCGATTCATTTCGCGCCAAGCACAATCGTCGGACGGCCAAGGGGTTGTTTGAACAGATTCAGGCCGAGGGTTATGCCGGTGGTTATAGCGCCGTCACTGATTTCGTTCGCGCTTGGCGGGGCAAGGCTGGCAAAACCCCGCAGGGGTTTGTGCCCTTGCAGTTTGCTTTGGGTGAGGCTTTTCAATTTGACTGGAGCGAAGAACATCTGCTGATTGGCGGCGTTTATCGCAAGGTGCTCGCGGCACATACCAAGCTCTGTGCGAGCCGCGCGTTTTGGGTGGTGGCCTATCCCAGCCAAGGGCATGAAATGTTATTCGACGCACATGCACGCTCGTTTGCCGCTTTGGGCGGCGTGCCACGGCGTGGCATTTACGACAATATGAAGACCGCCGTCGATAAGGTATTGAAGGGTAAAGGCCGGATCGTGAATGCGCGTTTCTCGGTGATGTGCGCGCACTATTTGTTTGATCCCGATTTCTGCAATGTCGCCTCTGGTTGGGAAAAAGGCGTGGTTGAAAAGAATGTGCAAGACAGTCGGCGGCGGATTTGGTTGGCAGCGCAAAGCGTGCAATTCAGTAGCTTTGACGCATTGAATGTGTGGCTGGCCGAGCGTTGTCGTGCCTTATGGGCAGAGCTGAAACACCCTGAGTTCAAAGCGCTCAGCATCGCTGAGATGCTGGAGCAGGAACGACTGGAAATGATGCCAATGCCGACCCCGTTTGATGGCTACGTCGAACATTTGGCCAGCGTATCAAGCACCTGCTTGATTACGGTCGCCAGCAATCGTTATTCGGTGCCGTGCGAATGGTCACGCCATCGGGTTAGTGTGCGTTTGTACCCAAGCCAAGTGGTGATTGTGGTTGACGATGCCATTGTGGCGCGACATGAGCGCCTGCTGGCCGAGCATCAAGTGAGTTTCGACTGGCAGCATTACGTTCCACTGATTAGCCGCAAGCCGGGCGCATTACGTAATGGCGCGCCATTTGCTGAAATGCCGACCGCGTTGTTGCGGCTTAAGCAAGGGTTGTTACGGCGTAACGGTGGCGACAAAGTGATGGCGCAAGTCCTTGCTACGGTGCCGATTGCTGGATTAGATGCGGTCTTGGTGGCGGTTGAATTGGTGTTGGAGTCCGGCGTGCTGAGTATTGAACACATTCTGAACGTGGTGGCGCGTTTGACTGAGCCACCGGCCACCGCCAGCGCAGAAACTCAGCTCAAGCTGGGCGAGGAACCGCAGGCCAATACCGAGCGTTATGACCAATTACGGGCGACGAGCGAAGCAACTAAGCCAACGACCCAAAATGAAGAATCCAATCATGCGTGATATTACCGCTGAACTGAAAGCGCTGCGTTTGCATGGTATGGCGGGCGCGTGGGTTGATTTGAAAGCCCAAGGTGGTTTGGGAATTGATACGTCAGGCTGGTTGATTGAGCATTTGCTTCAAGCTGAAAACACCGACCGTGGGCTGCGCTCGATTCCGGTAATTGTCAAACTAGTTGTCGCCTCAATCGTTAAATCCTATGCTATCTTTTGCGCCACTTTTTCGCGTTTGTAAACTTTGCTCAGCGTCTGCTGTTTAAAGTCGTCAGAATACGTTATTTTTTGCATGTTGAAGCCTCTGTTTTTTGCAAACCAATGAAAATTCAGAGGCGACAACTAGTCTGACATAGGGGGGTGCGATGGCGCACAAGGCCTTCGGTTTACTCCGCACTTGCGCCGGACGCTCGGCGCGACGATGTTGGAGTTGATCCGCTGCGCGCA
>NZ_CAMTIA010000053.1 GCF_947072475.1 uncultured Deefgea sp.
CAGACTCCCCATACCAGAAAGCCCGATTCGAAAGAGTCGGGCTTTTTGCTGTTCGGCGTTTGTGCGCGGGCCTCAAATCACAGATACCGATGCGCTGTATTTGACTCTGGGCCTTGGGATATAAGCTACTGAGGAATATACCTGCTGTTATTTTTGTTACTAACCTTGTTCGGGAGTTCTATTTAGCAATGTTTTTGCTTAAGTTTAGTTGTTGATTGAGTTCTTCACGTACCAGTAACAAGGTTTCGCTTGCAGTTAAGCCAATGCCATTGGGATGTTTTTTTCTCCATGAATCTGCCGCGCTACCGTGTAGGTAGACAGCGCAACAGCTGGCTTCAATTGCGCTTAGCCCTTGTGCGAGTAAAGCTAGGACAATCCCACTTAAGACATCGCCCTGTCCGGCACTACTCAGTGCTGAGTTGCCACTCGTATTGATCCAAACTTCATCTTGATGCGCTATTAGCGTATTGCTGCCTTTAAGGATGGCGTGGCAACAAAAGTCTTTACTCAGCGTTTTGACGGCTTGTTCGCGTTGCGCTTGTACTGCTTCTGTGGAGCGCTGAAGCAGGCGCGCAGCTTCGGCTGGATGAGGGGTAATGATTGTTTCTGCAGCTCTAGTGTGCAGCAGTGATTTAAACTCAGCTTCCTGCGCAATTAAGTTTAATGCATCAGCATCAAGCACTAATGGCAAGTTGCTCACTAAGCAGCTATGCAATAGCTCGGTTGCTTGCTGGGATTGCCCTAGACCTGGGCCAATGAGTAAATGGCTTGGCTTTTGTTTTAGTAATTGATTCGCAGCGACAATCATCAATTCGGGCTGAGTTGGATCAACGAGTAATCGTTCATCTAATAAACCAATCCATATTTTTCCGACCCCTAAATGCAGTGCTGCGCGTCCAGCCAGTAATGCTGCTCCAATCATTCCGGTTGCTCCGCCGAGTATAGCTACGCTACCGTAGAGGCCCTTGTGGCTATCTATTGGCCGAATTAATTGCTGGAGCGTAGGAAGTAGGTCGGAGCTGGATTGAATAGTCATTATTCTCGCGCTAAGCGTTTGCGTTCAACATGGTTAATATAGCGCTGTACTAAGGTTTGTCCTGGACCGGATAAATTAATAAAGCGACAACCACTACGAATGGTGCGGATGCCATTTTTCATAATCAGCTCATTACTAGTGCATATTTCAATATCTGCAGTAATTAGCCCTACTTGGGGTAACTCAATACGACAATTATGCAAAATACTGCCGATTTCGAGTGAAATGTCAGTAACAAAACCGAGTAGGCCAATTCCACCAAGACTAATGTCTGACATTGAAATCTCAACATCACCGCCGTGCTGCAGAGGGATAAGGCAAGATAATGGGGTTGATAATGGAATAGATAGTCGGTAAAAATCTCTTCTTTGTAAACTCAGCATTTGCTTTGGAAATAAACAAACAATGGCGGCTTGCTCATTAATCAATGTGGCCGTACTTACGATTAAATCAAATTGATAATGAATACTATTGATGTGTGCAACACAACATATTGTTTTTGCTGAAACTAGACGCTGGTTTAACTCTGCATCGCGGCCAAGGTCAAAAATTAAATTGTTCTGATCCACTTGGAGTAGTGCGCTCAAAATAAACACATCATGTTGTTGATTTGCATATAGGCAAACCAATTCAGGCTTTTTAGCGAGGCGAGTTAATATAAGAAAAATTTCATCTGCATCATGAACTAAATAAGGGCTAGGATCTTTGAGTCGAATTGGCGTTAACGAGGAATTGTTAGCCATAAATTAATCCTATTCTTCTGATGCAAGAATGTACGTCGATTTACAATCTGCGATCAGTTGTTGAAGTTGACGGTAGTTGGCGCGCTCATGTTTTTTTGCGTATTGATGACGAGCGACACTGGGTAATATTTGTAAATGTACTTCGGTTTGATCAAACCAGAAAGCAATTGTCGGAGAGTCGGTTTGACGATATTGGGTCTTTCTCTCTTTGCTTGAATAGTCTATTTGTTGATTTAATAAAAAAATTTCAATCACTTTTGGGTCATCAGAATAAACCAAAAGATTGATATCGGAATGCGTACTAGCATTGCCCTTGAGCACTGAGCCAATTAGATAGGGCTCAAATTGCTGGAAAAAATCCATTAAAGCCAAGGATTTTTGACGTAATTTAAATAAATCTTCATCAAAATCGGGGCAAAATAAGTGCTGATAATGTGCCATTGCGGCCTCTATTTCAGCAGTGCAAGCGCCCACCTCTTTACTGGATAAGCCTAATTCAAGACAGGCTTGACGACGTGCTTGCTCTAAATTTTTGGCATGACCCGCGTGGATTAATTGTGCCGCACGTTGAGCAATGTTGTCGCAGTGGGAAGCTACTAATGTCGTTGTGATGGACATACCGTCTTTCCTCGTGGCACGAGTTCAAGGGAGTGCAATGCATCAATACATCATTATGGCAGGACAATGTTCTAACAACAGCATAATTTACACACCTATGTATATCGATAAAGCCTAATCTAGGCTTGGCTTTTAGAGATATACATAGGATTTTTTTGAGTATTGAATATTCCAAATTGCAGAGACTTAACTGAACTGATTATCAGTAATCAACCGGTGTTCACAGCGTATTTTTTGTAAAGTAGCTACTAAAATAATTGCTCTTTAATTTCATCAATCGGGGCGGCTTCAGTTTCACTGCCGCCACTTAAGCCAAGCTGTGGATTGGTCGATTGAAACTCTTGATAAAAATACTCAGTGATCGGGCCGCGCTCAGTATCGCTAGTACGGCTAGTGACGCCATCGGGCATCACCCACGGCGATTCAGGAATATCTTTGAGTGCTTTACCCATGAAATTCACCCAAATAGGCAGTGCCGCTCCCCCCCCGGTTTCGCGCGCGCCAAGTGATTTGGGTTGATCAAAGCCAATCCAAGTAATGGTGACGAGCTGAGCTTGGTAGCCCGCAAACCAAGCATCATAAGCATCGTTGGTGGTGCCTGTTTTACCCGCTAAATCATTGCGGCCTAGTACTTTTGCTTTTGTCGCCGTACCCATTTTGATCACATCGCCCATCATTGAATTCATGATAAAGGCGTTACGTGCATCCAGTGTACGTGGCGCATTTTTGCCGGCAATTTCGGGCTGTGTTTGCGCTAGCACTTTGCCGCGCGCATCTTCAATACGATCAATAAAATATGAACGAACACGATAGCCTGTATTGGCAAACACCGAGTAGCCTTCTGCCAATTGCAACGGTGTGACGCTGCCGGCTCCGAGCGCCATGGTGAGATAGGCGGGGTGTTGTTTCGGGTCAAAACCAAAGCGAGTTAGATGCTGTTGCGCATAGTCGGTGCCAATCGCTTGCAAGATGCGTACAGACACTAAGTTCGTCGATAGCGTTAACGCTTTACGCACCGAGGTCATGCCTCTAAAACGACCATCGTAATTCTTCGGCTCCCAGCGTTGCCCGCCGACTTCAATCACTAGAGGTGCATCATTGATCATGGTCGCAGGAGTGACGCCACGTTCCAGACTGGCTGAATACACAAAAGGTTTAAAACTCGAACCAGGCTGACGCCATGCTTGAGTCACATGATTAAAATTGTTGTGATTAAAATCAAAACCGCCCACTAACGCTCGAATAGCGCCGTTTTGTGGGTCCATTGCGACAATGGCACCCTCGACGTCGGGTAGTTGCTTAATCGCCCAGCCCTTTTCTGTGGCATTAACACGAATGATGGCGCCTGGCCGAATTCGGTTCGCGGGCGTGTTTTTGTCCGATAGGGCACTACGTGCAAAGCGTAAACCCTCTCCTTGAATGGTGATTCTTTCTCCACCTTGTAAGTAGGCATTGACTTCTTTGTTATTACTGCTCAATACAATGGCTGGACGTAAGTCATCTGCTTCTTTGATATTGTTGAGTGCTTCATCGAGCTGTTCATCAATTTGATTTGCTAATAGCGCAGCATCAATAAAGCCTTCTGGGCCTCTATAGCCGTGACGATTATCGTAATCGAGAATGCCGTTACGCAATGCACTATAAGCGTCGTTCTGTGCTTGGCTATTGATGGTTGTAAAAACTTGAAAGCCTTGTGTGTAGGTCGCCTCTTGATATTTTTTAAACATCATTTGCCGTACCATTTCCGCGACATATTCAGCGTGAACAGGAAATTGTTGGCTATTTCGACTAAAAACTAATTGCTCGGTCTGCGCGGCCTTATATTGGGCGGCATCAATAAAATTGAGTTCAGCCATTCTGCGTAATACATACATTTGACGTAATGTTGCGCGTTTAGGATTGACGATCGGGTTGTAAGCGGATGGTGCTTTTGGTAAACCTGCCAACATGGCAAATTCAGCAACTGTAAGGTCTTTGAGGCTTTTTCCAAAGTAAGTTTGCGCGGCTGAAGAAAAGCCGTAAGCGCGTTGACCCAGATAAATTTGATTAATGTAAAGTTCTAAAATCTGATCTTTTGATAGATTGTGCTCAATTTTGAATGCAAGCAAAGCTTCATTGAATTTACGTGTGTAAGTTTTTTCATTAGATAGATAGAAGTTTTTAGCGACCTGCATCGTGATGGTACTTGCGCCAGACTGTGAATGCCCCGAGAGTACATTGCCAACAATCGCACGCAGCACCCCGAGATAATCAATCCCGCCATGCTGATAAAAACGTTCGTCTTCTGCTGCAAGTAGCGCGTTAATCATCATTGGTGGCACTTGGTTAATCGGAACAAACGCGCGTCGTTCTTCACCAAACTCACCAATTAAAACCTTATCTTCGCTGAAAATACGCAATGGAATTTTAGGCTTATAGTCGGTCAGTGCATTGAGCGGAGGCAGCTTTGGATAGGTCACAATCACCGCTAAAGCCGCTAAACTTATGCCGATAATTGTAATTCCAAAGAAAAGTACCAGCAGGGAAATAATTATTTTTTTTGCCATGAGTATGAATCTATCATTCAGTGAGTGGTAATTTACGGGTTTTGTATTGATGTTGCAAAAAAAGAGATAAAGGGTCAGCTTACTTTACAGGAGTAAGCTGTCACTGATAGGATTTTTTACCAATTACAATAGGGAATATTGCGTTGAACCTCGATTTTCTTAAACCGAAAGCACCACCGCTTATCGGTCTAGACATTAGCTCCTCTGCCGTAAAGATGGTCGAGCTGAGTCAAGCGGGGCGCAATTTTAGCCTTGAGCGCTATGTTATTGAGCCCTTACCTAAAGATGCGGTGACCGATAATAATATCGTGAATTCCGAGGCCGTGGCACTTGCGATTCGAAATGCTTGGCGGCGGATGGGGAGCAAGGTTAAAAACGTTGCTGCAGCGTTGCCAGCCTCAGCAGTTATTACAAAAAAGATTTTAGTACAAGCGGGCATGAGTGAGCGAGAGCTAGAAAGCCAAGTTGAGACTGAAGCCAATCAATACATTCCATTTCCATTGGATGAAGTTAACCTTGATTTTCAAGTGCTTGGCATTGCCGCAAATAATCCAGATGAAGAAGATGTCTTGATTGCTGCGGCGAAAAAAGACAAAGTCGATGAACGCGTAGCGGCAATTGAAGAAGCCGGCTTAAAGGCGGTGGTGCTGGATGTTGAGTCGTATGCAACACAAGCGGCATTTGAGTTAATGCGTCCACAATTGCCCAATGGTGGAGAAAACCAAATCGTTGCGGTGGTTGATATTGGCTCAACGGCGATGCATATGAATATTTTTAAAGATGGACAGTCAATCTATAGCCGTGATCAAGCCTATGCAGGTAATCAATTAACACAAGAAATCCAAAGAAAATTCAATATGTCGGCCGAGGAGGCTGAGCAAGCCAAGCGGCAAGGTGGTCTGCCGGATAATTACGAGCCAGATGTGCTGCAGCCATTTATGGATACGATGGCGCTTGAGATTTCTCGCTCGCTGCAGTTTTTCTACACATCAAGTAATTACAACGCGGTGGATCATATTCTTTTGGCGGGCGGGTGCAGTGTGATTCATGGCCTAGATGAAGCGGTTTCAAGTCGTACTCAGGTCGCCAGTACTATGCGAGCAAACCCATTTTTTAGTATGTCAACTGGCAAGGTAAAAGGTAAGCAAATTCAGTTGGATGCGCCTTCATTGCTGATTGCCTGTGGTTTGGCCATGCGGAGGTTTGACCCAGTATGATTCGGATTAATTTATTGCCACATCGCGAACAAAAGCGAGCGGCACGGCAGCGGCAATATGTGTCAATGCTGGTTATGTCTTTCTTGTTGGCGGTGGGAGTGGTGTTGGCTGGCTATATGTTGCTTTCAGCAAAAGTGGATATTCAAAATGGACGTAATCACTTTTTGACCGAAGAAAATGCCAAGCTCGATCGAGAAATAGCCGAAATTGACAAATTAAAAACTGAGAAACAAGCTTTGCTTGATCGCAAAAAAATTGTTGAGCGTTTGCAATCGAATCGAACAGAAACGGTTCATTTGCTTGACCAATTGACACGGCAAGTGCCTGAAGGCGTGTATCTAAAAGAAGTAAAGCAAACCAATGATCAGTTGGTACTCACCGGTTATGCGCAATCGAATGCTCGTGTTTCCACATTAATGCGCAATCTGAATGACGCGCCTATTTTTGAACAGCCATTATTGATCGAAGTAAAATCAGCTTCTATTGGTAATCAGCGACTCTCTGACTTTACATTAAATATAAAATTAACCCGTGTTGATGAGCCTGCAGAAAGCACCGCCAGTTCAGTGAAGAGAGGCCAGCAATGACGTTGGATGATTTAAGAAATTTAGATCCAAAAGATGCAGGAAATTGGCCAATACAAGTTCAATTGGGCTCATTAATTGTTGTATTGGTTTTAACTATTGCAGCCGGTTACTTTTATGTTTGGAGTGCGCAAGTCGAAGAACTCGATGCAGGGCAAGCGACAGAAATTCAATTAAAGACTGAATTTATTGATAAGAAAAAGCGAGCGATTAACCTCGCTGAATACAAACAACAGTTGTTAGAAATACAGCAATCGTTTGGTGCTTTGCTTAAACAATTACCAAATCGTTCTGAAATGGAAACCTTGCTGACTGAAATCAATCAAGCCGGTGTGGGACGTGGTTTGTTGTTTGAATTATTTAAACCTGGTCTTGAAGTAAAAACTGCAGAATTTGTTGAAGCGCCGATTTCAATTAAGGTCACCGGTAGTTATCATGATTTGGCGGCATTTGTGAGTGATGTTGCACAGCTATCACGCATTGTTATTTTAAGTGATATAAAATTAACGAGTTCAAAAGATCAGTTACTGACCATGGAAGCGACAATTAAAACCTATCGCGCATTGGATGAGGCTGAATTACAAGCGATTCGTCAAGCAGAAGCTGAAGCGCGTAAAAAGAAAAAATAAAGGTCTATCGGAGAAAATATTGTGAAAAGATGGCTCCTTTATGTATTGCTGCTCACTGGATTAACCGGTTGTTTTGGCGATGAACATAGTGATTTAAAAGAATGGATGGTGGAACAATCAAAAGGTTTACGAGGGAAAGTAGAGCCTTTACCGGAGGCAAAGGTGTATGTTGCATTTCCCTACGAAGCTTTTGAAATTGCTGATCCATTTCGAACCAGTAAAATGGAATTGGCTAAAAAAACCAACGGTAGTGGTTTAGCGCCAAATATGAATCGAGTCAAAGAGGTCTTAGAAAACTACGATCTTGAAAAACTACGCATGGTTGGCACTTTGCAACAAGGTGCTGCAGTACAAGCGCTAATTCGTGCGCCGGATGGTAATTTGTATCGAGTGAAGCAAGGTAGTTATATGGGGCAAAACTTTGGCATGGTTGCGAAAGTCTCTGAAACTGAAATTACCTTAAAAGAAATTGTTGAAGACAGTGGTGGCGATTGGGTTGAACGCTCGACTGTCTTGGGCTTGGATGATGCGGAGCAGAAAAAATGAAAATGAATAAGAGCCTAGCGCGTTTAAGCTATTTTGCTTTATGTTTGTTAACGCCATTAGCATTTGCAATCGACGCGGCCAATATCACCAATGTTGAAGTCAGTAATGTGAGTGCCGATAAGCAAATTATTAAAGTGACCTTTAATAGTGCGCCACCAACACCAACGAGCTTCTCTGTGAATACGCCGCCCCGGATTGCATTTGATTTTGCCAATACCGCGAACCAAACGGGAAAAAACGTTTATCCAGTGAATGGTGCCGCATTGCGCTCAGTGAATGTAGCCGAAGGAACAGGCCGTACTCGCTTAGTGTTTAATTTGCAAAAACAAGCCAGTTACGAAACCAGCGTTGAAGGTAATTCCTATTTGATTACAGTTGATGCGGCCGCGGCTGCAAATACCACAGTCAATAGCGCACCTGTTCGGAGTAATACGCAGTTTTCAGATGCGAAATCCACCAGCAAAGCAGAAGGGATTCAAGCGATTGATTTTCGACGTGGTTCAGCCGGTGAAGGTAAAGTTATTATTGATTTATCCAGCCCTAATGTTGGTATTGATATTCGCCAACAAGGTAAAAATCTAGTCGTTGATTTCTCAAAAGCCGGCTTACCAAAAAATCTAGAGCGCCAACTCGATGTCACTGATTTTGGCACACCCATTCAAAAAATTGAAACCCATGCGCAGGGCGATTCAGTCAAAATGCTGATTGAGCCTAAAGGCAATTGGGAGTACTCGGCCTATCAAACCGAGAATCGATTTGTGGTTGAAGTGCGTGATGCTAGTGCCAATAAAGATAAAATCGCCAGTAAAGCCAATTACAAAGGTGAGAAATTATCTTTGAATTTCCAAAATGTTGAAGTGCGTACGGTTTTGCAAGTAATCGCTGAATTTACCGGCTTAAATATTATTACCAGTGATTCGGTGGGTGGTGCATTAACACTACGATTAAAAGATGTGCCTTGGGATCAAGCGCTGGATATTATTTTGCAAGCTAAAGGGCTTGATCAGCGTAAAACTGGCAATGTGATGTGGATTGCGCCACGCGATGAATTGGCGGCAAAAGAGAAATCTGAATTAGAAAATCGTAAACAAATTTCTGAATTAGAGCCCACTCGTACTGAATATTTCCAGTTGAAATATCACAAAGCCGATGCGCTGAAAGTGATATTAAGCGATGAAAAACAAAAGATTCTTTCGCCTCGTGGCTCAGCGGTGATTGATCCACGTACCAATCAAGTGGTGGTGCAGGATATTCCTTCTAAGCTGGAACAAATTCGCGAATTGCTGACCAAAATTGACATCCCAGTGCGCCAAGTGATGATTGAAGCGCGGATTGTTGAGGCAGAAGACGGCTTTCAGCGTGAGCTTGGGGTGAAATTGCATGGCTTGTACGCCAAAGGCGATACGGCTTTTGGTGGTAACTTAACCAGTAAAGATTACACTAGCCCAGGTGGCTCTACTTTCCCTGGGCCTGCCGTTGGTGGCAATGTGCCTTCGGTAAGTTTGCCTGCGGCAGGGATTGGTGGTTTTAATCCGGGATCAATTGCCATGCTGATTGCTGGCTCAGATGGTATTTTGGGCTTGGAGTTGAGTGCCTTAGAGCAAGATGGTAAGTTGAAAATCGTTTCGAGCCCACGTTTGGTTACTGCCGATCAAGTTGAAGCAGTGATTGAAGATGGTCAAGAAATTCCATATTCAACTTCATCACAAAATGGCGCAACCACGGTTGAATTTAAGAAAGCCACTCTGTCATTAAAAGTCACGCCACAAATTACGCCAGATGGCAGCGTATTTATGGATGTGCATGTGAATAAAGACAGCCGAGGCACCGACACTTTAAATGGCCCGGCGATTAATACCAAGCAAATTAAAACCAAGGTCTTGGTTGAAAGCGGCGGCACAGTGGTGATTGGTGGTATTTATATCGAAAATTCCAACAATAGGATTACGCAAGTGCCACTCTTGGGTGATATTCCAGTATTGGGTAATTTGTTTAAAAATCGATCAACCAAGAAAGAGCGTCGTGAGTTGTTAATTTTCTTGACGCCTCGCGTATTGGAATCAGATCTAACGCTGCGATAATCTCGCAACGTTGCGAGGGCATGACTCGCTAAGGATCTTAGATTCAAGTAAAATGCCTGGCATGAGAATGCCAGGCAATTTTTATTTAGTCGGCCTAATGGGGGCTGGCAAAACGACCGTGGGGCGTGCCCTTGCGCGTGCAACCCAGAAAACTTTCTATGATTCGGATCATGAAATCGAAGCGCGAACTGGCGCTCGTATTCCTATGATTTTTGAAATCGAAGGAGAGGGTGGGTTTCGTGAGCGAGAAGCAGAGACCATCGCCGAACTTTCCAAGCTACAAGACATTGTATTGGGAACGGGCGGCGGCGCGATCTTAAACCCAATTAACCGGAATCATTTACGGCGTAATGGCTATGTGATTTATTTGCGCGCTAGCCCAGAAGAGCTGTATTCACGCACTTGCCACGATAAAAATCGGCCTTTATTACAAACGGCAGATCCCTTAGGCAAACTCAAAGAACTCTACGAACAACGCGATCCGCTGTACCGCGAAGTCGCTGATCTGGTGATTGATACCAGCCAACAAACTGTAAATTCCCTTTTGCAATTATTGCTAAAAGAACTGGAGCGTCAGGCATGATCCGCACTGTACACGTTGATATTGACCACGCCCCGTACTCGATTTTGATCGGCGAAGGTTTACTTCAGTCGGTCGAGCCACTGCTGGCATTGCTAGCGCAAAAGCGCGTCGCCATTGTTACCAATGAGACCATTGCACCATTGTACTTGGCGGGTTTAGTCGAGCAATTGCAGGCCGCAGGGGTTGAATGCCAGTCGATCATCCTGCCCGATGGTGAAAAATATAAAACGTGGGACAGTTTGAATCTAATTTTTGATGCGCTATTAACGGCACGTGCCGAGCGCAAAACAACCTTGATCGCTTTAGGCGGTGGGGTGATTGGTGATATGACGGGCTTTGCCGCTGCGGTCTATCAGCGCGGCGTGCCGTTTATTCAAATTCCTACGACGCTGCTCGCTCAGGTTGATTCTTCGGTCGGCGGTAAAACCGCGATTAATCATCCATTGGGTAAAAATATGCTGGGCGCGTTTTACCAGCCCAAGCTAGTACTCGCTGATTTAAGTACCCTAGCGACTTTACCGCAGCGCGAGTTTTCCGCTGGTATGGCCGAAGTGATTAAATATGGCTTGATTGACGATCTCGAGTTCCTCGTTTGGCTCGAAGAAAATATCGATGCTTTAATGGCGCGTGATGTGGATTTAATCGCCTATGCCGTAGAACGCTGCTGCCAAAATAAAGCACGAATTGTGGCTGCCGATGAAAAAGAAACCGGTCAGCGCGCTTTACTCAACTTGGGTCATACCTTTGGCCACGCCATTGAGGCTGGATTAGGTTATGGCGTTTGGTTGCACGGCGAAGCAGTGGCGGCGGGGATGGTGCTTGCAGTACATGCTTCGCGCGCATTAGGGCATTTACAAGCCGCAGATGTGGATCGCGTGATCAATCTATTGCAGCGAGCTGGCTTGCCAGTGATTTCGCCTGCTTTAGGGGGCGAGCGTTATAAGGCTTTAATGGCGCAAGATAAAAAAGTCGACGCCGGTCGAATCAAATTTATCTTGCTGCGCCAATTGGGTGAAGCTTATATCGGTGAGTTGCCTGAAATCGCGATTGATACCGCGCTGTTGGCGGGTTGTGAATCTAGCAAGTAATCGGCGAGCGATAGATCTAAAGCCGAGCGGGCTAACTCTAGACGAGATTCTAGCCCGCTATCGACTTCACTATTGAGTGGGCTGACCACCAATTCAAATACCGCCAGCAAGCTAATCCGCTGGCTACTGCAAGCCAAAATCCATTCGCCATCCCGAGTCGATTCAACCCATAGTTTAGCGGTCATTTGCTCTAATAATTGCTGTGTGGCATCGATGCCGAGCTCAACTTTACGGCGTAGTTGATCGATGTGCAGCACTTCGCCATTTTGATGGGCGCGGGCTAAGGCGGCTAAAATCTGTACCGCTTGCTCAAAACGCGTACCGTGATGATTATCCCAGCGCCAGCCATTTGCGTGCCAATACGACAAACTCGCTGACAATACCGCCCCCGCCAAAATCAATACCCAGCATAAATACAACCACATCAAAAAGATCGGAAAACTCGCAAAAGTGCCGTAAACCAAGTTGTAAGTGGTGAATTGCTTGATATACAAGCCAAATAGCATCTTCATCAATTCGAGGCACGCGCTGCTAAACAGTGCCGCAATTAAGGCGTGCGAGCGCGGAACAAAGCAATTGGGGAGTGTGAGATACAGTAATCCCAAAGTAATAAACATCAGCAGCCATGAAGAGATTTGCAACATGGGGATGTTGAGTCCACCTAGGCCCGAATTTTGCGATATCCAGCTGGTGAGTGACAAACTTAAACCAATTAAAATCGGCGCTAAGGTCAGCGCGGCCCAATAAGTTAGCGTGCGCGACAGCAGTTTTCTTGGGCGTTTAATACGCCAAATTGAATTAAACGTTTTCTCAATGGTAAACATCATTAATAAGGCCGTTGCCAGTAAGCCAATCATGCCCATGGTGGTGAGACTATCGGCATTGGCGGCAAATTGGCGCATATATACCCCAATGACTTTGCCAGAGGCTTCGGGCACTAAGTTATTGAGGATAAAACCGCGAAATTTCCCCACATTGATGCTGAACATCGGAAAAGCTGAAATCAGCGTAATCGCAATGGTAAACAGCGGTACCACCGCCAGTAAGGTGGTAAATGTCAGACTACCGGCGGTTTCTAGGCAACGATCATTGAGTAGGCGTTGACCGACGAAACGAGAAAAACCGCTAATTCGGGCCAGTTGTGGGAAAGTGTTAGCAAAATTCATAGCAGGCAACGATAAGAAGCGAATCCCATTATAATAGCGCATCCTGAAAGCTGCCCCTGTAAAGATCATGACTGAAATCCTTGTTTTGTATTACTCAACCCACGGTGCTACGCGTCAGATGGCGCAGCTAATTGCACGGGGTATTGAAGCGACTGCCGGTTGCTCTGCGCGCTTACGCACTGTGCCGCGAATCTCGACGGTGTGTGAAGCCACCGAGGCGGATATTCCAAATACGGGAGCGCCATATGTCACGCTCAACGATTTACTTGAATGTGATGGCCTCGCTTTGGGTAGCCCAACCCGCTTTGGCAATATGGCGGCACCGATGAAATATTTTTGGGATTCGACCATTGCCGATTGGCTCAAAGGCACTTTGATCGGCAAACCGGCTTCGGTCTTTACCAGTTCAGGCACATTACACGGTGGCAATGAATCCACATTACTGACGATGATGCTGCCGCTATTGCATCACGGCATGCTGATTGTCGGAACGCCGTATTCAGAAACCGCATTGATGTCGACTACGACCGGTGGCACACCGTATGGGCCGAGCCACTGGGCTGGCACTGAATCAAATCAAGCGATTTCGGACTCTGAGCGCGTGCTGTGTTTGGCGCAGGGGCGTCGATTGGCCGAGATCGCGCTGAAATTAAAAGGAATAAGTGAATGAAATTAAGTCCTGCCAATTTACCGGCATTGCAAGCCATTACTGTGATTGCCTTGGTGGCGATGATTTTGCTAACCACCGCATGGGAATTATGGCTTGCGCCGCTTAAGCCCGGTGGTTCTTGGGTGGTGTTAAAAGCGCTGATTTTGTTTTTGCCATTACGCGGTTTATTGCATGGCCGCCGTTATACCTACCAGTGGTACACCATGTTTGTGTTGGTGTTTTTTATGGAAGGCGTGATGCGCGCATGGAGTGACCAAGGTTTGTCACAAGGGTTGGCAGCGATTCAAGTGGTGCTGACGGTGGTGAGTTTTGTGAGTGCTACTTTATATGCCAAGTATTCGCGACCGAGTTTATTGGCGCAAAGTTAATTGCTGGTTGATGTATGGGTATATGGCTGCGCGGTATTTATTATAGTGGATAGATGAATATACCCATTGTTTCGTGGTCATTGAGTTTGGTTTTAGCTTTCAGGGTCTGTCGTCCGATAGACAGAACAAAGCCCCGCTGGGTCACAGTGGGGCTTTGTATTGATGCGTTCGGTTTCTTCAGTTGTGGTTTAGGTTCACCAGACTGAAAGCTTGAGCGCGCGCAATTTGTGGTTGCTGCCTCCAGCCATCGACGGGGGTGGTATCGATTGCTGCCGTGATTCGCAAATGCTGGCCATTGAGCCGTACCTAACCGCGTGCTGCTCAACGACAAAAAAGCAGTGGATGTCGCACTAGGCGCATTCACTTAAACCGGTTGTGGATGCACTCGATTAATATTGTTGTGGATTTTATTCAGTGCCGAAATATATGCTTTGGCGCTGGCAACAATAATGTCGGTATCTGCACCTTGGCCGTTGACGATTTTGGCGTCCTTCATCAAGCGCACGGTCACTTCGCCTTGGCTGTCTGTTCCTGAGGTGATCGCATTGACCGAATACAGCTGCATTTCTGCACCGCTATTAAACAGTGATTCAATAGCTTTAAAGGTCGCATCTACTGTGCCATCACCGTGTGCCGTCGCACGGCGCTCGATGCCCGCTTCGCTAACGACGATATCGGCGCTCGGTGTTTCACCGGTTTCGGAAACGACTTTTAGCGAAATAAGTTTGATGTGCTCTTGCTCGATCGAGATCAACTCATCGGACACCAAGGCGTGTAAATCTTCATCAAAGATTTCGCGTTTTTTATCGGCCAAAGTTTTAAAGCGCGCAAAAGCGGCATTCAAAGCTTCTTCTGATTGCAGCTCGATGCCCAATTCCATCAACTTGGTTTTAAACGCATTGCGGCCAGATAATTTGCCCAAGCTCAAACGATTCGTGCTCCAGCCGACCGATTCCGCACTCATGATTTCGTAGGTTTCGCGGCATTTCAAAATGCCATCTTGGTGAATGCCCGATTCGTGGGCAAAGGCGTTGGCACCGACAATGGCTTTATTCGGTTGCACTGGATAGCCGGTAATCGTTGACACCAATTTACTGGTTGGCACGATTTGGGTGGCGTCAACATTGCATTCAACGTTGAAAATATCGTGGCGAGTTCGCGTCGCCATAACGATTTCTTCGAGTGAGGCATTACCAGCGCGTTCGCCCAAACCGTTAATGGTGCATTCAACCTGACGTGCGCCGCCCAAAACTGCCGCCAAAGAGTTGGCCACCGCCATGCCCAAATCGTTGTGGCAATGCGCCGACCAGATCACGGTGTCGCCGCCTTTGGTTTTGGCAATCAACTCGCGGAAAAAGGCCTCAGTGCGTTGCGGTACGGCGTAGCCGACGGTATCAGGTACGTTCAATGTCGTTGCGCCAGCTTCGATGACTGCGCCAAAAATACGCGCCAAAAAGTCGATATCGCTACGCAAGGCGTCTTCAGCCGAAAACTCAACATCGTCGGTGTATTCACGCGCCATTTTGACGGCTTTCACCGCGGCCTCAACCACCTGATCCGGCGTCATGCGCAATTTGTGTTCCATATGAATCGGGCTGGTGGCGATAAAGGTATGAATACGGCCGCGTTTGGCGTCTTTAATCGCTTCACCCGCAGCGCGCACATCACGCTCATTGGCGCGCGCCAAAGAACAGACGATGCTGTTTTCGATAATGCCAGCGATGGTTTTAATCGCATCCGCGTCGCCGGGGCTGGCGGCGGCAAAGCCGGCTTCAATGACGTCAACGCCGAGTTTTTCCAATTGGCGGGCGATACGGATTTTTTCTTCTTTGGTCATCGACGCGCCAGGAGACTGCTCACCATCACGCAATGTCGTATCAAAAATCACCAAGCGGTCATTACTGCGTTGAGTCATGCTGTGCTCCTGAGTCTCTGCGGCGGTGGTTTGATCACGGCCCATATAATTTTGGATATTGAATTGCCGGCCTTGCTGACTTGCCAATTGCGCCAGTTTATTCACTTGGGCGAGCGGCAAACTGCCGCGTTCGCGCCATTTATAAATCGCAGCTCGGGATACCGGTTCATCTGGAAAAGCAGCATTAAGCTGATCGGCCAGTGTACTGGGTCCACCAAAATCAGCGATTAGACGATCGATGTCTAATGACACAGTGTTCTCCTTGGCAGCGATGACTTGAGATTAGCCATTTTTAGACTTAGTGTCAAACTTGAGAAATAAAAAAGAGCGGCCTGTTGTATTGGCCGCTCTTTTTTCTATATTTTATTTGTAAATTAGACTATTTGTCTAATTTTACCACTTGTTTTGGACGTTTCATCACAAGCCACAGCCAATACACATAGCCTGATGCGGCGTAGCAGATAAAGAAACTAAACAACACCAAGGCTGGACGGGATGCGCCGATGAGCAAAATCAAGGTGGCAATCAATAAACTCACAAAAGGCACGGTTTTGCGCATATGCAGCTCTTTAAAGCTCCAGTACGGCACATTGGACACCATGGTTAAGCCGGCAAACAGCGTAAAGCACAGCGCCGCGTAAGGTAGTAGCTCAACCAAGGGCGATAAATCGTCATGGTATTCAATATTAATCCACACTAAACCGGCAACTAAGGCCGCTGCAGCTGGGCTGGGCAAGCCTTGAAAAAAACGTTTATCAACCACTTCGATATTGGTATTAAACCGCGCCAAACGCAGTGCCGCGCCAGCGCAATAAATAAAGGCCACCGCCCATCCAAGTTTGCCAAATCCCGACAAGCCCCATTCATACATAATTAAAGCCGGGGCAACGCCAAACGACACCATGTCGGACAAGCTATCAAATTGCGCACCAAATTCAGATTGCGTATGCGTCATTCTGGCAACACGGCCATCCAGGCCATCTAAAATCATCGCGGCAAAAATCGCCAACGCCGCCGATTCAAACTGGCCATTCATGGCTTGCACGATGGCATAAAAGCCAGAAAACAGAGCGGCGAGGGTAAATAAATTGGGCAGCAAGTAAATACTTTGACGGCGCAAAGTTTGTGCGCGGCTTGATGGGGGTTGCAGTTGCATGAAAGCCTCGATTGCATAGCATTTGAGGCAACATTGTAACTGACGTCTCGTGCCATCGGTAGCATGTAGGTAGATACGTTATAATCCGCGCTCTTATTTGTCCTAGGTGACTTTCGTGTCTGAGCGTCTATTTGTACTTTTGCAGTATGTCATCCCCAAGTTGGCGTTGACTCGATTGATGGGCTATTTGGCCGGTTTACGTGCTGGCCGCCTGACTCACGCCGTGATTACTCGCTTTGTCGCCAAATACCAAGTCAATATGGCCGAAGCGGCCAATCCAAATCCTGCCGCTTATGCCACATTCAATGAATTTTTTACCCGCGCCTTAAAAGACGGCGTGCGGCCACTGGCCAATGCGCAACTGCTGTGTACCGTTGACGGGGCAATTAGTCAGTTTGGCCCAATTGAGCATGGGCAAATTTATCAAGCCAAAGGCAAGCAATTTACCACCACGGCTTTATTGGCTGGCAATGCGGCGTTGGCCAAGCAATTTGATAACGGCCTGTTTGCCACGATTTATCTCAGCCCCAAAGACTATCACCGCATTCATATGCCATGCCGTGGTCGTTTGCTAGAAATGACTTACGTGCCGGGTGAGTTGTTTTCGGTGAATCCAGCCACAGCGCGCGGCGTCGATGGCTTGTTTGCGCGTAATGAGCGGGTGGTGTGCGTGTTTGAGGCCGACAACGGCCAGCCTTTTGTGCAAGTGCTGGTGGGTGCAACGATTGTTGGCAGTATGGCGACCACATGGCACGGCGTGGTCAATCCGCCGCGCAGCAAATCGGTGTGGACCCAAGATTATCGCGACCAGCAAATCGTGCTAGAGCAGGGCGCAGAAATGGGGCGCTTTTTACTTGGCTCAACCGTGGTATTGCTGTTTCCTGAAAGCGATTTGGAGTTTAATGCCGATTGGAAAGCCGGGCGCGGTGTGCGCTTGGGCGAGGTGATGGCGGATTGATGGTGTGGGTATAGGCTGCTAGCCATTATTAAATATGTTTTGTTGACCTATACTGGCTAACTTTGTTTTTATGACTTTCGTTCAGAAATCTAATGATTTCGTTGGGTCGGCTTTAGCCGACGACTAGGGCAATGCCGCCGCTTAAAAGCGGCCCTACAAAAACCTGCTGAAACAGAGTCATAATCAGGATTGTATTAAACGCTTTGGAGCTGTAAATGAATGCGATAAGGGTATTAGGCCAGATTACGATTCCTGAATCGCTTAAGCAAAATCTCGCCGAAATTCGGCAAACGCGCAGTTCGGCGTTTGCCGCCAAAGGCGTGATTGAGGTGCATTATTCTCCGCAAGGCAATCCTAACTTGCCGACGGGGGATGCGTGGCAACTGGATGCGGAAAAAACAGCATTGGGCATCGCCTTATTAAATCGTTTGGGCCTCGCGCCCGAGTATATGCACGACGCCAATTTGATGGGCTACGCCCAGCTTGATCCACATACCGATATTGGTTTTCTGGTGCAAGGCGAACCGGTTGCGTTTTTGCATGTGGTACTGCAAGGCGAAGGCGTGCTGCGAATGACTGGCGCGAGCAATCCTCTCGAGCAAGCCACTGCGGTGAGCGAAGGCATGGTCTTTATCCTTAACCCAGAAATCGAACACGCTTTTGGCGATTGCCCGGATATTTTGTTTTCGCTATCGATGGTGGTACCGCGCTCGAAAATGGCGGGGTTGACGTTGGTTTAATGCGGATGATGTGCCTGCGTAGGGCGACAATGAGTGAAACGAATTGCGCCGAAC